>JAJZPM010000003.1 GCA_021811105.1 Nitrospirota bacterium | reverse complement strand
GTCGAGAGGGCTTCACACCCCGTCATTCAGCGCAACGGCAGCATGCCTCTCTAAGGTACTGATGGGAATACATCAGGTACAGTAGTGGGTTTACCTCCTCCCTGTACATTCGATTATGCGACTTCGTGTCGCGACTAACGAGATAAATAAGGCGCGGTGGCAACCGCCATTGCAAACATGCAGAGGCTTATTCACCGTCGCCTTGATTGTTGTGTTATGCGTTTCCTTTCGCCTGTAAAGTTTATTTCTTTCTCCTTCCTTTTTCACGCATTATCTTGTCAAAAGAAGCCCATCCTATTTGAAAAGGATTCTCATGTGCATGATCTTTTGGCGTCCAATCAATTGTTCCTCTTGAAATTTTTAACGTTCCAAGTGTTTGACCGTCTTTTTTGATGATAAACTGTGCATCTACCTTTCCAAGCGGTTGCTCGGGGAGTGTAAATGTGATTTCGTGAGCCATCCTCAAATCCTCCTTTTATAAATCTATTGAATTAAAGATCACCTTCCTGAAGTACTCTTCCAAGCCCATTTGATTCCAAATACCAATATGTAAAATGTTTTGATATCCAGCTTGCCGCTTTTTCTTCGGCTAATAACCGAGAACGTGAAGTGTAGATAACTGGTATACCAAAACGTGCCTCCAAAGCATCGAGGGTGCCCGAAACTGCGTTTGGATGAGCAAGTGTATTATATTCCTCGCCATATGGTGACTTGACATCTTCATAGCTCGCCTCAATGAATAGGGCTCGCCAATGATAGTTTGCTAACTGTTCGCACATCTTGAAAAATCGTTGACGCTGTTGCATTAGCGTTGTTATTAGGTCCGAAAGTGTTTTGCGTTCGATAGCGAGTAACGTCTCCATACCCTCAATACTATAATCACCAACATGCAGTTTCTTTCGTTTTTCTTCTGAAATCCAATTCGGGAACCGGCTAAAATCGAAAGGCATTTTTTCACGAGTATCGATCAAAACAACAGGTTTGGGAACTTGTCTTGTAATGCTATGGCCTTTACGCTTTACAATTAAACGGCCCGGAGGTGGGGCAACAGGATTTCGACGGTAATTTTGGTCCTCGATATAATCTTCATCATAATCATCGACTACTTGACGAGATCGCCCTCTTGGCATATGCCCTCCTTTATATTATCTCTGCATAACAATTACTATACCAACTTGCCTTTTTCTGCCAAAATCGATAATACCTTAACATAACTCGTTCAAATAGGAAAGATTCAACCCATTGAAAATACAGCATTACCGTAAATTGCCAAGTTGGCATATTCCGCATCTGCACCATATCTCAAAGACCCGCGAGGACTGGCAGATGAAGCAGATAACGCCCTCTGACACCGCCTCCCCCCCCTCTTACCTTAAGAGGGGGATTAATTGTTTTCCCCCTTTTTTGCGCAGGCCTGCCGGAAGGCAGGCTGCCGCCGTTTTCATGCAGCGCGAAGCTGCAGAACCTGGGTGAAAATCACTGATTGTCGCACTGCACAAAATAAGAAGAAAAGAAGTTCGGATTGGGCCTGAATGTATAATCCCCGCTTCCCGATCCTATGGGACAATTTTATAGAAAAATCAGAAAGGATGTAAAGGGAGAAGAACAGCGAGGGGTAAGGAGTAAGGAGTAAGGAGGACAACAGTTAAAGGTGAAAAGGTAAGAAGCGTGAAGTGTGAAGCGCAATCATGGCAAATAAAACACCCGAAGGATCAAGTCAATATAGAATCGGTCCCGGAATTATGGTAAGATTTGAAAAAGTCAAAATACGAAAGCAAATCCAGTATGCAAAGGTGAGACAGAGATGCCTGAAACGACTATTGAATCATGTAATGTGAAACGTCTCGAAATCCTGAGCGAGACAGGAGACGCGGACGAATCAATGATGCCTCCGCTGTCGGATTCGCAGATCAGGGAGTTATACGAGACGCTCGTCCGGATGAGGACCTTCGACCACCGGGCGCTGAACCTCCAGAGGGAGGGCAGGATCGGCACCTACGCCTCGATCCTGGGACAGGAGGCGTCTCAGCTCGGGACGGTCTATGCACTCGAAAAAACGGACTGGGTGTTCCCGTCGTTCAGGGAAAACGGCGCCCTCATCGGCCGGGGGTATGAGATGTACATGATCCTCCAGTACTGGGGCGGCGACGAGCGCGGGATCAAGATCCCGGAGGGCCTTAATATCTTTCCGATCTCGATCCCCGTCGGCACGCATATTCTGCACGCCGTCGGTGCTGCTATCGCGGCGAAATATAAGGGAGACAAGGCGGCAACGCTCGCCTATTTCGGTGACGGCGGCACGTCAGAGGGGGACTTCCACGAGGGGATGAACTTTGCCGGAGTCTTCAAGGCGCCGGTGGTATTCATCTGTCAGAACAACCAGTGGGCGATCTCGGTGCCGCGGGCAAAGCAGACCGCTGCGAAGACGATCGCACAGAAGGCGTTTGCCTATGGCTTCGAAGGGGTCCAGGTGGACGGCAACGATATCTTCGCCGTGTACAAGGCCACGAAGGCGGCGGTGGACAAGGCAAGGGGCGGAGGCGGCCCGACGCTGATCGAATGCCATACCTACAGGATGTCGGACCATACTACGGCCGACGACGCCTCCCGGTACCGGACGAAGGACGAGGTCGAGGCGTGGAAGTCGAAGGACCCGATCCTCAGACTGAAACTCTACATGGAGAAGAAGGGACTCTGGAACGAGGAATACGGAAAGCAGGTGGAGACGGACGCGACCGCAATGGTGGACGAGGCGGTCAAGAAGGCCGAAGCGGTGGAACGCCCGAAGCCTGCCGACATGCTGACCTACACGTATAAAGAACTTACACCGAGACAGGTGAAACAGATGAGGGATTTCTGATGGCGACGATGAACATGGTGCATGCGATCAACCTCGCATTGAAGGAGGAGATGCAGAGGGACAAGAACGTGGTGATACTGGGTGAGGACGTAGGCAGAGACGGAGGCGTCTTCAGGGTGACCGAAGGGCTTCTGGATATGTTCGGCGAAGAGCGGATAATGGATACGCCTCTTGCGGAATCCGGCATAGTCGGCGTTGCAATAGGTATGGCGGCTTACGGGCTGAAACCGGTTGCCGAGGTGCAGTTCATGGGTTTTATTTACCCTGCGGTGGACCAGATATTCAACCATGCCGCGAGGATACGTTCGCGGTCCCGGGGCCGCTACAGTGTGCCGATTGTGATCAGGACCCCTTACGGCGTCGGCATCAAATCGCCTGAGCACCATTCCGAAAGCTCCGAGGCCCACTTCTGCCACATGCCTGGGATCAAGGTGGTGGTGCCTTCTTCGCCTTACAACGCCAAGGGGCTTCTAATCTCCGCTATCAGGGACCCTGATCCGGTGATATTCCTCGAATCGACCAGGCTATACCGCATGATCAAGGAGGAAGTACCGGAGGGAGAGTATACCGTCCCGCTCGGCAAGGCGAGGATTGTGCAGGAAGGCGGCCAGGTGACGGTGATCGCCTGGGGAAGCATGCTGCAGAAGACTATGAAGGCGGTGGAGGGCGTGGACGCGGAGGTGATCGATCTGATGACCCTGAATCCCTTTGACGAAGAGACGGTGTATGCCTCGGTAAAGAAGACCGGCAGGGTAGTCATAGTGCACGAAGCACCTAAGACCGGCGGGTTTGGGGCGGAGATCTCTGCATCCATCGCGGAAGACGCAATGCTTTATCTGAAGGGGCCGATCAAAAGGGTGACGGGATATGATGCGGTGCTTCCCCTTCCGAAGCTTGAGGATTATTACATGCCGACCGTCGAGAGGATACTGAAGGGCATCGACGAGGTGATGCAATATTGACGGCGCATGCAGCAGATGGAAGTTAGGTAAATCCCTGCAAAGGACGGGCTATAAAGATGAAAAAGAGAATCCGCTTCATTTTGCTTGCAATGTTGTTCATTATCCTTCTGCCCCTGTATTCTTCCGCCGAAGAGGACCGGTCGGACGGCCAGTCTGTCACCGCGGTCTCGGACGAGGCGCCGACGGGCGGCCCTGATGAGACGATGCAGGAAGAAGGCGGGATGGTCGATCCGCTCGAACCATGGAACCGCGCGATGTTCACGTTCAACGACAGACTCTATTTCTGGGTGATGAAGCCGACGGCGAAACTCTACAACTTCTTTGTTCCCGAATGGGGGAGGATCAGGGTACGGAATGCGGTCAATAACGTCGCCTTTCCGGTACGGTTTGCGAATTCGATCCTTCAGTTGAGGTTCCATGCTGCGGTCGCTGAACTCGGCAGGTTCATAGTGAACAGCACGGCGGGCATCGGCGGGATGTTTGAGATCGTCAAGGCGAACCCCGACATCGGGACAGGAAACAAGGACATGGGCCAGACCTTCGGGAGATACGGTATTCCCGACGGCTTTTATATCATCTGGCCTTTTTTGGGGCCTTCTTGTTTCAGGGACAGCGTCGGCATGGCAGGCGATTATTTCCTGACCCCCGAGAGCTACATAACTCCTTTTAGGGATTCATTGGCGGTCGAGGGGTACGAGCAGGTCAACGACACTTCCCTGAAGATCGGGGATTACGAGGATTTCAAGGAGTCGGCCGTCGAACCTTATATCGCGATGCGCAACGCCTATTACCAGTACCGGAAGAGCAAGGTGGAGGGCGGGGAGTATACCGGGCCGCTCTATCAGGAGAAAGACCGGCAGTAGCCGACCGTTGCATGTACTACGGGTGATGTCTTGCAGAGGGACACTTTCAGTGATAAGTAGTAGATAATGACGTAGAGGAACGGTGCGCGAAGAGAAAAGTAGGCAGATGCACATTTTTTGCAAGGTGCAGTAAATCGACTGGCAGTATAGCATCGTTCAGGGTTGAGACCGGGCGGATCTGTTAAGACTAAGAGGAGGAAATCATGAGAAAAAATCTTGCTGCACTGACGATTCTGGGCGTTGCGTTTTTTTTATGTGCGATGATCCCCATTGCCGCCCTGGCGAAGGGGATGGGGAAAGGCGATGGTTGGGAAGCCGGGAGTAAGTTCAACAGGCTGTACAACCCGGCCACCGTCGAGACGGATGAAGGCGAAGTCCTTTCAGTCGAGAAGGTGATGCCGATGAAGGGAATGTCTCACGGGGTCCACTTCACCCTGAAATCGGACAAGGGCACGGTTTCCGTCCACCTCGGGCCTTCATGGTATATCGAGAAGGAAGGGATAAAGGTCCAGCCGAAAGACAGGGTCACGGTCAGCGGCTCACGGATCACGCTCGACGGCAAGTCTGTCATCATTGCCGACGAAATCCGGAAAGGCGGAAAGACCTGGAAGCTGAGGGACGACAAAGGCATACCGCTATGGAGGCGGAAATAATCAGGGGACTGCTGACCGCCCGGTCGCAGCCCCGGTTAATGGCGATTTAAGGAGAAAACTACTCCGACTCTTTTTTTACTTTCTCCTTCAGTTTCTTGACGAGGCCTGCATAAGTGTCTGAATTGATGATTGAGCTGAACTGGCTCCGGTAATTGTTGACGAGACTGACGCCCTCGATGATTATGTCGTAGACCTCCCACTTAGTGCCCTTTTTGAATATCCGGTATTCTACGGGAATCTCGACCCCTTGGTCGGTGACCACTTTCGTCCTGACCGCGGCATAAGACCCCTCGACCCGTTCGCCGGTGTAGATCACCTTTTCATGTTCATACCGCTCGATTTTCCTGATATACGTGTCTTCGAGCAGGTCCGAAAAGAGCGAGACGAACTCCTTCTTTTCTTCCGGTGTCCTCTTGTTCCATGCGAGCCCGAGGGAACGCTTCGCCATCTCCGCGAAGTCGAATCGCTTATCGACAATCTCCCGCAATTGCTTCCTTCTCTTAAGTTTATTCTCCGGCTTCTTGAGTTCCTTGTTGTTCAGGACGGCGATAACCGCATCGGCCGTCTCCCTGATCTGGTCCGTTGCGTCCCCGGCGCAGGCGGTCGGGACGGCGCCGGGAGCGAGGGAAAGACAGAATATGAAAACAACGCATATCGCACCGTAAAGACTCTTCTTCATCATGTCCTCCTAAATCTTTCCGAAGATGTACTTGGAGATCACGGACTCTATGTCGATCGCGGATTCGGTGTCGCGTATCCTGCCGCCGGCGGGAATGTATTTTTCGGAGGCCCCGGGCGAGATCTGCACGAATTTTTCTCCGATCAGGCCGGAGGTCTTTATCGACGCGATGGCATCCTCCTGCAGCCTGACGCCGTCGTCGATCTGGATACTGACAAGCGCCTCATAATTCTTGTCGAGCCTGATGCCCGATACCATGCCGACCGTCACCCCTGCTATCTGGACATCGGCCCCCGGTTTGATCCCCCCCGCCTGCTCGAATTCGGCGTAAACGGTGTACCCCTTGCTGCCGATGACTTCGAGTTTCCCCATCTTTACCGAAATATACCCGAGGGAAAAAATGCCTATTAATAAAAAAAATCCCACCGCTGCTTCCAGGTCGATCTTCTTCATCGGTTGCTCTTCCTCATCTCTATAATAATTCTATCGGCCCTTCGAGCGACCCGGAGATGAACTGCCGCACGTATGGGTTGTCGGAATGTCTGAACTCTTCCGGGTGCCCGGTCTCGATGATAGTACCATTGTATAACATGGCTATTTTGTCTGCAACTTCGAAGATCTCGGGGATCTCGTGGCTGATGATGAGACCGGTAAACCCGTACTTCTTATGGGTCTTCGTGATCAGTTTGTGGATCGAGCTCGAGATGATAGGATCGAGCCCGGTGGTCGGCTCGTCGAACAGCACGATGGCCGGCTCCGTGATCAGAGCGCGCGCCAGGGCGACCCTCCTCTTCATTCCCCCGCTGATCTCGGCCGGATATTTGTCTCCCATCTCCCTTAGTCCCACGTCTTCCAGCCCCTGGATGACCCGCGCCTCGATTTCATACTTTTCCATGCGGGTTTTTTCCCTCAGGGGAAACGCGATATTCTCATAAACAGTGAGGGAGTCAAAGAGCGCCCCTTCCTGAAAGACGACGCCGAACCGCTCGCGCACCCTGTCGAGTTCCTTCCCTCCGACGCCGGTGATATCGACGCCTTCGATCAGGATCTTCCCCTCGTCTGGCCTGATGATGCCGATCAGGTGTTTCAGAAGCACGCTCTTGCCCCCGCCGCTTTGGCCTATCACGGCGACAAGTTCCTTATTGAGGACCTTCAGGTTCAGGCCGTTCAGTACTCGCTGCTTGCCGAAGCCCTTTTTGAGGTTGACGATCTCTATCATGACTACCTCAGGAGCACCGACCCCAGGAAATAGTCCCAGATCAGGATGAGTACCGAGGAAAGCACCACTGCCGACGTCGTTGCCTTGCTGACCCCCTCGGCCCCATAGCCGGTGAAGTAGCCCTTGTAGCAGCAGACCCACGAGACGATGACGCCGAAGCTCAGGGACTTGTACAGGCCGACCCTGATGTCCTCCATCTTCAGAAACGTCTCCATCTGCGAAAAATAGGTGCCCGAACTCATCCCGAGAAGTTTTACGCCGACAAAATAACCTCCGTAGATACCGATAAGGTCGAAGATGGCGGTCAGCAACGGGAAGGCGATGAGCGCGGCCACGATATTCGGCACTATCAGGTATCTGATGGGGTTCAGCGCCATCGAGGTGAGGGCGTCGATCTGCTCGGTGATCTTCATGATGCCGATCTCGGCGGTCAGCGCCGAGCCCGCCCTTCCGGTGACCATGAGCGCCGAGAGCACCGGCCCCAATTCCCTGATGATAGAAAGGGCGACCGCCGGTCCGAGCAGGGCCTCTGAGCCGAATTTTCTGAGTGTGTAATAGATCTGTAACGCCAGGACCATGCCGGTGAAAGAGCCGGTGAGGAGGATGACCACCATGGATTTGCTGCCGAGGAACCGGATCTGTCTCATCAACATTTTGAACTTAAAGGGCGGCCTGAAGATCGTAACAAGTGCGTCCAGCAGGAAAAGGAACATACGACCCAGTTCCCTAAGAAGGCCGAGGAACCAGGCGCCGATTAGGCGTACACACGCTGTCATATCATAAATGGTCATGCCTTATTCACTTTCCATGTCGACTTATCAATGCCAGGCATTTCGTACTATAGTGTATTCAATTCCCATGTGGGATGCAACACGAGGAAGCCTCGTCAGCGGACAAAAAGTGGACAGCCGAGCGTGGGGTCACTGTTGATTGACGGCGTATCCCCTGGCCCTCAGCATTTCGACGATCCCCCGGTCACCCACGAGGTGACCGGCGCCCACAACCACGAAGCAGGTGTCGGCTGTGGTGAGAAAATTCTCTATCTTCGTTACCATGTTTTTGTTCCTCTCGTAGAGGAGTTTGTCCCATACGGAAGACATCTCCGGTCCTTTCGCCATCCCTTTCGAGAGTATCGACTCGAGTCCTTTCGAGTTCCCGGATTTCCAGGCCTTCACCAGAACCCCCGATTCCTCACCCATCGTTTTCAGATCTTCTATGGTGTAGACTAAAAAAGATTCCTGCTCGATATCGGTAAATCCGGCCAGGAGCTTTATCTGATAGTCGAGACTTTCGAGTTCCACGATCCTCCTTTTCCCTGCATTCGAAAGAAAATGCATGTCGATGCCGAGGTTCGGGTCGAACCCTGTCTTCAGAAGCTCCAGAGAGGTCAGCGTCAGCGCCAGGAACCAGGGTTTCTCCCGTTCTATGAGCAGGGCAGGCAGCCCGAATTCATCGAACTCTTTCCGTACAAGACGGTACGCATTCTCCGAGAGATGCTTCTCCAGCGAATCCCCCTCGGGATAAAAAGCGCTTTCGAGAAATTTAGTAAAAAAAAGCTGATCAGGGTTGTTTATGTTCGCCTCCACCGCCAGGACATTCGATTTCGCGAAGGCGTCTTCTATCGTTTTACTGAGGGGATAGGCGTCCTTCGTCAGGTAATGGATCGAGCCGAGGAGAAAGACGGTGGCGGTCTTTGACCTGACCTGCCACATAAAGACCTTCCGACCGGCCGCATAAGACCGTTCGGCCGGAGAGAATGAAACAAGAAAAACGACGACGACAATGAGTGCAACCGGCCATACGTTTCTGTTGATTCTCTTTTCCTGACGCATCAATAGCATTATACCACGCCGGAAATTGACTGTCCGGATGGCGCGTGATATTCTTTACTGGAAAGAATATGTATATTATTAAGTAAAATCCCTCCTGACCTCCCTTTGCCAAATCCCGAAGGCTTTCGGGACTCTTTAGCAAAGAGGGGCGAGGTCTACGACTCGCAGAGGGGGATTTTAGATTAAATTTGCGTGCAAATGACTCTGTGATAAGAGGAGGGCCTATGCCTTTTAATTTCGTATTGCCTGACCTGGGTGAAGGAATTACCGAAGGAGAGATAAGAAAGTGGGTGGTGAAAGAGGGCGATATGGTCCAGGAGCATCAGACCATAGTTGAACTGGAGACTGATAAGGCGGTGGTCGAAGTGCCGTCTCCCCGGAAGGGCAGGGTGCTCAAGATAAACAAGGAAGAAGGGGAGATCGTGAAAGTCGGCGAGGTGCTGATGACGATCGCGGAAGAAGGCGAGGCGGTCGAAAAGAAGAAGCCGGTCCCGGAGGAAAAGCCCGCAGAAGAGAGAAAACCGGTCGAAAAGGAGAAGCCTGAGGAGCGGGAAAAGTCGGTATCGGTCGTCGGTGTCCTCCCTGAGGAAGAGGAAGAGGAGGAAGTGGTCCTTGCCGCACCCGCGGTCAGGGCATTGGCCAAAGAACTCGGCGTCGACCTTGCGAAGGTGAAGGGCACGGGGCCGGGTGGCAGTATCACGAAGGACAACGTGACCGCCGCGGCCGGCCCGAAGGAAAAAAAGGCCGAGGCCTTGTACGGGCCTGTCGAGAGGATACCGCTCAGGGGCATCCGCAGGACGATCGCAAAGAACCTTATCATGTCGCAAAAGACGACTGCTTTTGTAACGGGAATGAACGAAGTCGACATTACGGACCTCTGGGACCTCAGGGAAAAGGAAAAGCGGCCGCTTCTCGAAAAGGGCTTGCATCTTACCTTTTTTCCTTTTTTCATCAAGGCGGTGATCCACGCCCTTGCCGAGCACCCGATGCTGAATGCCTCGATCGACGACGAGCGGGAGGAGATAATCGTCAAGAAATATTATAACATCGGGGTTGCGGTCGACACCCCGGACGGCCTCATGGTGCCGGTCGTCAAGGATCCGGCGAAGAAGACGATCCTCGAGCTTGCCCTGGAGATACAGGACCTGAGCATCAAGGCGAGGGACAGGAAGATAAAATTAGAGGAGATGAAGGGCGGCACCTTCACGATCACAAACTACGGCCACTTTGGCGGTTATTTCGCGACGCCGATCATCAATTATCCCGAGTCCGCCATACTGGGGACCGGAATGATATCCGAAAGGCCCTGGGTAAAGAACGGCCGGATCGTGATAAGGAAGATCCTTCCGATATCTCTTACGTTCGACCACAGGCTGACCGACGGGGTCGATGCCTCGCGGTTTCTTGCGAAGGTGACGAGCTATCTCGAAGATCCGGCTTTGATTTTCATCGAGAGCGCATGAACCCGCTTGACCCTCTTTTCGAACCCCGCTCCATAGCCCTGGTCGGCGCCGCCCATACCGAGGAAAAGCTCGGAGGGGTGGTGCTGGAAAATCTCCTCAGTTTCGGGGGGGAGGTGTATCCTGTAAATCCTAAGTATGACGAGCTGATGGGCCTCAGGGCGTACCGGACGGTCCGGGACATCCCGGAGCCTGTCGATCTTGCTCTGATACTCAGACCGGCCCATGAAGTGCCGGACATACTGAGAGATTTCGGGGGCAGGGCGAAGTGCGTAATCGTGATGAGTTCCGGCTTTGCCGAGGTCGGGGAGACGGGGCTCCAGGAGGAGGTGAAGCGCATCGGGAAGGAGTTCGGGTTCAGAATAGTAGGACCTAACTGCATGGGGCTCTACAACCCTTACCGGAAACTGGACACTTTTTTCCTCCCTCCCGAGAGGCTTCACAGGCCTAAGAAGGGAAATGTCGCCGTTATCTCACAGAGCGGCGCGATATTAAGCTGCCTGCTGGGGGCGGTGAAAGATGCCCGGGCCGGCGTGTCGAAGGCGATAGGGTACGGTAATGCCGTAGACGTTACGGAATCAGACCTGTATGAGTACTTCTCCGGTGATGACAGTACGGACGTGGTGGTCTCCTATCTCGAATCCGTGATCGACGGCAGAAGGTTTATTCGGAGCGCGAAGGGGCTTTCTGAAAAGAAGCCTTTGCTTGTCCTCAAGTCAGGCAAGGGAACGAGCGGGCAGGCGGCCGCCTTTTCCCACACCGGGAGGCTCGCCGGAAGGTACGAGGTATTTCATTCTATAGTAAAACAGTGGGGCATACGCGAGGTCGCAGACTTCGACGAACTCCTGGACGCCACCAAGGCCCTTTCCTATCAGAGACGTTCGCGGGGCGACCGGATCTGCATCATTACGAACGGCGGAGGGTCCGGAGTGCTCGCGGCGGACGAATGCATGCGACAAGTGCTTGAGGTGCCCGCGATATCCGGAGAAAAAAAAGAACGGCTGGGACACCTGTTCCCGGACTTCTTCGTGGTCAACAACCCCGTAGACCTTACCGCCCAGGTGAAGGACGAGGATTATGTGGCCACGCTCGGCGAACTCAGGGACGAGTATGACGGGTTTTTGATCATTGCCCTGCCGAATGTCTTCGGCATTACCGAAAAACTCGGCACGCTCCTCGCCACGGCGAAATCCGGACTGGGCAAACCGATGGTCGCCCATATCGCCGAAAGCGGTATTACAAACAGGATCACCTTACTGCTCGAAAGGGCCGGGGTCCCTGTTTACCCTTCGCCCGAAAGGGCGGTGAGGGGCCTGAAAGCCCTGTTGTCAAAATAGCATGGGAAGTGTAATAATTTAATCCACTGGATGTACCGGCTGCGGATCGCAAACAGCCGGAAGGGGGGACGTTGCGGCAAAGCCGCTAAGGAGGTCTTTGTCGCAGCAGTCCCGTGCGTCTGGGCGGTCACTTGAAAGTCTTCAAGATGTAGCCGGCAATCTCGAGGGCGTCCTCATCGGAAATCTTGTCCTTATCGAACATCTTCATGCCGGCCCATTCCTGGGGATGGGTCGGGACCGGCCCGGGATTCCTCATCTTGTTCACTATGTCAGCCGCTGTTTTGATGCCGTTTGCCTCGCGGTCCTTTTTATGGAGGGTCTTCTTCGGGTTGAGGATATTGCCTCCATCCGGATGGCAGGGGGAGCAATTTTTCTTAAAAAGAGATTCTCCCAAATCTTGTCCGGAAGCCGCAGAGGATGAAAAAATAATGGACAAGACAACTTGTCCATAACGGCAAGGACTTTATTCTGGAATAACTCATCTTCGTTCCTTTCTTTTGTTTGGTGTCGCGTTCAAATTCCGATTCGGCGGCGGCTGACGTTGTAATCAACCTATCACATTGTCTTTGCATATGCAAATTCTTTTTTTTCGATGGGGCGGCGAAAAATACCTGATATACTGGAATCAAAGATGAGGTACGGGAGGCATGCATGATCAAAAAGATATTTCAGACAGAAGATGATACAGCGCTTCTCATCCTGAGGCTCCTGCTCGGGATAGTCTTCTTCCCCCACGGGATGCAGAAGGCCTTTGGCTGGTTCGGGGGGCCGGGTTTCGGCGGCGCTATGGAGAGCTTCACGGTCAAGATGGGTATCCCGGCGTTCTTTGCCTTTCTGGCGGTCCTGGCCGAATCTGCCGGTTCTCTCGGCCTGATTACCGGTTTCCTTACAAGGATCGCAGCGTTCGGCATCACCTGCAATATGGTCGTGGCGGTTGCGATGATCCACTGGAAAAACGGATTCTTCATGAACTGGTTCGGCAAACAAAAGGGCGAGGGCTATGAATATCATATCCTTGTCGTTGCAATCACATTGGCCCTGATGATCAAAGGAATAAAAAAGGTAGTGGACGTCCGCACTATACCAAAGTCGCGCCACAACCCTCAGTTCAACGAGGACACTTTGCGGGAAAGTTTGAAGGCGGTCAAAATCGGCTACCTCCACATGAAGGGGCTCGGGGGACTTCGGCATGCACGAAAAGACTCGCCGAATACGGCATGGAGGAATGCGTCGTTCAGAGGCTTCGCGGATTATATGCAGACGGCGGAATTCGAAGAGGACCTCGAAAGACTTGTGAAGACTGCGGAGAAACGGGCGACGGTTATTATGTGTGCGGAGGCGGGTATCCAGAACTCCTCGAATACACTGAATTCCCGTCTTCACGGGAATGACGGCGAGAGGAGCACTTTTGAAGAAAATGCACTTTGAGATAAGTTCTAGATGCTTTTGGATACCGCGGACACTCCTTTCTTACCGGAGCGGCGCGAAGCCCCTGCGCATCGTATTTTCGCTGATGCTCCTGGGGTTCATGAACTGAAGGAGATAATCGGGGCCGCCGGCCTTTGAACCAATGCCCGACATGCCGAAGCCGCCGAATGGCTGTCTTCCCGCCAAGGCGCCCGTGATCTTCCTGTTGATATAGAGGTTGCCGACCCTGAACTCCTCCCGGACCTTCCGAATATTCTTCGGGCTTCTCGAAAAGAACCCGCCCGTCAGGGCGTAAGGCGTCCCGTTTGCGATGGCGATGGCCTCATCGATGTTTTTCGCCCTGATGACCGAGAGCACCGGGCCGAATATCTCTTCCTGCGCGATCGAGGCCGAGGGGTCCACGTCCCTGAAGATCACCGGTCCTAGTGTAGTGTCTCATAAATAGCTTTACAATAGGATGAATCTCATGTATAGTGAATATATGAGCAGAACGGCAGCCCAAATTATGTTATCACCGGAAGAACGATCCACAATTGACATGTGGGCAAAAGGGAAACGATTTCCAGTGCGATTAGTCCAAAGAGCAAAGATCATACAAATGGCTTCGTATGGGATGACGAATCAGGATATTGCCGCAAAGCTTGAGACGACGAGGCCCACGGTGCAACTCTGGCGAGATCGGTTTCTGGCTCTTCGATTGAATGGTCTGGAAAAAGATGCGCCTCGCCCCGGTCGTATTCCAGGAATTCCGGAGGAGAAAATTGCTGAGGTGATTGAGGCGACGCTTCATACAAAGCCCGTTAATGCGACTCATTGGAGTACGCGCACAATGGCAACTGCGCAAGGGATTAGCAAGGCGACTGTCTGTAGGATATGGAATCAGCACAACCTTAAGCCCCATTTGGTAAAGACGTTCAAACTCAGTCGTGACAAACAATTTGTCGAAAAATTGCATGATATAGTTGGACTGTATATGAATCCACCGGATAAAGCCTTAGTGCTATGTGTTGACGAGAAGAGCCAAATTCAGGCGCTTGACAGGACACAGCCAGGGCTACCCATGAAGAAAGGACGATGCGGGACGCAAACGCATGATTATAAGCGCAACGGCACAACGACACTGTTTGCAGCCTTAAGCATGCTGGATGGTAAAGTAATAGGCGACTGTATGCCGCGCCACAGGCACCAAGAATTTATTCGCTTTCTCAAAAAAATAGAGAATGAAACTCCGGCAGGACTTGACCTGCATCTGATAGTCGACAATTATGGAACGCACAAACATCCGCGAGTAAAATCCTGGCTTAGACGGCATCCTCGCTTCCATCTGCACTTTATCCCGACTTCAAGCTCTTGGTTGAACTTAGTGGAGCGTTGGTTCCGCGAGATTACCGATAAACGTATCCGGCGCGGCACATTTAAAAGCGTGCGCGATCTAATTGCGGCCATCAAGGAGTATCTGGAAAATCATAATCAGAATCCTCGGGTGTTTTCATGGACCGCACCCGCAGAAAAAATTCTGACCAAAATAGCTAAATGTAAAGAAGCGTTGGAGACACTACACTAGAAAGTATCCATTGCCGTCCGCCTTCCTTTCGAGGAAAAGCGCAGCATCGTTCTTTCCGCTTTCGATATAACGCCGGATCTTTTTCATCGCCGCCTCGTCGATGACCGGCCCCATGAATGTGCCGGGATCCTCCGGATGCCCGATCCGTATGCTCTCCATCGCCGCCTTCAGCCTTGCAAGGAATTCCTCGTAGATCTCTTCGATCACGATGGCCCGCGAGCATGCGGAGCATTTCTGCCCCTGATAGCCAAGGGCCGATTCAAGGACGCCTTTTACCGTTTCGTCGGGTTCGGCGGTCTCGTCCACTATTATCGCGTTCTTGCCGCCCATCTCGGCGATCACCCTTTTCACATTGCGCTGCCCCGGCATCGTGCCGGCGGCGAGCGTTACTATTCTCAGGCCGACATCCTTCGAGCCGGTGAAGGCGATGAAATCGATGCTCTCGTGCGCCACGAGATACTCGCCGATTTCATCGCCGTGCCCCGGCAGAAACTGCAGCACCCCCGGAGGCAGCCCGGCGTTTCTGAAGGCCTCGACGAGTTGCCATCCGGTGACAGGGGAGAGGCCTGAAGGTTTGAAGATCACGCAGTTGCCGGTGACGACGCCGGCAGAGACCATTCCTGCCGGGATTGCAAGCGGGAAGTTCCATGGCGAAATGACCACCCCGGTCCCCCGGGGTCCATAGAAGTAATCGTTCATCTCTCCCGGATAATTCCCGGGGTGAAAGGTGCCGCCGAGACGGACCATTTCGCGGCCGTAGTATTCAAGATAATCTATCGCTTCGGTTACGTCGCCGTCAGCGTCTTTCCATGTCTTGCCGGCCTCATAGACCTCGAGGGCCGCAAGTTCCTCTCTCCGCTTCCGAAGTTCCTCTGCCGCCTTAAACAGGTAGCCCGCCCTGGTTTCCGGGGGGGTCTTTCTCCAGACAGCCGAGGCATTCAGCGCCTCCGCGATTGCCCTGTCCGCGTCGGCGCGACCGGCGGAAGAGACCCTTCCTACCACCTCCGGGGGGGCCGCAGGGTTCAGGGAGACTACTTCCTGTTCGGTGTTGACTTCCTCCCCTCCGATCAGCAGGGGATATTTCTTCCCGAAACCTTTCTTCGATTCAGCGAGCGCCTGTCTCATCTTCGCCGTGTTTACGGGCTTCGAGAAGTCCCGTGCCGGCTCGTTGGTGAAGCCGCCGGGTTTGCTTTCCTCAGCAGCAGCCGATGGCACTTCCGGAGGCCTTATGATCTCCGTGAATTGTTTGCCCTCCGCGAAGAACTCCCTCAGGAAAGAGACGTTCGAGGTATTTTCGAGGAGCCGTCTGACGAGATAGGCCATCCCCGGAATCAGCTCTCCGGCAGGCGCATAGACCCTGACGCGGTAGCCCAGTTCCCTCAGGGCCTTTCTCAGCGGCTCGCCCATGCCGAAGAGCATCTGGAATTCGAATGAATGCTTCGGCAGCCCCAACGCCTCTGCGGTCGCGATCGCGTTGCTGATGCTCCGTATGTTGTGCGAGGCGATCGCCGGCCGGACCGTGTCGGCGTTTTCGAGCAGTATCCGCGTCAATTCCTCGAAGTTGCGGTCTGTCTCTCCCTTATTGAGAAATACGGGCACCGGCCATCCCTTCTGCCTGTTGACGACGACCTCGTAATCCCAGTATGCGCCTTTTACGAGCCGTATGCGTATCGGCCTCTTTCTCTCCTGTGCCCATGCGATTAAATCCGGAAGGTCCCTTGTTGTCTCTCCGAGATATGCCTGAAGGGCGATACCGCCGAAATGATATTCCCCTGCATCGGCGAACGTCTGCCTGAATATCTCGATGATCAGGTCTTTCATGTAATACTGCTCCATGTCGAAGCATACGGATGCCCCTCCCCCCCGTGCCCTTTCGATTATCGGCAAGAGGTTCTCCTTTGTTTTTTCGACTGACCGCTCCCAGTCCAGAGGGTCCAGCTGCGAATAAAGCGAGGTGACCTTCAGTGATATGTCGAACCGCGGTATCTGACCCAGGTGGTCCTGCTCGAGAACAGGGTCCTCTTTCCATGTGCCGGAGGCCGGGCCGAGAAAATCCAGAAGTGCGAGGTATCTCTCCCGATAGTCCGCCGCTTCGCCGTCGCTCAGGACCTCTTCGCCGAGAAGATCGACGCTGCCGGCGCAGCCTTCCTGCCAAAGGGACTCGAGCGATCTCACCGCCTCCCGAAGGTCCTCGCCTGCGATGAATTGTCTCGCAAAGGCCTTCACCCCCGTGCGTATCACCTTCGCTGCAACATGCGGCAGGAATCCCTTCGACAGTCGCCCGATCCCTCTTCGTATAAGCGGGGGGAGTTCTTTTGCTTCTGCGAAGTACTCTTGAAACAACGCGGTGACGAGTGAGTCGCTCTTCAGCGAAGGCAGCACGTCTACGTACCTGAAAAGGTTCAGCTTGAATTCCTCGTCTCTCATCGCGAGGTCCATGGTCCTGCCCATCCATCTCTTTCTGTCGAAGATCGAGGGGACTTTGTTCATCGACGCATAGAGTTCGCGGCCGACCTCGCCTATTCTCTTTTCGATGTCCGGATATGTCTTCATATTCCTTATCATTATAATCCCAACCCGGCAAAGCTGGAACCAAAAAAACCATATACTGCAGTTCATTTACCACTGAGGCACAGAGACATAGAGAAAACCAGGAATACAAGAAAGGTTTGTATCACCGATATAGTGAGGGATTTATGCCGTTCCCGTTTCCACGGGAATGACGACCAGAGATCTAAATACACTTTTTCTACAGCCTGTGGAAATCTGACCCTAGGTCTAGATACATAGCAATGGCTAGTAGTCGGCCATGACAGGAAAGACAGGGGTTATTTTTCCTTGCCCTCTCCGCCGCCGCCCTGGAGCATGTTTTCGATCGAAGGATTCAGCCATAAATTGATAACTACCTTATCGCCTTTTAGCCTGTAATCCGTGTAAAGTATGTCCTCGCCTCCGTACGCATAGGAATAATACAGAGGTTTCACCTCATACCCTAGTATGTCGCCGTTAGGGGCGATGATGCTGCTTAGCTGGGCGCGCTTGAATGACCCATTACAACCTACAAAATTCTCTGCCTCGGCAAGGGCCTCTTTAGCGGCCACTCGCTTCTTTACCCTGTATTTGAAGTCGGGGGCGTAAGGTTCGAAGGTATACGGGTCGCCCTCTCTGTCTAAGAAGGCAATCGTTTCGAGGTCATTAAAGTAGTTGCATCCAAAGAATATGACAGTATAGGTCCCCGCAACTTCCGAATCCTGCGCACCCTGTGTATTGAGACGGATGCCGGGCGCACAGGAGACGCAAAAAGATACTGTCAGCAGAAAAACAAAAGCAGCAAGATAAGTGGTCTTCTTATTGTTCATGATACTGATTATATCACTCTTTTAATGGGCTTGCAGCACAAAGTCTCGCGGGGAAAAAGGCCACTGGATTATCTCGGCGTGCAGATCAGGGTTTGGGCTTCAGACGCCCCTGTAGAATTTAATCATCTCCCGGACCCCGTCGTCGAGAGTGTACTCCGGCCGCCAGCCGATAAGGCCTCGTGCCTTTGCGTTGTCGAACCAGAGGTCCTTCGAAAAGTAGTTTACGTATTGCACGGGGTCGAGTTTAATGCCGACTATCCCGGTAAGGAGATCGAATGGGACCGCAGGGATTTTCAGGAAAAGAGGCGGGATAGGCATGATCCTCAATTTCTTCCCGAGTTGTTCCGCTACCGTGTTCAGGAAATCGAGCCAGCTGTGGCGGAGGCCGTCGGTAAGGTTGAATATCTGTCCTGAGGCCGAAGGGGCGAGCCCCGAAAGGTATATAGCATTCGCAAGGTCTTTTATGTAGATGAGGGGGGCGATGTTCTTCGCATTCCCGATAAAAGGGAACCTTACGGGTCCGAACTTCTCGATGGCGTTTATAAACCGCCCCAGGTAACGCGAACCCGGACCATAGACCGGGGCAGGCCGGATAATCACATACCCCCCCGGCAGAGAATTCAGGAGAAGTTTTTCGCAGGCCCGCTTGTATGACGTATAATGGTCTTCCAGGACCACTTCGGGCTCAGTATCCTCGCCGGCAGGGCTGAGCGAGGGGATGCCTGCGACTGTGAGCGAACTTATGAATATGAGACGCCGGACATCTTTTTCCTGCATGCCTGCGATAATCTGCTCCATGAGTTTCACATTGTTGTGAGAGGCGGTTTCGTTCACGTTCTTGATCTCGCCGATGTGATAAAAGAGGTCCATCCCGTCCATCGCCTTTATCACCGATGAAAAGTCTTTCAGGTCGCCGTGCACACCTTCGACCTCTTTCCCCTTGAACTCCTCGGGCAATTCCTTCCGCCGCGTCAGCATTCTGACCGTGTGGCCGCCCTCCAGAAGGAGGCGCACGACGCTGCTCCCTATGAAACCTGTTCCCCCGGTCATGAGCGCCTTCATCTGCCAGTTCCCCCTTTCAGCAGTACTTATCTCATTATATGTCGATTTGGAGGAAATGTGTTCCGGCAGGAGATTTTTCTGCCACAGCCGGGAAGGGCGAATATACCGGACTACCTGATCTTTCTTATGAGAAGGACGGCAACGGCTTCCTGCGCAGCGGCCGAATCCCAGTAGGCGAATAATTTTGCCGCGCTTTCGATCCGGTCCAGCAGGTAAGGACTTCCGAAAGAGATATAGAGATCAACCTGCCCGGCGAGACGGGAAAGTGCCTTGTAGAGCCAGTCGCCCGCACCACCCTTCCATCCCCGGGTCTCGGAAAATATCGCGATGATAATCTGTGCACCTTCGGGCAGGGTGGGGAGCGCCTCCCCGGAGGAGCGGTTGACACTTATGATCTTCAGGCCGCGCAGCCCCTTTTTCAGCCTGTTTGCAAAGAGGGCGCCTCTCTCATCATCTTCGTCGTTCAGGATGATGAGGCAGGGCCGTTCTTCCGGGCGGAAGCCTCCGGAAAGTGTAAGCGCCTTTTCGGTCAGCGATTCGGACAGTACATTGTTTTTTCGGAAATCGGGCCGCTTCCTTCCGGGAGCACCGGACAGGCCCCGGCGGAACTCTTCGAGGCGCGCTGCCTCGAAGCGGGCCTTTCGTGTCCTGAGATATGACGCGACCTTGTCCGCGTCCGAAGGGTGCAGGATGACGTCGACACCTGCCGCCAGCGCCATGAGAGACGCCTTCTCCTCCGAGTATTTCCCTATGCCGCCCATGTTCATTGCGTCGGTGATCACGATGCCGTTATATCCCATCTTCTTTCTGAGAAACGCTACCGCTTTTCCGGAGAGCGTGACAGGAATCCCCGAAGGGTCTAAGGAGGGTACGCTCAGATGTCCGAGCATGATCATCTTCACCCCGGCGGCGATCGCCTCTCTGAAAGGAGACAGTTCTGTCTTTTTCAGTTCCGAAAGCCCCCGGCGTATTACCGGCAGGCTGATGTGAGAGTCCGCTTCGGTATCGCCGTGTCCCGGGAAATGCTTCCCGCAGGCAGCTATCCCGTGCTCCTGAAAGGTCTTCACCATCTCGCAGCCAAGGAGCGAGACCGTCTTCGCGTCCTCGCCGAAGGCCCTCGTGGCGATGATAGGGTTCTTAGGGTTCGTGTTAATATCGAGCACCGGCGCAAAGATCGTGTTGATACCGGCGTAGGCCGCCTCTTCGGCAACGGCGGCACATGCCTTCCTGAACGGGGAAAGGTCATACGCCGCTCCCAGGGCGCGCTTCTTTCGAACTGCCTGTGCAAGCGCCATTGCAGGAGGGAAGGACGTGCCTCCCTTTATCTGCTGGCCGAGTCCCCGTTCGAGGTCCGAGGCGATGACCAGGGGCAGTTCAGCCTCTTTCTGAAGGAGATCGATATGCTTTCTGACCTCTGCGAGCCTTCCGCCGAAGACTATGAATCCCGCAACGCCTTTATTTACGAGAGAGCGGTAATGGCCGAAATTCATCCCGATCTCTTCGCCGTTCAGCCTGGGCATGAGGTACCGGTAATAGTTCTGCATGAGATATTATACTTTTTTTGAAGGGAACATAGTAAATCGGCTTTGGCCGCTATGTGGCGGCGGAATAAGAAGAGCCGGTCGGCTTCCTAATCATCTATCCAGAATCTCTCTCACCTTTCTCAAAAGATCTTCCGGCTGGACAGGTTTGTGGATGAAGTCAAAGCCCGACTCTATAAGTTCCCCGTTTTGAAAAGTGTCCGTTGTATATCCGCTCACAAAGAGTATTTTGGTCTGAGAGCTTATTTCTCTGATCGCCTCACCGACTTCTTTTCCGTTTTTCTTCGGCATGATCATGTCGAGGACCACCAACGCTATCTTGTCCCTGTTCGCCATAAACGTTGTGATCGCATCTTCTCCATTCACTGCCGTGATCACATCATAGCCGAATGACTCCAGAACTATCCTTGTCAATCTCCTGAGGGAAGCGTCGTCCTCGGCCACGAGGACCGTTTCATTTCCGCCCTCGGCAGAGACGGGGACCTGCTTCTTCCTGCACAGGGAAGCCTGTTCTTCGATTAGAGGCAGGTATATTGTGAATACCGTGCCTTTCTCCGGCTCGCTGGAGACATTAATGTATCCGCGATGCTGTTTTATTATTCCATAGGAGATTGCAAGGCCGAGCCCGGTTCCTTCTCCAATACCCTTTGTGGTAAAAAAAGGCTCGAAGATCTTCTTCTGAGTTTCCGCGTCCATTCCGTGCCCCGTATCAGAAACCGTGATAATCGCATACGTTCCGGGCTTTCCATATCCATACATTGCCACATATTCATCATCAATTTCCCTGGGTCCCGTGCCGATCGTCAAACGTCCTCCCTTCGGCATTGCGTCACGGGCATTTGTGACAAGGTTTATCAGTGCCTGTTCTATCTGCCCGGCATCCGCCATAACTACAAGGCACCTGTCCGCAAGATCCAACTTAAAATCAATATTCTCGCTGATAACGCGGTCAAGCAGTTTCCGGATGCCGATGATCGTTTCGTTGACATTCGTGGGCTTTACGTCAGCAACCTGTTTTCTGCTGAAGACAAGCAGTCTCCTGGTGAGATTCGCAGCCCTCTCGGCAGCGGCGAGCACCTCATTCATATGGTTCTTTGAAGGACTATCCGCCTCCAACTTGCTCAGCACGAGGGAGCCATATCCCATGATCACATTCAGGATATTATTGAAATCGTGCGCAATACCTCCTGCCAGCGTGCCCACCGCCTCCATCTTCTGGGCATGACGGAGCTGTTCTTCGAGTTTCCTGCGCTCGGTGATGTCGGCGATAATCCCGACGAGGGCCCTCACTGTCCCGTCGGGGTTCTCAAGGCGCTTTCCCGACAGAAACCCCCAGAAATCGCTCCCGTCCGCTCTTATATAGTGGCGCTCCGTAGAGACCGACGGTATCTCTCCCGTGATCAGCTGTCGCATAAGCTCTGCTCCAATGGCATGCTCCGACGTATGTAGGTGGTCGGGATATGCGGTGCCGACGAGTTCCCCCAGGGGCATTCCGAACATTTCTGCCATGCGGTTGTTTGCGAAAATAATCTTGCCTTCCGGGGCCACGAGAATGATGCCGGCCTGTGACGTGTCGAAAATGACGCGAAGCTGCTCCTCGCTTTCCCGCAGTAAATCTTCCGCCTGTTTTCGCTCGGCAATGTCGCGTATTGCCGCCACATGCAGAGTACGCTCTCTCTCGATGTAATAACTTCCCGCAATCTCCACCGGAAAGACAGTCCCGTCCTTCTTACGATGAAATCGCACGGGAACATGATCGAGCTTTTTATTTACTGCCAAGAGGGTTTTTTCCGGTTCTGCGGAAAGGTCAACGTTCCTTAACGTCAGCATCTCTTCATAACGGTAACCGTAAAGTTTGCACGCGGCTGCGTTCGCATCTACTATGCGTTTCGTCTCGGCGTCAATGATAAATAGCGAGTCAGTGGCTGTAGCAAAGACGTTTTTATACTTCTCCTCACTTTCCCTCAGTGCCTCCTCTGCGCGCTTGCGCTCGGTGATGTCTCTCACTATCGCCAGAAGATAATTGCCTTTCTCCAGCGTGATGTAGGTAACATTCACTTCCACAGGAAAGAAGGTGCCATCACTGCGTTTTAATCTGTCTTCCAATACCATATAGCCTCTGTTTTTAACTTCGGCGACATGGGCCTGCCACATCGGTTTGTCAGGGACGGCCAGGGAGATAGCTGCCACTTTCATGGCGAGAAGCGTTTGGGGATCATAGCCCAAGTCGTTACAGGCCCTATCGTTGACATCCAGGAAAAGGCCCGATTCAGGGTCTATGACAAATATGGAGTCATTGGACTGATCAATCAATTTTCGAAACACCCGCAAGGACTCCTCAACCTGCTGTCTTCTCTGGAGTTCTCTCTCAAGCTCGGAGAAAGCATTTCTCATATCGGTACCCATGGTGTTGATTGCCGTAACTACCTGGCCGATCTCATCCTTATTTTTTTCGGCGTCCGAATAGCCTTCAAGGGTGAGTGGCTTTTCGGCTTCCCAGAGCTTTTGCTTCCTGAAATAGGCAGCCATTGCGGTGAGATGGCGTGTGACATAAAGTTGAAAGAGAAAAAACATGAATAGAGATATCAGGAAAACCTGGATACCCTGGTAAAACAATTCGCTCAGTATTTTACTTGAAAGGCCTTCATATATTTTTTCCATGCCGGCGCCGACGAACAGCGTGCCGATGTATATCTGTCTGTTATCGTAGGGTCGATACAACGGGAATTCTCTGTGTATGTCAGCTTCGGCCGGCGGGACGCCCGCAGATGCGATCAACCGGTTTTTGTACTGTATCCTGGCATACTTCATGTGCCCGATATTCAGGATACCGTTCAATTGGGCCTGAAGCAGTTCCCTGTCCATGACCCATAGACTTTCCGTTATGCTCTTCAGCTGCACGTCCGCAATTTCTCTGAAATCCTCTTGGATGGAACTCATTCCGTTTCGATAATCAACATACAATTGAACACCGGCCAACAGAAATGTAATAAGCAGGCTGAAAAAAACGATCGCAAAGAGCAACCGGTACGCGATGGACTGTCTGATGCTATTTACCATGATTATTCAGCGCCGCCCCTGCAAATACGCATCTAATACCTCTTTGACTATGTGATCATACGTGCCGTCTCTTTTCATTCCCCTTATCGCCTCTGTGAGCATCGGAATTAAACGGCTGTGTTTCCTGTTGAGATGAAGGTACATGTTCCTCACTGCAAGCGGAGGGCGCAGTATATGGATATCGCGATATTTCAATTTCTTCAGAAGGACCAACCCCTGTACGCGATCGTGGACCACCATATCAACTTTATCGGAATCCAGTAAAGCAAAAAGGATCCTTTCGTCCTTGACTTCCGTCAGGGATTTCGTGCCTTTGATGTTCTCCTCGAGTATTTTCCAGCCCCTTACGATACCGACGTTGTACGGCTTCAGGCTATCCCAGCCGGCCGGCTTGAAATTACGTCTCTTCGAAAATACAACAAACTCAAATTTGAGCAAATCCTCAGGAACCTGGATTAGGTTGGGGTAAAATTTATTTATTTCCGCTATCCGGACGAAATTCCCATCGTCTGTTCCCTCATCGGCATTGATGAGCGCTCTTTCCGACGGCAGATTAACAATTCTCATTGGAATGCCGATGCGCCTGAAAGCCTCTGTTAAAATCCCGTCACTAATGCCAGTGTGGTCCTGCGTTGAATCCGGCGGAACATCCGCGGTATTGAGAACTATTTTCATGGCGGGAATTACCTCCGCAGGCAATGCCGGAAGAGAGACAATTATTGCTATCGTGAGAGTGACTAATAATCTCTTCCGTTGCATTAGCCTTCCAGTGGCTTCAGATTACAAAAAATGTAAGATGCTTCGCGCATGTTTACTCCTGAGAAATACCCTACTACAGACCAGTTATCCCGAAAAAAGTTGCGGGCTCTCCGTGTACCTGCAAAGACACAAAGGAGAGCGATAATGTCCGAAATTCCGCCCGATCCCTTCGCCGTTCAGCCCGGGCATGAGGTACCGGTAATAGTTCTGCATGGGATATTATACTTTTTTTGAAGGGACTCGGTGTTAGATACAGGAGAGGAATGCCCGGACATTCTTTAGCGGCGTACCAGGCGGAAGTCGCAAGACGGACGGACCGAGTCAACGAACTCCCGCTTTCACCGCCTGTTTTCTTGGCGGACCAGAAATGGATGCCGCAGGGGGCAGAAAACAGTATGCGAAGCGAAAAACCATGATAGAGACGGTGCTTAACGACAACGTATTTCCCCAGATCATGCAATGCTCTCTTATAGTTTTTGCCTGATATGCCGATAATTATGTTAATCCTTCACTCAGTGGAAGAAATGTTTGAAGGGAAGGGAGAGTTCCGGCTGCCAAACATCAAGGTGCAGTCCTCGTATGGCTGGAATAATTCGCTGGAAGGAGCAGGAAGATGAACAAGATATTATCGGTTCTTTTGGCGGGCATATTAATCTTAGGGTCGGCGAGTTTTGGGCGTGCCGAACAGAAAAGAGGCCAGGGAACCATGGCAGAAGCGAAGGCGATGATAGAGAAGGCCGGGCAATGGTTCAAGAAATACGGGAAAGAGAAAATCCTGGCAGAGATATCGAGAGCGGGAACCGAGAAAAGGGGTCAGTTTATCGATAGAGATCTCTATGTATTCGCCTATGATTTTAGGGGGGGCAATGTTGCGCACGGGGCGAATCCCAAGCTGGTTGGCAGAGACCTCATCGACATGCAGGATGCGGACGGACGGTATCTTATCAGAGGGTTGATCGATACTGCCCGAAAAGGGAGCGGCTGGTACTACTACAAATGGTCCAACCCTATCACAAAAAAGATCGAAGATAAGATGGCCTATGTATTAAAGTTAGACGATAACCTCTGGATAGGCTGCGGGGTATACGGCAAGGAAGTTCATAGGGTCGTACAAAAAAGGATAGGCGTTCTCATATTTTTTGAGCAGGCCCGCTATAGCGAATCTCTCAGGGGGATTATGGACCAGCTTAAGAAGGAAGGCTTTAAAGAACCGGCAGTGAAGTTTACCGTAGGAAACGCAAAGGGCAGCTATGTACAAGCGGAGGAATTAGTGAAGCGCTTCGCCGCTTCAAAGTTGGATTTGATCGTTACGTTGGGCACGAATGCTACTATTGCCGTCACGAAGAAGATAAAGGATATTCCGGCTATCTGATAAAGGGGGCCTTTGATGCAAATCTGCTGGAACGCTCCATCCGGTATGCCATGGCGCATAAGAGAGCTGAGCAGCAGATTCGGTTCATGGCGTACTACGATGGTCTTACCAGTCTTCCCAACCGCTCCTTCTTCAAGGAGAAGCTCAAACAGGCCGTGGAACATGCAAAAAGATACGAAAGATTGCTGGGGGTGATGTTCCTCGACCTTGACAATTTCAAACGCATTAACGACACGCTCGGCCATTCCGTGGGCGACCTGCTGCTGCGGGAGGTAGCCGGCCGGCTTCTCGGGTGCGTCAGGAAGTGCGATGCCGTCGGACGACTCGTTAGCCCGGAACAGTGGTCAACGGTGGCAAGAATGGGTGGGGACGAGTTCACTTTTCTCTTGAGTGAGCTTGCTCGGGCCGAAGACGCATCACGGATAGCCGAGCGCGTTTTCGCAGCCCTCTCACAGCCCTGTATTCTTGAGGGGCATGAGGTATTTGTGAGCGCAAGCATAGGGATCACGATATTTCCCCACGATGGGATGGACATCGAAAGTCTTCTCAAGAATGCCGACTCGGCGATGTATCACGCCAAAAACCGGGGGAGGAATAACCCTAACGTTGCATAAAGTGTGTGTATTTAGGCCGTCATTCCCGCAGTCTTTAGGCGGGAATCCATTCTTAAGAAAACATGGATGCCCGACTGAGAACCTCGGGCATGACGGAAAAAGAACTATGACCTGGAGGTAACATTCGGTGAACTCCAGCATAAGGAGTGTCATCAGGCTCAAAAGCCCGTCAATCAAGCTTTTGTGGCTGTTAATTTACAATCTTTATGCAACTGGAAGGATAATTATCAGTACTACAACAGCTCCCTCAACGCCAGGGCACCCGAGCGGCTAGTCATGGAGAATAAGTTGTATAAGGCGCTTGAGCGTGAAGAGTTCCTTCTTTACTATCAGCCCCAGATAGATTTCCGTACCGGAAAGATCTTCGGCATGGAGGCGCTGCTCCGGTGGAACAGCCCGGATTTGGGTATGGTTTCTCCCGGCACCTTCATATCCACTGCCGAGGAGAACGGCCTTATCGTGCCCATTGGAGAGTGGGTGCTGCGCACCGCCTGCCGGCAGAATAAACTGTGGCAGGATGCAGGGCTGCCCCCGGTCCGCCTCTCCGTTAATGTCTCGAGGAAACAGGTCAGGAAGGAAGAAATCGTCAGGCAGGTCTTTCGTGCCCTTGATGATTCGGGACTGGCACCGGAGTATCTGGAGCTCGAAATAACCGAAAGCGTAATTATGGAAGACCCAAAGTGTGTTTTGGAGGCGTTGAGTGAGATGAAAAACCGGGGGGTGCGACTCGCGCTCGATGATTTTGGCACCGGTTATTCCTCGCTCGCTATGCTGAAAGATCTCTCTCTTGACGGAATAAAAATCGACCGTTCTTTTGTGAGGGACGTTATCACCCATCCTGGCGACAGGGGCATCGTTGAGGCGATAATCGCCATGGCACGGAGTCTGAGGCTGTCCGTAATAGCGGAAGGCGTCGAGACAAAAGAGCAACTGGCATTTCTGGTTGCGAAGGGCTGTCATAACATACAGGGGTTCCTCTTCAGCCGGCCTGTGCCGGCGGAGCAGGCGTCCATGATATTGCAAGAGGACGGCTGCGGAACAGGTATCTGGCATGCGATCTGCGACGACGTGTCCGCTTCTCTGGCGCCCTATCCGGCGGCGTGCAGTCCCTAACTGCAGTTCTTCCCATGCTGTTCACACTCATGGCGCAGGGCTGTGATCGGGTCCAGCTGAGTGGCACACATCACCGCAAGAATCGGGTGGGAACGGACAATTCCTCAATGGTAGACTATAAATATGAACGATTACGAACGCATCGCTCTCGTCATTCGCTATCTGGATGAACGCCATACTGAGCAACCTGATCTGGCTACGTTAGCGGAATACGTCGGAGTGAGCCAGTCCCACTTTCACCGGCTGTTCTCCGCCTGGGCAGCGATCACGCCCAAGGATTTTCTGCAATGCCTCACGCTTTCTCATGCGAAGGAATTGCTTCGGGAGGGGAAGAGTGTACTGGATGTCGCCCTGATTTCGGGACTTTCCGGACCGGGCCGACTGCATGATCTCTGTGTAACCCTTGAGGCTGCCTCTCCCGGCGAATTGAAATTCGGTGGTGAGGGCTGGACGATCTCTGCCGGCTTCGCCGACAGTCCATTTGGGAAGTGCCTTGTCGGCGAGAGCCCCCGGGGCATCTGCCATCTCTCATTCGTCGAGTCTGAAGACGGAAGGCCAGAGTGGGAAGAGCTTCAAGAGAATTGGCCCCAGGCGCGGCTGCATAGAGACGACTCCGCTGCTTCGCGGCTGGCGGAGCGGGTTTTTAAGCGGCCTGTCCGCTCCAACTCGCGGCCCGCCCTGCGGGCGTTCGTTCAGGGCACGGCGTTCCAGGTGCGGGTATGGCGGGCGTTATTGCAAGTTCAGCCGGGCACGCTCGTCAGTTACCGGCGCCTGGCTGCGGCACTGGACCAGCCCGGCGCAGCACGTGCCGTGGGGACGGCAGTGGGGCAGAATCCGTTAGCGTTCCTTATCCCCTGTCATCGTGTGATTCGCGAGACGGGGGTGATCGGCGATTATCGGTGGGGACGGGTCCGCAAGCGTGCGATTCTGGCCTGGGAGAGTTCTTCACGCTCCGCGGCTGGAACAGGGATTAAACATGTTTAGTGTCAGGCCGTGATCTTCGGCGGCCTTCCCATGCTGAAAAAATCAAATATGTATATGAATACACCGGTCACAACGCCCCAGCCTGAGACCCACATCACCGCGTACCAGAGCTTCAAATAGTCCTGAGTTGTGAGATAGTCCATCCCAAGTATCCTCTGCAGATAGGACTGAACGATTCCCGCTATGGCGAGGGCAAGGACCATGAAGAAAATGGAGAAGACCATGAAACGCAGCGCCACGAGGCTGCGTCCGTGGCCTTTTCGTACGACACCCGTTATCCTGGGGACCGCAAAATATATCATGGTGAGATTTATCATTACGTAGGCCCCGAAGAAGGCGAAATGACCGTGTGAGGCAGTGACCTGCGTCCCGTGGGTCCACTTGTTGATCTGCGGCAGCGTATGGGCGAACCCCCAGACCCCGGCCCCCAGAAAGTGCATGACTGCGGACCCGACGGCCCAGTAAAGCGGGATCTTATTTTCTATCTCTATCTTTTTCTCCCTCACATCCCGCAGGGTGTCGAATACCATGAACAGGATAGGCACAGGCTCAAGGGCGCTGAATATGCCGCCGACCCAGAGCCAGTATCCAGGCGTCCCGATCCAGTAATAGTGGTGCCCCGTTCCGGCAATACCGGTAAAGAGCACGAGGCCTACCTCTACGTAAAGCCACTTTTCCACGAGTTCCCTGTCCACGCCGGTCATCTTCAGGAGGATGAAGGCTATGATGGAGCCGGCCACGAGTTCCCAGGCGCCTTCGACCCAGAGGTGGATGACCCACCACCACCAATAGTATTGTGTCGAAAGGTTTCGCACGAAGAAGATCCCGAACAGGAACAGCAGGGCGAGCATCACGAGGCCCCCGAGCAGCACGCCCTGGATCACCGTCCACTTCTTTGTCTTCATCATGGTCATGAAGATGTTGAAGAGAAAGATCAGGGCCACAATTACGATCCCGAATTTCAGGACAGTGGGTTGTTCAAGAAAGGGCATTCCCCACGACCAGCCTGCCAGATATCCGATGATGGCTGCAACCCCGATGGCGACAAACAGGTAGAGTTGAACAGCTGCCAGCCGGGGGCTGTATATATCGGTTTCCGCCTCTTCCGGCACGAGGTAGTAGGTGCCGCCCATGAAGCCGATAAGGAGCCAGACCACGAGGAGATTTATGTGAATCGCCCTGGAGGTGTTGAACGGTATGATGTTCATAAGCGGGTCGTAGTCCCACACATATTTGGCGCCGGTAAGCAGACCGAAGATCACCTGCAGCCCGAACAGGAGAGTGGCGGCGACAAAATACTGATAGGCTATTTTCTGGGTTTCATATTTCATTTTCACGACCTCCTATTTCAGACTCGACAGAAAATCAACGAGATCCTTCATGTCCTTCGGAGACAGCTTCGAGAAACTCGGCATGGGAGAATTTGGGAAATGAGACCTTGGGTTTTCGAGCTGCTGCTTGATCCAATCGGGGGTCCTCGTGCTTCCCACATGCGTAAGATCGGGACCTATGTCCCCTCCGACTCCGTTCAGCTTGTGGCAGGCCGAACATCCCTGTGCCCTGAACACCGCCTCGCCCGGCAGCGGCGTACTCCCGGCGGCCGCAACCGCCATAGGTTTTGGGGGCCAGCCGTTGGTGTCAATGCCGTTTACCCAGGTGAGGAAGGCGACAAGATTCCCGATCTCATTATCCGTCAGGTGGAGGTTAGGCATCCTCCTTTTGGCAGGCCAGACCTTATGCGGGTCCTTTAAAAACTGTTTTGTCCATTCAGGGTCACGCTGCGACATGACTTTCGTAAGGTCGGGAGCATAGTACCCGCCGATGCCGAGGATGGTATGGCAGTCATTACAGTTATACCGCTGCCATGTCCACTTTCCGTCTGCGACCGCATCGCTCAATTCTTCTGCGTGGGTCCTCTTCGGCATCTTAGATATGGAATCATAGGTGAGGCCGAGAAAAATGACCGTTGAAATGACCGTACCCCAAATAAAGATTGCTCTACCTTGTGAGAGTGTCATATTTCCCCCTTATGAGGTCAGGTTACTGAATGAGGATGGCCTTTCAGATATCCGCTCTCCATTATGCATCGGGAGGTAAAGTCTCCTCCCGCCCCTTAACCTGTTTTTATGCCGCGGCGTTTTATGCGCTTCCTTCCGGCCTTTATCCCTATGTATTCCCTGATGGCCGTGGCGTTATTGCACTCCTCGTACTTTGCGGCGTAAACGAGCGTGACCGTTCCCTCTTTGAGTCTGTCTTCGATCTGTCTCAGCAGTGCATCATTTGAGTCCAGCTCCTTGAAATATCTTTGCTTGAATTCTGTGCACTTCGCGGGATCATGACTAAACCATTTCCTGAGTTCGTCGCTCGGGCCTATCTCCCTGAGCCACAGATCTACCTTCGCCTCCTCCTTTTTTATCCCCCGCGGCCATAGCCTGTCGACAAGCACCCGCCAGCCGTCTTCCGCGCCAGGTTTCTCATATACCCTCTTTATCTTCAGCATCGTTTTGCTCTCAAGAAAATGCTAACACACATTCTCCGGCTGTCAACTTCAGATTAATCGGACCTATTGCTCTTAATTGCTATGCGGACATTCGGCCATCACCTTGTTCATCCCGCTGCCTGAAGACCTCTTTTGCGGCGAACATCCCGTTTAGGGCCGCGGGGAAACCTGCGTATACCGCCATCTGGATGATGACCTCTGTGATCTCCTGCCGCGTACAGCCGACATTCAGCGCCCCGTTGATATGCACCTTCAGTTGGGGCAGGGCATTCCCTATTGCCGTCAGCGCCGCTACGGTCGCGATCTCCCTGGACTTCAGGTCCAACCCCGGACGTGAATAGATGTCCCCGAAAGGGAATTCGATCGTGTAGCGTCCCAAATCGGGTGAAATATCTTTAAGGCCCTCGATGACCCTCTCCCCTGCTTCTCCGTCTATCTCCTTCAGCTTTTTCCAGCCTCTTTCATATCTTTCGTCGTTCATGAGATTGTCCCCCAATTCTTCTTTTTGAAATTCTTCCCATCCCGTTGACACGGAGCGGATTTCTTTGAACTGTCGTGATTATCCAATTGTATCGCGTAAAGGCGGCATTTCCTAACCCGCCAAGAACGGGACTGCGGGCCTTTCTCGCCTCGTGCCCTCATGCGTACCTCAAAATGCGACATCTCAGTATCGCCGAAATAATCAGGACGTGCGCAAATTAAGAAAAATTAATCTGCTCTTAATCGGTTTTTAACGATCGGTAACTATAGTATGGGCGACGCCATAAGACTCAGGAGGATCGAGTCTTTTTAAGACACTCAAGAAAGGAATGGAGGAGAAAGAGAAGGCCTTTAGAATTACATAGGGAGTTAGCGAAAAGTTTGCTATTTTTTGTGAACTTGCGAGTGACTCTTAGTGAACGAATGTTATTGTCAGCTTTGGGAATGGCGGCATTGAATCCACGAGCCTATGTGGGCGCCACGGTTTGATTATCAGCATAGTTGAATTCATCCTGCTCCTCGGGAGTAAAAACGGTATGCGTCTCGGGGATGAGATCGCGAAGACTACCGTGATTGAAACTTTATAGTCATTACTGGAGGTGACATGCTTTTTCATAAAATACTCGAGCTGTTTTCGGATGACCTTGCAATAGACCTCGGCACTGCCAACACCCTCGTCTACGTTAAAGGGAAAGGCATTGTCTGCGATGAACCTTCCGTCGTCGTGATAAAGAAGGACAATAAAAAGACGGTAGCGGTCGGCGCCGAAGCAAAGAGAATGCTCGGCAAGACCCCCTCCAATATCATGGCCATCAGGCCTATGAAAGACGGCGTTATAGCGGATTTCGACGCAACCGGCGAGATGCTCAAATATTTTATCAAGAAGGTCCATAACAGGAGAAGTTATGTGTCGCCGAGGGTAATCGTCGGCGTGCCTTCCGGGATCACTCAGGTAGAGCAGCGGGCGGTCAAGGACGCGGCCGAGGCATCGGGCGCCAGAGAGGTCTATCTGGTTGAGGAGCCGATGGCGGCCGCCATCGGCGTAGGACTCCCTGTCGGAGAGCCCTACGGCAACATGATCGTGGATATCGGGGGAGGCACTACAGACGTCGCCATCATCTCCATAGACGGAGTGGTTTACAGCAAGGTGGTAAAGGTGGGTGGCGACAAGATGGACGAGGCGATCATGGCCTACATAAAGAGAAGATACAATCTGATGATCGGGGAAACGACGACCGAGCAGATAAAGATAGAAATCGGGTCGGCCTGCGATACAGTCAATGCAGAGAAGAGGGTGAAAGACATCAAAGGGAGAGACCTGATATCGGGCATACCAAAGACAATAACCGTCAATGAGGACGAGATACTCGAGGCCCTGTCCGAACCGATCAGCGTCATACTCGATACCATCAAGGTCGCCCTTGAAAACACCCCTCCGGAACTCGCCGCTGATATCGTTGACAGGGGCATAGTCCTCGCCGGCGGAGGTGCTCTTCTGCGCCGGATCGACCTGCTGATCAAACAGGAGACCGGCCTTCCTGTTACCATCGCCGAGAACCCCCTGACAGCGGTTGCCATCGGCGTCGGGAAGATGCTTGATGAGTTAGAGATGCTTCGCAGAATCGCAATAACCTAATGTACTGCCCAGGAAGTTCCGAGCATTTCCCCTATTGCGTTTGACTTTCAGATACTAACAAAAGTTTATTTAAAAAAAAACAATAAAAAAGTGACTGCAACAGGGACGCGGGCGGGGAGTCTTTCGACATTGTGCTCCGCTGAACCGGCCCGACGGAGGGGGGCTGATTGCTTGAATGGCGCAACGCGCCAAAGTTGATAAATGTAATTTCGACCATTTACAATTCAGTATGAAAAAGATCATCTTTGCGCTGAGTGTTTTCATCTTCATATACGCCTGCACAAAGAAGCCGGTGTATCCCGAGGCGCGTTTCGACGGGGCAGACGTAAGGATCGTCCTGAATGAACTGAAGGAGAAGACGCCCGTGTTCTTTACCTTTCATGCCGGCGACAAGGGGATCAATTATTTCGTGGTGAAGGTCAACGGCTCCGTGGAGTCTTATTTCGACGCCTGCGCAAAATGCTATCCCCAAAAGGCGGGCTACCGCCTCGAAGGCGGGCGGGTGGTCTGCAGGGCGTGCGATGTTCATTACGGCCTTGAGGATTTGAAAGACGGCATCGGAAGCTGTTATCCTATCAAGCTTCCCGGGAGGCTGCAGGGAGAGACGTACGTGATCAGCAGGAAAGATCTTCTTGCCGGAGGAAGGTACTTTTAGTTTTTCCGGACAATACAAATCTGCGGGCTGAGGTGGAATAATGGGCTTTTTCGATAGGCTGAAGGAAGGTCTGGTCAAGACCAGGAAGGGGTTTGTAGAGAAGGTAGAATCGATATTTGCCGGGCGGCCGGTCGACAACGAGTCGCTCGAAGAACTCGAAGAGACGCTGATCCTTTCCGACGTCGGGGCACAGAACGCGGCGGAGATCGTCCGGCATCTCAAAGAGAAGTCCGACAGGGGAGAGATGAAAGGTGCCGGTTCGGTCAAGGAGTTCCTGAAAAAGGAGATGGTCTCGATGCTCGGCAGTCCGCATCCCCTCGTGGCGTTCGATTCAAAGCCCTTTGTCATACTTGCCGTAGGCGTAAACGGCGTCGGCAAGACCACGACGATCGGGAAGCTTGCAAGCAGGTTCAAAAACCAGGGGTTGTCCGTACTGCTTGCTGCCGGAGACACCTTCCGGGCGGCCGCCATAGAACAGTTGGAGATATGGGCACAGCGGAGCGACGCCCAGTTCGTAAAACACCAGTCAGGCTCGGACCCGTCGGCGGTGGTGTTCGATGCTGTCGAGGCGGGCAAGGCGCGCGGAGTGGATGTGGTCATCATCGATACTGCGGGACGTCTGCACACGAAAAGCTCTCTTATGGACGAGCTCAAGAAGGTAAAGAGGGTATGCGGCAAGGCGATGGCCGGATCGCCGCATGAAGTGCTCCTTGTTGTCGATGCGACAAACGGGCAGAACGCCCTGCGGCAGGCCCAGATGTTCAACGAGGCGATAGGCGTGACCGGGATCGCGCTTACTAAACTCGACGGCACGGCGAAGGGCGGCATCGTCTTTGCGATCAAGAAGGGACTGAATATCCCGGTGAGGCTTATCGGAGTAGGGGAGGGGATCGACGACCTTCAGGACTTCGTGCCTGCGGAGTTTGTCCGGGCGCTGTTTGAGTAAGTCTCAAATACGCATAACGAAGAAGCGGATGTGGTGAAAAAAGTCCGTAATCAGCGGCTCCTCACGTTGCCGTGTGTGGCCAGCCAACCTTTTCCGAAAAGTCGCTCATGGTTATCTCTGCGTTTACGTGAATCACAATTAAACACTGCCGCTTTTATGGCTTTTTTCAACATGTCCGCTGCAACACTAGTGTAAAAATTGCGGCCTTTCGCTTAAAACGTCTTGGGGTCCTCGGGCGGAAGGGCCGCCTCGTCGAAGGGCATGACGCCCAGCTGGGTCATGACCGACTCGATCTCCTGAAGCAATTTTTTGTGATCGTAATCCGGCATCTCATTCTCTGAGGCATGCTCGACGAGCCTGTCGAAGGCGGCAAAGTCGAACGCGCCGTCGAGCACGCCCGAACGTACGAGAATTTCGTAAAGGGTCTTTTCCTTTTTCAGGTCTTCCCCCTCCCGGATATCGAGTTTCTTTCTCCTCTCGGGTGGAAACGCATACCAGTCCATCGCAAAGCAGAAGGCGTCGTAGAGCGTGAGGATGCCCGCCGAAATCTTTCCCTGGCGGAGTCTCCGTTTTCCCGCACGGATATGGAGCTTCGCGCGGAGGAGGGCGCCCTCCGCTGTCTTGAAGCTGTCTTCCGTATTCATCAGGCCGAAATGCGGCATGTGTAACCGGACGGCCACAGGGGGTCGCCCCTACCTCTCTTTCTTATGCTTCTGACGTCTTGAAATACCCCAACCTCTCCATTTCATTGAAGGCCCATTCGTCGGCGAGAAGGTCGTCCTTGACGTCGGGCAGGCTGTAAGCGTATTCGTTTAAAAAGAGAAATGCCAGTTTCCTTTGGGGCGAAGCGAGCAGGTCGGCCTTGCTGGAGGCTACGTTTGTCACCTGGTTGCGTATTCTCACCGCGCGGATCCGCTCGTCGATCGTCTCATCCGGGACATCTTCCCTGACAAGAAGCTTGCAGCCCTGGCCGTCCCGCAAGATCAGCTTGAGCGGTCTTTCTTTATCAGGCTCGGGTATCCCGCGTTCTTTGCACCAGTCTGCGATGTTGTCGACGAAGACTATGTCTTCCTGCTTCAGGCATTGCTTCTCCATGAGATACCTGAATAGCTCAAAATTCTCCCTCAGATTCATCTTCTCAGTCTCCTTGTGTCTTTTTTCTTTTTATTAACAGACTATCACGTACCAACAGGATGTCAAGGCACCGTTCAAGCGCGATAACTCTACAGTTATCAATCGGTGCATAAGTAAAAAATCTCCCCGCACCCCCCTCAGGTATCATAACTCCCCTTTCCCCCTCTTATCTTTTCTCCTCGGCGAATCCGCCTGAGTGCGGAAAGAGGGGGTGTCCCGAAAAGCTTTCGGGAGGGCGTTATTCCAAAGAGTCCCGAAAGCTTTCGGGATTTAGCAAAGGGAGGTCAGGAGGGATTTTATAATCGAATGTCTCATACTTATGAACTTCTTAGTAAGGGTGCGTGGACGAGAGATGTTCTCCCCTTAACTGAAGCTTTACGCGACCGCATCGCTCAAAACTTGACAATGCGGGGCTGCGTAGTACGATGAAAGAAGAATAGGGACATGAGGAGACGCTCATCCCGGTTTTCCCGTGCAAACAAACCAAAGAGGTGATATCATGACAAGTCGCAGACTTAGCTTTCTCGTATATTTCGCATGCCTGCTGAGCTTCGCCGCGGCGTTCAATTCCGACGCCGTCGATTCCCCTTATGACACGAATCCTCCTTTTGGCACGGGAAAACTGAAACCGGTGAAATTTGCCGGCGGTACCGCGTACGGCCCCAAAAATCCCTATAACATCTTTATCAATTATGAACTCGGCATGCACTGCGTCGGGTTCGATGTCTCTTACTGCTGCGTGATCCCCCCCTATAACAGCGTGCAGGCACAGGCGGTCAGGGCAGGGGAGGCCGGCGGTTTGCCCGGTCTGTTGTCCCCTGAAGACGGGTTCTCGCTGTATTACCACATGAAGGACAACAGCTACAGCGAAGGCAACAAGATGCGCTACTGGGAGGTGAGAAAAGACGTCTTCGGCGACGGTAAGATGGACGCCCCCGGAGACAATATGGCGAATTACGTCTGGACTCATCTCTTTATCTACAAGGATCTCGAAGGGACACTCCCCCAGGACCCTGCGTCTGCAAAGAGGCTCCACGTGGGTAAGGACATCCAGGTTTCGGTCGACTCCGGTCCTACCGGGAAAAGCATCGCAGGCGGTTATCTTGCCTACGCAGGACCCAAGGGGGGAAATAAGGTCTTTACGGACTCGCTTATCCCCGAAGTCAAGAATGTGCCTCTGACGCTCACCTCGTCTTACCTCTGGGACGCCCTCGGGCTGCCGCTGACCGCCTTTTACGACAGCAGGAGAAAGGGGACGATCAGGAGCATCACGAGCACCGAATTCCAGCCTTATCAGTACTCGGTCGTGCAGCTTCGGGACAAGGCGGGGAACCCGGTGAAGGCGGGCGGCAAGGATGTGGAGTTCTTCGGTACGAATCCCGTCGACATTCCTAACTGCTATGTCTGCCATTCGGGGAAGGGAAAGGCGGCGAGGCTTTCACGCGAAGAAGGTCTTCAACTTGCGGATAAGGAATATGATTACTGGAAGAAGAACTATCCCGACGAGAGCGAATTCATGGCGAGACAGTCTCAGGCCACTATCGACGTGCTCGAACTTCATGATAAGCGCCACGGGACCGGTTTCCTCAGGGAGTATAACTCGCAAGCCTCTTCTAACAGGCTCGGCTCCGTCGGCGCGGTCTTCTGCGCCGACTGCCACGGCGACAACGTCTCCGGCAACCTTCAGACGCCGAGGCCCGGAGCGACCGGCTACAAGACGGTGAAGGCTATGCCGCTCAGCGAGGCGATGCATACTGTCCATCTCAACTTGGTCCCGATGCCCGACAAGGCCGGACGCACACAGAATTGCCAGGCCTGTCATCCCATGCACTGGCAGATCGAGAAGATGAACGACCCGGCGAACAACCCTTATGACGTGGTCGACCAGGAGGGAAACCCCCGGTTTTCGAATGCAGATGTGAGGAGTTCGGGCGGCGGGTGTTACCTGCGCAGGGACGCGCATACGAACCCCGCGGCGAAGCCGCCCTTTTTCCTGAATGAGATCGGGAAATGGTATCTGAACGAGGTGAGCCTCAAGGACGAAAACGGAAGACCCGTAAAGGAGCTGAGGGGACTTTACTGCACAAACTGCCACAGCCCGCTTTCTCAGGAACTCTACCGGCATGACGATCTTGCGAATGCCCCCGCCCAGGAAGGCGCTACGCTCAGGAACAAGGCGATAGGCGATGTGGTCAAGGCGGCTGCGGGCGGCGACATGAAGAAATTCGGGGAATATTTCGCCGATCCCCGCGTAGGCGCAGAGGGAGGACCGCTCGTATCGTACTATGCAAAGCACACTGGAGCTACCCTCGTGAAAGCGACGAAGGATGAGAAAGGCGCGCTTAAACTGCTGCCGTGGAACGCGAAGGAGGGAGATGCGGTCCCGTATGGCGCGGCATCGGGAGGAAAGGACTGGTGGCTTGCCGCTGCCGAGCCGCACTGCGCGGATTGTCATATCGCCCCTTTTGTCGAGAGCGAAGGCGGCGGTTACTTCCCCATAGACCAGCCGAACAAATACGCGCTCTACCGCTATTCGAAGGCGCACGGAGACCTCGCCTGCCAATCATGCCATGAATCCATCCACGGGCTCTACCCGGTGAGGTATGAAGGGCCGAACTCCTCGGTCGACCTCACTACGCATGAGCAGGCCCTTCAGTTCAGCCCGGACGGAAAATACGCCGGCCCTGTTACCTGCGGCGCCTGCCATACGGTCAACAAGAAAGGGGTGCCTGTTCAGTTGAGCGGCACGGGATACTACAATGACTACTGGGCGTCGGTGACCCTCATCCACTCGATGCGGGAAGGAGACCAGAAACTCCCGGTGGCCGAACTTGTCAAAAAATATCCATTCTCCAAATCGCGGGAGATCGTGACGAAGGGATGGAAATAGAGTACAGAAGAGTAAAATCGCCCTGCAAACAAATCTTTGCAAAGCCGGACAGGGGCGCTGAAAAATGGCTTGTAGCGACACCTTGCAGACCTATCGAGAGGTCAGCCGGCCTTTTTCTGAAAGTCACTTGGCGTTAGAACTTCGGTCACGTGGAAGATAAATGAAATCATGTCGTCATTACAAGACTTTTTCGGCGTTCTTGTTCGGCGTTTATGCAAGTATCTATTCCTTTTGGTCTCCGCCTCGTCTCGTTTCATTATAGCAGGCCGGCGCCCGTCCGCAACCATAGGCCGCTCAGTTCCGGCGCGGTTTCAGCACCTCCTTTATTAGCTTCAGCGTCCCGAGGAATCCGTAACTCCGCAGGATCGTGCTGAATTTCGAATACCATGAGTAAAGGAACGTCAGAGGGTCGCGCACGTTCTTGTCCATTGCATAATCGTATTCCCAGACCCTGCTTTCCGCCGCGCCGAATTCCGTGAGTATCTTCTCCACCCGCCCCCTATCGCTGTCGAGGCAATACACGCATATCGCGCTCGGGTCCTTTTTCCAGTATTTCGCGCTCTCTATCTCACCGGAATCGATCAGCGGCGCTAATTTGCCGGCAAGCTCCTCGATCTTCTCTTTCCTGTCGAAGACGATCCATTTGCCCCCGTGGCTTACCCAATATTCACGGTCCGTTCCGCGCCTGTATTCCGGCAACAGCCACAGCCAGAGCAGGTCTTCAGTTTTGTGCATGGGCAGAGCGGGGGTTCTCCTGCGGCTATATGTCCCTCGACGGGCAGAGGTCGTAGAGTACGCAGTCCGAGTGTTTCGGCTTTTTTGCCTGGCAGACCTGTCTGCCGTGGAAGATCAGAAGGTGCGACAGGTTTCCCCAATCCTCCCTTGGGGTGATTTCCATAAGTTCTTTCTCGATCTTCACGGGGTCATTGTTTTTGGTGAGGCCGAGACGGAACGCGAGCCTCTTTACATGCGTGTCCACCGCAATACCTTCATTGATCCCGAAGACGTTCGAAAGGACGATATTCGCCGTCTTTCTCGCGACGCCGGGCAGCGTTATGAGTTCCTCCATTGTCTTTGGGACCTTTGACTGGAAGTTTTCTATAATCATCTTCGCAGATGCCTGTATGTTCTTCGCCTTGTTGTTGTAGAAATTTATCGAACTGACGTCCTTGCAAAGAGCGTCGAGCGGAACTTCGGCATAGTCCCTGACCGATTTATACTTTTTGAAGAGTGACTCAGTGACCCTGTTTACGTGGACGTCAGTCGTCTGCGCAGAGAGGATCGTAGCGACGAGGAGTTGGAAGGGCTCCCCAAAGTGCAGGGCCGTCTTTGGCCCGGGATATTCCTTCTTCAGCCTTTTCATTATTTCCCGCAGTTCTTTCTTGGTATCCATGGTGCTTTTCCTCCCGGTAGATATTCCTTGGAATCGTTAGCTTACGTATACAGAGTATATCAGGGAAGGGTGGATCTGCAAAGGCTTGGACCGGTCATATTTCAGCCGCCATCCATATACAATCAGAGCCAGAATTCAGGATATCTCCGGTTCCTCGGTATATTATTCACGAGAAGCGCTATGGCCAGCATTACGGACGCTCCTGCTGCCGCCGGAATAATAGCGTATAAATAGCCCAGCTTGTGTACGCTTTCTCCGCCTATTACCGCGATCAGCGCGGTTGCGCCGCCCGGAGGATGAAGGGTCCTTGTGGCATGCATGAACGCGATGGCAGTAGCGACCGCAACCGCGGATGCCAGCCACATATAAGGGTGAAGGAACTGATAAGAGGCCACGCCGATTATGGCGGAGCAGAAATGCCCTCCGAGAAGGTTCCTCGGCTGCGCAAGCGGGCTCTTGACAGCGCCGTATATCAGTACCGCGGAAGCACCGAAAGAGCCGATGATCAGAGTCAGTCCTGTCCGGTCGAGAAGATTATAACTGACGGCAGCCACGGCGGAGATACCGAGGAAGGCCCCCACCCATGACCAAATGATCTCTGAAAGACCCACCGCAGGGGGGCTCTTTGTGGTGCCCTTCATTTTATTGAGATACTCTGTCAGCATGCCGGCCTCTATTCTCCCCATAATCAACCTGTCTTTTTATAAGAAGCGGCATGAACGATATCGCCCCTTGAGACAATTCCCATGAGATTTCCTTCGCCGTCCGTAACGGGGACCCTGTTGATGTTCTTTTCGGCAAACAGCCTTGCGATTTCGGTCACCGTAGCCTCCCCGCCGACTGTCACCGGAGGAGACGACATTATGTCCTCAGCCTTCTTCCTTCGGATGGGAAGCGCAACGCAGCCCCCTTTCAGGCACTCTGCAACCACACCCATGAAATGTGTTTTGTCTTTTGCGCCCATAGAGGAGAGGAAGTCTTTTTCGGATATGACGCCGGCCACTTTTCCATTGTCATCCAGGACAGGCAATCCAGAGATCCCCTCTGCGGCCATTAGATCGGCTACCTCCTGTATCGTTGCCGTCTCTTTCACGGAAAAAACCTTCGCCGTCATTATGTCTTTCGCCCTGACAGAGGTGGTGATGCGGCTGAATGCATGCCGGTAGGCGAGTCTGTAGATTTCCTTTAGGTCGGCTGGGGTGATGTCCAGATACCCCTGGATGTCCTTCATCGCCTCGTAGATATCCTCATCGGATACCTCGATTTCAAGGGGAAGGTCCTCCCTGTCTCTCTTCTCATCCATGATGATTCCGTGCCTCCGGGCCTGTTTCATTATGAATACGCATGCTTATTTATAGCATCACAACGACCGAGCATACTATGACCTCCGTCATACTGCGGGAAATAGATCCACTCGGCAATCCCTCCTGACCCCACTCGCCCTTTAAAGTGGGCTCTATTTGATGGAAACTTGTGGATTTTGTCTGCCTCCTTTACAATAAAACCCGAAATGTTCGGCATCCTCTGAAGGTCGGTAAAAGATCTAATAATCCGCGAAGTCGACCAGGTTGTCCGGCAGTAGAGTTGATGCTTTTGGCATCAACGAAGCAATTCCCCTGAAAAAAATGATAAAAGGGCTGAATCAAGAACAGAAAGCTGCGGTCGAGCACTTCGGCTCACCCCTATTGCTCCTGGCCGGCGCGGGCAGCGGCAAGACTAAAGTCCTTACGCACAAGATCGGCTATCTCATTAAAGAAAAGGGCATCAAGCCGCACCGGATCCTCGCCATCACCTTCACGAAGAAGGCCGCCCAGGAAATGGCCGGCCGCGTTGAAAGGATGCTCGCCATCAAGCCCCGCTCCGTCAGCACGTTTCACTCGTTCTGCGTCCGGATACTGAGGGAAGATATAGCCTCTCTCGGAAGGAACTTCGACAAGAAGTTTATTATCTACGACCAGACAGACACCAAAAAGACGCTGAAAGACATACTGAAGCGGTTCAATTTCGACCCCAAGGAAGCGGATGACGCGCAAAAGACCATATCGAAGGCCAAGCAGACATATAGGGGCGACTTGGTCGAATACATCTCAGTCCTGCCTTTTCCCCAGAACCAGTATGCGGAAACAGCAAATGCCTATCAGCGGGATCTTGAGCAGTCAAACGCGCTGGACTACGACGATCTGATCCACCACGCAACCCATCTTTTCGTGACCAGGCCGGAGGTGCTCGGTAAATGGCAGGACCGCTATGACTTTTTCATGGTGGATGAGTTCCAGGACACCAACGAGATCCAGTACTCCCTCATAAAACTCCTTTCGGGCAGGAACAGGAACAATATTTTCGTGGTCGGTGATCCTTTCCAGACGATCTACACCTGGCGCGGGGCCGTCCCTGAAAACATCCTGAAATTCGGTCGGGAGTTCGGGGCCACCGAGATGAGGCTCGAAAAAAACTACCGGTCGACAAGAAAAATCCTCGATGTCGCCAACATCGTCATCGGCAAGGTGGACCGCATGTGGGCCGACAAAGTCCTCACCCTTCACACCGACAAGGAAGAAGAGGGGGAAGTGGAATACCGTGACTCCGTCGATCATGACTCGGAAAACAGGCATATTGCCGAAAAGATAAAGGATCTCGCCTCAACTTATTCCTATTCGGATATGGCCGTCCTCATACGCATGAGCTTCCTTTCCCGGGGTCTGGAAAGCAGTTTCATGCAGTACGGCATCCCCTATGAAATCGTCAGAGGGCTAGCGTTTTACGAAAGGGCCGAGGTGAAGGACCTGCTCTGCTATCTCAGGCTTATGGCCAATACCAGGGACAGGGCGGCCTTTGTGCGGACCGTCAACACGCCGGGCCGGGGGATCGGAAAGAAGGCCATCGCGGCGATCTCGGAGAACTTTAAAACCGACTGGATACAGGCGCTCGGAGATACCAGACTTTCCCGAAGACAAAGGGGCAATGCGGACCTGCTCACAGGTATGATATCCAAACACGGGGATGCGGTGGAAGATAAGCCTTACACCGTTCTGATGAGCATAATCCAGGAGCTGAACTACCTTGAATATCTGAAAGGGGAATATAAGGAAGACCATGAGGACCGCATAGAAAACGTCTCGGAACTCTGCAACGTTATGCTGTCCGTCGAGACGGAGGGTAAGCCTTTTTCCGAGTTCATGGAAGACAGTCTTCTCGCCTCGGACCAGGACAGGATCAGCCAGGAAGAAAGCGTCAAGATAATGACGATACATGCCGCAAAGGGGCTTGAGTGGCCCGTGATCTTCCTTCCTGCTCTGGAAGAGGGGATCTTCCCTTCTGAAAGGTCCATTATGAGCGGTGCGGCGCTTGAGGAAGAGCGGCGGCTCTTTTATGTGGCATGTACCAGGGCGAAGGAGGGACTCTACCTTTCGTCCGCTGATTACAGAATGAAGTTCGGGAGAACATCACAGATGCTGCCGTCACGCTATATCGGTGAGATAAAGGGGAGTTATCGCAGGAAGTGAAATTTTCATGGGTCGGGATTATTTTGTGCACAGCCGCAGACTATGTGAAAAGCACGACTGCGATCTTGGCTTCACCACACCTACCCGGCAGTGTCTCAGTTTGGAATATTTTTATTTTTTCTGATAAAATGTAATTGCTTAAAAAGTTGGGGATTACAAACCGTGAGGGGACCACTATGAATAATATTATCTGCAAAGCAATCAATGCGCGTCTCGTTCTAAAAATTTATTGCGATGGAGGATTTCGTCTCATCGAGCCTCATTGTTATGGTATTGGCATATCAGGCGATGAATTATTACGCTCATTTCAAATAAGTGATTATAATACTTCTTATATGTCCAATGAATGGAAACTTTTTACCGTTACAGATATTGAATCAATAGTTATCACCGAACAGAAATTTCAGGGGCCTCGTTCGAGTTATGTTCGGAATGATTCCGCAATGCAACATATTTACTGCCAACTTTAATAAAGCCGCCACAATTACATGGCCAATTTGGATATGCCGGTTCATGTTGGTCAGTCAGTGCACAACGCAAAGGGCGTGTGCAGACTGCGGGCCGAAAGACGCTGGGTGGGGGAAAAAGGGGACAGGCTATGAGACAGGCTACTTTACTATCCACCCTTCTCCCTCCCAAACCCCGTTGTCACTTTCTTCGTCTCCGGCGGAGTCATGAGTTGACGAATCGCGCTGAACATTGCCTTTATCTCGCCATCATGCTTTTCGATCCGTTTTTCAAGCAGCATTAAATTGTAAGCAAGTTCTTTGTTGGAAGACAGCATTTCCCGAAGCTTCACAGGGGGAGATTTTCAGGTTAATGTAAATTCAATTATGAGACCCTTAATAAGTAAGAAGCTCAGCTGGTCCGAACTCCATCGATCCTGATTATTCCCTGGTTTCCCCCATTTTGTCGAAGCAATTTCTTAAGGCATTGAGCATTTCATTAGATAATCTTTGAACTACATCCATCCTATTAATCGCCTTAATTAAGAGTTGGTGTAGATCATCTTCTTCAACCGATGTGTCTATCAATTCTAAAGTTCCCTTTACGGCCAAGATATTCTCATTAAGTTGATCTGCTATTTCATCGAGTTTCTTATTGCTCTCTGCCATGTTTTTCCTCCTCCCGCCAAAGCGGTGCCGATATTATCCTTTACAACAAATATTCCAGGAGCCTTTTTTTGATATCGATAGCGGCGGTCGCCCCTTCGCCTGCTGCGATGATCGCCTGGTCGTTGCCGGTCAGGGGACCCAGAATGTATAAACCTCCCAGCGAGGACTCATACTCCCGGTTTGTCACATATTTGAAATCCTCCCTGTCTTTTTTCAGGTCGAGTCCGGCAAGGAAGTCATCATTCAGCTTGTACCCGAAATTGGACATTATCACCTCGCATTCGACGCGACGGCCGTCCTGAAATTCGATTGCCTCGATTTTCTCTTCCCCGATGATTTGTGCCGGACGACCGATGATGAAGGGTATATTCTCCTGGTTCAGCATCTCCGCGTATTCCTCCGGCGGCGCCAGGAAGCAGAGGATGAGCGTGAGGTCCTTCGTGAACATCTCCTTCATCGCAAACGCCAGGTGGACCGTCTTCAGGGAGTTGCCGAGGACGGCGAGTTTTTTCCCTGTGGTCCTGTAGCCGTCGCAGTCGACGCAGGTGAAGAAGTGGGTCCCGAGAAACTTGTGGACATTGTCGATGGGCGGAAGGTTGTCGTTGGCTCCCGTCGAGACGATCACGTACTTGGATAGAAAACTCTCATTTTGGGTGTATACCTCGAAATATGTATTTTTCACAAGGCGCTCGACCCGGCCTTTCTCTATTTGCACGTTGAAACTTCTGGCCTGCTCCATCCCCGTCTTTATGATCTCCGGTCCGGAGATCGCCTTCTGTGTCAGGAAATTCTCGATATGCACGGCATGCCAAGTCCTGCCGCCGCCCCTGTCTATGAGCAGGACGTCGCGGTTGTAACGGCCGAGATAAATGGCGGCCTGAAGCCCGCCCGGACCGGCCCCGATGATTATGCAGTCGTGTATGTGCTCCTGCGCCACGGCAATATCGATGCTTCCTCCTGGACTACAGGCCATTATACCACCGGAAGGGCCGCCCGGGAATTCGAATTCGGCGTGATATCTTGAAATGAGGGGGGCCGCCTAAGTAAACTATCCCCAATGGGGACGAACTACAGGGGCCTGGTGAAAGATCACCGTCTCTCGGACATACTGCTGGGAATGCAGAGCTGCCGGAAGACAGGCATACTTACCGTGGAACATGGCGGTTTCGTCAAAAAAGTCTTCATCCAGAACGGGGACATGGTGTTTTCTTCGTCGAGCGACAGAAGGGACAGCCTTGCCGATATCCTTCTGAGGGAAGGCAGAATATCCGCTGAACAACACAAGGCCCTTTTCCGGGAGATGGAAAGAACAGGCCGGAAAGAGGGTGCACTTCTTGTCGGGATGGGCTGCTGCGAACCAAAAGATCTCGTCGGTCTGGTGAGACGCCAGATAGAAGAGATCATCCTGGGTCTCTTCAGTCTCGGCAAGGGCAGGTTTTCGATCGAGGAGACGGAACTTCCGGCGAATGAGATCCTGACGCTGAAGCTCTCCGCCCCGGACCTCATCTATTCAGGGACAAAAAGGGTCCGCGACGTCAGGCGCATTGCCGACGTGCTGCCCTCACTTGACGTCATTCCTGCGGTCTCCCTTGATATGGCTTCATTGTCAGGGGAGGTGAAACTGGATGAGGCTGGAAGAAGGGCGCTCGCCTGCATTGACGGTAAAACTTCGATAGCAGGTATCGTATCTCTTACGGGACTCGACAGGCTTGAAGTCCTGCGGACGGTATTTGCGATGGTAAATATCGGGATGGTAGAGGTGAAGGCTCCCCCGCAAACAGGCGGAGAAAAGGGAGATGCTGCCGATGCCGGGGCACAGAGACCCTCTCTTGACCCGGAAGTCCTGCGTGCCATCGAGGAGATGCACGGGAAATATATGGACCTCGGGTATTACGGCGTTCTCGGTGTGAAGCCGCATGCTGCGTTTCCGGAGATAAAAAGCGCCTATTACCGCGCCGCAAAAAAGTATCATCCGGACATACATTTCAATCTTGCAGATGACGCCTTGAAGGAGAAACTTAGCGATATCTTTTCCTATATCTACGAGGCTTATGCCACACTGGGAAATTCCGGAAAAAGAAGTGAATACGATAAGTCTGTTTCCTTGAAGCCGACGAGACCCGCCTCAGCAGGAGAGAACGCGAAAATCAAGTGTGAAGAGGGCAGGGCTGCACTCAGAAATCACAGATATGCCGAGGCGGAACTGCTTTTCGGCCAGGCAACGTATTTCGATCCTTCCGTGGCCGACTATCATTATTACTATGGGCTTGCGCTCTTCCGGCAGAACAAGGCAAAGGCCGCGGAAAAGGCGATTGCGCGAGCGCTGAAGCTCGAACCCTTCAACGCCACCTACCTGGCCGAACTTGGATTTGTCTTCGCCGAACTCGGTTTCCCCGCGAGGGCAAAGGGCCTTTTCGAAAAGGCCCTCAAGATTTCGCCCGATCACGAACGGGCGGCCGCAGGCGTTGCCGGGATGAAGTCTCCCTGACGTCCGCCGAAATCCCCGTCAAAGAAAGGATTTTACTTCTTTTCCCCTTTTCCCTTAGCTGTGGGACGAGTCGCCTTTTTTGCCGGGGGTTTTTTGGAGGCCGATTTTTTTGCGATAGGCTTCTTTGCTTCTTTTTCTGTTTTTTCCTTCTTCGGTGGAGGCGTTTTTGCCGCGGTCTTCTTTGCGGCCGGCTTTTTTGTCACCGTCGGGACTTTTTGCGCGGAGGTTTTTGCCGGCGGGACAAGCGGGACATGTGCCTTTTCCCTTATCGCGACCGGCCCCTCCTTTTTTTGCTCGACTGCGCCGGGATTTTTCTCGGCGAGCGCACGCTCCTCTACTGTGCCGAGGATATCTTCCTCCCTGACGAGAGTAATAGTTTTACCGTCGAGTTCAATCTCCCTTTCGGCGTACTTCTGATAAATTATATGCTGTCCCGGCTTCAGGACTGTCGGGACGAACGTTTTCTTCTTTTCTTTACCCTTTTCTGTCTTGAACTTTCCCGGTCCGATGGCAACAATCATGCCTTCCAGCGGTTTTTCTTTTGCGACCTCGGGGATGATGATGCCGCCGGCGGTCCTCTCTTTCGGTTCCGACTTCCTTATAACGGCCCAGTCTTGAAGCGGTCTCAACGTCATGCTTTATGACCTCCTGTGAGAAAGGTGGAATCTATGAATAGATAATTATACCTGATGAAAAGATTTCCTTGGAAGGGGGGCGGGGGACCCTTGATTCTCTGATAAGCCACAGGCACCGGAGTTATAGTTACCCGTGCCGTCTGACTAGCCGTCATGCCCGAAGTTCTTAGTCGGGCATCCACCTTTTCACCTTGTTTGGATTCCCGCCTGCGCGGGAATGACGGATCCCGGCCTTCTATCAGGTAATATAGGAGTGGACACTTCACCCCGCTTCTGTCCGGTTTTTCATAAGACTCATGGCAGTATCCAGAAGATGATAAGCCTGCTCCAGATCGTCGAAGGAACGGTGGACCCACCGGCTCCCCCAATAGAAATTGCAGCTCGTTTCGGCGACCAGGATGCGGTCATATGCCCGTATGATAAGGCTGCGCACCTCCTCGGGGTCCGGCGTCTTGCCCCGATGCTCGTCGAAATATCTTTTCACCTTGTTGTAATAAGCGCTTGCGTTGCGCACTTCATCCCACCCCTTCCTCTGGAGAAGGGACCCGGTCCACTGCATGAAATCGCCGCCCCAGTGATGTCCGGTATTCCAGGCGCCGCGATGGACCTCCACCTCCTCTGTCGGAGGATACTTGTCGAGATATTCACTGATATGGATCGGGATGAACCCCAGGGTGCCCTCCCGGTACCTGTTCAATATCGTATGGTAGAAATAGCCCCAGAAGCCGCTTTCGGTATGAGGGGTCCGAAACCAGCCGCCGTTTTCCCCGTCGGTCCAGGTGGTGACTAGCGCAGGAAAGTCGCACCATTTCGTCCTTTCGTAGAGCTCGTGCTGGAACCATCCCGGATCGAGGCCGGATTCCTGCGCGTCAGACAGTTCCCTGTCGCGGGGGATGACGATTATCTCTTCTCCCTCGTACCGGGCGATATACGGCCGGTAACGGACCTCCTCCCAGCGCATTTCCCTCTTCGGCTTAATGTACCAGGAGTCGACCAGCACATACCGGTAGCCGTGCCGCTTAAGCACCGGGATCATCTCCATGCAAAAACCCATCTCGGGCGGCCAGAACCCCTGAAAACGGTCTCTGCCGAGGAGGTGTCTGCCCAGTCCTATCCACCATTCGGTCTGGGCGTCCCAGTCGGCCTGCGGCGTCAGAGGGTATACCGGATGATACAACCCGGTCCCCACGAACTCTATATTCGACCTTTTATAGCGGTCGAGAAAATTGTCGATATCGACGGTGTCCCTGAAGGTCTCTTTGATTGCGGGGTCTTCGAACTGCTTCAGCAGGGTTCCGGAGAAACTCATATGCAGCCTGGCAACGTCCTCGTATCCTTCGAGCATGCGGGTCGGCCGGTCGTAGCACCAGAGGACCTGCTTCGCCTCCCACGGCTCTGCTGAATTGTGCAGGGCAAGAAGGTTGCCGAGGGGTTGATGCATGTTCAGCCCGAGGGCGTGATAGACTTCAGCCACGGTCGATTTGCCTCTTTCCGGGCGGGATCGAAAACATAAAAAATGCTAACACAAAAACGACCCGCATTCAACATCGTCTGCCGTTATTTAAAGAGGACGAGGGCAGTTGCGCAGAAAACGCCATATAATCGGCAGGATTGAATTGTGATTAACGCATGCGGAAGTCCTGTTTTCATGCCTGATCAATGCATCAACGAGAAGGTGAACATGGTGAAAAATTCCATAAATTCGCCTTCTGTTTTCAGAATAAGTATGCGACTGTAAGGTAAAATTAAGGCATGGCAAAAACCGTTGTAAAGATCGACGTCGAATCGCCGGGAAATGCCTGCGATCTTCTGGCGGAGAAGTCCGGACTGTCGAAGAGCAGGATCAAGGACGTGATGAACAAGGGCGCTGTCTGGCTGAAGGGAAAGAGAGGGGGGATGAAGAGGCTGCGGAGGGCGACCACTAGGCTTCGGAAAGGCAGCCATATTGAACTCTATTATGACAAAGACATACTTTCGTGCACCCCTCCTGCTGCGAAATGTCTCGAGGACCGCATTGCATACAGCGTATGGCATAAGCCCGCCGGACTCATGTCGCAGGGGACAAAATACGGAGATCATTGCTCTCTACTGCGGCAGGCCGAACTTTTTTTCAATCCGCCGCGAGAGGCATTTCTCGTCCACCGCCTCGACCGTGAAGTCTCCGGCGTGATGCTCATCGCCCACACCGCCAGGGCCGCGGCGGAACTTTCGGCGCTTTTCCTGAGGAATTTGATCGTGAAGAAATATCGTGCGGAGGTGCTCGGCATCATCGGCGAAACAGGCGAAAGGAGCACGATAGAACTGCCCCTGGACGGAAAGGCGGCGGTTACTGAATACCGGGTCCTGTCCAGTGATCCTGGAAAGAACACGTCTGCTGTCGAAATTATCATAAAGACCGGCCGGCTGCACCAGATACGGCGGCATTTTGATATGATCGGCTATCCGGTCATCGGCGACCCGAAGTACGGGCAGGGAAACAAGAACGCCGAGGGCATGAAACTAACTGCGGTTTCTCTGGAGTTTCTCTGCCCGATCGATCGGAAGAGAGTCTGTTTCTCGCTGCCCGGTTAAGACATTTTCCTTTAATCCGGCTCAAGAGAAACCAGGGTTGCGCCCCATCCGCCCGCATCTTCTCCCGCGGTCCTGAAGGACGCTACGCCCGGGAGTCTTCGTAGTATCGAATGCACCGTTTCCCGTAGCGCCCCGGTGCCCTTGCCATGGATGACGCGTATTTCATATATCCCTTTTAGCCGGCAGGCGCCTACGTATTCGGGAAGCAGTTCCTTCACATCGCGGGGATTGAAGGTGTGAAGGTCAAGGATACCGTCAATGGGAAGTTCTACGGGATCTCCGGAGAGGTCTTTGTTGTCGTTCTGTTTTCCCATTCTGCCGCGGTCTTGAAGGACCATCCATCATTTATTATAATACGCTTTGCGCCGTTGCTGGTCCATATAGGCGCAGGTATGGTCTCCGAAAAAAATCCCGCCGTTTCCAGCGGGACTGGTCGTCCTGTGTACGGCCGAGGCCGATGTCCGCTATGCGGCCCGTGTAGCCCGCGAAGGACCGAAGGTCCTTGAGGTTGTGGACGTCGGGATCGACGCGTTTTTCAACTTGCCGTCGAACTGCCTGAGAAGGCCGTTATGTCTCTGCAGGTCGTCGAGGAGATACGAGAGAAGATAACGGGGGACGGCAAGCTCGCTTTTCTCGAATGCCTCTTTTCCAAGCAGGGCCGCCTCCTCTTCAGTCTCCATGTGTCTGTTAAGGTGAGCGGAAAGTTCCCCCAGTTCATCCGGGCTGAGATTGACAGCCTCTTTTTCCATAATGTCCAGTATCATCTGCTGGATGAGACGACGCTTCTCAGCTTCGAGTTTCAGCGCCTGCAGCATCGTCCGGGTGAGAGGGTTTTTTGTCTTTGAAATCGCTGTCGTTGCATACTCGATATTCCTGTCCTCCACCGATCGCCAGTCGGCGATTTTACCGATAATGGCTTCTTTATTGGCCTGTAATTTCTCTGTCTTCATGATATGCTCCTTTCCTTGGGTCTCTGCCCAAAACCTTGTCTTTATCTCTTCTTCTCTTAGTTCAAGGCTATCTCGGTCCACGGGTTTCGCATATCCGTAACTGTCTGATTTTTTTGTCGGTGCTTGTCCTACAGACCGGAATTCTTCTCTTTACAGAGTTGGCTTTTTTTACTGTTCATTTTTCGGTCAGACTCTGAATCTGAAGTGGTACAATATACGGAAGGCCATGACGAATAAGGAAAATTATGAGGTGATCATCGTGGGGGGCGGGCCGGCGGGTCTCACGGCCGGTCTCTATTGCAAGAGGGCCGCTCTGAATGCGGTCCTGTTTGAAAAAGGCTTGATCGGCGGTCAGATCGCCATATCCAAGGAGGTCGAGAACTACCCGGGACTTGAGGGTATCACCGGATTTGAGTTGGCGGAGAAGATGGTCCGTCATGCAAAATCATTCGGCCTGCCGGTCATCCAGGAGGAGGTATCGGAAGTGCACGCGGGGACCGACCTGCACTCGGTCCGTCTTGCAAACGGTGAGATGTTGTACACGGCGGCACTGATTCTTGCAGCCGGGGGCGCAGCGCGAAAGCTCGGAGTCCCGGGCGAGGCTGAATACGTCGGAAGCGGAGTTTCCTACTGCGCTACATGCGACGGGTTTTTCTTCAGGGACAAGTCGGTTGTGGTCGTTGGCGGCGGTGATACCGCCGTAGAAGAGGCGCTTTACCTGTCTAAACTCGTCAAAAAAATATACCTCGTCTACAGGGGAAGCTCGCTGCGGGCGAGCAAGTTGCTGCAGGACCGCCTTATGAGCGAGCCCCGGATCGAAGTGGTCTGGAACACTATCATCACCGAAATCAGGGGAAACGGCAGCGCGGTCGAGGCCGTAGTGTTCGAAAATGTCCGGACCGGGGAGAAGGGGGAGAGTCCGACTGACGGGGTCTTCATCTTCATCGGGTATTCTCCCAATAACCAGCTGGTACCGCCGGAGGTCAGAAAGAACGAGCAGGGTTTTGTAATCACCGACGAGAAGTGCGAGACCAGCGTACCGGGTATATTCGCCGTTGGGGACCTACGCCAGAAGTTTGCCAACCAGATTGTGATCGCTGCCGCCGACGGATGCGTTGCCGCACTGGCTGCTGCACTCTATGTAGAAATGCAGAAAGGCGGAGGGAAACGGTCCTGACTGTCTGAGCGGCAGCGTACGGTTCTTCATTGTCTACACCGCGTTTCTTTATATAAGTCTAGGCGTATTCCGCCAGGTCCCTGACGAGCTTTTCTGAGTCCTCCCAGCCGAGGCAAGGGTCGGTGATCGATTTCCCGTAGACTTTTTCGGAAATCTTCTGGGAGCCTTCGACAATGTAGCTTTCGATCATGAGTCCCTTTACCTTGGTCCTGAGTGTCTTGGACTGCTGGCGGCTCTTCATCACCTCTTTCGCGATCCTAGGCTGCTCGTAGTATTTCTTGTTCGAGTTGGCGTGGTTTGTGTCGACGATGATCGCCGGGTAGAGGAGATTGCGTTTCTTGTATGCCTCGGCCAGCCGGACTAGGTCCTCATAGTGATAATTGGGGATGTTCGAGCCGTACTGGTTGACCGCGCCGCGCAGGATGCAATGAGTGAGCGGATTTCCGGACGTCTTTACCTCCCAGCCATTATAGACGAAGACATGAGGCAGTTGCGCCGCCTGCACGGAGTTCATCATCACTTCGAGGTCGCCGCTCGTTGGGTTCTTCATGCCTGAAGGCACGTCCAGACCGCTGATCGTCAGCCTGTGCAGCTGGTTTTCTACCGACCGCGCGCCGATTGCGACATAGCTGAGAATATCCTCCAGGTAAGGGTAGTTCCCGGGATAAAGCATCTCGTCCGCTGCCGAAAGATGGGATTCCCGCAGTGCCCGGATATGCATCTTCCTGATCGCCTTCAACCCGTTGACCATGTTCGGGGCCTCCGTAGGTTTCGGTTGATGTGCCATGCCCTTGTAGCCTTCGCCGGTGGTGCGCGGCTTGTTGGTATATATCCTCGGTATAAGGATGATTTTCTCTCTTACCTCATCCTGGAGCTTTGCAAGTCTCGATACATATTCGCAGACAGGGTCCTCGTCATCTGCAGAGCAGGGGCCGATTATTACCAGGAATTTGTCGTTCTCCCTCTTCAGCACGGCAGCGATATCGTCATCCCTCTGCTTCTTTATTTTCTTCAGATCATCGGACAGAGGCATTTTTTCGAGGATCTCCCTGACGCTCGGCATTTCCCTCACATACTGAAAACTCATATTCCACCCTTCCTTCCCGGAGATATGTTCTTACGGCATTCATTTTAATACATTTTCAAAAATTTCTGTTGGGCCGCGTGACAAAGCCCGTTTTCTCTGGCCAGAAGGTTGCTGAAAAAAATCGTCGGCACGCCGGAGGTCTCAACAGTGGGAAAGGCGCGCTTTTTCTGCCGAAAAGACAAAGCTATCGGGTCTGTTTGTAAAGATTAACGAGTATCTTTGTCCTGAACCCATTCGTTGGCTATAGACCGTTTATAGAGGAATTAATACGTTCTCAATTCTTATGAGCTTTTTTAAGTCCTTGAAATAATTAAAAAAACTTAATTTGACATTGTTGGGTTCCTTTTTTAAACTAATAAATATAAAAAAATAAAATAATAGATTAATTGACTGTTGGATGCTTCACTGGGGGTCCGAAATGCTCGGGCCGAGATGAACATCAAAAAATGGGAGGAAAAATGAGGAAAAAGCTTCTCGTTCCGTTGCTGGTAATAGCCTTTGTCTTCGGCAGCATTGTCAGCGGCCATGCAAACTCTACGTATTTTGGCAACGTCGGCATGACGTATCCGGCTGCAATGGGTACACAGATTTATTCTTGCACGCTATGCCATGCGGCATCCGGCCCACCGAACCTTAACCCTTACGGCAATGACTTTGCGGCCGCGGGCCATAACTTTCAGACGATCGAGTCAAAGGACTCCGATGGCGATGGATTCAACAACATAACCGAGATCAACGCCGGCACTTTCCCGGGAGATGCGACGAGCCATCCGGCGCCTGCTACTCCTCCTCCAGCACCAACGCCTGCACCAATACCAACGCCAATACCAACGCCAATACCAACGCCAATGGGGATGCAGATGCCTTCGGGAAAATTCATGTTTCCGTATCCGGCAGTCTCTTCGCCGGTAATGAGTTCTGACCCTGCTCAAGCGATGCCGATCGGAGTTGGCCCAGTGGCGCAGGGTGGAAACAGCTTGACTCTCCAGGTGAACCTTGGCCAGTTTCTCAGCCCGATGGATGTGTACGCCGGGTGGGGCATTTCAACCGATCCGGACAAACTCTATTTCCTGAATTCTAATTATTCGATCCAGACGTTTACATTTTCCGAGGTCATCCAGGCGCTTTCTTCAGGGACGCTTCCAGCAGGAGTCGGGCCTTGGAAGAGTGCCGTGATGGAGCCCGTCAATGAGACACTGGTAAACGGATTGCCTGTTTCACAGTTGGGCCCTGGAACCTATACTTTATTTCTGCTGACGACGCCCGCCGGCAGCCCGGCGAATTTCTATATCTGGCGGACCTCATTCGATGTGGCGGGTATGGACGGAACTGCGCTTTATGCCCAGAACTGCTCCGGATGTCACGGGAATATCGCCACATCGACGAAGTTGGGAAGGTCGAGTTCTGCAATACAGTCGGCAATCACTTCCAACGCGGGTGGCAGTATGGGAAGCCTGAACTATCTTGCCACAGCACAGATTGATGCCATTGCTGATGCGCTTATTGCAGTGATACCACCTGTGCCGATGCCGTCGGTGAGAAAGAGCTATTCTTATCCTGCGACGGACTTCCCGGTAGTCGATCCTGACCCTTCAAAGACGAGACCGATCGGAGTGGGGCCGGTTTCCCTTGGTGGGGACACGGTGGACTTACAGTTCAGTCTTGGAAGGTTCATCAGTCCAGTCGATATCTATTTCGCATTAGGTGTGCCCACGGACGCTAATAATCTTTATATTATTAAGAAGGACAGTACCATCCAGGTTTATCCTAAGCAGAACCTCCTCGCCGCAGCGTTTTTCGGGGCCTTGCCTTCGGCTGTCATGTCCGGCGGCATCCAGCCCTGGAAAACGGGAGTAGAAGGACCTATTGACGAACATCTCTTCAGTGCTCCTATTTCGCAGATAGCGCCAGGTGTGTATTCATTGTATGTCATGGTGACCGTAGCGAACGATCCCTCCACTTACTACGCATGGGAAACCCAGTTTGGCGGCAGCTATGCCCCTGACGGTGCGACACTGTACGGTCAGAATTGCGCGGGATGTCACGGACCACTTGCCACGTCTACGAAGATAGGACGTACGGCAACACAGATCCAGACGGCGATCAATACGATGAGCGCAATGAGCGGGCTCAGCAGCCTTACGTCGGCGCAGGTCCAGGCGATCGCGGGAGTGCTTGCGGCGCAGACGCCTCCACCACCTCCGCCGGTTCCTACGACGACAGACGGTCCTACTCTGTATGGTCAGTACTGTGCGTCTTGCCACGGGGCGCTTGCGTCGTCGGCGAAGGCGGGACGGACGGCAGCACAGATATCCGCGGCCATCAACACCGTGGGCGCTATGAGCGGGTTACCGAGCCTGACGACCGCGCAGGTGGAGGCGATTGCAACGGCACTCGGACAGCAGACGCCTCCTCCGCCTACGACGACAGACGGTCCTACTCTGTATGGTCAGTACTGTGCGTCTTGTCACGGGGCGCTTGCGTCGTCGACAAAGGCGGGACGGACGGCAACACAGATATCCGCGGCCATCGCCAACCCGAGCTATCCGATGGGGAGTCTGAGTTCTCTCACCTCGGCACAGGTGCAGGCTATCGCTACGGCACTTGCTTCTCAGTCGCCGTCCCCGACGCCGGTGCCGTCAGGGCATCCTTCCAACTGGAGAAGCACCCATGGCGATTACGTGGAAAAGAACGGAACAGTTTCCTGCACGAGTTGTCACGGCGCAGATCTGAGAGGCGGGAGCGGCCCGTCCTGCTACAGCTGTCACGGAAAGAGATGGTGATCGACCGGGAGGGGGCTTGTGCCCCCTCCTCTATTTCGTGAGAAACCGGCCTGAGGGGCAGCCAACAAAAAAGGCTCAGATCTTCCGAAGGTCGATGACCCTCTTCGCCTTTCCTTCACTCCTTTCGATGCTCTTCTTCTCAACGAGCTTTACGTTGACCCCGATACCGAGTTCAGAGGCGAGTCTCCTCTTGATCAGGTCCATCAGCTCGTTCTGCTTCTTCATCTCGTCGAAGAATATCGGCTCTGAGACCTCGACCTTGACGGTGACGTCGTCCATCGCGCCCTTTCGGTCGACGATGATCTGATAATGGGGCTCTGTCCCTTCGATGTCGAAGAGCACATGTTCGATCTGAGACGGGAAGACATTCACCCCTTTTATTATCAGCATGTCGTCAGTCCTGCCCATGACCCTGTGCATCCTCATGAGCTTCCTTCCGCAGGGGCAGGGTGAAGATATCAGGCGTGTCAGGTCGCGCGTCCTGAAGCGTATGACCGGGAACGCCTCCTTCGTGAGAGTAGTGATCACGAGTTCGCCTGTTTCGCCCGGCGGCACCGGCTCGAGGGTCTCCGGATTGATGATCTCCACTAGAAAGTTGTCCTCATTGATATGCAGCCCGTTTCGTTCGAGGCACTCGCCCGCGACGCCGGGGCCTATCACCTCGCTGAGGCCGTAATTGTCGGTCGCCACGATCTTCAGCTTGTCCTGGATCTCTTTCCGCATTGCCTCGGACCACGGCTCCGCCCCGAAGAGGCCGTACTTCAGCGAGAGCGAGTTGACGCTGATCCCCATCTCCATGATCGTATCGGCTATCAGGAGGGCATAACTGGGGGTGCAGATCAGCGCGGTCGTCTTGAAGTCCTGCATGATCTTGATCTGGCGCGCAGTGTTTCCGCTGGATATCGGGATGACCGACGCGCCGACCCTTTCCGCGCCGTAATGGATGCCGAACCCGCCGGTAAAAAGGCCGTAGCCGAAGGCGATCTGGATCACGTCGTCCTTCGTGATCCCTCCTGCGGTGAGCACGCGGGCCACGAGGTTCGCCCAGGTCTTTATGTCGTTTTTCGTATACCCGACGACGGTCGACATCCCGGTCGTACCGGAGGAGGCGTGGATCCTCACGACCTCGCGGAGCGGGACAGCGAACAGGCCGTAAGGATAATTTTCTCTCAGGTCGTTCTTCGTGGTGAAAGGGAGTTTCCGTATGTCGCCGATCGACCGGATGTCGTCGGTGTCGATGCCGAGCGCATCGAACTTCCTGCGGTAGAAGGGAACGTTCATATGCACCCTGTTCAGGGTCGCCTCGAGCCGCTCCAGCTGGAGCTGTTCAAGCTCCTCCCTCTCCATCGTCTCTGCTTCAGGTTCCCAGTACATAGTTTCCTCCGATGTAAAATACAGGGATGTAGGGGCAGACCTGTTTGTCTGCCCGATATCAGGGCGGCAACACAGGGCCGCCCCTACAGAAATCTATAACGTCGTTTCCGTATCGAGGTCCCTGCCGAGATATGCCCTCTGCACGTCTTTGTTCAAAAGCAGGTCCTCGGCAGTTCCCTGAAGGATGATCCTTCCCGTCTCCAGGACGTAGCCCCTGTCGGCGATCCCGAGCGCCGCCTTTGCGTTCTGCTCGACGAGAAGCACGGTATTGCCCTCTTCGCGAAGCTTTACGATGATCGAGAAGATGTTCTTCACGATCAGCGGGGCCAGACCCATCGAAGGCTCGTCCATCATGATAAGCCTGGGCTCTGCCATGAGCGCCCGGCCGATCGCGAGCATCTGCTGTTCGCCGCCGGACAATGTCCCGGCGAGCTGCTTCTCCCGCTCCTTCAGGATTGGAAAAAGGCCGTACACCTTCTCGATGCCCGTTTTTACACGGTCCCTCTTGTTTCTCCTGTAGTGCACATAGGCGCCGAGCACGAGGTTCTCCTTCACGGTCATAGAGGAGAAGACCTGCCTGCCCTCCGGGACGAGCGAGCAGCCGAGGAAGACCACTTTCTCGGCCGGCGTGCTGCTGATATCCTGTTTATCAAAGGCGATCTCGCCCGCGGACGGTTTCAGAAGGCCGGAAATCGTGCTGAGCAGTGTTGTTTTTCCGGCGCCGTTGGCACCGATGATCGTCACGATTTCTCCCTGGGCAACATGCATCGTCACCCTCCTCAATACCCTCAGTTTCCCATATCCGGACTCGAGGTTTTTGATCTTAAGCATCTCCATCACCGCCCAGGTATATGCGGATGACATCCTCGTTTTTCTGGATCGTGAGAGGCACGTCGTCGGCGATCTTCTCTCCGTAATTCAGGACGATGATCTCATCGGAGATATTCATGACGAGAGACATATCATGCTCGACGAGCAGGATCGTAACGCCCCTGTCGCGAATCCTGGATATCAGGGACGCCATTTCCGCGGTCTCGCGCATGTTCAGACCTGCCGCAGGTTCGTCGAGAAGGAGCAGTGCCGGCTCGCAGGCAAGACCCCGCGCCAGTTCGACCAGCCGCTGTTGTCCGTAAGAAAGGCTTGTCGCTTCGTGCCCCGCAAGCCCCGCTATCCCGAGAAAATCCATCAGTTCAAGGGCCTTCTCCCTTGCACCCCGGTCTTCCCGTCGTGTCCGTGGGAGGTCGAGCATCGCAGACAGGAACCCCGACTTGCCGTGGATATGTCTGCCGATCATGACATTTTCGAGGGACGTCATCTCCGGAAACAGCCTGATATGCTGGAAGGTGCGGGCCATGCCCTTCGCCGCGATCTCGAAGGGCCTGAGTCCCTGGACCGGCCGGTCATGGAAAAGGATCGTCCCGCTATCGGGAGTCAGGAATCCCGAGATCAGGTTGAAGAGCGTTGTTTTTCCGGCGCCGTTCGGACCTATGAGGGCCTTGATCGTATCCTTTCTGACGCTGAAGCTCACCCTGCTGACCGCCTGAAGGCCACCGAACCGCTTGCCTACGTCTTTCACCTCGAGGAGTTGCATCAAGTCTCCTTTTCAGCCGGTCTTCGCAGGAAAAAACCCCTTAGGCCCCGGAAGACATCGATATGGAGCAGGCCCTGGGGTACGAAAAGCATGATGATGATCAGGATGCCCCCGAAGACCGCGTCGTCGTATGTGCCGAGGTAGCCGCGGAGGGAGAGGAAGTTCAGCAGGGTCCCCATGACGAGCGCGCCCCAGAGGTTGGCCATGCCCCCGACCGCGACGATCGCCACGTATCGGACCGACTTCATGATCGACGCCTCTGACGGCCCTATGCCGCCGTTGTAATGGGTCAGAAAGACGCCTGCCACCGATGCGAACACTGCACTCAGCACGAAAGTGTTCAGCTTGTACCGCGCCGTGTCGATACCCATGGCATTTGCCGCGTCCTCGGCCCCGTGGATCGACCGCAGGGCCCTCCCGATGCGGGAATGGATGATATTCAGCGAAAAAAGAACCGCAAGGATGACGAGTCCCCAGGCGATATAATAATTCTGGACCCTGTCGGACATCTCGCCGCTTACTTCAAGGAAAGGAAGGAGCCTGAAGGGCGGAACGTCCGAAAGACCGTCCGCGGCGCCAAGGGCTGTTGTCCCGATTGCGATCCGGTAAATGATCGTCCCGAAACCGAGAGTTGCCATCGCAAGATAATGGCCCTTCAGTCTCAGCACCGGCCCCCCCACAATGTACGCGATGACGACTGTTGCGAATATCGCTATGATGCAGGCGGCCCAGGGCTGGACGGTCAGGAGCTGGCCGCCATAGAGGTCCGTCCTTTGTGAGAGCAGGCCGGCCTTCGAAAGGAAGGCGACAATGCCGCCGTCTTTCAGCGGCGAGAGATCATGCGTCGTGAGAAAGGCGGAGATATACCCTCCGATTGCGAAGAAACCGGCGTGGCCGAGAGAGATCTGGCCCGCGTACCCCATCAGGAGACAGAGCCCGACGATGACGAGCGAATAATACGCCGACATCGTGAGCTGGGTAAGATAATACTCCGAACCGGTGTATGCGGTGACCTGCTGGACCGCGATTACCGCCGCGACAAGACCGAAAAGAGCGAAGTGTATGCGGGAGCGCATCAAAACTCCTTCAGGTCCCCGGCCTCTTTGCTGCCGAAAAGGCCGCTCGGCCTGACGAAAAGGATGAGGAGGAGGATCGAGATAGAGATAACGTCCTTGTAGGCGGCCGGCATCACCCAGATGCTGAAGGACTCGAGTATGCCGAGTACGAGCCCTGCAGCTACCGCTGCAACGCTGTTGCCGAGTCCGCCGAGGATCGCCACGGTGAAGCCCTTTATCGCAAGCGGTGTCCCGCTGTCGTACTGCACATAGGTGATAGGAGAGACGATGCAGCCGCCCAGTGCTCCTATCGCGGCGCTCAGCATGAAGGAAAGCGTCACCATGTTTTTTGCGTTGATACCGCAGAGCCTTGCGGCATCGCGGTTTACGGAGCAGGCCCGCATCTGCCGTCCCGTGATCGTATAGCTGAAGAAGACGTTCAGGAGCGCTACCATCACGGCGCTGATCCCGACGACCCAGAGCACCTGGGGCGAGATGAAGACGCCGCCGAGTTTGATCGAGCTTACCGACGTGCCGGTGAAATAGGGCAGGGCCTTTACTCCTTCCCCCCAGATATGGAGCGCGGTCTCGCGTATGAGTATCGACAGCCCGATCGTGATGATGATCATCCTGAGCACGGAAGGCTTGTAGAGCCAGCGTATGAAAAGTATCTCGATCAGGCCGCCGACGAGCATGGTGATGATCATCGCCGCGAGGACCGCAACGGGCAGGGGAAGGTAGCGAAGGAGCGTGACGGCGGTCATCCCGCCGAGCATCACGAATTCACCCTGCGCAAAATTGATGATGCCGGTGGCGTTATAGATGATATTGAATCCTATGGCAACGACCGCATAGATCGTTCCGTAGGTGATTCCCGCGACTATATATTGGAAAAAAAGGTCAAAATTCATCTTTCTCTTTCAAACAATCGGGAGTATCCGCTATGTGCGGACACTCCCGATGCATTGCCTCGCTGCAGGTCGCTTACTTGCCGAGAGGGACGAACTTGCCTTTCTTGACGGTAAGCATCTCGAACGAGCCGATCGACAGGCCGTTGTGGTCCTGGGGCGAGAAATTGAAGATGCCCCCGGTGCCGACCACGCCCTTCAGGTTCTCGATGGCGTTCCGAACCGCCTCCTCATTGGTGCTGTGCGCCTTCTCGATCGCCTTGGTCAGGATGAGCATCGCGTCGTAGGCGTGGCCGCCGAAGGTGCTCGCGTCTTCCTTGAACCTTCTCTCGTAGTCTTTTTTATAGGCCATAAGGACCGCCTTCTGCTTGTTGCTCTTCGGAAGCTCGTTGGCGACGAGCAGCCTGCCCGCAGGGAATATGACACCGTCCGCCGCCGGTCCTGCCGCCTGGACATACTTGATATTGCCGAAGCCGTGGCTCTGGAAGATCGGACCCTTGAAGCCGATCTGGCGGGCGTTTTTGATGACGATCGCCTGCGCAGGCTCGATCGACCAGTTGACGATCGCCTGGGCGCCTGAGGCCTTTACCTTCGTCACCTCTGCGGTAAGGTCGGTGGCCGCCTTGTCATAGACCTCGTTGGCCACTATCTGGATCTGGTGCTCGGGGGCCATTTTTTCGATCTGCGCCTTGCCCGCCTGGCCGAAGCCGGTGTTGCTAGAAAGCACCCCGATCTTCGAGATCTTCATTTTCTTCATCTGATCGAAGATCTTGATGACCGCAAAGCTGTCATTCTGGGGGGTCTTGAATACGTACTTCGCCACGGGGTTTACGATAACTTCCGCTGCAGCGCAGGAGAGCAGGATCGTCTTTCCTTCTTCTGCAACGTTCTTGATCTTCATCGTCTCGCCGCTCGTGGAAGGCCCGATGATCGCAAGGACCTTGTCCTCCTCGATCAGCTGTTTCGCAAAGGAGAGCGCCTTTTCCGGGCTGGCGCCCGAATCCTTGATAATGAGGTCGATCTTCTTGCCCATTATCCCGCCTTTTCTGTTGATCTCCTCAGTCATCATCTCAAGCGTCTTGGCCTCAGGTGCGCCGAGGAAGGACGCCGGCCCGGTCACTGCCAGTATCGCGCCGACCTTGATGGTGTCGGCCGCCAGGACCGGTGAAGCCGCCATCATAAGAATGCACAGGATGCTTACCATAACGAACGTTACTGCCTTCATGCTCTTTCCTCCTTTATGGATTGAAATAAATGCTCACGCTAATTCTCACAGGGCATACACTTCTTCGCCTTTCAGGATCACCACGCCGGACTTCTGCAGTGCTGCGATCGCCTTCTCGATCTCATCGAAACGGAAGATGATGACCGCGTTGCCGCCTGACCGCTGCACGAAGGCGTACATGTACTCCACGTTTATTCCCTGCTCCTTCATGACGGTCAGGATATGGCCGAGACCGCCGGGCCTGTCCGGGACTTCGACCGCGATCACCTCGGTCTTGCCGACGGTGAAGCCATTGTCCTTCAACACCTGCTTCGCCTTCTCCGTGTCGTTGACGATAAGCCTCAGGATGCCGAAATCGGTCGTGTCCGCCAGCGAGAGGGCGCGTATGTTGATCCCCGCCTTCGCAAGGACCTCCGCCACATCGGCAAGCCTGCCCGACTTGTTTTCAAGGAATATCGATATCTGCTCGACTTTCATAAAACCCCCTTAATAAAAAGGTCATAGGCTATCGGTCATAGGTCATAGGAAAAACCAAAATCACCCATCACCTATTACCTGTTACCCGGTTATAATTTCCTGTTGTCTATCACCCGCTTGGCCTTGCCTTCGCTCCTTTGGATGGTCTTCGGCTCGACAAGTTTGATCTTGCATGATATCCCGAGCAGGTCCTTGATCTCCCGTTCGATGCGTCTCCCCAGCCTTTCGAGCACCTTCACCTCGTCCGAGAATATCTCCTCGCTCACCTCCACCTGGACCTCCATGATGTCGAGGGCCCCTTCCCGGTTGACGATGATCTGGTAGTGGGGTTCTACCCCCTCGATGCTCATCAGCACGTGCTCGATCTGCGAAGGAAAGACGTTGACTCCCCTGATGATCAGCATGTCGTCTGTCCTTCCGGTGATCCTCTCCATCCGGCAAAAGGTCCTTCCGCATCTGCAGGGTTCTGAAATAAGTCTTGAGAGGTCCTTAGTCCGGTAGCGTATCACCGGAAACGCCTCTTTCGTCAGCGTGGTAAAAACGAGTTCCCCGCGCTCCCCGGGGGGAAGAGGCTCGCCCGTCTCGGGGTTGATGATCTCCGGAATAAAAAAGTCTTCGAAGACATGCAGACCATGTTTTTCCTCGATGCACTCGCTTGCGACCCCGGGGCCCATCACCTCGCTCAGGCCGAAGATGTCAATGGCATTAATGTTCAGCCTCTTTTCGATCTCTTCTCTTATCTTCTCCGACCATGGTTCGGCGCCGAACAACCCGACGCGGAGCTTCAGCGTTTTTGGGTCCACGTTCATGTCTTTCATGACGTCCGCGAGGTTCAGGGCGTATGACGGCGTACACATGAGCACGGTCGAGCCGAAATCCTGCATGATCATGATCTGGCGTTTCGAATTGCCCCCCGATATCGGGATGACGGCCGCGCCGAGTCTTTCCGCGCCGTAATGTGCGCCGAGTCCGCCGGTGAAAAGGCCGTATCCGTACGCGTTATGCACCACGTCGCCCCGGTGAGCGCCTCCGCAGGAAAGGGTCCTCGCCATGAGTTCGGCCCAGGACTCGATATCCTTTTTTGTATAGCCGACGACCGTAGGCTTCCCGGTCGTGCCGGAAGAGGCGTGTATCCTGACCACCTGTTCGAACGGGACGGCGAAGAGACCGAAGGGATAGTTTAACCTGAGGTCTTCTTTTGTCGTGAAGGGGAGCCTTCTCAAATCCCCGAGTTCCCTGATGTCGGAGGGTGTCACCCCCGCCGCCTCCATCTTCTTGCGGTAGTAGGGTACCGCAGTATAGACCCTTTCGACGAGGCTCTTCAGCCTTTTCAGTTGAAGGGCCTCCAGCGCCTCGCGAGGCAGTGTCTCGAATTCCTCATTCCATATCATGCCGGACTTCACCTCCGTAAAATGGTTGCTTCGTTCCTGAATGGTGCATTAAGCAAGGTGACTGCATCTATCACAAATGACGCCCCCCCAACCCCCTCTTAAGCTAACAGAGGGCGGGGGAGTTATGTAGACCCGTTTGACCACTATGAACCTTCGTCATTGCCTTTTACGTTTCGAGTTTTTTTAATTGAAGCCGCTTCCCTGCCTCTTCTGAAGGCCTCCAGATTCGCCTTTCTGAATTTCTCCGGGACCCTGCCTTCCACCGTATCAAGAAAAAGTTCCTCCTTCACCGGCAGGAAGGCCGAAAGTGCGCCCAGCAGGACCATGTTTGCCGCCCTCTTTTCTCCCGCAGCTGCGGCGATCTCGAAGGCGTTAACCGGATGCACCGACAGTTCCAGCGCGGTAAGCTGATCGAGCACATCATCAGGATAGGTGGCCATCCCCGATGCAACGGGGGAGGGCAGGATCTTCTGGGTATTAACGATAATGGTGCCGTCCCTGCGGTAAAAGGGGAGGTAGCGGAGCGCCTCGAGGAGTTCGAAGGAAACGGTGGTGTCTGCGGTGCCCGGCTCGATGAGCGGCGAATATACCTTTCCTCCGTAGCGGATATGGGAGACCACCGACCCGCCCCGCTGGGCCATGCCGTGGACCTCGCTCTGTTTTACGTCATACCCCGCCTTAAGAAGGACGGATGAAAGGACCTCGCTCGCAAGGAGGATGCCCTGACCGCCTACGCCGCAGAGGAGGATGTTACCGGATTGTTTCATGAGCATTCGGGAGGGGTTACTCATCGCTCCCTTCCCCTTCCACAACTATCGCCTTGAACTTGCAGAGCGGCGCGCACTGGCCGCAGCCGTCGCATAGGACCGCATTGATCTGCGAATATCCCTTCTGTTTCGCTTTGCAGCCCTTCTGTTTCGCCTCTTCCTCGGTGAGCGGGACCCATTCTATTGCCGGACAGCCGAGTTTGAGGCATGACCTGCAGCCGGTGCACTTCCCGGAGACAACGACGTAGAGCTTCTTGTCTTTCCGTTTCTTCATCTCGGGCAGCAAGACGCAGGGGGCCTTGGTGATGATAACGGAGGGTTCGGGCCGTTCGATCTCCTCCTTGAGGACTTTTCCGCATTCCACGATGTCATGGGGGTTGACTGTCCTGACATGTTTTACGCCCACCGCCCTGCATAGCGCCCCGATATCGACGGCGACAGTCGGATCGCCCGTGATCGTCATTCCCGAGGCAGGGTGGGGCTGGTGCCCGGTCATACCGGTGGTCCGGTTGTCGAGGATGACGACGGTCGAATCGCCCCTGTTAAAGACGATATCGATGAGCCCGGTGATGCCGGAATGGAAAAATGTCGAGTCGCCGATGACCGCTACGATCTTCCCGAGCCCTTCTTTGCCGAGCGCCTTTGCCATGCCGTGGGCGTTCCCTATCCCCGCTCCCATGCATACGCAGGTGTCCATCGCCGAAAGCGGCTTAAGCGCTGCCAGCGTATAGCAGCCGATATCGCCGGTGACGAAGGCCCCGAGTTTCGAGATTGCGTAAAAGATGCCGCGGTGGGGACAGCCAGGGCAGAGGTTCGGCGGACGCATGGGAATCGCTGCAGGCTCGAAGATCCCTTCCGCCTTTTTCCCTGTGATCGACTGGCGCACGATCGTGGGGTTGAGCTCGCCTATCGCCGGGACCAGGTCCTTGCCCCTGCAGGCGATGCCCATCGCCCTGATATGCAGCTCAAGGAAAGGATCGAGTTCCTCGACGATGAAGACCTCCTCCACCTTGCCGGCAAACTCTTTGATCATCTTCCCGGGAAGGGGCCACACCATGCCGAGTTTCAGCACGGAGGCCTCCGGAAAAACTTCCTTCACGTATAAATACGAGACGCCCGAGGTGATGAAGCACCGCTTCCTGTCGCCCCATTCGGTCCGGTTACCGCTGTAGGTCTCGCTGAAGTCCCGCAGTCTCTCCATGCGGGCCGCGAGCTCGATCCGCCGCTTTCTCGCGTTGGCAGGGAGCATGACGAACTTCTCGGGCATTTTCTCGATACCCGGTGTAACGGAGGAAGTCTCGGTGCCGTCTGTCGTCACCACGCCCTTGACATGGGACACGCGGGTCGAACTCTTCAGGAGCACGGGCGTATCGAATTCCTCGCTTATGCGGTATGCGGATTTGAGGAAATCCTTCGCCTCCGCAGCGTCGGAGGGTTCGAGCATCGGCACCTTGGCGGCAAACGCGTAATTCCGGCTGTCCTGCTCGTTCTGGGAGCTGTGCATGTCCGGGTCGTCCGCGACGATGAGAACGAGGCCGCCCCTGACACCGGTATAGGCGGCGGTGAAGAGCGGATCGGCGGCGACGTTGAGGCCGACGTGTTTCATCGTCGCAAGCGCTCTCACTCCCGCAAAAGAGGCGCCAAGCGCGACTTCGAACGCCACTTTCTCGTTCGGCGCCCACTCGGTGTAGACGCCCTCGTACCGTGACAGGTTTTCGAGGATTTCGGTGGAAGGTGTCCCGGGATAGGCTGATGCAACTTTTACCCCCGCCTCGAAGGCGGCGAGGGCAAGGGCCTCGTTTCCGGAGAGGAGCATTTTTTCTTTGTCAGACCTTGTTTTCTTCATAACCAAGCAAGAAATTTAGGTTATCACACCGGAGGCATATTTTCAATATGCACCCGCGTTAGGTTTAAGTATGGCAGTAGTCCCGTTGCCGCTGCTGTAACGCGTGAATTGCGATAAGGTATAATGATAAAGGTTTCCCTTGCCGGATTGAGGAGACCGCTTCGAGAGACAATGTCGATCAAACTTAAGATAGTCCTCTTGCTGATCGCCTTTGTGGTGGTCCCTGTGCTTCTGCTGGGGCTTATCGTCTTCCCCCATGAGAGAGATTCCATCGTCGCCCTGCGTCTTGCCCAGCTCAACAATATCACCGACCTGAAAAAGGACAAGATCGAGACGTTTTTCCACGAGCGGACCGCCGACATCATGTCCGTCAGGAACATGGGAGTCGTCGAGGAGAACCTCCCTTTGGTCGTCCGGTATTCGGACCGGAGGAACGACCCCCGGTACACAACCGTGAAAAAGGAGCTCGACTTGAGGCTCAGACCGGTTCAAAAGGACTACGGATATCTTGACGTCATGCTCCTTGACCCGCAGGGGAACGTCGTATATGAGAGCGACCCGGCGTACGCGCACGGGCCGACCTTATCCCTGCCTGAACTGAGCGCGAATGCGAAGGGGGACGGCGGGGTCTCCTTCAGTGATATCTATCTCGACAAGAAGGGACGCTATGTGATCACCGGCATCGCTCCGCTGACGGGCCCCGCAGGGACACTTCTCGGCTCGGTCGTCTTCGAGATAGACATGGGTCCTGTATACGATTTCATAGGCAATACGACCGGACTCGGGAATACGGGAGAGGCGCTGATTGTCCGGAAGCAGGGCGACGGAGTTTTGTTCCTGAGCCCGTTACAGGGCAACCCGGCAGCTGCGTTAAGAAAACAGATCTCTTTCGGGGAACAAAAGGCGTTCCCTGCGCAGAAGGCGGTCATGGGGGAAAACGGGTCCGGCATCTCCGTTGATTATACCGGCAAGGAGGTGCTGGCTGCCTGGAGGAATATCCCCCTGCTTCGTTGGGGACTAGTCACCAAGATCGACACCTCCGAGGCGTTCGAGCCGGTCGCCAGGCTCAAGGTCTTGCTGATCACGGTCGAACTCATTCTGCTCGTCCTGGGCATTTTTGCGGCGGTCGCTGTGGCGAAGGGTGTTACAGGCCCGGTGCTGGCGCTGCAGAAGGGGGCCGAGATCATCGGCCGCGGCAACCTCGACCACAGGGTGGCGACGAAGGCCAAAGATGAAGTGGGCGGGCTCTCGCGTGCCTTCGATGCGATGACGGACAACCTCAGACGGGCCATCAATGATTATAAGGAGACGTCCGAGGCGCTCCGCCTGAGCGAGAAGGAGTTCAGGAGCCTCTTTGAACTGTCCGCGGTCGGCGAGGTCCAGGCCGACGCCGCAACGGGAAGGATCCTGCGGGCCAACAGGAGATATTGCGAAATCACCGGCTACCCCGAGCAGGAACTCCGCTCGATGACGTTTGCCGATGTCGTGCATCCGGAAGACCGCGAAAGAGACATGGATGGCTTCCGGAGCGTGCTCAGCGGCAAGACGGACACGTGGGAAATAGAAAAACGGTACGTGCGCAAGGACGGCAGGACCATCTGGGTCAATATGTCGGGGACCGTGATCAGGGACGAGGAGGGCAGGCCGCTGCATACCACAGCGGTCATTCAGGACATCACCGGCCGCAGGGAGGCGGAAGAGGCGCTCCGGAAGGCGAAAGAGAGGTTCGAGATCCTTTCGGAAACCGCCGCCAGGCTGCTCGCAAGCGACAGGCCGCATGAGATCGTACGCAGCCTCTGCCGGAATGTCATGGTCCATCTCGATTGTCATGTGTTCTTCAATTATCTCGCCGACGAGAAAGAGGGACGTCTTCATCTGAACGCGTTCGAGGGCATTCCGGATGAGGCCGCGGACAGGATTGAGTGGCTTGAATACGGGAGCGCGGTCTGCGGATGTGCGGCGAGGGACGGGGTGCGCATCGTCTGCGGTAACATCCAGGAGACACCGGATGCCGGAACAGACCTTGTAAAGTCCTTCGGGATCACCGCGTACGCCTGTCAACCCCTTCTGTCCGGCGGCAGGGTGATCGGCACGCTCTCCTTCGGCAGCCGCTCGCGGACGGGCTTCAGCGACGAAGACCTCTCGGTAATGAAGACCGTTGCGGACCAGGTGGCGATCGCTATGGAGCGGATACGCCTCCTGGAGTCCGAAAGGCTCCGGACGGGAGAACTCGAGGCGCTGAACAGGGACCTGGAGGCATTTGCGTATTCGGTCTCGCATGACCTGCGAACGCCGCTCAGGAGCATCGACGGCTTCAGTCTGGCGCTGCTCGAAGATTACGCCGACAGACTGGACGCCAACGGCAGGGACTATCTGGAACGCGTGCGTGCCGCGACGCAGCGGATGGGCCTGCTCATCGACGATATCCTGAAGCTCTCCCGGGTTACAAGGGCTGAAATGAAGCGCGAGTCAGTCGATCTGAGCGGCATTGCCCGGGACGTCCTGCGAAGACTTGCCGAGGCGTATCCGGAAAGGAGCGTAACGGTCAAGGTCCAGGAAAGCGTCCTTGCAAGCGGCGACGGGAGGCTGCTTGCAGTAGTCCTCGAAAACCTCCTGGGCAATGCCTGGAAATTTACCGAGAGGTCAGGAGACGCCCGGGTCGAATTCGGGCTCCTGCAGCGTGATGGCGGAAGGGTGTATTTCGTCAGGGACAACGGCGAGGGGTTCGACATGAAGTATGCCGGCAAGCTCTTCCAGCCCTTCCAGCGGCTTCATGCCGCCGACTTCCCGGGCACGGGGATCGGCCTTGCCACGGTAAAAAAGATCATAGAGCGGCACGGCGGAAGGGTATGGATAGAAGGCCAGGTCGGACGGGGCACCAACGTGTTTTTTACCCTGGGTTGATGGTAGAGTAAACTCTAAGATAGAGGCGGATATGCTGAAAAAAGCACCTTCTTTTTTGTTACTTATCCGTGCGGATTTAACTGAAAGGTTGCATGGGCGAATATATTGGTAAAGGAGAGAGAATGAATAACAAACAGATACTGCTTGTGGAGGACAACCCCGACGACGTGAAGCTCACCCTCAGGGCTCTCGAGAGGAGCCGGATCGCCAACGAGGTGGTGGTGGTCCAGGACGGTGTCGAGGCGATTGAATACCTCTCGGGCACGGGAAAATTCTCGGGCCGCAATTCCGACGTGCTGCCCCAGGTGGTCTTGCTTGATCTGAAGATGCCGAGGATGGACGGCCTGGAGTTTTTGCAGCGGATTCGCGCGGAGGAGAAGACCAGGCTCCTGCCGGTCGTGGTCCTCACCACCTCGAGCGAGGACAGGGACCGGATCGAGAGCTATAAACTGGGTGCAAACAGTTATGTGCGCAAGCCCGTGGACTTCAATCAGTTTGCCGAGGCTGTGCAGAACCTCGGGCTCTATTGGCTGGTACTGAACGAAGCCCCGTAAAGCCGGCTTCCGCCGTCACTTCTGTGCGACGTATTTTTTAACATGCAGCTGCGAAATATCGAGTTTTGATTTGATTTTGTGAACTTGAAAGTTTACACGGAGTTCAGCAGGGCCGCGGCGTTGTCGGTCAGGATCTTCCTTTCACGCTCGGGCCCAAGCTTCAGCCCTCTCAACAGGGCCAGCGTATTTTCCTGGCCGGTCCATGGCGAGTCGGACCCGAAGAGCACATATTCGGCGGGATGGTCCAGTATCATGCGTCGCGCACGCTCCGGGTCGAGCAGGTCGAGGGCATAGGATATCTCCATGTAAATCTTCTTTCCGACGAGCAGTCTCTCGACCTCGTCCCAATCCTGCCACGCGCCGAGGTGTGTCGTGACGAGCTTAAATGTCGGAAATCTCTCCATGACGCGGACGATTTTCGCCGGGTCTGCGATCCGCTTCCTTTCGAAGGCGAGGTCGAACCCGGTATGCATAACCACAATCAGCCCCTCCTCGCAGATCCGCTCGTAGACCGGAAAGAGCCTCTCCTCGTCGATGGTGAAGTTCTGGTAATATGGATGGAACTTGATGCCTTTGAACCCTTCGCGCTTTATGAGAGAGACCTTTTCCCTTGCGTCCGGATCATCGGGATGAAGCGACGGGAAAGGGATGATCCTCTCCGACCGTATCGAGCGCGACCACGCGAGTATCGGCTCGAATTGTGACGGCCTCGTAGCGATCGAGCAGACGACGCTCTTTGCGATGCCGTTCCTGTCCATCGAGGAGAGGAGGGAAGAAACCGTTCCGTCGAGATGGGCGGTCACGTCCCACTTTTTCTTGCCCTCTTCGAGAAGAGCGGTCATCGCCCGGTCGGCGAGTTTGTCGGAAAACGCATGCGTATGGAAGTCGATTATGTTCTGCATTGCAAGCGATATTATAAGCGATTTCCGGGGCCGCTGGCAAAGAGAGAAATTAGTCCAATCGCCCGGCAAATATGCGAGGAGGGAGCATTGCCGCTCATTCTCGTCCCGATAAGACGGGACTCTGAGGCCACCGCCGCTCCTCCTATTGCATTAACTGCGGAACCTTAAAGAGGTCTGTCCGGCCGGTGACCTTATTATGATAAACCCGGAAAATCCCGATTTTCGGCATGGCCTGTATTAAACCAAATGCGGACTATGCTCCCTCATCGGCAGCCATAGGCTCACTCTCGTCAAACATTGCCATCCTGATGCATTCCCTGATTGCTTCTTCAGTGCTACCGATTTTTTCATAGCTTACCATGTCGCTCACCATTCCATTTAGGAACTTAACTTCCCTGTCAGATAATTCCATCGTTATTTTCATAGCGGTTCACCTCAACAACTGTTGTTCAGACTAACTAATCGGCTTCACTTCCCAGTGGCTCTATATGGACAACAACATCAACCTCCGCCTTTATGTTGCCCTTTATTCTTTGCTCTGCAATATGGGCTATCTTATGACCGTCTACAACGGATAAATCCGGCTTGACCGTGACATGCAAATCTATAAAGATATTGCTATTGGTGCCTCTTGTTCGGATTCTGTGGCAGTCAACCACATTATCTATCCCGCATACGATTTCCTTTATCTTTTGCGGATCAAGCTGCTTTCGGTCTGCCAGAACATCCGCTGCGTCCCTGAGTATCCCTATCCCTGCTCTCGCCACAAGTATCCCGACAATTGCATTGCTGCTGACCTGTCTGTGGTTTCTATGTCCATTATTTATAAGCCATGTCTATTTCATCCTGCCACATATCAGCCCGCCATGACGTAAATATGACCTTCCAGTTGCATAAAGATTGTAAATTAACAGCCACAAAAGCTTGATTGACGGGCTCTTGAGCCTGATGACACTCCTTATGCTGGAGTTCACCGAATGTTACCTCCAGGTCATAGTTCTTTTTCCGTCATGCCCGAGGTTCTCAGTCGGGCATCCATGTTTTCTTAAGAATGGATTCCCGCCTAAAGACTGCGGGACGGCCTAAATACACACACTTTATGCAACGTTAGGGATAATTCAACTAATAGATGATTAAATGCGCATAGAGTGAACTAAAATCGGAATATCTTCTCACTGCACTCGTTTGCCTCACGCCTCAGGAAGCCGCCACCTGGGACACTTTATGGGATAGATCCTCCGGTAGAATAGCCTCGTGATGAGAAGAACAAGTGAAGGGCTTCGGCGGGGCAGGCACTGATGCATGTGCCGATCGAGATCACCGGCAGGTGGGTGATGGCTCATGAGATGTCCCACATCGCGGCCGGGCTCAAATTCGATGAGTGGGGGCACGGGAGAAATCATAAGAGGATCTACCAGTTTTGCAGAGGAAAAGAGGGGCGGAAATGAAGAAATTCTACCCCATCTTTTTGAGGTTATGTTAATATATGCACGGAATGGGAAAATGCTTAGATTCTAAGGGGATATGGCTGAATCAGAGGTTATCAATGACACATCTGACCAAGTGTGATTTACACAAAACAACTCCACGTCATCAGATGAGGTAGCCGGACATGCCCCGTATTTTCGACAATATAGAACAGCAGCTACTTACGGCTCTCCAGGAGACTCTCAATGTCTCTGATCGTGCTGATTTTTGCGTAGGGTACTTTAATCTTCGAGGTTGGAAACAGCTTGATTCATACATAGAAAAATGGTCGGGTGGCAAAACCAATTGCTGCCGTCTCCTCGTCGGGATGCAGAGGCTCCCAAAGGATGAACTGTTATCGGCATTGAGCCTTATAAAACAGGACAAGGAGATCGACAACCAGACAGCCCTACGTCTCAAGAAAAAGCTCGCGGAAGAATTCCGGGAACAACTGACTTACGGCATACCCACCAATGAAGATGAAGAAGGCCTTCGCAGGCTTGCTGCCCAGATCAAAAACAAAAAGGTTCTTGTTAAACTGTTTCTGAGACATCCTTTACACGCAAAGCTATATCTGCTCTTCAGGCCTGATCCCATCAACCCAACCGTCGGCTACCTCGGAAGCAGTAATCTGACCTTTGCCGGCCTTTCTCATCAGGGGGAATTGAACGTCGATGTCCTCGATCATGATGCCTGCAATAAGCTTGCGAAGTGGTTTGAGGACCGCTGGAATGACAGGTGGTGTCTTGATATATCGGACGAACTGGTCAGCATTATCCAGGAGAGCTGGGCAAGGGAGGCGCCGATTCCCCCATACCACATCTATATAAAAATGGCCTATCACCTTGCTCAGGAGGCCCGGGCCGGTCTGTCCGAGTTCCGCATTCCCTCTGATTTCGGGAAAAAGCTGTTCGAGTTCCAAACGGCTGCAGTAAAGATCGCGGCGCACCACTTGAATAAGCGAGGCGGCGTGCTTCTTGGTGATGTTGTAGGGCTGGGCAAGACACTGATGGCAACTGCACTTGCCCGTATCTTCGAAGATGATTTCAATCTTGAAACTCTGATTATTTGCCCTAAGAATCTGGTTCCCATGTGGAAGGATTACGTGCACATGTATCGCATGCGCGCGAAGGTGCTCTCCATCACAACGGCAATAAATGATCTTCCCGATGAAAGACGGTATAGAGTCGTTATAATTGACGAGAGCCACAACCTCAGAAATCGGGAAGGCAAGCGCTACGCTGCAATCAGAGATTATATCGAGAGGAACGAGAGCAAATGCATTCTCCTTTCAGCAACTCCCTATAACAAGAATTATGGCGACCTATCGAGCCAGCTCCGTCTTTTTGTGCAGGAAGACAAAGATCTGGGCATCAGGCCCGAAAGGCTGCTTCGCGATCTTGGAGAGACAGAGTTTATACGAAGACATCAGTGTCCGGTGAGGTCCCTCTTTGCGTTTGAGAAAAGCGAGGCTGCCGATGACTGGCGCGATCTCATGCGCCTTTACATGGTGCGACGCACCAGAACTTTCATACAAGACAATTATGCAGAGACTGACGCCGCCACAGCCCGCAAATATCTCACTTTTGAAGACGGGAGCCGCTCCTACTTCCCGGTCCGGAATCCGAAGACTGTTAAATTCAAGATCGATGACAGCAATGCCGCCGATCAATATGCACGGCTTTACGCACCGGATATAGTTGACGCTATCAATGGTCTTAATCTGCCGAGATACGGTCTTGGCAACTACATAGTAGAAACCCCTCATGAGCCGCCTACTCCGGCAGAGGCGAGGATACTCCAGGACCTCTCACGCGCAGGCAAGAGGCTTATGGGTTTTTGCCGTACAAACCTTTTCAAGCGTCTCGAGAGCAGCGGAAAGTCCTTTCTGCTTTCTGTCGAGCGGCATATTCTGAGAAATTATATTTATCTTCATGCCATAGAGCACAACAAGCCCATACCTATCGGAACGCAGGACCCAGAGATGCTTGACTCCCGCCTCTTCGATGAAGATGCCGAAGATACGTGTATTACGACAAACATTTTTGAAGAGGACGATGGCGAAAAGGTATGTCATTCGTCGCCCCTGCGGTCTGAAAATGACTTCAAGAAAAAAGCCGAACAAGTATTTCAGGGTTATGAGACACAGTACAGAAAGCGGTTCAGATGGTTGCGGTCGCCCCTTTTCTTGAAAGACCTGGAGAAAGACCTTCGCAAAGACATTCAATCTCTTTTGAAAGTCCTGAAAAAGTGCGGAGATTGGAATTCCTCAGAGGATACCAAGCTCGAGGCCTTATTCAATCTGATTTCAAAAAAACATCCTACGGAAAAGATATTGGTCTTCAGCCAATTCGCCGATACCGTCCGTTACCTTGAGTCCGAGCTGAAAGACCGTGGCGTGGACAGACTTGAGGGTGTGACCGGCGACAACGATGACCCTACCGCTCTTGCCTGGCGGTTCAGCCCGGAAAGCAATGAGAAGCGTGACCGGATAAAGCCAGATGATGAGCTTCGGGTTCTTGTCGCCACAGATGTGCTGAGTGAAGGACAAAACCTTCAGGACTGCGCACACATCGTGAATTATGACCTGCCTTGGGCGATCATCAGGCTGATACAGCGGGCAGGCCGCGTGGACAGGATAGGGCAGAAGGCTGAGAACATTATCTGCTATTCATTTTTGCCAGCTGAAGGCGTCGAGCGTATCATAAGGCTCCGTGCCCGCGTCCGAGTCCGGCTGAAGGAAAATGCGGAGGTTGTCGGCACTAACGAAGCCTTCTTTGAAGATGACCGAAACGATCTGGCCATTCTCGACCTCTACAATGAGAAATCCGGCATTCTCGATGGAGATATAGACGGTGAGGTCGATCTCGCATCATACGCTTACCAGATATGGAAGAATGCCATAACTGCGACTCCGGAGCTTCAGAAGATCATTCCTTCGCTCCAGCCGGTCATCTATTCTGCCAAGCAGCATACATCTTCTGAGAAAGAACCCGAGGGAGTCCTGATCTATATGAAGACGGCCGAGGGCAACGACGCTCTTGCCTGGATGGATAAACAGGGGCGGAGTGTCACAGAATCACAGTTTGCGATCCTCAAGACTGCCGAATGTCTTCCCGCGACGCCTGCAGCACATCGGGACGAGAAACACCATCAATTAGTCCAGAAAGGGGTTGAACTGATCATTGAAGAGGAGAAATCCGTTGGCGGGCAACTCGGCAGGCCGGCGGGGGCCAGGTTCAGGACCTATGAACGACTGAAGAGATATGCAGAAGAAATGAAAGGCACGCTCTTTGAGCATCAGGGTTCATTGAAGTACCTCCCCAAGGCGATTGATGAAATATACCGTTACCCCTTGCGACCGGTGGCAACTGATATCCTCAACCGTCAGCTGCGAAGCGGTATCTCTGATGAGGCTTTGGCATATCTGGTTTTGAATCTTCGTGAGGAGGGGCGTCTTTGCAGCATACAAGAGGAGGCGCAGACTCAGGAACCGAGAATTATCTGTTCTCTGGGGTTGGTCGGGGGGCCTGATAATGCAGCTTGATACTGCCAGAACCCGCCAGTACCTGAAGGCCTTCGATTTCAAGAGCCTCTTTATCGATGAGTTGGGATGGAATCATTGCGCCAGCCGGATCGATGTGGCTATCGAAAACAAGAGCGGGTCCATCCCACCCCTGCAATTTCATCTTGCCGCTGTGGCTGAGAAGCATGGCATGGTGGCTTTTAATTGCGGCCCGGCTGCTGACGGCCATATTCCCGACTACGACTTCAGAAGGAAAATCGAGAAACAGGCTGCAAAATCAGTTCATGAGCATATAATTATCTACTCAGACGATGCCAGGACAACACAGATATGGCAGTGGGTGAAGCGTGAGGCCGGCAAGCCCGTGGCCTGTCGCGAACATCCCTATCACGTCAACCAGCCCGGAGAGTCCCTTATCCAAAAGCTCCAGGCAATCGCATTCAGCCTCGAAGAAGAAGAGACCCTGACAATCGTGAAAGTCGCCGGACGCATGAAGGCTGCTTTCGATGTCGAGCGCATTACAAAGCGATTTTATGACAGATTCAAGGCCGAGCACGACGCATTCCTGAAGTTTATTGAAGGCATACCCGTCGGTGACCTGCACAGATGGTACGCCTCTGTTATGCTCAATCGCCTCATGTTCATTTATTTCATTCAGAAGAAGGCTTTCCTCGACAACGACGAAAACTATCTGAGCACGAAACTCCTCCAGAGCAAACAACGGGGCAAGGACAGGTTCTACAGGGATTTTCTCTGCCCCTTATTCTTTGAAGGTTTTGCAAAAAAGGAAAAAGATCGGTCAGCTGCCATCAACAAGCTCCTCGGCCCAATTCCCTATTTGAACGGCGGCCTGTTCCTCAAGCACCAGATCGAGGAACTGCACGGCCGACATATAGAGATATCTGACAAGGCGTTCGAAAAGCTCTTTGAATTCTTCGACCAATATCACTGGCATCTTGACGAAAGGCCCCTGCGAAAAGATGACGAGATCAACCCGGACGTGCTCGGCTATATTTTCGAGAAGTACATCAACCAGAAGCAGATGGGCGCATACTACACCAAGGAAGACATCACCGAGTATATCAGCAAGAACACCGTGATTCCATTCCTCTTTGATGCGGCAAAGCAGAAATGCAGGATAGCCTTTGAGGGAGAGACATCGGTATGGCGACTTCTTCAGAACGACCCTGACCGGTACATCTACTCCGCCGTAAAAAAGGGACTCGTAGGGGCAAACGGCGGTTCGCCCTTGCCGTTGCCTCCGGAAATCGACGCAGGCGTTAAAGATGTCTCGAAGCGCACAGAATGGAACAAGCCGGCCCCAGCTGAATACGCATTGCCGACCGAAATCTGGCGAGAGGTCGTGGCACGCCGCCAGCGCTATGAAGAGGTCAAAGCAAAAATGCTTGCCGGCGAGATAACTTCCGTCAATGACCTCATCACCTATAACCTCGATATCCGTCAGTTTGCCCAGGACGTAATCTGGAATTCAGAAGGCCCCGAGTTATTGCGGGCCTTTTACCATGCGATAGAGAATGTGACCGTGCTCGATCCAACCTGCGGGTCAGGAGCTTTTCTGTTTGCAGCCCTGAATATCCTTGAACCGCTCTATGAGGCATGCCTCGACAGGATGCAGGTCTTTGTGGATGAAGTCGACCGGTCGGAAGAAAAGCACCGGTCAGACAAATACAGCGATTTCCGAAAGATTCTTAAGAGGGTTTCAGAACATCCCAACCTCAAATATTTCATCTTCAAGTCTATAATCGTGAACAACCTCTATGGCGTCGACATCATGGAAGAGGCAATAGAAATCTGCAAGCTACGGTTGTTCCTGAAGCTGGTTGCACAGATAGATAGTTCTGAACGTATCGAGCCATTGCCTGATATTGATTTCAACATCAGGGCGGGCAATACCCTCGTGGGGTTTGCGACTTATGATGAATTAAAACAGACTCTACAGAGCGATCTTGTAAGTCTTCAGTCACTACCGGCCATCGAGGAAAAAGCGCAGGATGTTGATCGCCTATTCAAACTCTTCCATCAGCAGCAGACTGAGTTGGGTGGTGAGGTTACACCCGAGGATAAGCAGGAGTTGAGGACAAGGCTGCGGTCTTTGGAGGATGAGCTGAATCGACATCATGCGGCAGAATATGGAGTCGATTCAGCGAAGAAGATGGCGTACAAAAAGTGGCTTGAATCCCATAAACCCTTCCACTGGTTTATCGAGTTCTACGGGATATTGAAAAGGGGCGGATTTGATGTGATCATCGGGAACCCGCCTTGGCGGGAATATTCGGCGACAAAAAAGGAATACACAGTTAGAAACTACGATACAGAGCAAACTGGAAATCTTTATGCTCTATGTACGGAACGCTCAATGCGAATTGCCGCTACTCATGGATATTTTAGCTTTATAGTCCAACTACCGCTAGTCAGCTCATCAAGGATGACTGCTTTGCGCCAGTTTTTGACTAAACATAGTAGCTATCTTGCTATCATCCCTTGTGATGATAGACCGGGGAAACTGTTCGACGGGTTGCAGCATTGCCGCGGTACGATCTTTGTAGTTAATAAGCGGCGTCAGGAGGAGGGCCTTCAATTTCAGGTAACGCGCTATAATCGCTGGCATACAGAACTTCGGGAGGCTCTTTTTAGAAAATTGGAATTCACGCCTGTTACGGATGAGAGAATCTTTCAATTTCAGTTTCCCAAAATGGGCAGCCCTGTGCATGTGGCAGTATTCACGAAGATATTAACAAATAGCGGCAGCCGTATTGAGTTGTTTCTTTCCAACCATGCAACTGAGCATTTTATCTTTTATCAAGAGGCAACGCAGTATTGGACAAAAGCAACAGTTGGATTGCCGTACTATGCTAAGAACGGCAAGGTGGCAGCACCGGCGCACGGCCGGTATCTGTTTTTTCCTAGTGCAGACATCGCCCATCTTGTATGTGCCGCACTAAACAGCAGCCTATTTTATTCTTATTTCATCGTCTATGGTGATTGTTTTCATCTGAGTAACACGTTGGCGCTCAGTTTCCCGCTGCCGCCCTCAGTCATTACCGACAAATCTTTGATTAGTCTAAACGAGAAGCTCATGAAGGACTTGAAGTAACACGCGGAAAAGAAGACGATTAAGACGAAGGATGGGGACAAGATTTCATATGATGAATTCAATGTTTCGGAGTCCAAACCTGTTATCGACGAAATCGACCGAGTGCTGGCAAAGCACTATGGCTTTACCGACGAGGAACTGGAGTTCATCATCAACTATGACATCAAATACCGCATGGGGCGGGAGAGTGAGGAGGATTAGAGGCTCATTTAATGGCGGCTTTGCTATTATATAAAGGCAGATAGGAGGCCTACGTATGATTACTTTAATTGAGGCTCTTAATTATAGATGTTTGCGCTATGTCAGCCAGCCGCTGGCCCCATTTGATGTGCTTGTTGGGCCTAATGCGAGCGGGAAGACGACATTTCTTGATGTTATTGCATTCCTGGGAACACTTGTTTCTGAGGGCCTTGACGCCGCCGTTGAAGAACGTACAGTGAACTTTGAGGACCTTGTGTGGAACCGCCTGGGTAATGACTTCGAGTTGGCAATCCAGGCGGCCATTCCTGACGAAAAGCGCCTTCTTCTTGCGGAGAACGGTTATGATACGGTCAGATATGAGGTGTCGATAAGAGTCAACCCTGCTACCGGGGAGACCGAGATCCATAACGAGAAGGTACTGCTCCTTAAGCCGGCTGTGTTGTCTGCTCAACCGGAAACACTTTTTCCTGTTCTTCCGCCGCCGCCTAATACGCTTATGACGACAAAGACCGGCAAACGTTTTGATAATAAGCTCGTCATTACCAAAGTCGCAGGCGGCAACGACAATTTTTACTCGGAGATTGCGACTGAGAACGGGAAAAAGCGGGCCCCTTCATTCAGACTTGGGCCGCGTAAATCCGCACTTGGGAACTTGCCCGCCGATGAATCGAAGTTCCCTGTGGCAATATGGCTTAAAACACTGCTCAAAGAAGGGGTTCAGAAGTTTATATTGAACAGCCTCGTGATCAGGAAGGCAAGTCCGCCCGGACAAGTGCGCGGGTTCAAGCCCGATGGGTCAAATATTCCGTGGGTAGTTGATAGATTGAAACAAAAACATCCCGATTATTTTCAAAACTGGCTCGCCCATCTGCAAACGGCCTTGCCCGATATTGAAGATATTAGGACTGTGGAGCGGCCGGACGACAAACACAGGTATCTGTTGATTTGCTATAAGGGTGGTCTCGAAGTTCCTTCATGGATGGTATCCGATGGCACTTTAAGATTGCTGGCCCTGACGCTGCCGGCCTATCTCCCCGAATTCACGGGAGTTTATCTTATCGAGGAGCCTGAGAACGGCATCCATCCAAGGGCGGTGGCGACTGCCTTTGAATCATTGTCATCCGTATACAATGCACAGATACTGATGGCAACACATTCTCCTGTTATTCTGAGTATGGTGGAAGCGGAAAATGTGCTCTGCTTTGCAAAGAGCACGGAGGGGGCTACCGTTATTGTCTTGGGAAGCAAGCACCCGGCGCTCAAGGATTGGCGCGGCGAGACGAACCTTGGGGTCCTTTTTGCCGGCGGCGTACTCGGATGACCCCTTCGCCGGAAATGAAAGATTTGCTTGTTCTTGTGGCGGACAGAAATATGGAATTCACTGTTAAAGGGCTGCTTACCAGGCCGCCGGCTCTAGGAATTCGAGTGATTACCTATGACCTTTTTCAGCATCCGTGGCATGATGCCGGCTGTCGGTTTAACAGTAAAGAATTTCTTCGCCCCTTTGTGAATCAATATTCCCGCTCGATAGTGATCCTTGATAAAGAAGGATGCGGGCAAGAAAATCAGTCCAGAACTGAGATTGAAAACAGCATTGAGGGAGAGATTTCATCATCCGGTTGGAATGAGAGAGCGGCGGCAATTGTTATTGAGCCAGAGCTGGAAAACTGGGTATGGTCGGATTCACCCCATGTGGACAATGTCTTGGGATGGCATGGCAAACAGCCGTCACTTAGAGAGTGGCTTAGAACTCGTGGGTTTCTGCAAGGTAACGCCGCCAAACCGGATACCCCAAAAGATGCTTTTAAAGAAGCACTACGGACTGCACGCAAGGCCCATTCTTCCTCACTGTTTTTTGAGCTTGCGCAAAAAGTCAGCTTCGAGCGGTGCACCGACGAGGCATTTGTCAAATTTAAGGCGGTCTTAAGAAGTTGGTTTGCCGAGACAAATAGTGGCCAACAATAGCAAAGAGATGTAAGAAGTAGACTACCAGGCCTCACACGAAGTGTAAACTTCAAAGTGAATTCGATGAATATTGGAAGAATCAGGGGGCTAAAAACGGCTGAAGCCGTCCTTTTAGGGGGCGGCCTCGTTACTCCTTCCACACATGGTGGATGAGCTACTTACAGCATATAGCGTAAGCGCTTGTGCTGTCAAGCGAAAAGTGATAGATGTAGCTAATATATTGTGGATATGTGGGCGGGAGCACGCTGAGACAGATAGATCTATCAGAGCGTCCCGTAAATCGATCAAGAGTAAAGATAGATTTAGGCATTTTCTCTGCTAGACGTATAACCATTGTTACTATGTAATTATTTAGAGAATGAGGTGTCACGATGGTAACGCTTGACAGCAATAATTACGCCTGTTTGGCATCCATGGATCAATATCTTGGTGATCAAGCGCCGCATACCGTGAATGCCCTCGGTAATCCTGAAATCCTGTCGAAAAAATCCCTCGCTCTTTTTTGTTCGAATAAGTGCCCCGGAAAAATAATTATCCAGACCTACGACTTTGTGCGAGAACTGAGAGACTTAGGGGCCACGATCATAAGCGGCTTTCATTCGGCAATTGAGCGTGAATGCTGTGCTATTTTGCTAAGAGGGAGCCAGCCGATCATCTATTGTCCCGCCCGCAGCGTAGATGGGATGACGCTCAAGCCTGAATTCAAGAAACCTCTTGATGAGGGTCGCTTGCTGATTCTGTCTCCGTTCCATAAAAAGCATCGCCGCATTTCCGCTGACCTTGCCGACAGGAGAAATCACTTTGTCGCGGCCCTTGCGGCGGCGGTGGTCGTTCCCTATGCAGCGCCGGGAAGCAAGACCGAGAAATTTTGTAGCGAATTGAGGGCGTGGAATAAAGGAGTGTATACTTTTTCGGACAGCAGCCCCGAATTACCGTGAGTCGCCGAAGTTGTACTTCCTTGATACCGGACTTGCCGCTAATCTCATGGGCCTGCGTTCACTGGACGCAAACTGATCGCAAAAAACGTCCAAATTGGTCTTGTCTTGCCTTTTTCTGCCATGGTTTGCCAGGAAGACCTTGTGAGAACCAACTATTTAATTTATAATAATAACTCAGTTATTTCCTGGGTTGGAGAGATGACCGAGTGGCCGAAGGTGCACGACTGGAAATCGTGTGTGCGCTAATCCCGCACCGTGGGTTCGACTCCCACTCTCTCCGCCATTCCTTTTTTTTTATATCAGGGGGTTAGGTATCAAAATACCCCTCAGAAACCGAGAGTGAACCGAGAGTGCCCTGTTTTTTCTATCCGGAAATCCGTTCCCTGTCCTTCCATGGCGATGCCCCAAGGGTCCGGGCTGTCACGAGCTACGCCCTCTATGCTGGTCGTATCCCTGCCGGTGGGTAAACCCCCCAAGGGTTTCCATCCCTATCGCAGATACAGAGACCGACGACGATAGATTTTCCGAGCGGGCCTGCCTTATAATCATCGACATGAGAGGGGATATCATCAGGCATTTTCGGAGGCCAAGAGTCGTCATCTTCGTCACTCTTCTTGTTTTCGTGCTCTCCGTTTCCATGACCGAGGCCCGCCGACACGGCTTCACCGTGACCGGCAAGGTCATGCAGGTCAAAGACGGCGACACAGTCACCATCTCACCCGAGGACGGCGGTTCCTTCTTCGTCTGTCGGCTCTACGGCATTGACGCCCCCGAGGTGTCACACCGCCGATTCGGCCAGGGCGGCCAGCGATATGGCGAGGAGGCGAGCAGAGAACTAAAGCGCCTGATACTGGGGCAAACCGTCGAGGTCACAACAACCGGCCAGCAGACCTATCGGCGAGAAGTCTGCATTATCTGGAAGGACGGCCGGGACATCAACCTGGAGATGGTCAGGCGTGGCGATGCATGGGCCTACCGGCAGTATTTGAAAAGGCCCTATGCTTCCGAATACATCGACGCGGAAAGGGAGGCGCGAGAGAACCGGCGCGGGCTGTGGCAGGATGCGAATCCGACGCCGCCGTGGGAGTTCAGAAAAAGACTCAGGGGACGATAAAGAAAATCCGGCGAGGGGACCGTCTAAAACCTGTGATTCTTGTGTCTTCCCTTCTTCGTGCATTCCGCCGAACAGAAACGGCTTGTCGCCTCATAGCCGTTCTTCCTCGGGTGATATTCTTTCTTGCAGGTGTCACAGATTTTTGTGATTGACAGGTTCCTCCATGACTCCTTGCCAGGTATCTCACCGGGTTTCTTCTTCTGGCTCGTCTTTGTACTCATCGCAACCTCCTTTCCCCGAAATCATTCCGTCAAAATTCCCTTATTTTACGACAGTTCGAGAGATAATGAAAGGCCGGCCAGCCGGAGGACCTTTTTGCTTGCTTTCGCTGGGAAAAGTTGATATCATTGATATCAAACATTCCCCCCGGAGGTGCAGGTGGCGTCAGACTCGATACTCGTCCGCGGTGTTCCCGAAGATGTCCGCGCATGGATTGAGGAGGAATGCGGCCGGCAGCGCGTGACACAGCGGGAATTTCTTCTGTCTCTCATCACGCACGCAGCGAAACCGGAAGAAGGACCCACCCTGTTTGATTCCATGGCGGCAAACGCCGCTCAGGCCGGCAACGGAAATCTTCCGTTCAGCTTCATCGACCTCTTCGCCGGAATCGGCGGTCTCAGGCTGGGTCTTGAGGCGGTGGGGGGCCGGTGTCTGTTTTCATCCGAGTGGGACGAGCACTGCCAGCGGACATACAAGGCGTGGTTCGGCGAGGTCCCGCACGGTGACTTAACGAAGATTGAGCCGACCGACATCCCCAACCATGATGTCCTTGCGGCTGGGTTTCCCTGCCAACCCTTCAGCATCGCCGGCGTCTCTAAGAAAAATGCTCTCGGCAGGCCTCACGGGTTCGAGGATGTCACTCAGGGCAACCTGTTTTTCATACTGGCTACCATCATTCAGATAAAGCGCCCGCCGGTCATCATGCTGGAGAATGTGAAGAACCTCCAGTCACATGACGGCGGCAAGACGTGGGCGGTCATACAGTCCACCCTTGAGAATCTGGAATACAAGATATTCTCCAAGGTCATGAATGCGGCCGCGTGGGTTCCCCAGCACCGGGAGCGCATTTTCATAATCGGTTTCGACCGACATGTCTTCGGCGATTCCCCGCCCTTCGAGTTTCCGAAGGAACCGGCGGGACCGGCCCCGAAGTTCCGGGACATCCTGGAGCCCGCGGCGGACCCGAAATACACACTCAGCGACCACCTCTGGAAATATCTCCAGGATTACGCCCAGCGCCACAAGGAAAAGGGTAACGGCTTCGGCTTCGGGCTGGTCAACATGGACGGCATCAGCAGGACCCTTTCGGCTCGATACTATAAGGACGGCTCGGAAATCCTGATTCCTCAAAAGGGCAAGAATCCGCGCCGGCTGACACCGTCCGAGGCCAGGCGCCTTATGGGCTTCCCCGATAAACCCATAGTTGTCTCGGATACGCAGGCCTACCGGCAGTTCGGGAACGCCGTGGTCCCCCGCGTCGTCGAAGCGGTGGCGCGGCAGGTCGTCCAAGTCCTTGACTGGCATCTCACCACGAACCTGAAAGGGTGTCTTTTGAAGGCACCGAAGAACGGAAACGGAAAAGGCAGGACAAGGAAGGCAGCGGCCGGTGGCGTCACCAGAGTGTGAACAGGCCATAAGAGAATCATTCAGGTGCGGAAGCGCACTCCTCAAATTCATTTCCCCCAATGATGTAGGAATCACCGGCAGCCACCAGAGCGGCTTCTATCTTCCGAAGGAGGCATGGCGCATGTTCACGCCTTATGCTCCCGTCAGGGGCCGCAACGATGACCATCCGGTTGAAGCGGTATGGCAGAACGGACAGGTGACACAGTCCGTCGTGAAGTGGTACGGCACCGGCACAAGGAGTGAGTACCGCATCACCCGTTTCGGTCGTGACTTCCCTTTCCGCACCCGCGACGGCGTGGGAAACCTTCTCATCCTGATTCCGGAGAGCATGGACCGTTTTTTCATGTTCGTTCTCGACAACGACGCCGACATTGACGAGATACAGGCAGCGCTGGGGATACAGCTTGTGAAGGGCTGGGCTTCCTATGACCGGGAAGTCCCCCAGCTATGGGAGGGTGAGGACGAATGCATTGAACGCCGTTTCAGGCGGTTTTCGGAATCGCTGACTGATTTTCCGCCTACCCTTGCCTTTTCAACCGAGGCGCGGGAGGCGCTTGTCGAGTGCGTCAGGAACTTCATGAGCAGTCCGAGCGACAATCAGCTATTGGACTGCGTGGACGCCGAATACCGACTGTTCAGGACGGTGGAACGGAAAGTCTGCGGGCCGGCGATAATCCGGCTGTTCGAATCCGTTGACGACTTTCTACAGACGGCGCAGTCCATCCTGCAGCGCAGGAAGGCCAGGGCCGGACGGTCCCTTGAACACCATGTCGAATATCTCTTGAGAGCGGCTGAAATCCCCTTTGTCCCGCATCCGAATGTTGACGGGACCATACCGGATATCCTGATTCCGGGCAGGGCCGAATATCTCGACCCGGCCTTTCCTCTTGAAAGGCTCTTCGTTCTCGGAATCAAGACCACCTGCAAGGACAGGTGGCGGCAGGTGACGAAGGAGGCTCCGCGCATCGAGCGCAAGCACCTTCTCACCATTCAGCAGGGCATATCGTCAAGACAACTGGACGAAATGGCCGGCAGCAAGGTCACCCTTGTTGTTCCCCATGGTCTCCACAAGGACTATCCCCCGGACTACCGGCCGGAGCTTTTGACCGTCGAGCGGTTCGTCGAGACTGTCCGGTTAGCCATGCCGTGAGGAATCACCATGGCTGATGTCCTCACCCCCGAGCAGCGCCGGTATTGCATGTCACGCATACGGGGCCGCGATACCGGACCGGAAATGATTGTCCGCCGAATCGCTCACGGACTCGGATACAGATACCGGCTCCATGACAGAAGACTTCCCGGCACTCCGGACCTTGTTTTCAAGTCCCGCAGGAAAATAATCTTCGTTCACGGATGCTACTGGCACATGCACGACTGTCCGGCCGGGCGCGTGGCACCGGCGACTCGTGCGGAGTTCTGGAGAACGAAGAGGGAGGGGAATGTCGAGAGGGACCGGCGTAGCATGGCCGCCTTGAAGAAAGACGGATGGAAAGTCCTAGTCATATGGGAGTGCGAGACTAGAGACGAAAAGAAAATAACCGGAAGACTCAGGAGCTTTCTGAAATGAAAGACAAGGCAACAGTGTGTTTCCGGCGGCTTCAGTCCGGCGAGGTCATGGGCGAAATTATCGGAGAGGACGGCACGGTTCTGCATTCGCGGAATCTTGGCCTACTTGACGACGATGAATTAGACAGGGTCCTGCAAGCCTTCCAAGAGGAAAATCCGGGCGTCTTCATCATGCCGGTAAAACTGACCGGCAACTGACCCCGCGCAACCTCCAAGAGTTTCGCGACATGGATTTTTCAGCTCGGCATGGGATACAATCGGAGCAAGTACCACACAGGGGAGCAGAGAGGGGATTATGACAGACAGCAGAGGGAAACTGGGGACGGACATCCGCGGTTATCAAATCAACATGGCATATGCCGCACTGAATGACGCCTTAAAGAAAAGCAAGGTGCTGAGCGACGACGACTTAACGACCATGGCAAAACAATGCGGGTTGCCATTTGAACTGTTGAAGCAGTTATATTTGCTACGCAATAAGTATTGAAGACGCCCCCGCAACCATAACTCCGCTCCTCTTCGTTCCATGGCTCCGGTTCCCCTTCTCCGCTTCCACTCGGTTTCGGGTGTTTTCGTTGCTTCCTCCCCTTCGCCAGTGTCCCGGAAGCCCGCCTGACACAGACAATGCCCTCCGGCAGGCTCCGGACATAGACTGTATCTCAGCATAGCCGACCGGCGGGACCTACAGCGCACAACGGAGGCGATATTGAAAGCACTCCGTCCTCACGGGTTCCCCCAGACAGCCCGCTCCGGTTTCGGGGTGCTACGCTCTCGTTTACACTCCTACTCCGTATCGCTATGATTATTGACGGCTACGCTCCACGCTCTCGCTACTGTCTGTAAACACTCTCGTCGCCAACCGCTCCGGAAGCACTCCGCTAACTTCTCGGGTGTCTTTGATTTGACCGGATTACCGGATAAGAAAACGGCACCTTCCCCGCGGTGACTGTTTGAAGGCATCCAACCAAGAAACCCGCCAGAACCATGTTCATGAACCTGTCATGTTTCTTATGTCTGCCGATTCCGGACTTTCTTTCGCTTCGCTCGACCGCGTGAAAGAGCTTCTTTCGCTTTCCCTGTCAGCCCTCTCCGAAGTTTGTGAGAGAGGGCCGCCAGGGGAAATGGTTTTTAACCGGCATATCGTTTAACAGCGGAGGAAGTGACAATGATAATCAAGGAGAACACAGGAGAGAAAGTCAGCAGCGCGGCAGATGTTTTACAGGTGCTCAGTGCGATGCTCGCTACGGAATCGGAAATCGACCGCGAAAAGGAACATTTTTGGGTGCTCGGTCTCAATACGAAAAACGCTATCAAGTTTGTTGACCTCGTGAGCCTGGGGACCCTTACCGCTTCGCTTATCCATCCCCGCGAGACCTTCAGACTTGCGGTTCACCGCGGCGTGGCAAGCATTATCGTCGCGCACAATCACCCTAGCGGCGATACCGCGCCGAGCCGTGAGGATATCGCCATCACGGAAAGACTCCGGGACGCCGGCGAGATTTTGGGAATCAAACTCCTTGACCATGTGATAATCGGCAATGAAGGAGCACACACTAGCATGCTAGAGAAAGGCTACCTCTAAGGCAGCCTTACGGCATACCCAAGTTGACACGGGAATGGTGTCAACTTGGGTCCCCTCCGAACAGACCTTTGTGATATCATAACGACCATGAAAAAACTACGAGCCGTTGACCTGTTTTGTGGAGCCGGTGGGATGTCGCGGGGATTCTGCGACGCCGGTTTCCGGGTCGTCGCCGGGTTCGATTCTTGGACCCCGGCCGTCGAAACCTACCGGAAAAATTTCCGCCATGACTGTCACGACCTGGACTTGTACAGAGCCGAGGCGGTCGATGTCGTCGCAGCCTGTAAACCAGACATAATTTTCGGAGGGCCACCCTGTCAAGATTACTCGCCAGCGGTCGCCCGCAATGGTGAGAGAGCGGAGACGAAGGAACGGGCAGGTCTCACCGTCCGGTTTGCCGAAATTGTCCGGGCGGTCCGGCCGTCGCTGTTTGTGCTCGAAAATGTCCCGGCCATCAAAGGGAGCTACGCCCTTGCGCGAGCCCGCGTGATTTTCCGCCGGGCCGGGTACGGGCTCTCCGGCGTTGTCCTTGACGCCTGTTATTGCGGAGTGCCACAGCACCGCCGGAGGTTTTTCCTTATCGGCCGCCTAGAGGCCCGTCATGGATTCCTTGACGGGTTTCTACGGCGTGGACTCGCAGCGACGCCGATGACCGTCAGGGACTACCTGCCGGACATAGGCACAGACCGTTATCACAGCCACCCCATGAGGAATGACCTTAGATGTGTTTTTCCCATCGACGAGCCAGCGCCTACGATGAGGTGTGAAAACAGACCGGTTCCGCCGCATGCCCGAAAGCACGGCGTCAGGGCGCTGACTACGATGGAGCGGGCATTGATACAAACCTTCCCGACGGGATTCCGGTTCTCCGGGTCCGCAAAAGAGCAGGAGAAACTTATCGGGAATGCGGTACCCGTGAATCTTGCGCGGCATGTCGCTTCCGCCGTCCTGGAGTATGAGACCTGGAGGATACAGCCCCTACGCAAACGACAGCGCGACGGACAGAGCATGACGGCGACGAAGCGGAGAGACGCTACAAGAGCGGCAATAGAGAGGGCCATAAAGCGGATGCACGAGAGAGGCGAGTCTGTGAACGTCTCAGGAGTAGCAAAGGCAGCACGGGTAACGCGGCAGGCTCTTTACAAGTGCTATCCGGACATCGTGGAGATTCTACGGCGACCGTAAAAACAGAGGGGACACCCACACAGGGCACCCCCTCGAAATGCTCTCCTACGCGCTCTCAGGACATCAGTTTCTATGCTGGAGCCTATCCATGGCCCATATTACCGGCCAGGCGACTACGAGCAACGCTTGCATACCGATGCTCTCCCCCTTCAACTGTTCAGCGAGTGTCCCCAGGCGTTCATCCTCGACCGTCCGTGCATGCTCTTTCACGACCTCGACGGCGGGCCTGTTCATCTCGTTCAGCGCCGGGACCGGTGTCTTTTTCCGGTTCGCCTTCGCCCGTTCAGCTTGTATCTCCTGGATGGTCATTGGAGTGTTGTCGATGATGTCCTTGACGGAGGGACGGGGGGAGTAATCTTCCGGCGGGAGTTGGTCGGCAAGGGCGTTTAGTTTATCCCGGTCCTGTTGTGTGAATTTCTCAGGGAACACCGGGCCGGGGTCTTTCTCTTTCTTCGCCGGTGCCGGCGGGGTGAGGTCGTCTGTGTTGGCGATGACGTACGCTTCGAGTTCATATTTATAATCTTCTTTGTCTTTCTCGGGGATGTCCTTCGGAATTATCCAGTGAGGGTCATAGCCGGGGTCGTAATGTTTTCTCATCTCCACATACCGGCGACACAGCCGGACGAGATGCCCTTTCATCTCGTCGTGAGCTTTGTAAGTCGCCTGCCAGTCGTTATATGCAACCCGCCAGGTGACGGCCCTATCGACAAATGTTGATGCGTTCTCCCCCATCGAATCCAACCACTCCTTAAGTTCTTTGATGGTGCTCCATGGATAACTGACATCCCCGTAAGTCACACCGCCGGCCGTCTCTTCCCCTGCCGGTTCCCCTTCCCCGGAGAACGCCGGGGCCGGGGCCGCAGATTCCCGGAGGGTGGCGAGCTCGTTTTGTACGGCTTCGAGGTTCGCTTTCAGTTCTTCGTTTTCGCCCTGGAGGAAATTGGTCAACGACTGCAACCGCTCGTTCTCCTCCGTCAAGCGGAACTGTTCACCGAATGACAGTGTTTCACTCCCCGAGACCGTTTCACCATCCGGTGAAACATCAGGGACCGGTGTTTCATCTATGAGTGTTTCACCAGGGAGGTCCGTTTCATCCATGGCCGGGACATCCGTTTCATTCTCCTGAAACGCTGCTTCATCCCCTGCCGGTGTTTCACTCATAACGACTTCCGGGACATCCTCTGTTTCACTCGCCGGCGGAAGGTCTGTTTCATTCACCGTCGCTGTTTCATCAGCAGGCGGTGTTTCATCCGCCGTTTCATGCGACCGTGAAACACCTACCCCAGCCCGTTTCACATGGCGGGAGAGAGTGGCCAAAGAGACATTGAAACGCTTTGACGCACCCCTGATTGTCTCACCCTGTTTCACCGCTTCTATGGCCTGTTCCATTGCCGACGCCTTCCCTGTTTCATTCACTGTTTCATCACTCATGTTCGATACCTCCGAAGGTTAATTTCTTAGTGAAACACCCTGCATATTCCATACCCCGTTTCATCAGTGTTTCATCCGCCGTGAAACACTGTTTCATCCCGAGTGAAACAGACCTTGAAACAGCACTGAAACACCCCGTGAAACGCCCTGTGAGACACCCCGTTTCATCGTGTGAAACACCACGGGGGAGAGACTAAGGAACCAGTAGGGTGTGTCCGTACATTCTGTCCGTCCCCACCATAGTTCCTGGTTCGTCCCGTCAAACGGGACAATGTCAGGGGCTATGCCCCCGACACCCCTTGTGAATGCCCACCTGGAGCCAATCGCCGGGAGGCCTACTGTTTCGGCGGAGTGACGCAATGCGCACAATGGGTACCCACTTTTGACACAGCAAATCCGGAAAATTTGCCGGTACCCACTCCGAAAATGCCCTTAAAAGGTGGCACGGAGTGTGCATACTGAAAGTTATGCAAAAGTGATTAAGCATCACTTTAAGGAATGGAGGTATGATGATGAAGAGCAGACGAATACATCTTAGATGCGACGATGAAACGCTGAAGGTAATCGAGGAGAAGGCAGCCGAAGCGGGAGGGTTGACCGTCTCTGCATATCTTAGAGCTTGCGGGATGCGGCACCGGATAACGCCCCCTATCCTGTCGGCGGAGGAGAGACGGGAGATAGCGGCCAGTGTTGCAGGATTCGGTCGCAATCTCAACCAACTCTCACACGCCGGTAATATCGGCCGGGTCGATAGGGCCGCCGTGGAGCAGCTCAGGAAGGAAGCGTCGGACCTGGTCCGGAGATTAACCGCTTTAATGGAGAGGGGGAGGAACTAACATGGCGCGGGACGACGGCTATCTGGTTTTATCGGAGGAAGAGGCAGAAGAGCTGGGGGACTTTTTTGATGCAGCGATTCCGCACATGGAGGAGCCAGGGAAAACCGACTGCGCGGCCTGGTCGTGTAATCTCCGGGGCCGGGGCGGCGTAGCACTTGAAAGGGATGCCACAAGGCAAATACTTGATACGCTCTATGGTATTGCCGCCGAGAACACGGCCAGGGGGCCGCAGATGCACATAGACGCCAGAGCATGGACCTCCAGAATTGAACACACATTGAGAGAGGCACGGGTTCCGCAACAGAAACGCAGGGTGAACCTCGACGGGCCGGGGCGGTAATCATGAGGGACGGGCGATATCGCAATGTGCTCACCTGTCAGCAGGACGACCTGGAGGACTATTACAGGGTGTCGGCGGAGGAGTGGCGGGAGATGCGGGACAGTTATATCCGGTTGCTTGCAGAGACCGACAAGGAACTGGACGACCTGGACTTTGATGTAATCAGGCGTTACAACACCGCGATTGCAGACGCCATCTCGGAGGGCCGCTGACCATGGGTGCGAGTTATGAGAGAGCCATCACGAGCGGGGGAGCTTCCGGGCTTCTGGACTATCTTTCCTCCGCATCCGGCAAGGGAAAGAAAAAAGACAACCGCCTTTCATCCGGCAAGGGCGAAAAAAATAACCGCGTGATAAATCGCGTCTCGACTTTTGCGGCGGGACCCGATGACGCAGCCGGGATGCTCGCAGAGATGCGGAGGGGGAGAAAATACGACGCACACCACTTCCGCTTAGCGCTGGACCCTGGAGACCGGAAACTGACACAGGAGGAAGGCGAGGCCCTTATAGACGAGATTATCAGGGAATTGTATCCGGACAGAAACTATTTCATGGTGGAGCACGGAGACGGAGCCGCAGCTTATAACGGCAATCAACACTTTCATGCACTTGTGGATTACCTGGACAGTGACGGCCACTGTCTCAGCTATCAGGGACGGGGAGCCGACAGGCGGGCGATACAACGGCAGTCAATCGTTGACGAGGCGCTACGCCGTCACAACCTTATGACGATTGACAGGGAGGAAGGCACCTACCGCAGGGCCGAGGTCGTGACCCGCTTGTCTTCGATTCGGGCGAAGGAGGCGGGCCGGTACAGTTGGACGGAGGATTTGAAAGAGCGGATTGATGAAGCGCTGAAGCGAGCAGAGGACAAAGAGGCGTTTGTCAGTTTACTTGCTCTACAACATGTTGAGTGTCGTTTTAGAGGCCACGGCGCCTCATACCATTTCACGGACAAAGCAGGGAAACAGAGAGCCATCCGGGGCCGCAGACTCGGGACCGCTTATATGCTGGCGTCGATGCCGTTCAAGACAAAACCGGATGACGACAGCGGACACGGACACGGACACGGACACGGGCACGGGCACGGGACAGGCCCCAAGATGACGCCCAGGCCGACCACTGGCAGGGCTTCCGGTTCCGGCAGCAAAGGCGGGGCCGTTGTCGCCAGCTCCGGCAGGGCGGCCGCAAAAGACAAGGAGCACCAGGCCGAGGCGGCGAGCATCAATGAGGCCATCAGCGGGCAGGAGAACGCAAACAGAGAGCTTGCGCAAACGCTCAGTAAACCGAAGACAGGAGGGAACAACAGATGATTACAAAACTGTATGCAAGGCTTGTATCGAGATTCGAGGCGTGGCGGTGGACGCCTCAGGGGAAATATTACACGCTCGGAGCGGCTTACAGGGACCGGCTGAAAAAAGGGTCCTATAAATGCCCGGAGTGCGGGCAGGTTCACGAGTTCACGGCCGAGACGCCGCTTTGTCCCGTGGAGTTCTGTCACGCTCCTATCTGTCCCGAGACCGGACAGTGCTCGGCCGGGGAGAAATGCGGGACATGGGAGCGGCCCGGCCTCAGCTATGACGACGTGCTCCGCAGGGAGGCATACGAAACCATCGTGAGTAGCGGAGGAAAACGATAATGACCAGTTCGCCGCTTGCGAGTACCCTGGACAACTTTTTCGGCATCATGGTATCAACGGGGAATGTCTACCGGTATATCGCCGTGGACATTGTCGCACCTATCGCTATCATGCTGTGCTTCATCTTCATCATTGCGAGGTTTGCGTATAACACATGGCAGGGGGGAGAGAACGGATTAGAAAAAGCAAAGGCTGTGGCGAAAGAAAACTGGGTCCGGTTCTTCTTCCTGATTATGATTTGCATCCCGTTGCAGGGAGCCACCATGAACCTGAACTTTCTGGGGGCGTGGCCGTGGTTTATCGCTAAGGCAGGCATCGATTTCGGGGACAAGGTAGCCAACAACCTCCCCGTATACAATGCGGACTGGGGAGGCATGGTAGCGGACGGGTCTTTCGTTGACAACGTCGGGGCCTGTGGGTTGACGAGCATCCCGGCAGGAAGCAGTTCGGACCTCGTCGGGCTGTCGAAGACCCTTGCTCTTCAATCTTTATTCACTCAGAACACAAACGGCATTCTCGGTGTCGCTAACAATGCCGTCAAAGCGGTTGACAGTATTATTAACCGCTATCAGCCTCTAGCGGAAAAATATGAGCAATGCTTGGAGACAGCGAAGACTACTAACAGCAACTTCTTAGACAAAATCCTGCACGCTCTCGGAGCGGACGCCATCCCCAATCTGTTGAACTACATTTCTACACTCATAAAATACCTGCCGATTATTCTGATACTCGGGCTGTTACTGTCCCTTGTCGGTGCGACTGCGTTCCTGATTCCGTTTGTCAATGCGTTGGCGTTAGGTGCCACGGCGGCGACGGCAGCCGGCATCTCCGGCGTTGTGACTACGGTCCTTGCTGCAATCGGGCTGATAGTCGCCCGGATACTCAGCGGGTCAATCTTCGTGTACGCCCTCACATTCGCTTTCTTCGGCGTGCTTATACAATGGCTCGCAGAAGTCTGTATTTACGCCGTGTCCTTCCCGTTCTCGGCTGTGAACCTTGCATTCGGAGAAGGCCAGAAGCAGGCGTTCATCCGGCATTTCGCCAAGGGGATACAGCTCATGCTGGTTCCCGCCCTTGCAAGCGTGATATTCGCAACGGCGTTGATATTGTTCGGCACCATCATGATGGACGGCGGGCTACTCAGCAAAATGGGAGATGTTTTCATAGGGGACCCGAGCACAGCGTCAGGTCTCACGGACATAATCGGACTCGCACTTCGCTGGATTATTTTCGGGCTGTTCGCACCGTTCATCATTGTGGTACCGCTCGCAAAAACCATGTTCGGAACCTTCAGCGTGGCGGAATCCATTGTCGGCGGAAGCGTGCAGCTTGTGCAGAGCGCAGTCGGTGGACTGGGACAGACCAGATAGGGAAAGGAGACAGACAATGGCGGAAGTCAGTATAAAACAGCGTTACATCAACATCACAGTGGATACCGAAAAAATACACAAGGCGTTTCAGACCTTGTGCCCGGAAGCGCACAAAGGGGGAGAAGGAAAGGCAGAGGACACCTTGTATCTTTCGTACCATTTTTGTCCCGACAGCGACAAACTCCGGGAGGCACAGGCGTTGCTCAAAACCATAGAAATGGCCGAGAACGAAGGGTGCATACACAGTGACCAGCCGTTCTCGTTGCAAGGGGAGTATGACGAATACCTGAAGGGCCGGGAGGCGCAGGAACCGGATAAAAAGAAAGGGCGCTATCTCCCCGGAGACTGGAGGTACGGCAAATGAACAGCACGACGACGAAACGGCAGGGATTAAACGGCCGCCAGAGCATCCGCTTGCTCCGTGCCATCAGGGCATACAAGACCATCAATCCCCGCATCGACGCCAGGCTCCTCGACGCCGGTCCTTTGTCGCCGACGCTGTTGTTTCTCCGGCGCTGGGTTCAGCCTTGCGTCCTCGACCTGTCGGCATTTATCAGCCTGGACGGGACGGCCAAAGAGGAGCGGATAAAGAGAGACCTGGACGAACAAGCGGCGGAGGTGTTTTGTGGAATCGCAGAGGGCTACTTGCAGTGGCAGTATCACAAGACGGCTGTAGAGGAAGGGCTTGCATTTTGCAGCGTGTTTGCCACCGAACACCCGTCAACTTGGGTATGGGTCGAAGCGGATAGAACGCTGTGTCACACGATATACGGCAACCTCCGGTCCTTGGACATACTCGCCGATGATGTTCTCCGGGGCGCTAACACGGAGCTTACTTTGATGCGTGAACAGTTCGGGGAGGCGGTCCAGGACATCCGGCTCCGGACGCCCGACGAGCTCGCCGCCGTCGTGAACCGCATCAAATCACTCACCCCCGGATATTGGTATGAAGGCGAACACCGGCCGGGGAGATATCCGCAGATGTCGGCAGAGGAGGAGGCCCGCCGGCTTATCTACCGGCAGCAGCGAGAGGCAGAGCGGGGACGCGCCAGGCTTGCCGAGGTGTGGAGCGACTACAGCAGCCAGGTCCGGCAGGGGAAGCGGGACCGCAATGTCAGGATTGAGCGGGCCTGCAGTGACAGGGCGCAGGAGGTAGCGCCCGATTATGCAGGACGAATCAAAGCAGAGATAGAACGGATGGATAGGGTAAATGCAGACGGGGAGGAGGTGAATCAGTAATGAGCACAATGAGAGCATTGCTGGACGGTGATTATCTCGCCATGGCGGAGCAGACAGCAGCAGGCATCACGCAGGGAGCCTCGACCATGGCCCAGGCGATGCACAAGGCAATCGCTGACCGCATGAAACAGGACGGCCAGGGCGGCCAGAACCACCGTGACAGCCACAACGGCCAGGGTCAGGCCCAGAACAACGGTCGGGAAGCGCAGCAGAGACAGGCTAGGACAAACGGCAGGACGCCGAACGCACCGGCGAGGTAGCAGCACAGTATAAACCCATGTCCCCATGCGGGGACTATAAAGGCAGTAAAAAGGAGGATTCACAGATGGAAGCAACAACGGTTTTGGTAGCACCGGGCAGCATGGGTATCAGGGCGAGGGTCCGCAAGGCCCTCACGGCAGAGCGGGGTTTCTCGCTCGCAGAAATGGCGATAGCGATAGTGGTGCTCGCTATCATCATCGGTGTCGTCTACATGGGAGCACAGGAGCAGATTAAACGCTCGAAAATCAGTGCGTCGGCCCAGCAGCTCGAAACCGTGAAGGGCGCAATGATAAGTTATTTTGCCAAGTACAACGGATACCCCAGCGACCTCGCCGGTACAAAATCCCCCGGCATCGTGACCTTTCTGCCGGCGGCTCCGGCGAGCACCTACACTTACAAATGCGACCCCGTCGGTGGGGTGACGCTCACTCTTGCAACCCCGGAGTTGGCCATCGCAAACGATATCAAAACCGAGTGGGCAAAGCAGCTCGGCACCGCAAATGTGTCCGTTGTTACACCCGGAGCAACTGGCGATATCGCTGATGTCGTTGCAGGACTCACAGGTGCATCTATCACCTGTGCGACCAACTAACACAACCATATCCACCGGGGAGGGGCTTCGGCCCTTCCCCTTTTTCTGAGGGAGGGACGACCATGAAGAAAATCAGTATCAGCAGGACGGCAGGCGCTTTTATCGGCGGGACGGTAATCATACTCTTTGTGCTTGTAGCCGTCTCTTTCGCTCAGGGATTCACGGGGAAAAGGATTCTCTCCGGCCCGTGCGTCGTCAGCGGGACAGCGGCCGCGGCGGAAACAGCCGTCATGGGCCGGACAGTGCCGGTCCATGCAGCGACGATAGTTTATTCTCCGAGTGTGAGAGGTGGCCACCTGTGGGCGGGAAATAAAATCGACATCGATGCACCGCCCAAGGGGATACACGAGCGGTTCAGCTTCCAGGCGTCCGGCTCCATTCTCCGGACCGCAGCGTCAGTCCGCAGAGGGCCGCAGTGGAACTATGCTGACACGCTGAATGTTATACAGGCCGTCGGGACATACGCCGGGGCGCTTGTCCGTGTGGAGATTGACCAGGCGGCCGACGCAGGTCTTGAGTTCGAAAAGACGATGATTTACCACGGGGGCCGCAGTGCGTAGTAAATGGGAGCTTGCACAGATGATAATCACGGCCGTTGTCGTTCTGTCCATCACGACGGCTGTTGTATATATCAGGGTTCTGGATTTTCTGAGATGAAAAAAAAACGCTGGTACCCAGGGCCATGATTTGTGGTACCCTGGTACCCGACGGGGGACGGGGAGCCGGACAGCTTCCCAAGGAATAACAATCAAACATGGAGGTAGACAGATGAAGAAGATTTTTGCAGCAGTCTTGTTTCTCGCAGTAATCATGACGACCGGGGCGGCTTATGCGGATTCATGCGGGATGTTCCCGGCCACCATCACGGCGACGCCCTACACTTCGAGCGCCGGAGATTTAATGGCCAAACTGGACATTGAGTTTTCGGACCAGAGCAAATGGCACACGAGCCCGGACCTGCCGAACGGATACGCGAGCTACTGGGACGGCTACGAGCTGTATTATACGGCACAGCTTCCCGGCGTTCCGGGTCTGTATAATGCCACTACAGACGCAGGTAAAGATATTCAGTGGAACAACTACGTTGACGGCGCAACAGACGCTTTCGGCAGCGGGATTCTCTCGGCAGCGAGTCACAGGGTCCCGGACGGTGCGCTCAGTAATTCGTCTGTCAAAATGCCGATGATGCTTGCACCGGCGGATTTACTCAGCGGGCTCGGCGATGTGCAGTTTATTGTTAGCGTTTTCTTAAGTCCGATTGACGCCGCCCATGGCTGGGTAGCGGGAGACCTTCAGCGGCCGCAGTGGGACGGCGTGGCGGGGAAAATGACGAGGGATTACATGGCTCCGGGGGTCGTGGATTGTCTGTATCCGTCGGCGACGCCTTACGCTCAGATTTTGGTAACGCTTACCGCAGGGAAAGTAACGGACACCATGGTGATGCCGTAACCCTTAACCAAGGAGGTAAACGAGTATGAGACATTTTCTTTTATCCGGGTTTCTTGTCTTACTGTTATCCGGCCTTGCCTATGCCGGGACCGTCGTGATGGACGACGCCGTGAATCATGAAATGACGGCGCTGACGACGGACCGCGTTCTGAAGGACAGTTGTGAACAGCTTATGGACTGTCGTTACGGGACAAAACAGCTCACGGCATCTACAATGTTCACGAGTGCCAAGGGCAAGAAGGACTATGCGACGATGACCAGCTCGACGCTGGACACGACGAACATGCACGCTTTGTACTCCAACACAGCCACCACGGCGACCAGCGCCGATTCGGCAATCAATGCCGTGTGGGCCACCACGGCCGACACGGCTTCCCCGACGGTGACGGCGTTCACGGCGAACGTCATCAACGACACGACGATTGTCGGTTCCGCCATTGCGGCCGACACGGCCTCGAAACTCGGGTACGCAAGCGCGGCGACGAATCCGTCAATGCAGGCGCTCTATACGATGTACGTCGAAGGCGCTCCATACGCACCGGGGACATATCCCAACGGATATATCTCCCAGGATTTCAACCAGAGGATTTATGCCCAACGGCCTACGACGGCCAGCACCGTGACCAGCGGCGGCACGCTCGGGTGGAACGGGAACCCGCCGCTTGAATCACTCTATGTCCGTGAGGCCAACGACTACAGCAACAGCGGACAGATACAGCCGTGGGCCGGGAGTACCCAAGGGATAGCGGACGCTAACGGATGTGCATGCGGCCAGACAATGCCGAATTGCACATACACGCCGGGGCAGACAGTCGGGTGTGGCGCGCTGATGTTCGACGGACGTTCATACTGACTGAGCAGACCACCCTCGGGGGGACTCACCGCACGGGTCCCCCGCTTTTTTCCCCCAGGAAACAAAATCCTACATTCACCCGGAGATAATATCTGTATAATAGATGCACGACGGTGCATGAGCCCACAAAGGGCGTAAATACGCCAAAAAAACGCTTGACAGAATTTTTCAGCGTGGTATACTTTGATTAGTTTTTGGGTGGACTGGCGAAAACCCGAACAGCAATCATAAAGTTTTTTACCGTGTGCCTTCGGGCACACAAACAGAGCCCTTGAGGAGACCTAGCCAGTCCACCACCTCAAGGGTTTTGTGTTTTTATTAACCACGGGCTAACCCTGCTAAACGCCCGGCCATTAAACATCAAGTAGGGAGCCGCAACCCTTCGGGGTGGTCAATCGTAAAGGAGCATTGCGATGACCACACCGAACGACAACTACGACCGCAGCAACATCACCGGCCGCAGCAGTAAGCGGCAATCCGAAATCCAACTCATAAAACAAATCCCGTTACTGCATCTTTTGGAGAAGCGCGGATTCCGCTCTACGCAGCGGCGTATTAACAGCGCTGTTTTTCCTTCTCTTCCACACATCAACGGGCCGGTGACTGTTTTTCTGGCCACCCGCCAGGGCTCCGGTGCATGGCTTGCCAAATACAAAGATACAGACGGCAGACCGGTCTGCAGAACTATCCTTGATTTGTGGCAAGTGATTTACGGTGTTGACTATGTTTCTGCCATGACCGAGCTTAGGGCCATCGCCGGAATCACCGCCGGTTCCCCTTCCCGCACGGAGAACGGCGAGGAGCGGAAGACCGAGGAGGCAGCGGAGGACCGGCAGGGAGAGACGCCGGCCATGGATGACCCTGGAGAGTTCTACGACCCGAACGACCCCGAAGAAACAAGAGCGGCGATGGAGCACAACCGGCGGCTTTCCTCCGGAGAGGCCAAGGACGACAAGAGCTATATCCGCCGGCCCAACACGCCAAGCAGGCTGGTTTAAGGGGGACGACTATGGAAACAAAAACGATGTCGTCACAGTCGACGAAGACCCTCCGCGAAAGACTCGCCGTCAACGGATTCGTTCAGGTTTCCTATAAACTCGCCGACCTTATTTTCGGCGGGGACCTCAGTAAGAACGAGATACAAGTCCTTATGGCCGTTGTCCGCATGACCGTCGGCTTTCAGCAGTCCGAGAACGAGGTATCCACACACACTCTGGAAGAGCTGACGGGGATTGACCGCAGACACATTTTCCGGGCGCTGTGGACGCTTGAGCACACTTTTAAGGTTTTCACCCGCACCCAGCGTGCCTACCGAGAGAACGGCGTCACCCACAAAGTCAACAGCTACCGTATCCGGGACGAGTGGCTTTATCACCCCAGGGCAAAGGGGGAGAAGGCGTGCTAAATCTGCCTCTATCACTAGGGGCAGAATATGCCTCTATCACCCCGGAAAGCGATAGGGGCAGAAAATGCCACCCACTATATATATACCTTTATGGTAGACACAGTCGACATTGTCGACAATGTCGAAAGAAAGAAAGGCAGAAAGAAAACCCCTGCTACGGATGTGAACATCATACGGCGACAGGGGAGAGGGAAAGGATGTCAGAGGAAACGACGATGTTAAAGACCAACGATGTAGAAACAACGACGATGGACCAGATAAAACAAAAGGCCCCCTTAGAAGGGGAGACAATGCCGAGACTTTCGACAGTGTCGAAAACGACGATGTCAAAGACATCGACAATGTATCTTCGCCGCCGCGCTCGCCGCGAGCTGGGGAGCCAGGAGCCAGGGCAGCCAACGACTACAGCAACGGCCTTATTCAACAGTTGTTCTCCGCGTGCCGCAAAGCCGGCCCGCATCGAACAACCGCGCAAGCGCGACAAAGTCGGGGAGTGGTGGAGAGTTTCAGGGAGCCTACGACTTCACCAGAGCCCGCAGGAGCGCACAACGGCCACAGGGGCGGGGGAGAGTATGCCCCGCTTGTCCCCGGAGGGGAGAGGCAAGAGCGGCCCTGGAGAGGCAACGGAGAGAGGCGGGAAAACTACGGGGACCGCAAAAACCTACAATCAGGGAGAGCAACGAAAACTATACTAAAGGGAGGTGATAGCAGACCGAGACGAGGCAGTGAGACAGCGAGGGCCGGGGAGATTCCGGCAGGGAAGACGGAGAACAGAAACCAAAGAGCATGCCGGGGAGAACCGGCGAGAAAGTGAGGAATAGAGATGAACGGTGTTGAAGAATATGTCATCAACAACCTAATATTGCCAGAATTGAGAAAATGTATTGGAGCAGCCAACAAAGAAGCAAATAAAATTATAAGTGAGCTTTCCGGGGTGATAGAGGAAAGTTGTAAAAGGGAAAAGGCGGAAAAGCAGGCGATACAGCGAGCCATCGCCGGAGAGTTGACGGACCCGGCAGGGGAACAGGCAGCCCTTGAAAAGAGGATAGCCGACTATGAGCGTGACGAACAGGCCAGGGCTACGTCGGAACGGCCGCGGGTCACGCGTATGAGCAGCACAGGGCCGAGCAGGTAACAGAGGCGAGGGGCGACGGGTTCCCCGTGCGGGAGCCCGTCAGGAATTGAAAACAACGAAGAAGACAGGAGGAAACATGTCGAAGAAAAGGAAATCTGAATCTGTAGAGCTGCAGGGCCTTGTGATTGCCTTGAAGGCTGGTATTGTGGTTACGGATGCTGTCTTTGAGAGTGAAGTCGGCGATGACGGACACCGGGAACCTGTGCTTGTGCGTCAATATTACGCTGCTCCAGACCTAGCAGAGCGGATTGCCGGCATACCCAAGCGGGGCAGGTGATACCATCGAAACGCAGTGAGACGCAGTCGGGGCCGAGAGACCAGCGTGGAAGAAGTTAACGGAAACCAGAGAGGCCGGAGAGGACCGGCGGAAAGAAGAGGAGACTGAAATGAACGAAGCAAAATTGACAGCCGGAATGATTGAGCAGTGGGCCAAGGCAAAGGGAATGAAAATCAATGTGCACAGTGCGAGCGAGTTTCCGAAATCTCACTCTGATGCCCTTGCGATGGGCGTGAACCCCGGCAAGGCGTGGACTTACACAGAATATGACCCTGGTTACAGGGCGTGGGACGAGGGGCAGGGAGCGTTTCGCAGCCTGAACGACCTCGTGATACATCTGGCGTATGAGCGGCTTACGATTGATGTGAGCGACTATATCGATAACAACGGCAAGTCGCATATGGTCGATTTTATCCAGCGTGAGCTTGCCAGGGCCGGAGAGGCCCACTCGGCCACGCCGAACCAGACCGCAGAAGACGCGGCGCTTGAACAGAGGATAAAGGACTGGGAACGCAACGAGCGGGACATAGCAACGTCGGAAAGGCCCAGGGTCACGAGGCCGAGCACAGGACCCGGCCGGTAATCAGTAACCGGGTGTAAACCTTCCCCATGGGCGGGAAGGAGAGAGACGAACAGAAAGGGGTTCCCGGTCGAAACCGGGAGAGTAAAAGCGGGAGCGCACGAAGACCCGTGACAAAAAGTGCGACGGCGGGGGGAGCCCGCTAAACTGTCGTCGCCGGTAGCCAGGTGGTAACGGCACCACCCGAGAAACGGACTACCGGGTCACTCGACAAACCGAGATGACACGCAGGGAGAGCAGGGGAGAGCAGCAGGCAGAAATCGGCGGGGAAAAGTGGCTCGCATACCAGATGGACTGCGGGGCAGTCGTAGACCGGGGCTTGCCCCCGGATGGGGGGATTCTCACAGCCCGGCGGGAGAGAGGGACCGGCGGGCTTGCACCCGAACGGGTGGAGAGGGAGACACCGGCAGGGGACTTGACGGAATCGGCGGGGAGTGGGTACCCTATCGAAAATCTCAGTGAATGGGGGTTTTCGATGAAAGGGATAAGGCCCGAGGGAAAATGTCCGAAGTGCAAAAGACCTTTCCAGTTTGACAAGTCAAAGGGTTTTATCTGCAAGACCCATCTGACAAAACCCGACAGGTTCAGGATTTCAGTCTTTTACGAGGGCGAGAGGATTTTCAGATGCACGGACCTTGAGGGGCGGACACTCCGGACTTTCGGCGACGCATACGCCTTGCTCCGGCAGGCCGAGAAGGAAAAGGACGGTCATAAATTTGACCGGGACAAATGGAAATCAAAGGTCAAGGTTGACTATTCCTTCACCCGCCTTATAGACGCTTGGTATCAGGACAAAGAAGAGGAGATGAAAAAGGGCCATCTTGCTCCGGGATATGTCCCGAAACTGCGGACCTATATCGAACACTATTACCGGCCGGTCTTCGGTGACGACGATGTCCGGGAAATCCGCTCTTTGAAAGCGTTCATCAAACAGCTTCCGGACAGGCTGTCGGCGAAGTATCAGAAGAACATCACGGACGCCCTTATCAATTTCTTCAAGACCCTGAAGGAAGACGGTGTGATTGAGGATGTCCCGAAGACCAAAAAGATTGAGGTCCCGGAGTATGAACCGACGCCTATCAGCCGGGACACACAGGCCAGGATACTCGACCAGATACCGGCAGAGCACAGGCCGATATTCACCTTCCTGTTTAACCAGGGCGTCCGGCCTTCAGAGGCGAGGGCGCTGAAGTGGCGAGACATAGAAGGCGACACCGTGACGATTCGGCGCACATGGTCCGGCGAAGTCCTCAGGGAGCAGACGAAGAACAAGAGGGTCCGGCATAATCTCCTCTTCGATGCGACGTTGAAGGCACTGCCACAGCGCCGGTTCCCCGAGGACTTTGTTTTCACTCATGGTAAGGCCGTCAGACGCCACTACAGCCATAACTACCTTAGTAAGATATACAACGAGGCCTGCAGGACGCTGGGCATCGCAGTCGAGCTCTACGAGGCCACGAAGCATTCTTTCGGCACCCAGCGGATAAACGAAGGTGTCCCGGAAAATGTCCTCCGGGAATGGTTCGGCCATGCCAAAAGCGAGATGACCCGGCGCTATGCTAAACTGCGGGTCGTGGACGCCTTCCGGCAGATTGAGGAAAAGAAAAAGAAGGTCGTCGAGCTGAAGGCCGCAAATGACGACCGAGAGTGAACCGAGAGTGTGACCCCTACAAATGGCGTATTTATGCGGTCGAGGGTGGGTTCGACTCCCACTCTCTCCGCCATTCACTTCTGTACAATAGCAATCAGTACATGATAAATATCCGATTCTACTGCACAGCCTCCTGGTGCGGGAATCTGCATATTATCTTGTAATCGCCTCAGTGATCGGCTAAAATTTTTTTATAGGATTAAATATATCGGGAAGGGGTCTGTCATGGAAAAATGGAAATGTGTGGTCTGCGGTTATATTTACGATCCTGAAGTGGGAGATCCGGACGGAGGAGTAGCGCCCGGAACGCCTTTCGAGAAGATCCCGGACGACTGGGTCTGCCCTGTCTGCGGGGCATCAAAGGACCAGTTCGAAAAAGAATAATCCTACAGAAGCAGTGAACCACGGAGACACAGAGACGCGGAGAAAGCCTAAGGGAATATGCGCTTTTCTCTGTTGACTCTGTGCCTCAGTGGCGACTATGTCTCCTGGTCCCCACTTGCCGGGCAGTCACGAAAAGCTCTTTACTTAAGGCCGAGCACGTACTGCATATCATATAGCCCGGCGGGTTTGCCCGACAGCCAGAGAGCCGCCCTCAGGGCGCCCCGGGCAAAGGTGTCCCTGCTCGACGCCTTGTGGGTGATCTCGATCCTCTCGCCGAGGCCGCCGAAGAGGACGGTATGTTCTCCGACGATATCGCCTGCACGGACAGTCTGGATGCCTATCTCTTTTTTTGTCCTCTGCCCGATGATCCCCTTTCTTGCATAGACGGCGACTTTGTCCAGGTCTCTGTTCACAGCATCCGCGATCACCTGCGCCATCTTCAGGGCGGTGCCGCTCGGCGCGTCCTTCTTCAGCCGGTGGTGGGCCTCGACGATCTCGATGTCATAGTCGTCGCCCAACGCATGCGCCACGTCCTGAAGCACCTTCAGGAGCAGGTTGACCCCGAGGCTCATGTTCGAGGCCATAACACAGGGAATCCTCTTTGTAAGCGGCGTAATCTCCTTCATGTCTTCATTGCTGAAGCCGGTCGTGCCGATCACCATCGCCTTGCCCTTTGCCGCGGCCATCTTCAGGTTTTCTTTCGTCGACTCCACCGAAGTGAAGTCTATAATCAGATCCACAGAATCGATGATCCCGGATATACCGTCCGAAAGAATAACGCCGGTCTCCCCGATGCCGGCGACCTGCCCGATGTCCCTGCCGATGTCCTTGTGCCCCGCCCTTTCGAACGCGGCCGCCAATCGCAGTCCCTCATACTCTTTCGAAAGGGCCGTGATCCTTCCGCCCATCTTTCCGGCCGCTCCTGCCACACCGATTCTTATCATACGCTCATCCTCCTATTGCTCATGGTCTTCATTCCTTGTTTCGTCTTCCTCCTCTTCTTTCTTGCCCGGGACCCTGTATTCCTCCGACGCCCAGGCCCCCAGGTCGATGAGTTTGCACCTCTTAGAGCAGAAGGGCTTATAGGGGTTCTCCTCCCACGTGGTCCATTCCCTGCAGACGGGACATCGTATCTTCATTGTCCAGCACCTCTAATCCGCTTTATCATTTTGAATATTTTCCCCGTTTTTTTGCAATATTTTTTTGATAAGAAGGCCTGAGACCGCACCGTTTGCGACGCCGGTCAGCGTGCCGATGAGGATAATAACGGGGGTGATGAAAAGGACCGCCTCGACTCTCTGGATGAACAGGAAATAGGCGAGGGTGAGCTGCGCGACATTGTGGAAGAATGCGCCGATGAGACTCAGCCCTACCGGACCGAAGATATTTCCGAAGGTGAGATAGGCCAGTCCCATGGCAGCGGTGCTCGCCACGCCGCCGCTGAAACTGAGCATGAAGGAAGGGCCTAGGAAGGTCCCCATAAAAATCGACCCGAGGATGACGCGGATCAGCGTGACCGTCATTGCGGTCCTGAAGCCGTAGAGGACGAGGGCGACGAGGGTGATGATGTTAGCGAGTCCCAGCCTCAGCCAGGGAATGGGCGTCGGAAGCAGGCTTTCGAAGGCATGCAGTGAAAGGGCATATGCCGAGAGCACCGCGATGCGGTATTTATCCTGTAACTGCATCAATGCCCCTTGGAAGATCGCCGGCCTTACCGCCTACCGTTATGACGATGTGGTTCGGCAGGCAGACGATCGCACCCCTGGAGATCCATCCCTGTTTTTCGCATAGCCTGTTCGGACAGTGGGCCTCTTTGACCCGCACCTTCCCGTCTTTGATCTCCACCACCGTATCTCCGAAAGGGCCGGGTATGGACACAAGCCTGTCCTTGTCGCGGGGCAGGGTGTACAGAGGTTTCCCGTCTACCGTGATCACAATATCGGGGCCCTGGGGCATTGCCTCACGTGAGAAGAATATCCCGGCGACGGACGCCGTTATCAGGATCAGGAAAAGCAGTTTGTCTGCTATAGTGGTATTCCTAATGACCGTCTTCAAACGTCACCATTTTTTTTATCCCCAGTGTTGTGTGGATGGTACCGTCTTTGTCGACGATCACCGCGTCCACTCCTGAATCCCTCACAAGCTTCATCCCCTTCTCCGGTCCCAATACGAAGACCGCCGTAGTAAACCCGTCCGCAAAAATCCCGTCGTCGCTGATGACAGTAACACTCCTGCACTGGCCGGCAGGATATCCGGTCTTCGGGTCCAGGATGTGATGGTATCTCCTGCCGTCCTCTATGAAATACCTTTCGTAATCCCCTGATGTCGAGACGGCCTTATTGCTGAGCCTGGCCGTGGCCATCAGATCGTCGGCATCGCTTTTTTGCCTGGGGTTTTTGATCCCGACATTCCACGGGGTCCCGTCCGGTTTCAACCCGAATGCCCTTATATCTCCGGCCGCCGCGACTATCCCGGCGCCGATGCCGGACTGCCGGAGATTTGCCAGTGCAAGGTCGGCCGCGTATCCTTTTGCTATGCCTCCGAGGTCCATCAGCATGCCCTTTTTTCTAAGGAACACTGTCGACTTGTCACGGTTGACGATTATATTCCTGTAATTGACGAGAGAAAGATTATGTCTGATCGCGTCATCAGAGGGTCTGATTTTCTTATAAAAATCCCACATCTTTATTTCAGGCCCTATTGTAGCGTCGAAGGCGCCATCGGATATCCCGGAGATATAGATTGCCCTTTCTATTACCCCCAGCGTCTCGGGAGACACTTTCACAGGACTCACTCCGGCATTCCTGTTGATCGCCGCAAGCTCGCTTGTCTCTTTGAAAAAATCGATCTTGTCGCCGAACCGTTCGATGACCGAAAATGCTTTTTCTATGGCCGCATCAGCCTCCTTGTCTGAACTGGCTACGACCGTAATGGTCACGAGCGTGTCCATGAGGGGCTTCGTCTTCCGGTAGACCCCGGGGCTCTTGCTGCACGAGACGGCGAAGAGGAGCAGCACCGCAAGGAGTATTGCCTGCCCACCGCAAGACTTCTTCATCGTTTCTTCCGCCCGCTGTTCTGCGGGACGTGTTTCCTTCATGCCGCCACCCCCGTACTCCGCCCGGTAAGTTTCTCTTTCAGGAAGATGCCGGTGTAGGAAGCCGGGTTTTCAGCGACTTCTTCGGGAGTCCCCGCGGCGACGACCTGTCCTCCTTCTTCGCCGCCTTCGGGTCCGAGGTCGATCACATAGTCGGCCGATTTTACGACATCCAGGTTGTGTTCGATCACCACGACCGTATTCCCCTGGTCTACGAGCATGTTCAGGACATCCAGCAGTTTCTGGATATCTACGAAATGCAGCCCTGTCGTCGGCTCGTCGAAGAGATAGAGCGTCCCCCCCGTAGATTTTTTCCCGAGTTCGCGCGAGAGTCTGATCCTCTGTGCCTCTCCTCCAGACAGCGTCGTCGCAGCCTGCCCCAGCTGCAGGTATCCGAGACCTATCTCTTCGAGCACTTCAAGGCGGCGCTTGATCTGAGGAATGTTTTCGAAGAACTGATGGGCCTCGGATACCGTCATGTCGAGGACGTCGGCAATGCTCTTTTCCTTGTACCTGATGTCGAGCGTCTCGCTGTTATACCTCCGGCCTTTGCACTTGTCGCAGACCACATAGACGTCGGGCAGAAAGTGCATCTCGACCTTGATCAGCCCATTCCCCCTGCAGGCCTCGCATCTGCCTCCGGAGACATTGAAACTGAACCTCGATGTGGTATACCCTCTAACCCGCGATTCGGGAAGCATCGCAAAAAGGTCCCTGATCAGAGAGAAAAATCCTGTATACGTTGCAGGGTTCGACCTCGGGGTCCTGCCGATAGGCGCCTGGTCCACGCTTATTACCCTGTTCAGCAGTTCAAGACCGCTTATTTCCTTATGCCTCCCGGGGGGTAAAAGGTCCACCGCCGACGACAATTTCTTCTCCGCAGCACGATAGAGGATATCGAAGACCAGGCTGCTCTTGCCGGAGCCGGATACCCCGGTGACACAGACGAAAAGTTTGAGGGGGATTTCGACGTCAATATTTTTTAGGTTATGCTCCGAGGCGCCCCTGATGGACAAAAGGTCCTTCGGTCTTCTCCGCCGCGAAGGGGTCTCTATGGCCAGCGAGCCGCTCAGGTAGAGTCCCGTGGGGGATTTCTCGTTCGCCTCTATCTCCGCGGGAGTGCCTTCCGCGACGACCCATCCTCCCCTCACTCCTGCGCCCGGGCCCATGTCCACGATGTGGTCTGCCCATCTTATCGTCTCCTCGTCATGTTCGACGACGATGATCGTATTGTCGTCGTCCCGTATCGCTGAGAGAGAGCCGAGAAGTTTTGTGCAGTCTCTCGGGTGAAGGCCGATGCTCGGCTCGTCGAGGACATAGAGGACGCCGGTCAGCGACGAGCCCATCTGCGTTGCGAGCCGTATCCTCTGCGCCTCCCCTCCGGAGAGGGTAATCGACGGCCTGTCGAGCGTGAGGTAGCCGAGCCCCACCTTTTCGAGGAAGGAGAGCCTGTCCCGTACCTCTTTCAGGACGCGGGACGCGATTACACTTTCTCGCTCGGACAATTTCAGCCTGTCGAGAAAGGAGAGCGTCTTGCTCACCGGCATTCTGCTGAACTCGCCGATATGCATCCCCTGGAACTTTACGCCCAGGGCCTCGCGCCTTAGCCTGAAGCCCTTACAAGTGCGGCAGTAGCGGCGGACGTCGATTTCAAAGGAATCTTCGGAGATGTGCTCGAACCCGAGACCGTTGCATGCCGGGCAGGCGCCTGCCTTACTATTGAAGGAGAAGAACCTCGGCACGATCTCGGGATAGCTGATCCCGCAGTTTGGGCACGCGGCCGCCCGCGAGAAAAGAATGTCCTTGTTTTCCTTGAGCAGGTTCGCCACCACCGTGTCGGAATACTTAAAGGCGATGTCGACCGCCTCCCTCAACTGCCGTTCGATGTCCCCCTTGATGATAAGCCTGTCGATGACGATTTCTATCGTGTGGCGCTTCTTCTTTTCGAGGATGATGTCCTCGGTAAGGTCCAACATGACGTTATCTATCCTTGCCCTGACGAACCCCTCGTTTCGCATCTCCTGGAGTTCCTTCCGGTAATTACCCTTTCGGTCCTTTACTATCGGCGCGAGGATCTGGATCTTGGTGCCCTCCCGCAGGGACAGGATCGCCTGTATGATGCTTCCCGGGTCCCGGGTGGCAATCTCGGACCCGCAATTGTAGCAGAAGGCCTTCCCTAGCCTCGTGTAGAGCACCCGGAGGTAATCATAGATCTCGGTGATCGTGCCGAGGGTCGAACGGGGGCTCCTGCTTACTGTCTTCTGGTCGATCGCGATCGAAGGTGAAAGCCCCTCTATATAATCGACTTCGGGCTTCCGGAGTTGTTCCAGGAACTGGCGCGAATAGGCGGAAAGACTCTCGACGTATCTTCGCTGCCCTTCCGCGTATATCGTGTCGATTGCAAGCGACGATTTTCCCGACCCCGAAGGGCCCGTGATTACGGTGATCGCCTGCCGCGGTATCGAAAGGTCGATGTTCTTGAGGTTGTGCTCCCGCGCGCCCTTTATCCTGATGAACTTCTGCATGCCGTACCTTTTACTATAACCGAACGCCGCGGGATAAGTTAAGGGACGCGGATCGGCATTCGGCTTTTTTGTCCTCCACTTTTGTTGATCGGCTGTAGTAATATATTCCCATGGCAAAAACCCTTTTGACTACGGTGTTCTTCCTATGTGTGGCGGCAAGTTCGTATGCCTCGCCGTCGTTGCGCATCGACAAACCGCAACACGACTTCGGCACCGTTACGCAGGAGGACAAGGTCGAGCACTTCTTCGAGATCGAAAACGCCGGAGACAGTGACCTCGTGATAGAAAAACTGGTGCCGTCCTGAGGCTGCACAGCGGTGATGGCCAGTTCGAGCCGTCTGAAGCCCGGAGAAAAGGGCAAAATCAGGGTGGAGGTGAATATCCGCGGGAAATTCGGGAACATTATGAAGACCGTCCAGGTCCATACAAACGATCCTCAGAGACCCCAGACGATCCTTTCTATGAAGATGAAGATAAAAGACCTGATTCACATGAAGAAATACAAGGCAGCCGAAATATTCAGCGGCGCATGCAAAATATGCCATGTGGACCGCGGCAGAGGGAGGAAAGGGTTCGACCTTTTTATTAACGACTGCATGATGTGCCACAACACGGCGAAAAGTGCGTCTCCGCTTGCGGCCCTGCGGGCAAAAAATAAGGAAGACGTCGAAAGGGCGATCAGGGAAGGTGTCCAGAAAACCTCTATGCCCGGATGGGACGCGAGGCACAGCGGCCCCCTCTTCGAAGAGGAGATCAGGAGTTTGATCGACTATATCAGACCGGTTTCAAAAGTCGGGCAGGCCAACTGAAGAAGATCGGTAAGTCAGAGTACGTCCTCTCCCATTGTTCGATATCCCCCGACTCAACGCCGTGTCATATCGCGGACAGCATCCGCCGATAATCGGTTATACTATTAAGTAATGCTTTCGAGGTATTTATGAGCGCGGTGATCCAGAAAATAACGCTGTACCTGAGGATGATCAAGTTCTCCCACTCGATCTTCGCCCTTCCGTTCGCCTTCACCTCCGCGCTCATCGCGGCATCCGGGATACCGGCCCCGGGACAGATCTTCTGGATCGTGGTCGCAATGGTCGGCGCGAGGTCCGGTGCGATGGGCCTGAACAGGATCATCGACAGGAAGATGGACGCAGCAAATCCCCGCACCGCAGGAAGGGAACTGCCCCGCGGGGTGATAGGCGTCGGTGAGACCGTCCTCTTTGTCGCGGTCTCCTTCGGCGTGATGGCCTTTGCGGCTTACATGCTCAACCCGCTTTGTCTGGAGCTTTCCCCCATTGCGATCGCGGTCCTATTCCTCTACTCATATACAAAGAGGTTCACCTGGTCTTCCCACTTTGTCCTCGGCCTTTCGATTTCAGCGGCGCCGCTCGGCTCCTGGATAGCGGTGAAGGGCACGTTGGACCCGGCGATACTCCCTCTTGCCGTTGCCGTCATCTTCTGGCTTGCCGGCTTCGATGTGCTCTACGCACTTCAGGATATCGAGTTCGACAGGAGCCATGGGCTTTATTCCATCCCGAAGCGTTTCGGAGTGAGAAAGTCGCTTTATCTTGCCAGGTGCTTTCACGCTGTCAGTTTCATGCTTCTCGTTGCGAACGGTCTGGTCTTCGGCCTCGGCGGCCTTTATATGGCCGGCATGTTTGTTTCCGCAGGGCTTTTCATCTACGAGCATTCCCTGGTTAAAGAAAACGATCTGAGCAAGCTCGACGTGGCCTTCTTCAATATGAACGGCTACATCAGCATGGCGATCTTCCTTTTTACCGTTGCTGACTTGTTGATATGAAAAGATTCATTCTCGCGATAACGGGTGCTACTGGTCCGGTCGTAGGGCTAAGGGTCCTGAGGGAACTTTGTCGCACTGCTGAAGCACATGTGATAATATCCCGGCAGTCTTTCTCGATCATGCGTGACGAGGCCGGTGTCGATCTTTTCGCCGGGACGGCGGCGGCGATTGAGAAGAAGATCAGGAAGTCCGCCGGCTCGAAGAACATCTTTTATTACGAAGAAGGGAATTTCGAGGCGCCCGTAGCGAGCGGGTCCTTCAAGACGGACGGGATGCTTGTGGTGCCCTGCTCAATGAAGAGCCTGTCGGGCATAGCACACGGATATGCGAACGGCCTTATCGAACGGGCGGCGGACGTTACGATCAAGGAAGGAAGGCCCCTCATCCTCGCACCGCGGGAGATGCCGTTCAGCCCGATCCACCTCGAAAACATGCTCGCTCTGGCGAGGCTCGGTGTGAAGATAGCCCCGCCGGTCATCGGGTTTTACCACGGCCCGAAGACGATAGACGATATGATCGATTTCGTTTCCGGCAAGATCCTCGACCTGATCGGAATAGAGCATGAGATTTTCAAAAGGTGGGGCAAATAAAGAGGGCGTCCCGTTCCGTCCTGAAAAATGACCCCTAACATCTGAAGCAGCCGGGACAGCGCGAACACTTTGCCGGTCGTGTCAGGGATACGTGAGCTGGAGCCGCTGGATGTTTGTCGCCTTCCCGGTCTGGTTGTTTATGTCCAGCGTTACCGCCGACAGGACCACCGCTCCCTGGGCCGTCTCGAATTTTGCCGGCATGCTGGAAAGGAAACGTTGGATTATCTGATCGACGTCCATGCCGATGACTGAATACGCGGGGCCCGTCATGCCTACGTCGGTGATATAGGCCGTTCCGTTCGAAAGGACTTTCTCGTCGGCCGTCTGGACGTGGGTGTGCGTCCCGATTACGGCGCTCACCTCTCCGTCGACGTAGTAGCCGAAGGCGATCTTTTCGGAGGTTGCTTCTGCATGGAAATCTATGATGATGATCTTTGTCTCCCGCAACAGGTTCTCGATTTCGGCCCTGCCCGTCCTGAAAGGACAGTCCATCCCCGTCATGAAGACCCTGCCCGAAAGGTTGAGGACCGCTGCCTTCAGCCCGTTCGGGAGCGTAAGCACGAGGCTGCCGCTTCCGGGCACTCCCGGTGGATAATTGAGGGGCCTCAATACCCTGTTGTCCTTCGAGATGTAAGGAATGAAATCTTTCTTGTCCCAGACATGGTTGCCGGTCGTGATGACATGCACGCCGGTCCTGAAGAGGTCGGCGACGAGCGGCTCGGTGAGACCGAAGCCACCCGCGATGTTTTCGCCGTTGGCGATAACGAAATCTATCTTGCACTTGTCGACGAGGCCGGGCAGGAGGGCCTTGACGGCCGTCCTGCCCGGCTTCCCGACGATGTCACCGATGAAAAGGACTTTCATACCGGTCGTTGAGGTGTTGAGCCGTTGAACTGTTGAGTACAACTAAATCTGTCACGTGTCATGGTTTCCACAAAAATACCCTCCCTTGAAATCAACGATTCAACTTTTCAACCTTTAACCGTTTGATTATTCTATTTCGCGTACTCGACATACCGGGCTTCCCTGATGACCGTCACCTTGATCTGGCCCGGATAGGACATCTCCGCCTCGATCTTTCTGGAGAGGTCCCGCGCCATCATCGAAGACATCTCGTCGCTCACGTCTTCCGGCTTCACGATGATCCTGATCTCCCTGCCGGCCTGGATGGCGTAACACTTCTCCACGCCCTTGAAAGACAGGGCCATCTTCTCGAGTGTCTCGAGCCTCTTGAGGTAGTGCTCGATGCTCTCCCTCCTCACTCCCGGCCGTGCAGCCGAAAGCGCGTCCGCAGCCGCGACGAGCGCCGCCTCCACCGTGATCGGTTCGCCTTCTCCGTGGTGAACCAGGACCGCGTTTACGACCTTGTTGTTTTCGCCGTACTTGCGGGCGAGGTTCGCGCCGATCTCCTGGTGCGTGCCCTCGATCTCATGGTCCACCGCCTTGCCTATGTCATGAAGAAGCCCCGATCTTTTGGCAAGTTTGGTGTCTACTCCGATTTCCCCGGCCATCATTCCGGCGATGTAGGCGACCTCACGCGAATGCTGGAGCATATTTTGTCCGTATGACGTCCTGTATTTGAGTCTCCCGAGGGTCTTTACAAGCTCCGGATGGATGCCGGAAAGTCCGAGGTCGAAGACCGCCTTCTCGCCTTCTTCCCGCACGTTGATCTCGACCTCTTTTCTCACCTTCTCGACGATCTCCTCGATCCTCGTGGGATGGATACGGCCGTCGGCGATCAGACGTTCGAGCGAAAGTCTCGCGACCTCCCGGCGCACAGGGTCGAAGGCGGACAGCGTCACCATCTCGGGCGTATCGTCGACGATGAGATCGACCCCCGTTGCCGCTTCGAGTGCCCTGATGTTCCGGCCCTCCCTGCCGATGATCCTGCCCTTCATTTCGTCGTTCGGAAGGCTTACGGCGGTCACGGTCGCGTCGGCCACATAATCGCTTGCGTACCGCTGTATCGCAGAGCCCATGATCTCCTTCGCCTTTCTGTCGGCGTTTTCCTTCGCCTCGTCTTCGATCCTCTTGATAAGCTTCGCTATCTCAAACTTCGCCTCTTCTTCCGTGCGTCTGAGGATCTCCTGTTTCGCCTCCTCGGAGGTGATCCCTGAGAGTTTTTCGAGTGTGGCGGTCTGGTCCTTCAGAAGCTGGTTATACCTGTTTTCTTTCTCCTGTTGAGAACGTTCCTTGCCGCTGTACTCTTTTTCCCGCCGGCTGAGGTCGTGCTCGCGCTTGTCGATGATGTCGAATTTCCTCTCGATCGACTCTTCTTTCTGTCTGAGTCTTTTTTCGAGATGGTTGAGTTCCGTTTTTCTCTCCCGCAGTTCTTTTTCCGCTTCTGTCTTGGCCTGGTAAACGATGTCTTTCGCTTCGAGAGAGGCCTCCTTTTTTAAAGACTCAGCCTCCTTCAGCGTCTCGTCGATAATCTTTTTCTTTTCATTATTGATGGAATCCCTCTGTGTCTTGAGGGCGTTCCTGTAAATGAGACTCATAATCAGGCCGACCACAATTCCAGCAACGACAGAGGCCAGCAGATACACTATGTTAATCATCCGAAGTGCTCCTCCTTTTTTGCAGCCGTGATTTGATAATCCTTTCAAACCCCTCAGGAGAAGGGTCGTAAAAGCGTTTCTCTATTTTCATATACTCCTGTTTCACATAGTGGCCCGGGAAGCTGTGGGGGTAACGATACCCTTTCCCGGCCCCGAGCCGCTTCGCACCCGGATAATGGGCGTCCCGAAGATGGTCTGGGACCTGCTGCACCGGCAGCGTCCTCAGCTCTTCGGTCGCCTTCTCGATCGCCATATACGAGGCGTTGCTTTTCGGCGCCGCAGCAATGTATACCACGGCCTGCGCAAGGGGTATCTTCCCCTCCGGCATCCCGATCCTCTCCAATGCCTGCATCGCCGAAACCGCGACGACAAGCGCATAGGGGTCAGCGTTGCCGACGTCTTCAGATGCGCAGATTACGATCCTTCTTGCGATGAAAAGCGGGTCTTCCCCCGACTCTACCATTTTTGCGAGCCAGTAAACGGCCGCATCCGGGTCAGATCCGCGCATGCTTTTGATAAAGGCGGAAATAGTGTCGTAATGGTCGTCTTCATCGTAGTAAAGCGTTTTGTTCTGCAGTGCCTCTTTTACCCGGGCCAGCGTGATGACCCGCTCTTTCCCGGCCTCGCCCAAGGAGAGGAAGGCAAGTTCCAGGATATTCAGCGCCCTCCTGGCGTCCCCTTCGCTCATCGAAGCGATAAAATCAGCGGCGTCCTCTGAGAGGGAAACTCCATTGCCCGCAAGACCGCGGCTGTCAATCACTGCCCTCTTCACCAGTCCCCTCAGTTCGTCCTGCGGAATAGGATTGAACCGGAAGATAAGAGACCTCGACGAAAGCGCCGGCACCAGCGAAAAGAACGGGTTTTCGGTGGAGGCGCCGATAAGTGTCAATTCTCCTGTTTCGATGTAGGGCAGGAGGGCGTCCTGCTGGAGCTTGTTGAAGCGGTGGATCTCGTCGACGAAGAGTATCGTCTTTGCAGACCTGATCGACGACACCGCTTCTCGTATGTCCTTGACGCCGGCGGTGACGGCGTTTATCGAGACGAAGTCGGCCTTTGTCTTGCGGGCGATGAGATGGGCGAGCGCCGTCTTGCCGGTGCCCGGCGGGCCATAGAAGATCAGGGAGACGATCTTGTCTTCCTCTATCAGCCTCCTGAGGGGCCTGTTTGGACCGAGGAGATGGGACTGGCCGAGGAAATCATCGAAGTCCCCGGGCTGCATCCGCCAAGCAAGCGGAGGTGTCCTGCTCTCAGTTTTGAAGAGTTCCACGTTAGCCCCCTCGAGCGGGAGCTATAGTTTCAGCAGGGCTTTTGGAGCAGGGGAAAGACCGGAAGGTCCGGTATTAAAAGAAAATTGTCGATTTGAATCTATGAAAAAGTCTGCCACGGCAGACCCTGATATGCTGTATTCTCTTTTTTCCCTGAGGTTGCCACCCAAAAGCGCAAAAACTATAGCCGCCAGCTTCAACAGTAAAATATGAATCCCGCCCTGTCGTGTATATGAAGAATCAGATCCGCCTATTGGATAGGTGGGTGCCATAAAGGTGGCTTTAGGCTTTTGACACCTGGTCAACATGCACACCGACACCTTACGCGGGCTCCCTAAAGATCTAATTTGCCGGATCAACTTTTTCATATATCACTTACAGGGCAGGTAATTGCCCTATATATATTTATACCAGAAGAAGCGCCCTTTGGGCAAGGGGAAAATCTTTTCCCCGGGGCGGTTTTATCTTGTATTCACGGCCATTTTTTAATAAACTAAGAAGATATGTACAATAGTTGCCACGGAGAACGATACCGTGGATTTCGCTGCGGGCGGGGGCTGTCTGCCGGCGATACGTGTGAACAGATGACAGGAGGCCATACATGTTTGGATTAGGAATGCCAGAACTTATCGTCGTGCTCGTCATAGTGCTGGTCCTTTTCGGGGCGAACAGGCTGCCCGAAATCGGCAAGGGAATCGGCTCGGCGATCAGAAACTTCAAGAAGGCGACGTCGGAGCCTGATGAGATTGATGTGACGCCGAAAAAGAAGGTCTCACAGGATGAAGACAAGGGAGGCGGGGAAAAGGATAAGGGTGAATAGAGGGCCTGCAGCGGTAATAGACCTATCCGCCCTTGCGCACAACCTTGAAATCGTCAGAAAGATCGTCAGCAATAAACTGATAATAGCCGTGGTGAAGGCCGATGCCTACGGGCACGGCTCGGCTGAGATCTCCCGAAGGCTTGTTTCTCTCGGCGTCTCCCGGCTTGCGGTAGCCTTTACAGGCGAAGCGAAGCTGCTGAGGCAGTCCGGCATCCGCGCCGAGATCATCGTCCTCTTCGACCGCACTGCCGCGGACGACTATTTTACCTATTCCCTGACCCCCGTGATCCAGGACAAACGCACCGCGCATGAGTTCTCGCGCCAGGCGGGAAAACGGCGAACGAGGGTCCGCGTGCATGTAAAGATCGATACCGGGATGGGGAGAATAGGGTTCGACGCTGAGAATGCGGCTGCAGAAGTTGCCGAGATCGCCGGGCTGGAGGGGATCGAACTGGAAGGTCTGATGAGCCATTTTTCCGAGGCCGATCTCGCCGACAGGTCATATGCCCTCCGGCAACTCAACGTGTTCAATGCGATCAGGGACAAAGTCTCCGCGAAGCTCGGCCGACATGTCATGTGCCATATCGCAAACAGCGCCGCCGTGCTCTCGCTGCCTGAGGCGATACAGGACGCGGTAAGGCCGGGGCTGCTTCTTTACGGATGCTCTCCTTTTAAGGAGGGGCATGACCTGAGGCCGCTTATGACTGTCAAGACCGGCTTGCTGGCGGTCAGAAACCTGCGGCCCGGTACGCCGGTGAGTTACGGCAGGACCTTTACCACGAAGAGAGAGAGCAGGGTAGCCGTTGTCCCTGTCGGATATGCGGACGGATTTAGCCGGCTTTTTTCAAATAACGCCGAGATGCTCGTCAAAGGGAGAAGGGCGCCGGTGGTCGGCAGGGTCTGCATGGACCTGACGATGCTCGATGTGACGGATATCGACGGCGTGGAGGAGGGCGACGAGGTCGTTATCCTCGGGAGTCAGGGCGGTGAAACAATTACCGCGGCCGACCTTTCCGGCAGAATCGGCACGATCCCCTATGAAATCATCACGTCCCTCGGGAGCAGAGCAAAGAGGGAATATGTGAATTGACAGGCCTTGAGACTTCTGATGCCGATCCTGTAAAATACGGCATCGTGATACTTTCCGGGGTGCGTACGAGGTAGCTATGCATAAGAAGATCGGCGAAATACTCCTCGAAATGGGTTTCATCACCGAGACCGAGATAAAGAGGATACTCGAAATCCAGCATGCCGAGGGAGGCAGGAGACGGTTCGGGGAGATTCTCCTGGGCGGGGAAATGCCCGAGGAACGGATCCTCAAGGCGCTGGCGGTCCAGTTTAACATGCCGTTGGTCGATGCGCAGCAATTTCCCGAGCAATTTCCCGTCGAAAAGATCTCCTACCAGTTCCTCGAGAGTAACGCTCTTCTTCCTCTGGGCCTCAGGGACGGCGTCCTCACGATTGCAGTCAGCGATCCGATGAATACGGAATGCATCGAGACGATCCGTTCTTCTTTAGGGTACGAGGTCGAGACGGTGCTCGCGGGGAGAGACGAGATCCTCCGGCACCTTCAGCTCCTCAAGGCTTCGAGGTCTGCGGTCATGCAGCAGGTGATAGAGGATGCCGCGGAAGACGAGGCGGCCGGTCCCGACGTGACCGGCGAGATAAGCCACCTGAGGGACCTGGCCCAGGAAAAAGGCATTGTCCAGCTCGTCAACCTCATCATCGAAAACGCTGTGAAGGACCGGGCGAGCGACATCCATATCGAGCCGGGTGAAATCAGCGTCAGGGCGCGCTACCGCATCGACGGCGTGCTGTACGAAAAAGAGATATTTCCTGTAAGGATGTATTCGGCGATTTCGTCCAGGGTGAAGCTCCTCGCTCAGATGAATATCGCGGAACGGAGGCTGCCGCAGGACGGAAGGATCAAGGTAAACGCCGGGGGAAGGCCGGTGGACATCAGGGTCTCGACCCTCCCGACGATTTACGGCGAGAGCATCGTAATGAGGCTCCTTGACAAGGAGTCCTCTTTCATCACCCTCGAGCAACTCGGTTTCGACAGGGTCCTGCTCGATATCTACGAGGAGACGATCAAGAGGCCCTACGGCATGATACTGATCACCGGCCCGACGGGCAGCGGCAAGTCGACCACACTCTACGCGTCGCTGGACAAGATCAATTCGTCCGAAAAAAAGATCATTACGATCGAGGAACCGGTGGAATATCTGATGTCCGGCATAAACCAGATCCAGGTAAGGCCGAAGATCGGCCTTACCTTCGCGGGCGGCCTCAGGCATATCGTCCGGCAGGACCCGGACATTATCATGGTCGGCGAGATCAGGGACATAGAGACGGCCGGCATTGCTATCCATGCCGCGCTGACAGGGCACCTGCTCTTCAGCACCCTCCACACCAACGACGCGCCGGGTGCGATCACGAGGCTGATGGATATGGGCATCGAGAACTACCTCGTATCCTCCACGCTCATATGCGTCATGGCCCAGAGGCTTGTGAGAAAGACCTGTACCCGGTGCAGGGTGAGCCGGCCTGTATCCGAGGAAATGCGGAGAAAGTTCGATTATACTATCACCGATATGTGGGCGGGCGAGGGGTGTGAACACTGTTCCGGGACCGGGTATCGCGGGCGGGTGGGGATCTTCGAGGTGTTGCCGGTGGGCGACGAGATACGGGATTTGGTCATGCGGAGGGCCACGGTCAAGGAGATCAAGGACAAGGCGGTTGCCCTGGGCATGCGGACGCTGAGAGAGGACGGCATACAAAAGGTGAAAGACGGCATTACCACGATCGACGAGGTGCTGAGGGTTACGCAGGTTGAACTGTAATAACGTAAGGGGTAAGGCGTAAGACGTGAGATGACAAGACATCAAACGATCAGGATGCAGAAAGAGGACGTGAAAGAGCACAAAATAGAGAAGTGCGATCGTATTGCTCGTCCTGCCCGCCGCCTTCTTGCCTCAGGTGCCTCACGCCTTACGGCTCACGTCTCACGTCTTAATGAAGAAGGGATCGCGCTGATCATGGTTCTCTGGATACTCGTCATGCTGACCATCGTCGCTCTTAATTATCTAGGTTCATCCAGGGCGAATTCTGCGGGTACGCGAAACCTCAAGGAGGAGACGCAGTCTTACTATATGGCCCTTTCTGGATATCATGAGGCGTTGCAGTATCTGATGTCCGACAAGGACCCCGGCTTCGACTTTTTCGACACGGACGGGAATTTCCGGGTCGACAGGGACACCCCTCCGGTCACCGGGACGAGGAACGTGGGGGACGGCGAGGTGAATATACGGATTACCGATGAGGATTCGAAGATCAATATCAATTATGTCCAGCCGGAACGCCTCAAGAGTCTGCTGGAATATGCCGGGATACCCGAAGAAGCCATACCGGAGCTGATGGATTCCATCGAGGACTGGAAGGACCCCTCAAGTAAGGAAACCCACCGACTTCTTGGTGCGGGGGATGACTATTATGAATCTCTGTCGGCTCCTTATACGGCGAAACACGGCCCTTTCGACGTGCCGGAGGAACTGCTGCTCGTGAAGGGTATGAAACCCGAATACCTCTACGGTTCGAAGGACATCAAGCCCCTTCTGCCGCTTGTCACCACGTTCGGAAGGGGCGGCATGAATATCAATACCGTTTCCCAAGACGTGATGACGATGCTAGGTCTCGACAATTTCGAAATAGAGGCGGTGATGAAGCAGAGGACCGCCGAGGCAGGGGGCTTCACCTTCGTGCCCGAGCAGTTCGCCCGCCTCGGGTTCGGCGCAACTTCCTCGGGCGTACTGAGAATCGAAGTGACCGCCAGGGCGCACAGTAAAGGCCCCGCTTCAAAGGTCGTCGCGATCATAAACCGGCAACCGGCGGGCGGGACATACAAGATCCAAACCCTTTATTGGAGAGAAAGTGCGGAGAATATTAGGGGTTAGTTTGGGCCGGGACCTGCTCGGGGCAGAAATTATCGAATACGGGCTGGTCGCGAAAAAGACTGTGAAGTCCGAAAACCTCGTCCTCCCGGAGGCGGAGGAGGAGAGGGACCTTTTCATCGCAGGGGCGTTTGAGAAATGGAATAAGGAGCATGCGCCGGACGTCGCCGTCATCGGGTTGCCGCTGCAGCGTTTCTCTCATCAGGTGGTCGACATGCCCGCGATGAAAAGGAGTGATGTGAAGAAGGCGCTCCTGTTCGAACTCGAGAAGCACCTGCCGCTTCCCGTCGATGAATATCTCTTCGATTTCTTCATCCTGCCCGGGGAGCCGGGCCGCACCAAGGTCCTGGTCCTTTCGGTCAAGAAAGAGGTCGTGCGCCGGATGACGGATATGGCGGCGGCAGCCGGCATCGCGGTCACTTCGGTGAGGTGCAATACTCTCTCTGCCCTCCGGAGCATGCTCGATGCGGCCGGGAAGAACGTGAACGGCCTTTTTGTGATCGGCGCGGGGGACGGCTATGAAATCTCAGGGATAAAGGATTCCTCACCGCTTTATCTGAAGTCCTTTGCGAAGAACGCGGACCTTGCCCGGGAAATCGAGAGGCTTGTGGTGCTGTATCCCGGCGGGGTATATTTTATGGGCGACGTCGATGCTGCGACGGTGGAGAGGTTCAGGGGCAGAAAATTCGCTTTCCCGGTCCCGAGGGCCCTCGCCCTTTCGGCGCTGCGGAAGAACTCTTTGAACCTCGACTTCCTGCCGGAAGACCTGACAAGGACCGGAGCCGACCCCTACCCCTATCTCATCGGCGGATTGGCCGCAGCCTCTTTGGCGATCTTTCTTCTGACCGGGATTACAGTCTATTACAAGCAATGGAGCGCGCTGAAGGCCGTCGAGGCGAAAGGGGGGGCCATCAGGGCAAGGGCGGCGGGCGTCCTAGCGGAGAGGAAGAAGCTCGATGCGCTCCGGAATAACAGAGATGCCCTCCGCGATTTCCTTGGAAAAAGCAATGTGGCAATAAAGGCGATGAGCGAACTGAGCGAGGTGCTGCCGAAAGACTCATGGCTGATCAATATAGCGGTCGACGACAAGGGTAAGGTGGAGATCGAAGGATTCACCCGCAAGACCTCCTCGGTGATCGCGGCGCTGGAAAAGTCGAAGGCGTTCAAGAACGTCGCTTTTTCGGCCCCCATCCTCGCGCGCGATGGTGAAGAACGGTTTGCTCTCACGATGGAGGTCGAAGGCCGGTGAGCAGGCGATATGCACTTATTGGGGTGGCCCTTGTCCTGGCGGTCCTGGCATTCGAGTATTATTTCCTGAGACCCGGATCGGAGCTTCTGAGAGACCGCGTGAATGCGGCATACGCCGTGATGCAGAAGGACGAGCTGTACCTGAAAGGGGCGGCTGCTACGGGGGGAGGCATTCAGGCCGTTTCCCGCGAAGTGGAGGTTCTGGAAAAGAGATTGATAGCGGAAAAATCGGAGTTTCTCGCTGCTGCGAGACTGCAGGGTGAGGTCTCCGACCTCGCTGAAAAAGCCGGTATTAAGGTGTTGACCATAAGGCCCCTCGCGGCTTCAAAAGTGAATGACTACCGGAGCATCCCGATATATTTCGAGGGCAACGGGAGCATAAGAGGGATAAGCGAGTTTCTGCGGTTGATCGAGGCGGACGGCCTCATGATCAAGATAGACAAGCTGGGGCTGAACATCACTAACATGCAGAATACGAAAGACCTGAAGTTCAAGATTCAGCTGTCGGGGCTGGCGAAGCTATGATACGGAAGATCGCAATGCTTGCGGCTGTCCTTTTTTTGTTCCTTTATGCGGTCTGGAATTTTTACACTCAGGCGCTTTTACTGGACCCGCTGTCCGAGGTTGCGGTGGAGCGGCCCCGGCAGGTGGGGCACGAAGCGGGGGCCGGGGTGGTATATCGGCCGGCATGGAGCAAAGGTATCGCCGGGAGAAACCTCTTCAGCGCCGAAAGGACATACCGGGAACAGAAACCGGTTTCGTCTGTTCCACAGGTGCCTGAAAAAAGGCCTGAGTTTGTGCTCAAGGGGATTGTGCTCGATTCCTACGGCGATTATGTCGCGTATCTCGAGATCGACAAGTCGAAGCCTGTCGCGGTCCGGAAAGGAGATAAAATCGAGAAGACAGAAATAGTTAGCGTATCGGCGAGGCAGGCTGTGCTAAAATGGAACGGCGAAAATATCGATCTGAGCCTGGAGAGGATTAAGACCATTGATAACTCGAAGGTGGCGAAATGAACTATAAGACAGTCGCAGTCATGCTTATGGTATTCGCGGTATTTTCCTGCGCACCGAAACAGGCTGTGAAGCCGGTCGAGACCACTGCGCCTCCCGCCGCGGAGCTGAAACTGCCTGAGATGGGGCCGAAGAAGGAAACGGTCGGGGAGAAAAAGGCCGGGGAAGGAAAGACCGAGACGCCTGCGCCAGCCGAAAAGAAGCAGGAAGAGCAATACGTCATGCTCAACTTCGAGAATACCGACGTCGAAACCGTCATCGCGACGATATGCGAGATGCTGAAGATCAACTATATTATCGCGCCGGGAGTATCCGGCAAGATCACGATCCAGTCTTATAACAAGATACCCATGAGCGAACTGTTCGCAACCTTTCAGACGATACTCGAGGTGAATGGGTTCACTGCGGTGAAGTACGGCAGTTTCTACAGAATAGTGCCGATCGACACGGCAAAGCAGCAGCCTGTTCCGGTTGCGACCGGGAAGGCGCCCGTCATTCCCAAAGACCAGAGCTTCGTGACCCAGGAGGTGCCGCTCGAGTACGTGAAGGCGGGCGATGTTGCCAATATCGTCAGGAACCTGATGCCGAGGGGGACGGACATAATCGTCTACGAGCCTTCCAATATGCTTATAATTACTGCGCCCCCTGCGGGGATGCTGAAGTTCCTGAAGGTCCTCGAGGCGATTGATATCCCGGCCACCGAACGCGACACGGTGAGGACCTTCGTCTACTACGTCGAAAACGGTGAGGCGAAGAAGCTAATGGATATCCTCAAGAGTATTTATGTGAACAAGAAGGGAGAGGGTGTGCCGGTCAGGACGACCGGTCCCGCACCTTCTCCTGTCCCCCCGGTGCCCGCCGCGCAGTCGACGCGGGCCCGTGTCCAGAGGCCCCAGACGCCGACACCGACCGGCGCTTCTGTCCAGGAAGGGTTGGCGGGCGAGATAGAAGGAGAGCCGCAGATCGAGGCGTACGAAGATATAAACGCCCTGCTGATCAAGACGACGCCGAGGGGCTATCTCTCCCTGCTGGAGACTATCAAGAAACTCGATGTCCAGCCGAAACAGGTGCTCATCGAGGTGCTTATAGCCGAGATCACGCTCGACAACAGTACTCAGTTCGGGATCGAATGGCTTCTCAAGTCCTCAGTGCAGACCTCGAACAGGGATTATGATTTCGACCTCATCGGCGGGTTCAGCGATAAGAATACCGGCAAGCTTCAGTACAACACCGATACGAACAGGTTCCAGCTTCCCGCGAACGCGGACCAGATCCTGACGCAGCCGGTGAACGCCTTTGCGAATATCCTCGCACCGAGAAAGTTCGATATGCTGCTCACCGCCGCGGCCTCTTCCGGAAGGCTCAACGTGATCGCGAGCCCGCACATCCTGGCGCTCGACAACAAAGAGGCGAAGATCGAGATTGCGGATGAGGTGCCGGTCGCAACGGCAATAACCCAGCCGATCGCCACCACCGGCACTACCGTCAATGCGACATCCCAGGTGCAGTTCAAGCTGGCAGGAACGATCCTTACCGTTACCCCTCACATCAACGATAAAAAACAGGTAACGCTGAAGCTGGTGCAGGAGGTGAGCGATATCGGCAAGACCTACCCGATCGGAGGACAGGACTACCAAGGGTTTACCACGCGAAAGGCGACGACTACGGCGATCGTTCAGGACGGCCACACCTTAGTGCTGGGCGGCATAATCAACGAGACAAAGCAGACGACGCACAACGGCATCCCGTTCCTCAGCGACCTTCCTGTATTGGGCTATCTCTTCGGATCGACGACGAACACGAATACGAGAAAGGAATTGATCCTGATGGTCACCCCCCGCGTGATCGGCAATTATGAGGAGGCCGACGACCTGACTCAGGAGTTGAAGGAGCGGGTCAAGGGCCTTAAGGAGAGGATAGAGCGAAAAGAAAGGGAGGAGAGAAACGGGGACGAAAAGTCGCAGGGTCCTGCGCCGTTGCCGCCGTCACCGGCGTATTCCGGTAAGCCCTCGGACTGAGCGGAGTTGCCGGCATTTTTCCGAACTGCAGTCATTGTGGCCCCCCGTGCAGTCGCGTCATCTCTGATCCAATCCGGCTGTCCTTGAAAAGAATTTCCAGGCATACAAAATAAGATTGACTTTTTCTTCCTCCGAGGTAAATTGGGATTAAGGCCTTTTGGAAGAAGGCTTCGCAGATCACGATTACGGCTTGTAAGGGAGGAGGAGGTGAAGCAGGTGAAGAAGACATTGAGCAGAGAGGCTCTTGTCAAGGAAGCCGCCTTCTGGTCGCGTCTGCAGAAGGCAGCCAAGGAAAACCCTGGCAAGGTATGCCACAAGTGAAAGGGCTGAAAGAGCTGAAGTTGCCGGTCGGCAACGAGATCTCGTGAGGCGGATATGGAAGAGCAGACTTCCTGTCCGCCGGGTTTTTCTCCTCCCTGGTTCCATGAACAAGTGGTAAAATAGAGCAATTCTAAACAGTCATGTCAATAACCAATTCTCATGAATTCTTCATTCAGTGGCACCTGACGGAAAGGTGCAACCTCAGATGCGCCCATTGTTATCAGACGGACGGAAAAAGCGAAGAACTTTCGCTGGAGGAGATCAGGTCTGTCGCGGAAGAGGTTGCGGAGATGCTGGGAGCCTGGACAGAGGCATATGGTATCTCTTTTTCGCGGAGCGTCAGCGTCACCGGCGGAGAACCATTTCTAAGGCACGATATCTCAGAGATCCTCGAAACGATCCGGAACAAGGGTTTCGACCTGTATCTCCTTTCGAACGGCACCCTTATCGATGCAGGAAGGGCGAAGATGCTTTCGCGCCTGGCCGTCAAAGGGGCACAGATAAGCATGGAGGGGCCTGAGGATGTGCATGACACGATCAGGGGAAAAGGAAGTTTTTCGGCATCCGTAAAAGGGATCAGGCATCTCCTCGATGCAGGTCTGAGGGTGACGATAAACGCGACGTTGTCGGAGCTGAACTCGGGCCACTTGCAGGATCTCGTGGAGATCGCCCTTTCTCTCGGGGTGCAGCGGCTCGGTTTTTCGAGACTTGTCCCGTCCGGCAGAGGGCTCGGGCTCATCGACAGGATGATCGAAAAGGAAAAAGTCAGGAAGATATACGAGGAGATCTTTTCCCTTCATCCAAAAGGCCTTGAAATTGTCACCGGGGACCCGGTGGCGTCACAGATGAACTGCACTGCGGAAGAGGATTCCGGGGATGTCGCGACGGCAGGGTGTGCCGCCGGCCTGTCCGGGCTGACCTTTCTTCCCGACGGGACGATCGTGCCCTGCAGAAGATTGTTCGTGCCCATAGGCAATGTCAGAAATGACAGGATCAGGGAAGTGTGGGCCTCTTCGCCGGTGCTGGAGGCGCTCAGAGACAGGACCCGATACAAGGGAAGATGCGGTGACTGCAGGAGGTGGGCAGGCTGCAGGGGCTGCCGTGCGATCGCCTATGCGTATTCATCTGCCAAAGGCCAACCTGATTTTCTTTCCGAGGATCCCCAGTGTTTTATCGGGGAAGGGCGTTGACTGATCTTCTTGCCCTGGCTACTGTCATGGTTTGGCCCGTCATTCCGCTTTTCTGGATCCCGGTCCATGGATTTCCAAGGCTCTTCAGGCGTCTCGGCAAGTTTACCTATATTATGCCGGCTGTCCTTTGGCCGCCGCTCGCGTATGTCATCTTTATCAACCGGGGCCTGCTCCTTCATTACCGGTTTGATCTCCCTTTATCGGTCCGGACCGCGGGGGCTCTCTTGCTGGCGGCGGGGATTGCACTTCAGATCAGGACCGGAGTGCTCCTGAGCCTTCGCGGGCTTATGGGAATTCCGGAGATATCTCCCGGGACATCGGACAGGCTGGTGAGGGAGGGTGTGTTTTCCGTCGTGAGGCACCCGACCTATCTGTCGCATACCATGATGCTGGCGGGGATGTTTCTCCTGACCTCTGTGGCGGCCGTCGGGATCGTGGCGCTTCTCGATTTCACGGTGATCAACGCGTTCGTCGTCCCGCTGGAAGAGCGGGAGCTCTTTACACGGTTCGGAGCGGATTATGCCGAGTACCGTAAAAAGGTTCCGAGGTATTTCCCGAGGATCGGGAAGAAGTAGCACAGCTCTTCTTGCACGATACGCAGCAGTGGTTGTCCTGCGTGTCTTATCCCCGGAGGATATCCAGGGCGAGCATAATGTTGAGAAAAGAGACGATTGCGGCCGTTGACCAGAGGAGGACGTTGTCGGTCGGAGAATTCACATGTTTTCCCATCACCTTTTCCGACGACGTAAGAGATATTTGCGAAAATATGGTCCATGGAAGCTGAACGGCGAGGACGGTCTGACTCCAGATGAGGCCGCTGAAGGCGTCTCGCAGAAAGAGGACGATCAGGACGGCCCCCGAAAAGGTGATCGCTGCGCCAGCCCGGGAGTGGTTGTCCGAGATGTCGAACGGCTCCCCGAATATGCCGGCGAAGATACTGCCGCCGGCCATCGCAGCGGTCACGGACGAAGAGAAACCCGCGAGGACCAGCGCGACGGCGAAGATGATATGTGCAGCATCCCCAAGAAGCGGCTTTAGGGTGATGTCTGCCTGGGCGAGGTCGGTTACGACCATACCCCGTGAATAAAAGATGGTGGCTGCGATGATGATAAGCGCACTGTTGATCGCCCATCCCACGATCATAGCGAGAAGCGTGTCGGCGAATTCGTATTTCAACTGCATGCCGATGATCTCCTCCCCTTTCCTGTTCCATTGTCTGCTCTGAATGATCTCCGAGTGAAGAAAGAGGTTATGCGGCATGACGACCGCCCCAAGGACGCTCATGACGATCGGAAGAGAGCCGGTGGGGACCGAAGGAACAGACCAGCCCTTCAATGCCGCGTTCCATCCGATATGCACGAGGCTGAGTTCAAAGAGAAAGGAGAAGCCGATCACCGAGACGAAGACGATGATCCATTTTTCGAGCCTCCGGTAGCCGTTCGAAAAGAGGAGGTAGCCGGCGGAAACGGCGGTGACGGTCGCCCCGGCCTTCAGCGGGAGGCCGAAGAGCATATTGAGGCCTATCGCGGCACCGAGGACCTCGGCCATCGCCGTCGCTGCTGCGGCGGCCATGGCGCTGCCGAGAAAGAGCCTGCCCGTCCGCCTGCCCAGGAATTTTGTGGACGATTCCGCCAGGCAGAGCCCGGTTACGATCCCGAGATGCGCGGCATTATGCTGAAGGACGATGAGCATAAGTGTCGAGAGGGTGACGACCCATAGCAGGCTGTATCCGTATTGAGAGCCAGCAGCGACATTCGAAGCCCAGTTCCCCGGATCGATAAACCCCACGGTCACCAGGAATCCCGGGCCTACAAATTTCAGGATGTCGAGCCCCCCGAACTTCGGTGCATGTTTGTCAGTAATGTTGAAACGTGACATAGCCGTTATTCTCATTATATCCGGTGTCGCAAAAAAAGCTTTCTATCCCGGTCTTCTCTATGAAGTTGTCCCTTGGGGAAGCCGAAAGCATGTGATTTTTGGTATTATTACCAGATAAAGGAGAAATGTGCATAGAGGCAGAAAAGATGGATATTAAGGGGCTGCTGAGCGATCTTCAGGATTTTTATGCGCTGTCGTTCCGCGGCCTTTTGGGAATCGTGCGCAGGCCGTTTTATTTTAAGGACGCGATGATCCAGATGGATTACGCAGGCGCCGGGTCCCTTGTGATCGTGTTTATCGTCGACCTCTTTGTGGGTATGGCGCTTTCCCTCCAACTCTCCGCAGAGTTGTCAAGTCTGGGGATGAAGATGTACATCGGCATGATCGTAGGGATCTCCGTCGTTAGGGAACTGGGACCGGTCGTGACCGCGCTTGTCTTTACCGGCCGCGTCGGAGCAGGTATGGCCTCGGAGCTCGGCTCCATGGTCCTTGGACATCAGGTCGACACCATACGGGTCTTCGGCTTCGATCCGGTGAAGAAACTGGTCGTGCCGAGGATCGTGAGTTCCCTGATAATGCTTCCGGCCCTGACGGTGATCGGGGTAGCGGTTTCTCTCCTGGGCGGATACTATATCGCCGTGTTTGTGAGCCACCAAAGCGGCACGTTTTACTGGAGTTCGATCCGCAACATCCTGACGATGGAGAACGTGCTTGCAGGGGCCATCAAACCGTTTATCTTCGGATATCTCATTTCCTCCATCTGTTGCTATATGGGGCTTTCCACAAAGGGCGGCGCGGTAGGGCTGAGACAGTCGACGACGATGGCTGTTGTCATGTCGATCGTCATGATCATTATCTCGGACTTTCTCCTTACGAGGGTGCTTCTCTATGTCCTGGGGTTCTCGGTATGATCGTGTTCGACGGGGTCAGTTTCTCCTATGGCAGTCGGAGTGTCCTGCGAGGCGTGCACCTTTCGGTCGGTTTTCACGAACGGGTGGCGGTCCTCGGAGGCAGCGGGGAGGGGAAAACGACGATACTGAGGCTGATCCTAGGGCTCATAAAACCCGATGAGGGGAGGGTCCTTATCGAGGGCGATGATATCACGGGCAAGAGCGAGGAGGGACTCAGGGACGTGCGCATGAAATTCAGCATCGTATTTCAGGAGGGAGCGCTGTTTGATTCCCTCGACGTGAAGGAGAATGTGGCGTACTGTCTTCGTGAGTACACCTCGATGTCCGAAGAGGAGATCGACGCAAGGGTGCGGGAGATCCTCGGCTCGGTGGGGGTGGAACAAGCCATACACCTCATGCCGGAAGAGCTGAGCGGCGGAATGCACCGGAGGGTTTCCATCGCGCGGTCACTCGCGCTGGGAACGCCCAAGATGTTTCTGTACGACGAACCTACGACCGGACTCGACCCGGTCAATGCGGACAATATATGCAGGCTGATTTCCGACCTTTCGAAAGACGGGAGGGGGTTTATCATGGTGACCCATAAGGTGAGCGACGCGCTGAAGGTCGCAGATAGGTTCATATTTTTGAAGGACGGCTCGCTGCTCTTCGACGGAGACAGCCGGGGGCTGCTTCATACCGACGCGCCTGAGATCAGGATGTTTGTCGAAGAGATCAATTATCAGGGGCCGGGCTGCCGCTGAGAACACCATACGGAGGAGAATATGTTTGATCTGAAGAAACAAGTCAGATGGGCGCAGATAAAGTCCGGCATCATTATATCGATTGCCCTCGTCATCCTGTTTCTGGGGGTATTTTTTGCCGGCAGCATCGAGCGGCTCATCAACCCGAAGGTCCGCATAGAAGCAGCGATATCCGACGTCAAGGGATTGAAGAAAGGCGCTCCTGTCTGGGTATACGGCATCGAGGAGGGCTCGGTCGAGGACATCAGTCTCGATCCGAAATACGGGACGGTCGTGACCATTTCAGTCTACAAGAAAGTCCTCAGCGTCCTGAAGAAGGACGCTACGGCAAGCGTGTTGACGATGGGCCTCCTGGGGGACAAGTACGTCGAGTTGAGCCCGGGGACCCCGAATGCCGCACCCCTTGCCCCCGGCGATATGATACGCGGGACCGCGCAGATCGACCTCAAGGACGTTATGGAGACCGGCGGCCAATCGATCAAGAAGGTGACCGAGTTCATCGATAAGATGGGCAGCCTCGTCGAGAAGTTAGAAACGAGCAAGGGCACCTTCTCACGGTTCCTCGAAGACCCTGCCCTTTACGATAACTTGAAGGAGTCATCGAGGAACCTTGCCGCGATCACCGCGGACATCAGGGACGGCCGGGGTACAATCGGTCTTCTTGTGAAAGACCCTTCGCTGTACGAGCGACTGTCGGCGTCTTCGAAGTCCCTGGAAGGATTCAGCAGGAAACTCGACAGCGGATCGGGAACGCTGAACAAGCTTCTCGCCGACGATCAGCTCTATGCAAAACTCGTCGGCGTGGCATCTTCTGCCGAGGAATTCGGGAAAAAGCTGAACAGTTCTTCGGGTACGATCGGCAAGCTCATTGAGGACCCGGAGCTGTACCAGAACCTAAGCCTCGCTTCGAAGCGCCTCTCTACGATATTGGAGAGGATTGAAAAGGGCGAAGGGGCAGCCGGCGCGCTGGTCAGCGACGACCAGACGGCGAGAGAACTGAAGGAGACAGTAAAGGAGCTCAGGATGCTGACCGAAGACATCAGGAAACAGCCGACGAGGTACTTCAAATTCAGTCTGTTTTAGCACGGTCCCCTTGAGGAAGGGTATTGACGCGGAAGATGCGCTTTCTATAATTCCGTGAAAGAGGAAGCAGGCGAGCGGATTGATCCCCTCCATGCTCCTGCTCGAAAAAATGGAAGAAAATAAGTGAGTGATTTCTATAACTCTCTTCCGACCTTCCGCGTGAAATAGGCCGTCATAAAGAGGCTTGCTGACGGCTGGTAGTCCGACCGTTCCTCTTCCTTCACCTTCTTGCAGAAGTCGCACGACATGCAATGATCGTATTTTTTCGCGAATGATCCCTGTATCTTTCCGTTGCAGAGCGTGCCTTCAACCACCCAACATGCCCTGCCCCCATTTGTTCCTCCATGGATGCCGTCGAGTCTTTTTTCAGTGGAAGCAGGACAGGCGCCGAATACCTGAGCGTGCCTGCCGCCCGGCTCTCTGCCGCATTGATTGAATTCCCAGCAGTTGAGTTTCTTCATCTTATTTCCCGGAGCTTTGACTTATTATTAGCACAGGCTGTTCGTAATGTCCAATAAAAAAACAGTACCGATGCAAAGTGAAACAGTTTTATATATTTAGGTAATTCCCGTTGGACAAGACCACTGTATTTATGATAGGTAATTAGGTATATGGCTGCCGTTAGAGAAGTCGGCCCGAATATGCGGGACTATAAGAAAGAGTATGAAGAATTTACTCTCTCCGTGCCGGAAAAGTTTTCATTTCCCCTGGACGTCTTTGACAGGTGGGGCGAGCGGACGGCGCTTTTCTGGACAGACGGCCTCCGGCAGGAGAGGTATTCATTTAATGCATTGCGGGACCTCTCTTCGAAGGGCGCCGGCGCACTGAGGAAAATGGGAGTGGGCAGAGGGGACAAGGTGCTCGTCATGCTTTCTCACGTCCCCAAGTGGTGGGAGGTGATGCTCGCCCTCATGAGAATTGGCGCCGTGCCCATTCCTGCGACAACACTTCTCACCGCAAAGGACATCGGATACAGGCTTTCCGCGACCGAAATCAAGGCTGTCGTTACGGCAGGTGAAGATGCCTGGAAAGTCGAAGACGCGCTGAATGCATCCTTGTATTACGGGGCAGGCCGCGTCCCTTCTCTCGTGATAGTAGGCGAGAGGCAGGGTTGGCGTAATTATACGAGGGAGCGTGAGGAAGCGACGCCTTTTGAAGGGGAGAGGGTGCCGTCGAATGAGCCGGGGCTGATATATTTCACTTCCGGCACTACCGGCCCGCCGAAGATCGTGCTTCACACGCAGGCCTCGTACCCGTTGGCGCACCTGCTTACCGGCAGGTTCTGGCTCGACCTCAGGCCCGGCGACGTCCACTGGAACCTCTCGGACACGGGATGGGCCAAGGCAGCGTGGTCGAGCCTCTTCGGACCCTGGCATATGGGGGCGACAATTTTTTCATTTTATAAGGAGGGAAAGTTCGATCCCTCGCTGACCATCGAGACGATGGAGAAGTACGCCGTTACGACGTTCTGCGGGCCGCCGACGGCCTACCGGATGATGGTCAAGGAGCTGTCGGAATCCGGACCGGCACTTCGGACGCCGAGACATTTCGTGGCCGCCGGCGAGCCTCTGAACAGAGAGATTATCGAGACGTGGAGAAATCGGACCGGAATGTACGTGTATGACGGGTACGGCCAGACCGAAACCGTCAATGTGCTCGGGAACTTCAGATGCCTTCCGGTGAAGCCCGGTTCGATGGGGATGCCGGTCCCGGGATATGTGGTGGGCGTGGTCGATGAAGGCGGGCATCCGGTTTCCACGGAAGTCGAAGGAGATATCGCGATAAGCGTGAGTCCTGAAAGGCCTGTAGGGTTGTTTAAGGAGTACCTGGGAAATCCGGAGGCAACGGAAAGGACAATGAGGGGCGGGTGGTATATCACGGGCGACAGGGCCTATAGAGACAAAGAAGGGTATTTCTGGTTTGTGGGCAGAAATGATGACATCATACTTACGTCGGGTTACCGGATCGGCCCCTTTGAGGTCGAAAGTGTCCTTATAGAGCACCCCGCGGTCAGAGAGTCTGCAGTGGTGGCGAGCCCGGACGAGATCAGGGGAGAGGTGGTGAAGGCCTTTATCGTCCTGACTAAGGGCCACAAGCCTTCGGGTGCGCTTGTGACGGAACTGCAGAAATATGTAAAGGAACGCACCGCACCCTATAAGTATCCGCGCAAGATCGAGTTTGTCAAAGAACTGCCGAAGACCATAAGCGGGAAGATCAAGCGGAAGGAATTGAAGATGAGGGAATTCGGGAAGACCTGAGTCGCCTCGGTGTCTCCCCGTATTGGATCACAGACATGAATTCTTGCCTCCGTGCATCCCGACAAACTTAAGGTGCGGGGATATCACGGCTACTTGAGAGCGGGCTTATGCCCCTTAAACAAAGCGCCGACGGTGTGAGGGGAGGTACGGAAGCCCGTCATTCCCCTGAACTCGACCGCGGTGAATCCTGCATCTTCCATCAACCTCAGCTGGTCCCGGACCGGGACCGCCCCGCCGACTCACTGAGACCAGGCCTCAAGACTGCCCGACAGTTCTGCGGGCAGATCATTCTCCAGGACCACATCGGCAAACTGGATCCTCCCGCCGGGTTTGAGCACCGCCAAGTGCCCTTGACAACCCGGCGCAACTCATTAATAATGAAAAAAGCGTGCCGCTTTGATAAAAAATAAAGATTATCTTGTCGGCCCAAAACATCAATGCCGGGTTGACAGGGGAGCGGAGAGGAGGAGGAACGATGACGCTGCAATCGGGAGATTTGAGGAAGTACAATTACTTTTCAGGCCTTTCCGATAGTTCGCTCGAAACCCTTTCGAAGAAGCTCAGGACAGTGAGTTTTCCTGCGGGCACGGAGATCATCAGTGAAGGGACTGTGGGCGAGTCTTTCTATTTTGTGAAAGAAGGCCGCCTTGAGGTGACGAAGAAGACGAAATCAGGCCAGACTTCAAGGCTTTCGGTAATCGGCAGCGGGCAGGCATTCGGCGAGATGGCCCTGCTGACCTGTTCCGTGCGGTCGAGTTCTGTGCAGGCGGTCACGGACGTTGTGCTTTATGAGCTGTCGAAGGCGGATTTCGAGGATGTTATTCTTCGCGAGGCCGAATTCAGGCTGATGCTCTACGATGGGGTGAAAGAGCACGGGTACTACAACAGGATAAAAGCGCTTCAGCCGTTCGAGTTGCTCAGTCCCGACAAGATGTACGTCCTAATGGCGAGGTTGGCCGAAAAGAATTACCTTCCCGGCGAAGAGATCGTTGTGCAGGGAGATAAAGGAGACAGCTACTATATCATCAAGTCCGGCCGTGTTGAAGTGCTGAAAAAGAAAAAAGGCGAAGAGGGGTATCGCGAGATCGCGGTGCTGGGAAAAGGCGACGGGTTCGGGGAAGAGGCGCTCATTCGTGATGACCCGCGCAACGCAACTTGCCGCGCCGTGGAAGAGACGACTGTCCTAGTACTCGACAAGAAAGATTTCAACCAAATTGTGAAGTCGTCGTTTGTCGAAAATATATTCCCTGAAGAAATAGCACTCGACACCTACCTTGACGATTATCTGATCATCGATGCCCGGATACCGCCCGAATACGAAGAAGAGCACATCCAGGGGGCAATAAATATCCCGATCGAAATATTGCGGGAAAAGTGCAAAGGCTTCGACCGGACGAAAAAATATATTACCTACTGTCTGAATGACTCGCGGGGCATGGTAGGAGCCTTTATCCTGAAGAGCCGCGGGTTCGACGCGAAATGTCTCCGCGGCGGCGTGAGCGGATGGGAAGGGCCTCTGATGACCGGGGGAGACGGGGTTCATCGTCCGAAGGAATGATCGGATTTTTTTTCACCACGTCCGCCTTCCTTGTTGTGATTGTATGTGATGGTGCAGTTCATGCGGTGCAACCCGCGATTGGCGGCAGCTGAATTCCGTTATGGAATTTCAAAAAAAAGGAGGTCTCACATGAAAAAATTTATGATCATAATGACCGTGGCATTCCTCTGTCTCACCATGGCGCTGCCCGCCCTGGCGGCAAGTACCAGGGCGAAAATGGAGGAATCCATTGACGTAATGGACCAGCTCGTCTCGATCCCCGAGAAGACCATCCCGCCGGCGCTGCTCTCGAGGGCCGAGGGCATCGCCATCATTCCGGGTGTAATCAGGGCCGGCTTCATTCTGGGCGGCAGATATGGTCAAGGCGTTCTTCTGCTCCATGAAAATGGCAAATGGAGCGATCCGGTCTTCATCAGTCTCGCCGGCGGCAGCATCGGCTGGCAGATCGGCGTAGAGTCCGTGGACGTGATCCTCGTATTCAAAACGAAGAGGAGTGTGGAAGGCATCCTGCGGGGCAAATTTACCCTCGGAGCGGACGTGGGAGTTGCAGCCGGACCTGTCGGACGGGAGGCCTCCGCCGCCACCGACGCGCAACTGAGGGCCGAGGTCTATTCGTACTCCAGGAGTCGAGGTCTCTTCGCCGGGCTTGCGATCCAGGGCTCCGCCCTCCAGGTGGACGACGAGGCGGACGCCGGCTTTTACGGCAAGGAGGTCACGCCCCCGGAGATCGTCAGAGGGGATGTCCCCAAGGTCCCGGAGTCGGCAGAACGGCTGAAGAAGATGATCGTCGATTATGCAGGCAAGGCAAGGTGAATTGGGGCTATCAAGAAAGGCCGGTGCGCAGGCTTCGGCGGTATTGCTCGATGGACCCGGCAATCTGGGTGAGGAAACCCGAAAGGCTACCCCGGTAATCAACCTCGATTGACCGGCAATTCCGTCAAACTATTGACGCGCACGACGGATTGGTATATATTTACCATAGTGCCGACGATGCTAGTCATAGATGACGACGAAACCGTAAGGGATCTCTTCGTCTCTTTTTTCCGGGATAACGGCTACAGTGTGACCGCTGCTTCGGAGGCGAAGGCAGGGCTCGAAATCATCAGGCAGGAAAAAATCGATATGCTCTTCCTCGACCTTGTCATGCCGGGAATGGGCGGCATCGACCTGCTCAAGGAGCTTGCTGCGGTCAATATACGAATTCCGACCATCGTAATGACGGCATTTGCAGCGGTCGAGACCGCGGTCGAGGCGATGAGGCTGGGAGCCTTCGACTATATTACCAAACCCTTTATCCTTGACGAATTACTTCTTCTGACCGAGCGGGCGCTGAAGTTGCACACACTTCAGAAAGAAAACGCCATGCTCAAGAAACAACTGAAGAAAAAGTATGATTTTCAAAGGCTTATCGGCACGTCTCCTCAGATGCTGAATGTCTGCAAGCTGATCGAAAAGATCGCCGATACGGAAAGTACGGTCCTGATTTACGGCGAAAGCGGGACCGGAAAGGAAGTCGTGGCCAACACGATCCACTACAACAGTTCGAGGAGCCAGAGCCCGTTTGTTCCCATAAACTGCGCCGCCATCCCGAAAGACCTGCTCGAATCGGAACTCTTCGGCCACGAGAAGGGTGCGTTCACCGGAGCAGTGAACATGAGGATGGGACGCTTCGAACTCGCGGCGGGCGGCACTATTTTCCTCGATGAGATCGGGGAACTGCATCCGTCCCTCCAGGCCAAACTTCTCCGGGTGCTGCAGGAGAGAAGCTTCGAGCGGGTCGGCGGGACCAAGACGGTCAAGGTCGATGTACGCATACTGGCCGCCACGAACAAGGACCTTGAGAAAGCGACCCGGGAGGGCACGTTCAGGGAAGACCTCTTCTACCGGTTGAACGTCATCCCCCTGCATATTCCCCCTCTCAGGAAGCGCAGGGAAGACATACCGGTGCTTCTCGATCATTTCATCAACAGTTACGCGAAGAAAAAAAAGAAGGAACCGCTCAGAGTGTCGTCCGAGGCTATCGATGCGATCATGCATTACAGGTGGCCGGGCAATGTGAGGGAACTCGAGAACCTCGTCGAAAGAATCGTGATCCTCGATGACGACGGGATCGTGACAGTAGAGGACCTGCCGGAGCGTTTTTCTTCAAGCGCTCCCGCTACGGATCATCCCGCTGTTTCTTCGGTCGGTCACACTCCGGACATAGCGCTGCCTGATGCAGGCGTGGACATCAACGCCATCCTCGACGACGTGGAGCGCAGTTTGATTGTTCAGGCGATGCATAAGGCGGGCGGGGTGAAGAAAAAGGCAGCCGAACTCCTCGGGCTGAACCGCACCACTCTCCTGGAGAAGCTGAAAAAGAAGGGCATCGAGACCGAAATCCTGGATAAGACGCAATCGTAAGCGAGCGACAGCTTCGACGCCCGTCAATATCTTGACTGGACTCCTGCGGTAAATATCAAGTAAAATCAAGCTATTATCGTGGCACGGGAGTTGCAAAATCTCCCTGCGTGAAGAAGATCCTCGCGATAAGTATTCTCGCTGTTCTGCTTATGTGGCCCGCCCTGTGCCAGGCCGGCACGGAGAGCTTTCCGGGACGGATCGGTTCTGCAGTTCTTCAGCAGGCATGGGATGCCGTGTCCCTGGACCATCCGTCCGAAGCCATGTCCCTGCTCTCCGGCTACCGTCCTGAAGATGTATCGAGGGCTGCCTACCATTTTATCTATGCAAAGGCTCTCGCTGAACGGCAAAAGCCGCTTATGGCGATAGAGCATCTGACAAAGTCGTACCTCTACGCCCCGCCGGGTGAACTGCGGCAGCTCTCTTTTCTGCTCAGGGCAGAGACATACCTGAAGATGGGATACTTCGACGAGGCCCGCACCCAGTTCAGGGTTTTCGAAAGGCTTTTCCCGGAATCCTCATATAACCTTCGCGCATATCGGGGACTGGCAGTCAGTCTTTCCGAGACCGGCAGCCCGGCGGAGGCGATGCTCTATTACGAAAAGGCCGGCAAGGGTCCGGAAGTGCTTCTTGAGATGGCCAATACATCTCAGCGTATTGGTATGACCGGGCAGGCATCGGGACTATACAAAGAGGTATATCAGAAAAGGCCGGACCTTATTCAGGCGTCGGATGAGACGAGGTTTTTGCTGGGCGAAAACCGCCGGCTATCGGGCAAGTTGGCCGAGGCCCAACTGTATTATGCTTCTGTCAGGACGAATCCTTTCAGGGAAAAGGCGGAACTGGCGCAGGGACTGATGGAACTCGAAGGCGGGAAGTTGGAAAGCGCCGCCGATTTCTTTGAGAGGGTGGCGCACTCAGCCGATCGTCATATTGCGCGACAGGCCTTGTTGCATCTGGCGGAAACCCGACTTCGCGCCGGCAGGGCGGGTGATGCGAAGGAGGCCCTACAGGCCATCAGAATGAACTACCCCTACTGTCCGGAATATGACGCGGCCCTCCTTCAACTGGGAAAGATAGCTGTATCCGAAGGCCACCCGGAGACCGCGGTGAAGCTGCTGAATGAACTGGTCTTCAGGCGAAACCCGTCGCGCGAGGCGCTCGACCAGTTCGAGTCCATGATACGGGAAGCTATGGGCAAGGGCGATACCGCCAGACTGCTCGGTCTCTGGAAATCGGTGGGCCCCTGGCTTCTGGACACCTCCAGGGAGCGGTTTCTTCTGGCCACAGCGGAGGCCCTCAGACACCAATGGCGGCCTTTCTTTGATCTGGCGCGATGGATCTCAAAGAGAGGATCTGCCGACATACAACGGAGGAGTTGTCTGATGATGGCAGGTGCGTACGCCGACATCGGCAATACTGCGGCTGCCCGTATATACCTGATCAAAGGGAGGGTCGGCGCCGACCCCGACGAGGTGCGCAGGACGGAGGCCGGAATATTCATCGCGGACGGCAACAAAAAGGCGGCTGCACAGGCGCTCCTCGGGCTAAGGACAATAGAGCGGGCCGACCTTCCGCTTCTCTCTGAATTTATAACTGCTGCAGGATCGCCGGGTGCTGTTGGCCGTCTTGACGCGGCGATAAGGCGTCTGGGCGCCGGCGCAGATGTCTGCCTCAGGGTAGCCGACATCTATTTCGAAATGAATAAAAGGGCCGAGGCACTGTCTTATTACCGGCGCGCCCTTGAGGCCGATCCCGCAAATGAATGGGCCCTGTTTATGGCGGGGTCTCTGATGACAGGGAGCGAAGCAGATAACATGCTCACCACCGCCGGCAAGGCCTCATCGAGGGTCGGCACCGTGGCATCTGCATATCTGAAGGAGCGCACGGTGGACAAAAAACTGAGGGAAATATTCTGATGGAAACGATCAACTTTCTTAAGGACGCATTCGATCATTTTACCGACGCCTCCAAGAGCCTGGAAGCTTACTACGCACGCCTCCGTGAACAGGTGGTGCATCTTACCGGCACTGTGGAGGAAAAGAACCGGCAGCTGCAGGAGGCCCTCGGCAGGACTGAGGAGGCAAAAGACTTCCTCAACGGCATATTGCACAGTCTTACAGAGGCGATCGTTGTGATGGATGCATCCGGAAGGGTGATGATGATCAACCGGGCCGCCCGCGAGTTCCTCGGGATTGACGACAGGGCGATCGGCAGGGATTTCGAGAAACTCGGCGTTGCTATCGAAAGGGAGGGACAGGACGTGGTTCTCCCGGCAAACGGGGGGAAGCGCCACGTCATCATCTCCCGCTCCGACATCCGCGACAGCAACGGGCTGCTGAGGGGCAAGGTTATGCTCTTTCAGGATATCACCAGGATCAAGCAACTCGAAGCCGAACAGGAACGCAATCACAGGCTGATCGCCATGGGCGAGATGGCTGCCAAGATAGTCCATGAGATCCGGAGTCCGCTCTGCAGCGTCGAGCTCTATGCGAGCATGCTCGCCGGAGACCTGCGCACAACCAGGCACCGGGACCTTGCCGAGGGGATATCGACCGGCATCAGGAGCCTTAATAATATTCTGACCAACATGCTCCTATTCGCCCTGCCCAGGAAGCCCCGCCTCAAAAAAATCCGTCTTGCGCTGCCGTTGCGGGAATCCGTCTTCATGCTGAAGCCGCTTATCGTATCCCGGGGTATCCATCTCCGGGAGGAGATCGGTGAAGATGGCGCGATCATGGGCGATCACGAGCTTTTGAAACAGGTTTTCATGAATGTTATCCTGAATGCGGTTGAGGTGACCCCGCAGCGTGGCAGGGTCGACATCGGGCTCCGTGAAGAAGGGGCCGAAGTATGGGCCGAAGTGAGCGACAGCGGACCCGGGATACCTGCTGCGGATGCGGAGCGGATCTTCGATCCCTTTTTCAGCACCAAGGAGGGCGGGACCGGACTCGGTCTCGCCATAACGCAAATAATCATGCAGGCCCACGGGGCATCCATAAGGGTCGAGTCCGAACCCGGCAGGGGGACATGTTTCAGGCTGGTCTTCCGCTGCGCGGAGTCTGCGGCAAGGGTCGCAGCGACGGGAGGGCATATTTCATGAAGCCGATACTTGTGGTCGACGACGATGCGCAGATGCGTTCTGCGCTCAGGGAGGCTATGACGCGTCTCGGGTACCGTGCCCTTCTCGCTGAGGACGGGCAGGACGCACTCGCACAACTCGGCAGCATACCCTGCGCAATGGTCATCACCGATATGAAGATGCCGAAGATGGACGGTCTCTCCCTGCTGAAAGAGGCGAGGCGGAAGGTCGGCAAGATCCCCTTTCTCGTCATTACCGGCCATGGCACGATCGAAAACGCGGTCGACTCGATGAAGGAGGGCGCCTTCGAATACATCATGAAGCCTTTTTCGTTCGACACCCTCACGATGAAGGTAAACGCGATCATGAGGAGATTCGAGCCGGAGCGCGGCATTGTGACCGCGAGCCCCCAGATGTCCAGGATCCTGGCGCTTGCAGAAAGCGTTGCTATAAGCGATACCACCGTACTGATCACCGGCGAGAGCGGGACAGGTAAAGAACTCCTGGCCCGGCATATTCACCGGATGAGTCACAGGAGAGAACGTCCCTTTATCGCGCTCAACTGCGCCGCCATCCCGGACAACCTCCTTGAATCAGAGCTCTTCGGGCACGAGAAGGGGGCGTTTACCGGAGCCAACGAGCGGAAGGTCGGCAAATTCGAACTTGCCACGACAGGCACGCTTCTGCTGGATGAAATCGGCGAGATGCCGCTGCCGCTTCAGGCGAAGCTGCTCAGGGTGCTCCAGGAAAAGGAGATAGACCGCGTGGGAGGAAAACTGCCGATACCGGTCGACATCCGTGTCATCGCCACCACCAACCGGGACCTTTGCCGGGAAGCGATGGAAGGCAGATTCAGGGAAGACCTTTTCTACCGGCTGAACGTGCTGCCTCTCACCATGCCTCCCCTGAGGGAGAGGCCGGAGGACATCCCTCTGCTTGCGGACCACTTCATGAAGAAGTTCGCGGTGAGTTTCGGCAAGGAGGTGACCGGTTTTACGGACGCGGCCCTTGAGTTTCTTTCCGCAGCCGCATGGAGAGGCAATATCAGGGAACTGGAGAACACAGTCCAGCGCGCCGTGCTCCTTTGTGCAGGGGGGCTGATAGAGGCCGGCGATTTTTATATCGAAGATTCCGGGCCGGCGCTCCGTTCCCTGAAACAAGCCGGTAACATCAGAGAAATGGAAAAAGAACTCATCCTCAGCACACTCACCGGCACAGGCGGGAACAAGACAAAGGCGGCCAAAATTCTTGGCGTCAGCGTGCGGACGATACGGAACAAGCTGCATGGGTATGGGAAAGATTTTCCGGGTAGCGAATGAGATACTCATGACCGGCCTGCGCTGGATGGAGAGCAGAGTGACGGCAGTACAGGATGGCACGGATCTTGATCGGTCTGCGCTGGAGGCGAATTTGCAAGTGAGGAAGGTATGGATAACGAGTTCAAGGTTCTCGAAAATCTGATATATGCTACCATCCAGCGACACAAGGTGCTCGTCTCGAACATCGCGAACACGGACACGCCCGACTACAGGGCAAAAGACATTGATTTCAGATCACTTTTCGACGATGAAAGACTGAGGCTTGTGACTACTGACGGACAGCATATCAGGCCGGAGGCGGGCGGAGTGCCCGGTCCGATTGAGGTCAGGGAAGTTGAAGGCGGTCCCTGGGGAGACAGAAACGATGTGGAACTTGACACCGAGTTGGCAAAAATGACGGAAAACGGACTCCTCAACCAGGTGGCTATGAGGCTGCTTTCGAAAGAGATGGGCATGTACAGAAACGCAATGAAGAGATGAGGTGACCATGAATTCTTTCGGTGTTTTCGATGTAAGCGCATCCGCAATGAACGCGCAGCGGACAAGGATGAACGTGATAGCCTCGAACATGGCTAACGCGCATTCCACACGTACTCAGGAAGGTGGGCCCTACCGGCGCAAGGACGTTGTCTTTTCCTCCGACGGGACCGGGACTGCGGAACTGTCGGGGGTCGAGGTTTCCCGCGTTGTCGAGGACCAGTCTCCTCCGATGATGGTCTATGACCCGGGACACCCGGACGCCGACGCCAAAGGGTACGTTGCGATGCCGAACGTCAACATGATCGAGGAGATGGTAAACATGATGCTGGCGACGAGGGCCTACGAGGCCAGCGTGGCGGCCTTCAACATGTCCAAGGGCATTGTCCTGAAGAGCCTCGAGATAGGGAGGTAATGATGTCCGACCTCAGGATTCCGGCGGCGGGGGTGACGCCGCAACAGCGGCCGGCCGAAGCGGGCGGCGCCGGCGACAAGGGAGGTTTTGAAACCGCAATGAAAGAGGCGATCGAGAAGGTCGGCGGCATTCAGGGCGAGGTCGAAAATGCGATCAACGCGCTGGTGAGCGGGGGCGATGTGACCCAGGCGGTCATTGCGATGGAGAAGGCCGACATGTCGTTCCAGATGATGGTGGAGGTGCGAAACAGGCTGCTGAACGCCTATGAAGAGATCATGAGGATGCAGGTCTGACGACGGGAGGTGACTATGGCCACGATTGCAGAAAGAATTATGCAGATGCCTCTCAAGAGCAAGTTGACCCTTGCGGCCGTTGTGCTGACGGCCGTATCGGGTGTCGTGCTGCTGGTGTCCTGGTCACAGCGGCCTGACTACCGGGTCCTTTACTCGAACCTGTCCGACAGCGATGCCGGGGCGATCGTCCAGAAACTGAAAGATCTCAAGGTCCCGTACCGGGCCGAGGGAGGCAGCCTGCTCGTACCGGCGGACAAGGTATACGATCTGAGGCTTCAGCTGGCCTCCGAGGGCATGCCTCGCGGCGGCGGAATCGGTTTCGAGCTATTCGACAAAACGGATTTCGGAGTGACGGACTTCGTGCAGAAACTGAATTACCGGCGCGCCCTGCAGGGAGAACTGGCCCGGACGATCATGTCTCTTCAGGAAGTGGAGCAATGCCGGGTTCATCTGGCTACCCCTGAAAAATCGATCCTGTCAACGGACGAAAGCAAGCCGAGCGCATCTATTTTCCTCAAACTGCGGGGCGGCCGCGTCCTTTCCCAGGGACAGGTACAGGGGATTGTGCATCTTGTATCGAGCAGCATCGAGGGGTTGAACCCCAAGGACGTAACGATCATCGACAGTTACGGCGACCTGCTGACCCAGAACGCGGACGGCAGCATGGGGTTGAGCGTCAGTCAGGTGGAATACCGGAAAAACCTCGAGAAGGATATCGAGGCAAGGGTGATCGGCATACTCGGTCCGGTGGTCGGCAAGGGCAAGGTAAAGGCCAAGGCAAGCCTTGATATCGACTTTACCAATATCGAAAAGACAGAGGAGAAGTATGACCCGGACAGCCAGGTCGTGCGGAGCGAGCAGAGGAATGTCGAAAAAACCACGAACATGCGTTCAGGCGGCGTACCCGGCGTGGCGTCGAATATTCCCGGTAAGACCGCCACTTCCGCGGCAGAGATGCAGGGGCAGTCGCAAAAACAGAATGATACGGTCAATTATGAGATAAGTAAGGTCGTCAGCCACATCGTGAACGCAGCCGGAGAGGTCAAGCGGCTGTCCGTCGCGGTCATTGTAGACGGCACGTATGCCGCCCCGGAAGGGTCCAAGGAGAAAAAGTACGTGGCACGCTCGGAGGAGGACATAAAGCGGTATGAGGACCTCGTCAGGAAGGCGGTGGGTTTCAACGCAGACCGGGGCGACCAGGTCCAGGTGATGAATATGCAGTTCGAGGGCGTTGCCGGCGAAGAGCCTCAGCCCATGCCGAAGCAATATCTTCCCGCCGTAATGTCCGTGCTCAGACTGCTTGTGCCGGTCGCGGCATTTATACTAGTCCTCTTCTTCGTCATCAGGCCGCTGCTTCGCACACTCTCGGCGCCGTCTCTGCTGCAGTCTCAGCCGGCACTTCCTCTTCCGCAGACCGTTGCGGAACTCGAACGCGCCATGGTGACGAGGAGCCTCGAGGGCGGTACGAGCCCGATGCGCGAGGAGGTCATCGAATGGGCGAGGAAGAACCCTGACAAGGCCGCAAGCCTGGTCAGCGGCTGGATCGAGGAGCGATAAATGGCTTTCAGCGGGTACGATAAGGCAGCCGTCTTTCTGAGCTGTATCGGAGAAGAGACCGCAGCCGCGATCCTGAAGGGCCTCGACATGAAGACGGTCGGCAGGATCACGACGCATATGTCCCGCCCCAGCCTCATGAGCAAAGAGGCGATCGACGGCATCTTTTCGGAGGCGGCGACGAAGATCAAAAACGGCGATACGCACCTCGGCGGGGAAGAATACGTGAAAAAGGTGCTGACAAGGGGGCTTGGAGAGAGCGATGCGAGCAGGATACTGGAGATGGCGTCAAAGGAAAGCATCATCGATGCCCTTCGCTGGGTGGATCCTAAGACGTTGTCAAGCTTCCTGATCTCGGAACACCCCCAGACCGCGGCGCTTATCCTCTGTCTGATCGAACCTCATCACGCCGCCGAAGTGCTCGCTTCGTTCCCGGACGACCTCAAGAGCGAGGTCGCGACGCGGATCGCCACCACGGAACGCATCCCCGAGAGCGCCATCGACGAACTGAACGAGGTGCTCAAGGGGCAGATCGATATCGGCAAAGGCAAGGGAAAGAAACTGGGAGGACCCAAGACGATCGCCGAGATCCTGAACCAGACAGAGCGTTCCACCGAGCATCTTGTCCTCGAGAAGATCGAGACGAATGACAGCGGTCTTGCGGATTCCATCAGAAAGCTTATGTTCATCTTCGACGATCTGGTGAAACTCGACGACAGGGGTATACAGATGGTGTTGAAGGAGGTCTCGACCGACGAGCTCTCTATCGCGCTGAAGACCGCATCGGAAGGGCTGAAGGAGAAGATATTCAGGAACATGTCCCAGCGCGCCGCCCAGATCCTCAAGGAGGAGATGGAGGTCAAGGGGCCGGTGAAACTTTCGGACGTCGAAAAGGCCCAGCAGAGCATCGTCAAGACCGCCAGGAAGCTTGAAGAAGAAGGCAAGATCGTCATAGGCGGAAAGGGAGGCGAAGAGCTTGTTGCCTAAGGGACGTATCATCAAGCGGAGCGACAACAAACTATTCCCCATGCCGTCTTTTCCGTCGCGGGAGCATGCGGCGCACGGCAGAGGGAGGACCTCTCAGCCCCGCTTGTCGCAGGAGCAAGAAACCGCCGAGATAGAGCGCGAGGCCTATGAGGCCGGCTTTGCGACGGGTGAACGGGCGGGGCGGGAAATGGGTGAACGGAAGGCCGCGGTGCTCCTTTCGCGGTTCGAGCAGTTGCTCGCCGCCTTCGAAGGGCTGAACGAGCAGATCATCAAGGAGGTCGAGCCGAAGGCGATAAGACTTTCGGTGGCGATCGCGCGGAAGATTATCGGCGAGGAGCTGGCACTGCGGCCGGAGGTGATCGCGAACATCGTGAAGGAGGCGCTGAAGAAACTGGACCGGACCGGGACGGTCCGGATAAGGATCTCACCGGCCATGGAGGAACTTTTCGTGCGTCTCAGACCGGAACTTCTCGAGGCCCATCCGGACATCATATTCGAGGTTGACCCGACGGTATCTTCGACGGGAACGGTCGTGACAAGCGCGCACGAGGAGGTCCCCACCGACATAGACGAGCAGCTCAGGCAAATCTTCAGTTGCATGAAGGACGCCGGTGTTTGACCCTGATCGGTATATTGCGGCAGTGGACGAGGCCGATCCGATGAAGGTCCTGGGACGGATCGACGAGATCACCGGCATCATCGTCAAGGCCTCGGGGATCAAGGCGAGCATCGGGGAGGCCTGCAGGATTTTTTCCGGCGGGCGCAACGCAGTCGACGCCGAGGTGGTCGGGTTCAGGGACGGCAAGGTCCTGATCATGGCCGTCGGTGAGCTCTCCGGGATCAGACCGGGCAGCAGGGTGCTGCCTATGGGCAGAAAGGTCTCGGTAAAGACAGGGCCGGGACTCGTGGGAAGGATAATCGACGACACGGGGTCACCCATCGACGGCAAGGGGCCGGTCGGGGGCATTGACTATCCGCTTTTTTCCTCGTCGCCGCATCCGCTTTCCCGGCGGCGGATCACCGAGCCCATTGACCTCGGCATCCGGGCGATCAACGGACTGCTGACCTGCGGAAAAGGCCAGCGCGTCGGAATCATGGCGGGCAGCGGCGTCGGCAAGAGCGTCCTCCTCGGCATGATCGCCCGTTACACGAGCGCAGAAGTCAACGTCATAGCGCTGATCGGCGAGCGCGGAAGGGAGGTCCGCGAATTCATAGAGCGCGATCTGGGAGAAGAAGGCCTCAGGAAGTCTGTCGTGGTCGTCTCGACGTCCGAGCAGCCTCCGCTGGCGAAGGTCAGGGGAGCGTTCACGGCAACGGCGGTGGCCGAGTACTTCAGGGACCAGGGCAGTGACGTCCTCATGATGATGGATTCGCTCACACGGGTGGCCATGGCGCAACGGGAGATAGGGCTCGCCGTCGGAGAACCACCCGCATCAAAGGGTTATACGCCTTCGGTGTTCACCCTGCTGCCCAAACTGCTCGAACGGGTCGGCACAGCGGAGGGTGAAGGCAGCATTACAGGCATTTATACCGTGCTGGTAGAAGGAGACGACATGAACGATCCTGTTGCCGACACGGCGCGTTCGGTGCTCGACGGGCATATCGTACTTTCGCGGGAACTTGCGGCCGAGAGCCATTACCCGGCCATCGACGTGATGAGGTCGGTCAGCAGGGTGATGTCGGACATAATAGACGACAGGCACAAGGCACTTGCGGAACGGTTCATAGAGACGCTCGCTACCTACAGAAAGTCGGAGGACATGATTACGCTCGGCGTATACAAGCAAGGGAGCAGCCCCAAAATAGACTACGCAGTCGGCATGGTCGAAAAGCTCAGGGGATACCTGCGGCAGGGGATGCGGGACAGACGGGACCTTGCAGACAGCCTGCAGGGGCTGTTCTGCATTTTCGAGGAGGGGGCGTAATACGGTGAAATGCGAACGGCCGACTCGGCAAAGGTGGCGCCGATGACCCAGAAACTCCTTGCAATCCGGTCAGTGCTGAGGCTGAAAGAACGCGCGAAAGAAGACCGCGAGGCGGCGGTGAAACGCGTAATGGAACAGATCCTGCGGGAGGAGCAGCATCTTGTCTCCCTCGAAGAGATGTTCAGGAACGCTGCGGCGACGTACGAACTCAAACATCGGGACCCCGCGCTCAAGGCCCGCGAAATCGAACTTTATACCAGGTATTTTTCACAGCTCACCGAGCAGATCGGAGTGAAGAAGAAGGCCATCCTGGAGCGCATGACCGAGCTCCAGAAAACACAGTTTCAGTTGCTCGAGACGCATCGGGAAAAAAAGGTCATCGAGGGCCTGAGGGACAAGATCGTCCGGGACGAGAAGCGTGAGCATGACCGGGCGGAACAGAAGGAAATGGACCACCTTTTTTTGGCAAGAAGGCGGGCGGACAAATGAGGCATTTCCCGCCGTTCCCGGGGATTACCGCCTTCTTCGTCATCTTCCTTGCCGCCTCCTGCGCCCTGTCCCCGTCGAGGGCCGCCGCACAGACGGACGAACTCGCAACGGCAGCGAAAGAGAATGCCGCGCTGACAGCCAGGGAGAAGGCAGTCAAAAGCGAGGAGGAGCGGATCCGGATCCTCGGCAAGGGAATCGACGCACGCATCGAGCAGTACTCAAAACTGCTCGCCAGGATCGAGGAAGTGCTCACACGACTCGAGGCTGCGAAGAACGAGCGGATGGACCATATCGTCAAGGCCTACGAGGCGATGCAGCAGGAGGAGGCGGCGGCCAGACTGGCTGCGCTCGACGAAGACATTGCGGTGAAGATACTGATCCGCATGAAGAGTAAGAAGGCCGGTGCCCTCATGGGGCTGATGGACGCCGAGAAGGCCGTGACTTTCACCGAAAGAATGACTGCTGTAACGAAAAAATTTCCCACCCCGTGAAATCTTTTCTCTGCGCAAGATTCCCCCGTTTTCTGAAACCCCTTAATAACGCTGGAAATTAGCGGCCATACAAAAGATCCGGAGCTGGCACGCATGTTGATATATATGCGGCATGAACCTGGAAAACACAGATGGGACCGCGGCCCTTTGCTTTAAAGGGCCGATTATCCCATCTGCCGGATTTTAAGATGAATACTGTCTCGATGATTCCATCCGAAGTTCCTGCCAACGGCGCAGGTGCCCAACTCGCGGCCATATCGCAGGGAGCGGCTGGGTCCGTTTCCGGGGAAGGCGCATTTGCGGATGTGCTGGCAGATGTTGCAGGTGCGAAGGACAATGACGGGACACCCGCGGCGAAGGATACTGGAGCCGAAGCCGCACCATCGATTGAAGCGGAATCTCTGAGCGGCTCTGTCCTTGCCGCCGCCGTTGCAACGGCAGCAGGTTCTGCGGCACAGGCTGCGCAGGGCGCTCACCGGGCGGCGACCACCGGGGATTTCAGTATATCCTTGCGTGACCCGGCGGCGGTCTCTGCAGTTTCTTTTTCTGTTACGGCGTCTCATGACGGAACCGGCCGAGCAGTGAATGAATCACCAACGGCTCTGCCGACGGGCTATGGAATAAAAAATGGTGAGGCTGTTTCTCCTGTCGGAAAAGAGGGACTGAAGCAGGACGCCCCGCAAGCCGGGAAGTTGGACCCTGCCGGCGCGGCTGCGCCGGTTGCCGGGACGCCCGGCGGCCTCGCAAGCACGCAAGGCGTGCCGGAGATCAAGGTGGTGCACCATCTTCCGGACCACACGGGGGACCAAGTTCAGGATAATGCGGCGGACAGCCAGAAGACGCCGGTGCAGGTGCAGAAGACTGAGGGCGCTGAAGGAAATGCGGTGGTGGCGCCTGTGCACGGTCGCCAGTCCAGCAAAGCTACCGTATTCGCCGAGACAAAGGAGAGTGGGCATGCAGACGGCGCATCCGCTGCCGACGGTGCCGTCGGGCGCACGAATGAAGCTTTTGCACCGGCGGTCGCCGGAGGGCATGCCTCCTCCGCCGAGTCAGGGTTGGAGGAAAGACGCGACCGCGCGGGCGACGCGGCGAAGGTTCTTACGGCGACTGCAAGACATGACGAAGCAACGCCTCATCAGAACACCTCAAACTCAGCTGCTGTTTTCGCAGTGGGGGAGAAGGGCGGCCGCGTAAACGCAGCAGTACAGGGAGCGGGGCCGGTCCAGGCAGGTGACAGGATTATCACCGTGGCTGATCAGACATTCAGGATCTCCCGCAAGGACGAACGCTCCGTAGAGGTTACGCTCGAACCAGAGGGCCTCGGAAAAATCGAGATAGCGCTCGGACTCGACAAAGGGACGGTCCACGCCACTATTCACGCTGTCGAGAACTCAGCAAAGGAGATTCTCCAGAGGAATCTCACGAATATCGTTGCGACCCTCAGCCGTGAGGGAATTGCCATCGGCGGGTTCTCGGTCTCCCTCAAGGAGCACCGCGACGGTCCCGGAGCGGGGGAGAGTAACAGCGGCGACAGTGAGGGGAATGCGGCGACTAAAATCATTCGTCCGTCGGCGGCCGGTGCGGCTGCGGCAGGACGGATGGGGTTGATCAATATTTTTGCATAGAAAGGAGGCGATATTCCTATGATTATGAACACCATCGGGACCAACCAGACGACCGGTACGGGCCAGACGAGCGGGACGAGCCAGACGTCAGGAATCAGCCAGACACTTGGCAAGGAGGATTTCCTGAAGCTCTTTACCGAGCAGCTCAAATACCAGGACCCGCTGAATCCGCTCGACAGCACGCAGTTTACGGCACAGCTCGCGCAGTTCAGCTCCCTCGAGCAGCTGGTCAACGTGAACACAGGGCTGCAGCAGATGACGCAGGCACAGAATACGATGAACGGCGCAGTTTCTGCGGCGCTTATCGGCAGGCACGTGAAGACCGCGGCCGGTGACGCCGGCGCGGTAACGGGTGTCACCTTCAGCAACGGCGTGACTTATCTTGCGACCGACACTGCCGCGACTGTCTCGCTCGCGGACGTCACGGAAATATACTGAAACACCAGAAGGAGGAAAAAGAGATGTTGACTTCACTTTTTACAGGCGTGAGCGGCATGAATGCAAACGGAACGGCTTTGTCGGTCATCGGCGACAATATTGCGAACATGAATACCGTCGGCTTTAAAGCGAGCCGGACCTGCTTCGGCGACGTGCTCAGCCAGACACTGACCGGCGTTGCCGGGTCTTCCCAGGTCGGTCGCGGGGTAGTGGTGAGCGGGGTCAGTCCGCTCTTCACGCAGGGATCTCTGCAGTCGACCCAGAGTGCGCTCGACCTTGCCATAGAAGGCGACGGGTTCTTCATCGTAAGCGACGGGGCTAGTAAGTATTATACGCGGGCGGGCCAGTTCAGCCTCGATAAGGACGGAAATATCTCGAACTCTGACGGTCTCATCCTTCAGGGGTTCCTCGCCGACGCCGGCGGAAACATCACGAGCCAGACCGGCCCCCTGCAGCTTGCGGCCACGCAGAGTCCCGCAAAAATGACGGAAAAGGTGAGCCTCGGCGTGAACCTCGAAGCATCGGAGGCCGCGAAAACGTGGGCGTTCACCTCGCCGTCGGCGACCCCCCCGGACCCGGCTTCCTATAACAAATCCACTACTCTCACCCTTTATGATTCGCAGGGAGACGCCCATGATGTCACCGCCCACTTCGTGAAGACAGGCGACAATGCATGGACTGCCCACTATGTCTTTCAGGATGCCACCGGGCAGTATGTAGAGGCGGGCTCTCAGAACCTCGCATTCGATACCGACGGCTCCCTGGTAAACGACAATAATGCGGCGATCGCCTTTAACTGGGGACCGGCCGTGGCCGCCGGCAGCATCACATTTAACTACGGCACCGGCACGGGCGAGACACCTGCGGGCACGGGATTAGACGGTACGACCCAGTTCTCTTCGCCCTTCTCGGTGTTGAGCCAGAGCCAGGACGGATATGGCGCCGGCTCGCTCAAGAATGTCTCGATTTCAGAAGACGGCATCGTCACCGGAATATTTACGAACGGCCAGACGCGGGAAATAGGCCAGGTGATCCTTGCAAGGTTCATTGCCCCTGAGCGGCTCACGAAACTCGGCAGGAACCTTTACGGCGAGTCCTATGATTCAGGACAGGCGATTAGCGGAACGCCCGAGACGTCCGGTCTCGGACGCCTGCTGGCTAACACCCTGGAGCAGAGCAATGTTGATCTTGCGCAGGAGTTCGTGAACATGATCGCCGCACAGAGGGGATTTCAGGCGAACTCGCGTGTCATTACGACCACCGACCAGCTGATGCAGGAACTCGTGAACCTGAAGCAATAGTCTTCGGGTCCGCCGGGCAGGGGCAATTTTTTTTGGAGCCCCTGCCCGCTTTTTTCCCTCAGTCCGTCTCTTCCTTGTCGAGGGGCGAGGATCTGCAGAAAAGAATCGTGCTTATTTCAGTCCCTCGGCAGCGAAAGAATCGGCGTACTTCATATCGGTGCCCTGGATGCGAGAGACGAGTCAGTCCTTCAGGAAATTCATCACCTCAACGGAAATGACTATCTTCCCCGCGTCGTAATTTATCTTTAAGTCGGCCAGAGTCTGAACGACCTTTAGAAAGCGGACCGGCCGCGCGACGGAAAAGCTGTCATGCCGTCAGACATTTGACGAAGGGCCATGCGGCATTTTCTCCGAAAATCATGTAATTCAACGGGAATACTGTTGGCACGGATCTTGAGTTAAGTGAGCGGAACAGGAGGATTGACATGGAAAATGAAAAAACCGAAGCTGCCCCTCAAGAGGAGAAAAAACCGGCCCGCAAACGCAATATAAAACCTGTCATTATCGTGGTCGCGGCCATCAGCGTCATCGTCCTCTTCGGTATCGGGGGGTATATGGGCTATACCAAATTCGCAGCAGCCAGGGAGAAGGGAAAAGGGGCCGGGGAAGGCAAGCACACCGTCAGCGGCGTTATGGTGCCAGTAGATCCGTTTGTCGTGAACCTGTCGGATGCAGGACGCTATCTAAAAGTGACGATGCAGTTCGAGGTCGGAGAGGGTGTCGACCAGAATACCGTGACCGCAAAGATGCCGCAACTCAGAGACGCGATCATCACCCTCATCAGCAGCAAGTCGGCGGATGCAGTCGCCGGACCGGAGGGGAAGGCCCAGCTGAAAGACGAGATCCTCCTCCGCGCGAATCAGGCAGTCGGCGGGGACATCTTCAAAAACCTCTACTTTACGGACTTTGTGATGCAATGAACAAGGTGCTTTCTCAGGACGAAGTAGACGCCCTTCTGAGGGGCGTCCAGAGCGGAGATATAGAGACCGAGAGTGTTAAGGAAAGTTCCTCCGGCATCAGGCCCTTCGACCTCACGAACCAGGAGAGGATTATCCGGGGCCGGATGCCGGGCCTAGAGATGGCTAACGAGCGGTTCAGCCGGTACTTCAGGAACTCGGTCTCCTCTCTGATCATGAAGTTCGTGGACGTGAATGTGCAGGGGATCGAGATGATGAAGTTCAGCGAGTTCATGAAGACGATCCCGATGCCCTCGAGCATCAATATTTTCAAGATGGAGCCGCTCAAGGGGTATGCCCTCTTCGTGATCGAGGCGCCCATGGTCTTTGCCTTCATCGAGTGCTTCTTCGGCAGCACGTCGGCGAAATACGTCAAGTCCGAGGGCCGCTTCTTCACCGTCATCGAACAGCGGATCATAAAGAAAATGGTCACAGTTGCGCTGGAGAACATGGCAGAGGCCTGGAAGTCGATCGTGCAGTGCATGCCGGAGCACACCGGCTCCGAGATGAACCCTCAGTTCGTGACGATCGTGGCGCCGACCGAGGTGGTGATTAAGATCGAGATCCATATAGAGGTAGACGGGTTCACCGGCAAGGTGTTTTTTTGTATCCCCTATTCGATGGTGGAGCCGGTCAAGGAGAAGCTTTTTTCGGGCATCCAGGGAGAAAAGGGGGAGAGCGATCAGCGCTGGATCTCCCGCCTGAAGGAGGTCCTGCTCGAGTCATACGTCAACCTTTCTGCGGAGGTCGGGTGCACCGAGATTTCCTTGCGCGACGTGATGAATCTCGAGGTCGGCAACGTCATAGTACTGGACACCTGCGCCGCCGAGGAGTTGCCGGTGAAGGTGGAACAGGTACGGAAATTAGCGGGCGTGCCGGGGTACAGCCGGGGCGCCCAGGCCATTAAGATCACGCGCTGCGGCAAATGACAAAGGAGAAATGACATGTCGGAGAAAGAAGTAACGCAAACCAAGGAGCCGGGCTTTGAAGAGCTGGTCCAGGAGAGAGGCAACGGTGCGATGCGCGAAATCGATTTTCTCCTCGACATCCCGCTTGAGATAAGCGTGGAGCTGGGCAGGACCAGGATGCTGATCAAGGACCTTCTGCAGCTCGGACAGGGCTCGGTAGTCGAACTTGAGAAGCTTGCAGGAGAGCCGATGGAGATACTCATCAACCGCAAGCTCGTTGCCCGGGGAGAGGTCGTGGTGGTAAACGAGAAATTCGGGGTAAGGCTGACCGATATCGTCAGCCCGACGGAAAGGATCAGGCAGCTCAAATGACCGAAATGGTCGTGCAGACGATAGGGGCACTTGCCTTTGTGCTCCTCCTGATCGCCGCCGCCTTTGCGTACCGGCGCAGGAGCAGGGGGTCGCGCATCATCGAGTTGCTGTCCTATCAGTCCATCGGTCAGAAGATGGGGATCGCCGCGGTGAAGATCGGGACGGAGGTCCTCATTCTGGGGGTCACCCCAAGCGACTTCCGGCTTCTGAGAAAGCTGGACGATATCCCCGGAGGACCGTCGTCACAGACAGAGACCGGGGAGGGTTTGTCACCTCAGAAACCGGGCAGGGCGCGGACGGCCGCCGGTATTGAGGCGACGGTGGAGCAACTGCGAAGGATAAAGGCGGCGATCCATGGATAAACTCCTCGATCTGCACAATCCGGCCATGGCGGTTTTTGTGATCATCAGCTTCCTGTCTCTGGTGCCGGCGATACTGGTCATGTTTACCTCATTTACGCGGATCGTGGTCGTGCTTTCCCTTTTGCGCCAGGCGATCGGCGGACAGCAGATCCCCCCGAACCCCGTGATCATCGGCTTGTCCCTCTTCCTCACGCTCTTTGTGATGGGGCCGACCGTCGACCGTATTACGGCCGATTCCATCAATCCCTATCTGGACAAGCAGATCGGCATCGGCGAGGCGTTCACGAGAGCAGAAGGGCCGCTGAAGACATTTATGCTGAGACAGACGCGGGAAAAAGACGTGGCATTGTTCCTGAACCTGGCAAGGGCCCCCCGCCCTGCAAAGATGATGGACCTGCCCCTTAAAGTGGTCGTCCCGGCCTTTGCCATAAGCGAGCTCAAAAGTGCCTTCGAGATCGGGTTCCTTCTCTTCATTCCTTTCCTTATTATCGACATGGTCGTATCGAGTATCCTCCTGTCGATGGGGATGATGATGCTGCCGCCGGTCATGATATCCCTGCCGTTCAAGCTGCTGCTGTTCGTGCTTGTCGACGGGTGGAACCTTGTGATCGGGTCGGTGGTGAGGAGTTTCCATTGACCGTAGAATTCATCAGAGAGCTTTCCGGCCAGGCGATCAGGACGCTCCTCCTCGCGGCGGGCCCCGCGCTGCTGGTGAGTCTTGCCGTCGGACTGGTCATCAGCTTCTTTCAGGCGATCACGCAGATACAGGAGTTCACGCTCACGTTCGTCCCGAAAATCGTCGCGGTCTTTTTATGCCTCTTCATTCTTCTTCCCTGGATATCGAGCGTCCTGATCTCCTTTACGAAGAACCTCATCGAGAACATCCCGGTATACGTGCGATGACGAACCTGTCCTCACTTGCCCATTACCTGCCGGACTTTCTCTTCATTCTGCTCCGCGTCGGCGTCTTCTTCTCGGTGGTCCCTTTTTTCGGGAGCGGGAACTTTCCTCCCACATTCAAGATCGGCGTTGCCGTGGCTGTCGCCATGGTGCTTACCCCGGTGGTGCAGGTGCGGGTCGCCGACGGCGCCCTGCCGCTGGTCGTTATGCGCGAGGTCATGTTTTCGGTGACTCTCGCGCTCGCGGTGAGGTTCGTATTCCTTGCGGTGGAGGCTGCGGGGCAGACGATCAGCAACGCCATGGGACTTTCGATCGCGAGCGTCTTCAACCCTGAACTGGGCCAGTCGACCGAGATCGCGCGGTTCCAGGGCATTGTCGCCATGCTCCTCTTCCTCGCTGTGGACGGCCATCACGATCTCATCTATGTATTTGTCCGCAGCTACGAGATCGTTCCGATAGGGCGCCTCAATACGGACGACCTGCTGCGGCAGGCCATCTCGCTGGGAGGGAAGATGTTCGTCCTTGCGGTCAAGCTGGCCGCTCCCGTCGTGGTTGGCCTCGTCGTGACCAACTTCCTCCTGGGTTTCCTGTACAAGGCGGCCCCGCAGATGAATATCTTTTTCGTCAGTTTTGCGCTTTATATCGCGGTCGGGTTCCTGATAATGCTCCTAAGCCTCCCGGTTTTCATGCACGTCATGGAAGGATCTTTCGGAGGGATCAGGGACAATATGCTGAGGACAATGACGGCGGCCGGGCGGTAATGGGGGGAGCATGTCGGAATTCGAGGAACGGACAGAGCAGGCCACACCCCGCCGAAGGGAAAAGGCCCGCGAAGAAGGGCGGATCCCGAGGAGCAAGGATCTGGGCGGGATCGCCGGAACAGGCGGTGTCGTACTCGTCTTTGCCGCAGCAGGAGGCTATGTGATGACCGGCATGATGAAGACCGTGGGCGGACTCCTCGACATGCGGTACGGGACCGACCCTTTTACCGTGCTGAGAAAGTCGTCAGTTGAAGCGATGCTCATCATGCTTCCGTTTCTCGGCATAGCCCTGCTGTTCGGCGTGGGAGGCAATCTCCTGCAGGGCGGGATCGTCACGAAGCCGCTGAAAATGGACCTCGAGAAGATCAACCCGCTGAACGGACTGAAAAACCTCTTTTCGGCTTCGGGGCTTGCCGAGGTGGTGAAAAGCCTCGTGAAATTCCTCATAGGCGGTTGTCTGTTTTACTTCGTCGTCAAAGGCTCCCTGCGGCAGCTGCCCCCTCTCATGGAGATGGGAATCGGCGTGCTCTCCCGCTCGGCCGGTAAGGTGGTGCTGAAGGCGATCGAGTATGGCTTTGCCTGTTTCTTCATAGTCGGTATCGCGGACGTTTTCCTGGAACGCTGGCGGTATGAGCGGTCGATCCGGATGACGAAAGAAGAAGTAAAAGACGAAATGAAGGAATCCGAAGGCAACCCGCTGGTCAAGTCCCGCGTAAGAAGCATCCAGCGCGAGATGGCGAGAAAGAGGATGATGCAGCAGGTCCCGAAGGCAACGGTGGTGATCACCAACCCCGTGCATCTCGCCGTGGCCCTCCTGTACGAGGACGGCAAGATGCACGCGCCCCGGATAGCCGCCAAGGGGGCCGAGCACCTCGCGGAGAGAATCAAGGAAGTGGCGCGCAGACACCGGGTGCCTATCGTGGAGGACAAGCCGCTTGCCAGGGTCCTTTACAGGATGGAGATCGGCGCCGCCATACCCGAGGAGCTCTACCGCGCAGTGGCGAAGATCCTCGCCTACATTGCGAAGCTCAAGGAGAGACGTGCATGAATATACTCGAATTTATCGGAAGACGAGGGGACGTGCTTATCGGGGCAGCGATCGTCGCCATACTCGGCATGATGATCGTTCCCCTTCCCCCGATTCTGCTCGATATCCTACTTTCTGTCTCGATCGCGCTGTCGCTTGTCATCCTGATCACTTCGATCTTTATCCAGAAGCCGCTGGATTTTTCGGTCTTCCCGTCCCTTCTGCTTATGACGACGCTCTACCGTCTCGCCCTCAATATCGCCTCGACGCGACTTATTCTCCTGAAGGGGGGGGAGGGAACGGCCGCGGCCGGCCACGTGATCATGGCCTTCGGCAATTTCGTTGTCGGCGGGAATTATGCGGTCGGCTTCATCATCTTCCTTATTCTCGTCGTCATCAATTTTGTGGTCATCACCAAGGGCGCCGGCAGGATCGCCGAGGTCGCGGCCAGGTTTACCCTCGACGCGATGCCGGGGAAGCAGATGGCGATCGACGCCGATCTCAATACCGGGCTGATAGACGAGGGAGAGGCGCGGCGGAGGCGTTCGGTCATCGCCCAGGAGGCCGACTTTTACGGCGCCATGGACGGCGCCAGCAAATTCGTGCGGGGCGACGCGATAGCAGGGGTCGTCATCACCGCGATCAATATCCTTGGCGGCCTGGTGATCGGCGTGCTTCAGCACGGGATGACCTTGAGTGCGGCCGCCGGCACCTACACCATTCTGACGATCGGCGAGGGCCTCGTCGCGCAGATCCCGGCGCTGCTGGTTTCTACCGCGGCCGGTATGGTCGTCACCCGGGCCGGAAAAGAGACCGATCTGGGAAGGGACATCACCAGGCAGGTGCTGCTCAACCCGAGGGCACTCGTCACTACCTCCGGCATCCTCTTCGTCTTCGGCATCGTGCCGGGATTGCCCCACATACCGTTTCTGCTCATCTCTGCGGCGGCCGGGGGCTTTGCCTATTTCATTCTCAATATGCCCGAGGAGGCGGCCGAGACGGTCCAGGCGGAGAAGGCCCCCGAAGAACCGAAGATAGAGTCCTACATGGAAATAGAGCCGCTCACGCTCGAGATCGGGTACGGACTTATCCAGCTGGTGGAGGAAGGCCGGGGCGAACTCCTGGCGAAGATAAAGGCGATGCGGCGGCAACTCGCCTCGGAGATGGGATTCGTGGTGCCCCCGATCCACATCAAGGACAACCTCCGGCTGCGTCCGCACGAATACAGCTTTTCGCTGCGCGGGCTTGAGACAGCCAAGGGCGAGATCATGAAGGACCATATGCTTGCGGTCGCCTCGGGCAAAGCGGACCGTATAGAAGGGGTGCCCACCAGGGAGCCCGCCTTCGGCATGCCGGCATACTGGATCGGGGAAAAGGAGACGGAGCGCGCGCAGGCGGCCGGGTTCATGGTCGTCGACCCGGCGACCGTGATCGCGACTCACCTGACGGAAGTGATCAGGTCCCATGCATGGGAACTGCTTACGCGGACCGAAGTCCAGAACATCCTCGACAACGTCGCCAAAAACTACCCTAAGATCCTGGACGAGCTCGTCCCGGTCCACCTTACTTTGGGCGGGGTGCAGCGCGTTCTTCAGAACCTGCTGAAGGAGCGGGTGCCGATCAACGATATCGTCCAGATCCTTGAGACTCTGCTCGACTACGCGCCCCAGACAAAGGACATCGAACTTCTGACCGAATACAGCAGGCACGCGCTGGCGCGGCACATAACGAGAAAGTATCTCTCTTCGGAGGGGAATCTGCCCGTGCTTACCCTCGACCCGAAGTTCGAAATGGCCCTGGCGCAGGCGATGGAATCCGGGGGCGTCATCAGCCCGGACCTTGCGACGAAGCTTCTGAAGGGAATAGAGAGGGTCCTCGACAGCGAGCGGTTCCGGGGCGTGCAGCCGGTCATCCTCTGTTCCGTGCAGGTGAGGAGGTTCCTCATGAGGTTCCTGGAAAAGTTCCTTCCCTCCTCCGTGGTGCTTTCGAATGCCGAGGTCCCTCCCTCCATAAAACTTTATACCTTAGGGATGGTGCGATATGAAGATTAAGAAATTCAGGGCCAAAACGTTCAGGGAGGCCCTCTGCCTCGTCAAGAAAGAAATGGGCGACGATGCGGTAATCCTCGGGACGAACGAGCGCCGGGGGATCACCCCCTCGGTGGAGGTGACCGCTGCTGTCGATTACGATATCGGCGGCCGGCCGGAGGAATGCGCCGCAGGCGCACTTCGGCCCGGCGGGGCTGCAGAGTGGCAATGCAAAGGGCCGGCGACGGCAGCGCAGACGACCGTCTCGCCGGAGGCCCCGGACATGAAAGGGCTGAGAGAGGAGATCGAGGGCATCAGGAACATGATGAATGATATGAGACTCAGCAGCATGAGGCGTTCTCTCCCCGATGAGAAAAAGAAGGTGTATCAGTATCTCAGAAAATGCGCCGTCCGTCCGGACCTTGCCATAGGGCTTTCTGCTGCGGCGCCGGGCCCCGGGGACATCACCGGCGCACTGGCGCGCAATATCAGAACACGCAGCGAGAGCGAGATGCAGAAGGCGGTCGCCGTCGTGGGGCCGACGGGGGTCGGGAAGACGACGACGATTGCGAAACTCGCGGCGCGGTCTGTGAAGAAGGGAAAGAAGGCGGCGCTGATCAACCTCGATACCTACCGGGTCGGTGCCAGTGAACAGCTCAGGATTTATTCGCGTATAATCGGCATTCCGCTGGACACGGTATCGTCGCGTGACGAACTCAGGCGGAGCCTCTCGAAGTACGCCTCCAGGGATGCCATCTTTATCGATACTCCTGGCAGGAACCCCAAAGACAAGGGCTCCCTGGAAGAGCTGCGGTCGCTCGCCGACCTCGGTTTTCCCCTGGAGACGCACCTCCTCCTGAGCGCAAACTGCGACGACGAATTTCTCTGGATGGCGTACCGGCACTACGACGCCTGCAGGATAGACTGCCTCGGGTTTACGAAGGTCGATGAAGCCGTCAGGTTCGGATCTATTTACAACCTCGCCACCAAATACAAGAAACCCGTCGCCTATATCACCACGGGGCAAAAAGTCCCCCAGGACATCCGGTTCTCGACGAGCAGCGGCCTTGCCGCCATGATTCTCGGGGAAGGACTGCAGTCATGAAGCAGGAAGGACGGCGCGGGGCGGTGCGCACGATCACGGTGGCGAGCGGAAAGGGGGGCGTCGGCAAGTCCAACACGGTCGCCAACCTGTCGATCGCGCTCAGAAAGGCGGGCAAGGAGGTGCTCATCCTCGATGCGGACCTTGGCCTCAGCAATATCGATGTCCTGCTCGACCTCGCGCCGAAATACAACATTCAACACGTCCTGAGCGGGGAGAAATCGCTGCGGGACGTCATCATCCGCGGGCCATACGGCATCATGCTTCTGCCCGCAAGCTCCGGGGTCCAGGAACTGACCCACCTCAATGAGTTCCAGCGCATGAAGCTGATAGAAGAGTTCGATGCCTTCGGTCGCGATATCGACTACCTCCTGATCGATGCCGGCGCGGGTATTTCGCCGAACGTGGCGTTCTTCTGTGTCGCCTCGCAGGAAACGGTCGTGATCGTGACGCCGGAGCCGACGTCGCTGACCGACGCTTACGCCCTGATCAAGGTGTTGTTTACGCGTTATCAGGAGAAGGACTTCAGGATCCTTGTTAACGGCGCCAATCATTCGTCCGATGCAGTGGAGGTTTTCCGGCGCCTCTCACTCGCGGCCGAAAAGTTCCTGAGCATCTCGCTGGACTATTTGGGGTTCATCCCCAATGACGTCTCGGTGCGGAAGGCGGTCCTCGCGCAGAGGGCCTGCGTCGACCTGTTCCCGTCGAGCAGCGCATCGGTGCACATAAGGGAGATCGCCGCGAAGATCATCGGCGAAAACGGCGGGAAGGTGAAGGGGTCGCTCCAGCTTTTCCTGGGGACCCTGCTGAGCGCTGAGCGGAGGGTGCCGGCATGATCCGCGCAAAGAGGAAAGACGAAAATGAGAAGGGGGTGATGCCACCTATGTACAGCACTGCGATGTCCGAAGAGGAAAAAGAGCAAGTCATTAAGGAATTTCTGCCGCTCATAAAATATACGGCCGCCCGCCTGGCGTGGAGGCTCCCGCCGTCGCTTACCATCGACGACCTCGCCTGTGTCGGGCTCATGGGCCTTATGGACGCGCTCGAAAAATTCGAGCAGGGCCGTTCCAAGCTCAAGACCTATGCCGAGTTCAGGATCAAGGGGGCGATGCTCGATGAACTGAGGGCCATGGACTGGGTCCCCCGTTCCCTCAAAAAGAGGATCACCGCGGTCAAGGAGGCGCATGGAGAACTGGAGCGGGAACTGGGGAGGGCGCCTGAGGACGAAGAGGTGGCCGGGGCCATGAATATTTCCCTCGACGAGTACTACAAGACGCTGAGCGACGCAAACGGCTCCGTGTCGCTCCGCTTCGAGGACTTCGATGCTAACGGCGGGCGCGAAGGGGGACCGGACATAATGGAGTGCATACCTGATGTCCGTGCGGAAAGCCCCTTCGGGCTCGTCGAGACCCGGGAGCAGAAGGAGATGCTTGCGCGACTGATCGGAGAACTGGCCGGGAAAGAGCAACTTCTTCTCTCTCTCTATTACTGGGAAGAGATGACGATGAAGGAGATCGGCAAGGTCATGAACCTCACCGAGGGGAGGGTCTGTCAGATCCACACGCAGGCGCTGATCAGGCTGAAGGCCAAACTGGATGCGGAACAGAAAGCTAAAGTGTGCACCGCAAGGGGACGATAAGGGGATATGATGAATTCCCGGAAACTTAGCCGGTTGCTGCACGACCTTGTCGATGGCGACGCGACGCGCCGCCGCGCGGCTGCCGATTCCCTGGCAGAGGCGGACGAGCGCGCCGTCTATCCGCTCATCAGGGCGTTGCGGGACGAAAGCCCCGGGGTGCAGGACGCCGCCATGCGGTCTCTCAGCGGCATCGGTGGGGAGACGACCGCATATATGACGCTCCCCCTCCTCAGGGAGGACGCCTGTCTGCGCAATATCGCAATTATCATACTCCGTGAAATCGGCCCCACTGCGGTGCCCCTTTTGTATCCCCTCCTGAAGGACAAGGACGACGACGTGAGAAAATTCAGTATCGACCTCCTCATGGACATCAGGGAAGGCGTGGACCCGGCGCAGATCAGTCCTCTCATCGGCGATCCGAACCCGAACGTACGCGCCTCGGCTGCCAAGGCGATGGGAATCCTCGCCTGGCGCGGGTCAGTACCGGATCTGGTAAGGGCGCTCCGCGACGAGGAATGGGTATGTTTCTCGGCGATAGAGGCGCTGGGCGAACTCGGGGATGAGGCGGCGGTCGGTCCGATCGAGGCTATCCTTTCACTGCCTTCCGAGACGATCAGGTGCGCCGCAGTGGAGGCGCTGGGCCGCATCGGTGGCTGCAGGGCGGCAGAGGTGCTGCACGCATGTCTCCCGAAGACCGGCGGCTTCGAAAAACAGGCCGTCATCAGGAGTCTTCTGCTCACGGGAAATGTGCCGCGCGTGGAAGGCGTGGGCGAGGCGCTGATGGAGATGTTCAGGGAGGGCAGCTGGGAGGAAAGGATTACCTGCCTGCGCGGGATCGTGGCTTTCGGCAATGCCGCATATATCCGCGAGATCGTGGATACCGCAGGCTCCCTCGATCCTTCGGACCCCGAAGGCGAGGACCGCCTGTTTGCGGTCAGGAACGCGTTGATGGAGACTGGATGCGCAGGTGTTTTGGCGGGTCTGCTGAAGGACCCGGACCTCAGGTTCCGCGGCCGTGTCCTTGTCATCGATGTCATTGGCGACCTGCGCTGCCGCGAGGCGGTGCAGGACCTCATCCGTCTTGCGCGGATCGACGTCAGAGATGTGAGAAGGGCGAGCGTTGCGGCCCTCGGAGAAATCGCAGACGGGGAATCTACGCCTGCTCTCCTCTGCGCGGTGGAGGACTGCGACAGTCATGTACGGAAGGCCGCGGTGGTTGCCCTCGGCAAGATCGGAGCGCGAGAGGCGATAGAGCCGATTCTGAACCTGCTGAAGAGCGAGCAGTGTCAGGATATTATCACCGAGGCGGTGACTGCCTTGTTGTCCATCGACCGCGAGGGTTTCCTGGCTGTTTCCGGAACGTTTGAGACCCCGGTCAGGGAGACGGTCGAGTTGCTCGCGGGTGGACGGTAATGCCGGGGCCGGTCCTCCAGGACTCGACGTTCAGGCAGATCCGGGACTTTATCTACGGAAAGTGCGGGATCTATGTCGCTGATGTCAAGAAATACCTTATCGAAAACAGGCTGGCGCACGTTCTGCAGGAAAAGGACCTGCACAGCTACGAAGAGTATCTGGCGTTCATTCAGAACGGCTGTAACGGCAGAGACCTGGCCCGTCTGTATGACGCCATTACCACGAACGAAACGTTCTTTTTCAGGGAGCCCCAGCACCTGGACCTCCTTATCGACACCGTTCTCCGCGGTCCCCTCAGCCAGCGCCGTGCGCAGGGGCTGAAGATATGGTGCGCCGCGTGCTCTACGGGCGAAGAGCCGTATACTCTCAGGATGGCTCTCATCGAAAAGGCGCCTTCCCTGAACGTGGCGATAGTCGGCTCGGACATCAGCGAGACGGTGCTGGAGTCGGCGCGCAGAGGCGTCTTCACGTCCTATTCCGTCAGGAACGTGGCGCCCCCGTATCTGAAAAAGTACTTTACGGTGAACGGACATCAGTATGAACTGTCACGGACGGTGCGGGATTCAGTGAAGTTTCTGAACGTCAACCTCATGGATGAAAAGGCGATGCGGACGGTAAGGGACAATGACGTGATCTTCTGCAGGAACGTGCTTATCTACTTCGACGATAAGGCGAAACAGAAGGCCGTTTCCCTGCTCTACGATTGCCTGAAGCCGGGGGGATATCTCTATATCGGCGCCTCGGAGAGCCTCCACAATGTGACACGCGCGTTTAAGCCCCACGTGACGAATAAAGTCGTTGTGTACCAAAGGAGTTGACCATGAAGATTATGATCGTCGACGATTGTCAGACCACCAGAAAGATCCTCGGCATGTATCTGAAGTCGAAGGGGTTTGAGGTGGTGTATGCTGAAAACGGTCTGGACGCCATTGAGAAGCTCGCGGCCGCAAGCGTGAACATGATCATGACGGACCTCAATATGCCCTACATGGACGGGCTCGAGCTGGTCAGGTCGATCAGGACCGACGCCGCGTTGTCGGACCTGCCGATTATTATGGTGACGACCGAGGCTGACCCGGAAGAAAAAGAGAAGGCCTTTGTAGCAGGCGCAAACGGGTATATGGTCAAGCCGGTGTCTGCAGACGCGGTCGCGCAGAACATCAGGCAGATCCTGAAGGAGTTTTTCGAGAAAGGAGGCCACCACAATGCCTGATTACAAGATAAAGATCCTCTGCGTCGATGATTTCTCGACGATGCGGAGGATCGTGAAAAATATCCTGAAACAACTCGGGTACGAGAACCTCGAAGAGGCGGAAGACGGCGCGCAGGCGTATTCAAAACTCAAAGGGGGCGGGTTCGGCTTCGTCGTCACCGACTGGAACATGCCGAACATGGACGGCCTGGGCCTTCTCAAAAAAGTCAGAAGCGACCCTGAGCTGAAAGACCTCCCGATCCTGATGGTTACCGCCGAGGCTGAAAAGGAGAAGGTGATCGAGGCGATCAAGGCTGGCGTGAATAACTACGTTGTAAAGCCTTTTACCGCCGAAGTGCTTAAGGAAAAAATAGACAGGATATTCGAAAAGCTGGGGAAATAGGCGGGATATCATGGCAGACGAAATGGAAGAAATAGTCGCTGATTTTATCAGCGAGGCTGAGGAATCGCTGGAGCGCATCGATCCTCTTTTCGTGGAGCTCGAGGCGAAGGGGCACGACAAGGACATTCTGCATGACATTTTCAGGAGCATGCATACGATCAAGGGGGCGGCAGGTTTTCTCGGCTTCCAGCTGATCGTGGACGTGGCCCATAAGGCGGAGAGCATCATGAAAAAACTGCGCGACGACGAGACGAGCATCTCGACCGCACTGATCGACGTCATTCTCAGGAGCGTGGATATGCTGAAGCTCCTGATCAGACATCTGAAGATGAAGGACGGCGCGGAGGAAGACATCCGCGGCCTCCTGGGCGATCTCGACGCCGCGCTGTCGGGGGAAGTCGCAACGCCCACCGGGACGGACGACTCCGAGGGTGAGAAACCCAGCGTCATCGGGGCCGAGGAGGAAACGGGATACGACGGTGGTGCCGTTCCCGGCGCACTGCCCGTCCAGGAGGTTCCCCGGGAGGCGACTGCTGCCCAAACAGCGGACAAAGGCAGTGCCTCGCCGGCGAAGGAGACCTCTCCGACCCTGCGGATCGATGTGGAGCGGGTCGATAAAGTCATGGACCTGACCGGCGAGATCGTGCTCGTCCGCAACAGGCTTCTGAATATTGCAAACGAGTTCGACGTACGCTACTCCGGCGACGATGCGGTCGAAAGCCTTGCCAGCACTGTTTCTTTTCTCGATTTGGTGACTGCCGATATGCAGCTTGCGGTCATGAAGATGCGCATGCAGCCGCTAAAGAAGGTCTTCAGCAAATTTCCGCGGCTGGTGCGCGACATGTCCAACGGCCTCGGCAAGGAGATAGAGCTGAAGATCTCCGGCGAGGGGACCGAAGTCGACCGGACAGTGATCGAACAGATCGGGGACCCGATGGTGCATATCCTCAGGAACTCGATAGACCACGGGATCGAGCCTGCGGAGGCCCGGCTGCAGAAGGGCAAGCCGGCGAAGGGAGCGATATCCATAGACGCATCCCAGCAGGGCAACCATATCGTGATCGAGGTTTCGGACAACGGAAAGGGGATCGACCTCGGACGGGTGAAGCAAAAGGCGCTCGAAAAGGGGCTGGTCTCGCAGGAGGAGTTTCACCGCATGACCGATGAGTCGGCGGTCAACCTGATTTTTCTTCCGGGTTTTTCGACCGCCGAGGTCGCCACGCAGCTGAGCGGCAGGGGCGTAGGCATGGATGTCGTCAAAACGAACATCGCCAAACTGAACGGCTTCGTGGAGGTCATGACAGAAAAGGACAAGGGCACCAGGTTCAGGATCAGCATCCCGCTTACCCTCGCCATCATCCAGGCACTGATGGTGCGGGCGGGCGGCCGTCAGTACGCCATCCCGCTGGCACCCATCGAGGAGACGCTCAAGATATGCGCCGCGGAGATCAAGGAGATCACCGGCCAGGGTGTCATCGAGGTGCGCGACAGTATCCTTCCGCTTTTTGAGCTGGCGGATGTGCTCGGCTGCACGGCGAGGCCGGGGGTTGACGCACGCTATGTGCTCATTATCGCAATCGGCGACAAGAAGTTCGGCATCGCCGTAGACGAACTCCTCGGACAGGAAGAAGTGGTCATCAAAAATGTCGGAGGCATCGATGTCAATTCTTCCTATATTGTCGGGGCTACGATCACCGGCGAGGGCAAGGTCGTCCTGATCCTCGATCTCGCCGGCATTTCGAGGAACGCGATAGGACTGATAAAGGTATAAAGGGGGTCCCATGCAACAGTATATAGGGTTTACTCTGAATCACAATGAATACTCCATCCCCATAGTGAAGGTGCGCGAGATCATCACCATGCCGCCTATCACGAAGCTCCCTCAGGCCCCTTCCTATGTCGAGGGGATGACCAACCTCAGGGGAAAGATTGTGCCGATCGTCAACATAAAAAAACTCGTCAATATTCCCGACGGAGATCATCCGCCCACAAATGTGGTGGTTGTGGCAAGCGGAAGTCTCGCCTTCGGGGTACTGGTCGACGGCATCACCGGAGTGATGAGCATAGAAGAGTCGTCGATCCAAGCCCCGGACAGGTTTATGGCCCATTCGGCCGAGCAGGTGGAAGGGGTCGCGCGGGTCAAAGACAGACTGGTCGTCATGCTCGACACCAAGCGGTTATTGCCGCTCGATGACTTGAGCATGCTCGAGGACGTCGTCGAGGTACATGAGACCGAAAACGACGACAGTGTGGAGGTCGTCAAAAGGGTGCAGACCATCGGCGGCGAAGTGAGGATAACGGAGATGCAGCGGACAAAGGAGTTCTTCGAGAAAAGGGGAGTGGCGCCGACCGATCCGTGCCATGTCATCTTCGACGACATGGTCGAGTTCGTAAACGCCATCGGCAATCAGGACTACGACGGTGCAGAGGCTGCAATCCAGAACATCCTCAAGAAGGGACAGGGCGACCTGTTCAACGAGGTCGGCAAGGTAACGCGGAAGCTGCACGATTCGCTCAGGAGTTTCAGGGACGCGCTCGACCCGAGGCTCAGGGACATGGCGCTCACCGAGATGCCGAGCGCGGTGGACCGTCTCCAGTATGTGATCCAGAAGACCGAGGAGGCAGCCAACAAGACCATGGGCATAGTGGAAAAGTATATCCTCAAGATGGACGACCTCTCTGCCCGGATCAGGTCGGTGCAGGGACCTCCCGAGACGGTGGAATACCTCAAAAAATTCCAGGGGGGCCTCGAGGACGATCTCACGGATATCCTTACGACGCAGTCCTTTCAGGACCTCACCGGCCAGACGATAAAAAAGGTGATCACTCTGGTGGGCGATATCGAGGAGGAACTCGTCCGGCTTGTCGCCACCTTCGGCATGAAGTCCGAACCCAGGCAGGAAGAGGGGGAGGTCATGGAGCAGGTCTCCCAGTCGGGCGTGGACGATCTGCTGAAGGATTTGGGGTTTTGAAGCACTACCGCAGGGAGCGCTGAATGGTCAGGGTACTCATTGTCGACGACTCGGCTTTCATGAGGAACGCGCTGACGACTATGCTCGTGTCGGACCCTGAGATCACGGTGGCGGGGACCGCGCGGGACGGAATCGAGGCGATCGAGAAGGTGAAGTCCGTCAGGCCGGACATCGTCACTATGGATGTTGAGATGCCGCGGATGGACGGACTCACCGCGCTCAGGCATATCATGGAAGAATGCCCTGTGCCGGTGGTCATGGTGAGCTCTCTTACTATGGACGGGGCCAAGGTGACCCTTGACGCCCTCGATATAGGCGCGGTCGACTTCATTCCCAAGAACCTCTCCGACCTTTCTCTCAACATCGTCAATATACGGGAGATACTCCGGGAGAAGATCAAACAGCTTTCGAAGAAGGGCGTTGCGAGAAGGCGCGCCCGTCCCCTGGGCAAGGCGGCCCCCCCCCCTCCTCCGCCTGCGCGGGCGACGGGCGAACGCCGCATCGGCATCGTCTCGATCGGTACGTCGACGGGAGGCCCCAAGGCCCTTCAGGACATCGTACCGCTGCTGCCGAAGGAATTCCCGGTCCCCGTGGTGATAGCCCAGCATATGCCGGCCAATTTCACGGGCCCCTTTGCCGAGAGACTGAACCAGATGAGCGGGGTGGCGGTGAAAGAGGGGGAAAACGGAGAGTTGCTGCGTCCGGGCGTCGTCTACATCGCGCCGGGCAGGGGGCATATGCGGGTGCTCAGGCAAAAAGGCATCGAGACGGTCATACGCATCTCCGAACTCAAAGAAGACTTCATTTACCGGCCCTCGGTCGATGCACTTATGCTGTCGGTCGCCGAGTGCTTTCCGGGCAGGGCGCTGGGCGTTATCCTCACCGGCATGGGGAACGACGGGCTGAAAGGGCTAACGGTCATGAAGAAGACGGGCTGCCGCATCTTCGCACAGGACGAGGATTCCTGCGTCGTCTACGGCATGCCGAAGGCAGTGGTCGATGCCGGCCTTGCGGACAAGGTAATGCCGATAGATGAGATCGCGGGTGAAATCGTCAATGCAGCATGAGGTCAGGAGGGATTTTATAATCGAATGTCTTCATACTTATGAACTTCTTAGTAATGGTTGGAACTGCGGAGTTAAGTTTTTTCCCGTGGAGGCCGATAAGAAGCTATCAGGCGTGATATTTTTTTTTGGGAGGTGTGTTATGACGACGATGACGGCCGGTTCGGAAGTGCTCCAACTGGTCACGTTCAGACTTTGCGACGAGGAATTCGCCATCGACATACTCAAGGTGCAGGAGATCAACCGCATGGTAGATATCACCGCGGTCCCCAACTCACCTTCCTACGTGGAGGGGGTCATCAATCTGAGGGGAAAGGTGATACCCGTGATCAGTCTGAGAAGACGGTTCGGACTCGAAGTCAAGGAGGCCGATATGCATTCGCGGATCATGGTGGTCGACGTGGGCGTCACCGTGGGGATGATCGTGGATTCGGTCTCCGAGGTGCTGCGGCTCTCGGGTGACACGGTGGAACCCCCGCCCCCGCTGACCGGAGGAGCAGGGTCGGAGTTCATCAAGGGAGTGGGGAAACTCAAGGACAGGCTGCTCATTCTCCTTGACATCGAAAAGCTCCTTGGCAACGAAGAGGTCGGCGCGGTGGCTGCGCTTTCATAGGGGGAAAGGAACGCATAATGAGGAGATTGAGATGAAACTGACACTTTCGAAGAAAATGTATGGGGTAGCAGGTATGATGATGGTAGTGATTTTGGGAATCTCCATTGCGTCCTTTGCCATTATCAAGAACATTATGGCTGGGTACGACGAGATGCTGAAGCGTAACGTTGCACAGGTGGAACACGGCATGGACGGTCAGATCGCGCTAGGAGATGCGATCCATGCCTTCAAAGACTATGTGCTGAGACAGGACCCAAAGTACATCACGATGTTCAGGGACTCGATGGCCAAAATCCGGGATAACGTCAAGAAATATGAAGACCTTGCTGACAGCGCCGAAGAGAAGGAACTGGTCCGACAGGCATACACGGCTGCGGACGCCTACCTCCCGCAGATCGACCAGCTGATCGCCGGCGTCAAGGAGGGCAAGACCATCGCGCAACTCGATAAGTCGGTGAAAGGCGCAGACCAGCCCGTCGGTGCGGCACTCCGGAAGATGGATGAAATCGCCACGAAAAAGGCCGAAGTAGCAAGGCAAAAGATACATTCCGGCGCCTCGAAGCTTGCAATTGCACAGTTCAGCATCGCAGTCATCGTTGTGCTCATGGCCGGATTTTTCAGCCTTCTGGTCATCCGCGGCGTTATGGCGTCGGTAAATTCTGTAGCTGCCGCCGTGCAGAAGGCCTCCGGGGGTGACCTGTCACACGACGTGCCGGTGAGTTCGAGCGACGAGATAGGGGAGATGGCGAAGGGGTTCAACGGGATGATGGGGAACCTGAGGGAGATGGTGAAGAAGATTGCTGACCTGACGAACACGCTTGCGACGAGTTCCGAGGAGGTGTCGCAGACGACGGCGCAGATCAACACGGGCATAGTGGAGCAGACGCAGCAGGTGGACCAGTCGGCGACGGCGACGACGGAGATGTCGCAGACGATCATGGACGTGGCGAAGAACGCCTCTGACGCCTCTGCGGCGTCAAAGGAGGCGACGGAGATAGCGGTGGAGGGCAAGAAGGTGGTGGACGAGACAGTGGCCGGAATGCTGGGGATCGCCAGGACGGTGGAGGAGACGGCAGGGACGATCGAGGCGCTGGGAGAGTCCTCCAAGCAGATCGGCGAGATCATCAACGTGATCAAGGACATTGCGGACCAGACGAACCTTCTGGCGCTGAACGCGGCGATCGAGGCGGCAAGGGCGGGTGAGCAGGGCCGCGGGTTTGCGGTAGTGGCGGACGAGGTGCGGAAGCTTGCGGAGCGGACGTCGAAGGCGACGGGCCAGATCTCGGAGATGATCGGCAAGATCCAGACGGACACGGAGGTATCGGTGCAGAGCATGGCGGCGGGCAAGAGCCGCGCCGAAGAGGGCGTCAAGATGGTGGAGCGTGCCCGTGGATCGCTGGACCGGATAGTGACCGCCTCGGAGAAGTGCCTGGACATGGTGCGGCTGATCGCCACGGCGACGGAGCAGCAGTCGACTGCGATCGAAGAGGTGTCCACGACGATGGAGAGTATCGCGAATGTGTCGAAGTCGTCGCAGGCGGCGATCTCCCAGATCAACGTCGCCACGAACGACCTGTCGAGACTGGCCGGAGACCTCAAGGGCACCATCGAATGGTTCCACATCGACGAAAGACAGGCATGAGAAGGCCCTTTGCGGGGGGGAAGCTGCGCCGCATCCTTGGCATCGGACGTGAGGTGATCGGGGCAAGGCACCGCATCTTTACAGGACGGCGAATCGTAATGCATATGAGGAGGGTAGACAATGGATTTGGAGATTGACGCATCCGGGCACGTGGGAATATTGAGGGTTGACGGGGAACTGACGTTGCAGAAGAGGGAGGAACTCAGAAGTGCGTTGATAGGAGGCATTGGAGCGGTGGACCATATGGTCATCAGCCTCGAGGAGTTCCCGGACACGGACGTGTCCTGTCTGCAGCTCATCTGCTCGGCCCACCGTACCTTTATGCGGATGCACAAACGCCTTATGCTCACAGGAAGGAACCTGCAGGAACTCCGAAATTCTCTGATGGATGCGGGATTATGCATCGGCAAATGTACCTCAAGCTGTGACGGCAGCTGTGTCTGGATCGAAGAATCCGGAAAATGTATTGGGAATCGAGGCGCTTCGAGTTAAGAACCTGATATCGCCCACAGGCATACGGGACTGTGACGGCCATGCCGCTCTCCTGCCGGATTCGGGATGACCCGGGCGGAGGAGGTCACCGGTCGCGGGGGAAGACAGCTAAAGGAACGCGCTGTTTCGCACGATAGAAGAGGTATGATGGAGCCCGCCCATATAAGGACATACATCGACCGTCTGCAGAAGCTTTCGACGATACCGGGCGTACTGCAGAGGATCATGGAGATCACAGACGACCCGGGATCCTCATTCGAGGACCTCCGCAATGTGATCTCGCACGACCCCTCTCTGGCGGAACGGGTTGTGAGGGTCGCCAACGCCTCCTGCTTCGGGCATTCAGGATGCGTGGGAGACATCGAACAGGCGGTAATGTTTCTGGGGTACGAGCATATCAGGGATATCGCGCTGGGCATGGGCGTGCTCCAGATGCTGGGTGTGCACCAGGCCAAAAACCTCAGGGGCTTCTGGCTCCACTGTTATGAAGTCGCCCTTATTTCGAGTATGGTCGCGGAAAGGATTACGATGCTGAGCACTGAGACCGCCTTTCTCGCGGGGCTGCTCCATGATACCGGAAGGCTTGTCTTTTTCAATCTGGCGCCCGGCAACTGCAACGTCCTTTACGGGACCGACGACCTCATGGAGAGAGAAGTCGGGGCCTTCGGATGCGACCACGCTCTCGCCGGGAGCTGGCTCGCGGAAAAGGCGCAGCTGCCCGCCGAGCACGTGGCGGCCATACGGTATCATCATGCGCCTTCGCAGGCCGATGAGTATCACGATCTTGTCTCGGCGATCGCCCTCTCCGAGACCCTTTCCCGGCGTTTCTACCCCAAAATCGAGGACGACGGGATATGGACCAGCGAGCATGACGCCATCCTCCTTGAACTTGGGATGTCGAACGACGACGTAGACGATATGCGGATCAGGCTCGGGTACGAGGAGTATGAGGCGCAGCGCATGCTGGAGGCAATGTAATCAAGCGGATGGAAAATGATATGATAGAAACAGGCGGATGCGGATAACCTGCGATTCTGACGAGGTGATGCGAAATGAAGATTGCTGAAATTATCGAAAAAAACGTGGATATTCCCGCCGTCCCCATGGTCGCTGTGAAGATCCGGAAACTGGTGGATGATCCCAATGCCGATGTGAACGCGGTGCAGGAGGCGATCATGGCGGACCAGGCCCTGGCAGCCCGGGTCCTAGGCATAGCCAACTCGGTCTATTATGGAACGGGAAGGAGAGTGGACACCATTTCCGCGGCGATAATGATTACGGGATTCGGGGCGATCAAGAACCTCGCGCTGGCCGTGTCGACGAGGTCTGTGTACAAAAAGTTCGGGCTTCTCGAACAGAAACTTTGGGAGCACAGCATCGGCGCCTCTATCGCGGCCGGCATCATCGCCAGGCAGGTGAGGTTCTCCGATCCGGAAGAAGCGACGATCGCAGGACTGCTGCACGACATAGGCAAAGTGGTCATGAACAACAGTTACCCTGAGCGGTTCCTCATGCTCACCGAGACGGTGTATAACGATCGGGTCCCCTTCGAACAGCGGGAGCAGGAGGTTTTCGGTTACGGCCATGCGGCGGTGGGCGGGGTCTTCGCGGGAAAGTGGCGGTTTTCCGAGGCGCTCTGCAGCGCTATCTCGCTGCATCATTCGCACGACGGGCAAGGCCGTTTTCCGGGTGACGATTACCATTCTGCCCTCTGCGCGATCACGGCCCTCTCCGACGCGCTCTGTATCCGCCTCGGAGTAGGGTATCGAGGGCCGATGAAGGACCTGCCTCTTATGGACGGCAGCTGGAAGAAGATACTGGGCATCAGCGACGAACAATATGATGAGATCGTCGAAACATTCAAGGGCGCATATATCAGGGAGAAGATGGCGTACCAGGAGTGAGGACGGACGCCGGGAGTCTTGCATGGCTTTGGACGGACTGAAAAGTATTTTGAGAGTGCCCGCTGCGGTGAATAAAGTCAGGGAGTTCCCCGTCCGGACGGAGGACCGGCCTGCCAAGAAGCGTCCCAGGGACGAAAAGCGAAAACCGAAGGGGACCGTGGATATAAGGGTCTGATAATGCTATGCTGAAGCGGATGCTGAAGAAAATGAAAAAGGAGAAAGCCCCGGTCGACCTTCGCGAGTTGCTCCTGCAGGAAAAGGCCGAAATCGAGGCCGCTGCTCAGGCGTTTATCGAAAGGATTGAAAAACAGATGGCCCTGCTTCTGGCAGCGGAGAAGAGGATCGACCATAAGAGGGAGGCGCTCGAACGGCTCATCGCCTGCGCGGGCGAACTCTGCTCGGGGCCCGAGTTCGTCCAGGAATCCCGGCGGCGCAAGGTCCTTGTCCTCGCAGAAAAGGGACTGAAAATTGACGATATCGCCGATATTCTTGACATCTCCAGGGGAGAGATCGAGCTTATTCTGCATCTCGGCGGATAGCAGGGGGAAGAGTTTCCCCTTCCCGGCAATTATTTCCCATCTTTCATTGATTTTTTCCCCGAATAATCCCCCTGCAGCGGACTTTCGGTCCCAACTGCGGGCTGGCATAGCAATTGCAAATTGAAAGTGCATGTACAAAGGAATTTACATCGCGTTGTCGGGAGCCGTCACCAATCAGTCGCAGATGGATGTTATATCGCATAACCTCGCGAACGCCCAGACCCTCGGCTACAAGAAGGAAAAGATCTCGTTCAGCGATTTTCTGCTGTCGCAGTTAAACGGCGGCCCGGAGTTCTCCGACGGCAGGACGATGAGCACATTATCCGGGTCGGTGACCGATCTTTCTTCGGGGAACCTTATCCGCACCGGGAACCCGCTTGACGTTGCGCTCGACGGTCCGGGATTCCTGAGCCTCGAAGGCGGACAGTATACCAGAAGAGGCGATCTCACCCTCAGCCCGGACCGCTATCTCGTGACGCAGACAGGCCGAAAAGTCCTCGGTTCGTCAGGCCCTATTCAACTTCCGCAAGGCAAGGTCGAGATCGGCACGGACGGAGGGATATCGGTCGACGGAGTGCAGGTCGACAAGATCAAGGTCGTGGACTTCAAGGACCCCGGGTCCCTGTCGAGGGCCGGAGAATACTTCGTTACCACCGACGCGGGGACGCCATCCAAGGCCGGCGTCAAACAGGGGTATCTCGAGGCATCCAATGTCGATGTGATCGGAGAAATGGTCGGGATGATTACCGCTCTCAGGGAATATGAGACGTTTGAAAAGGCGGTCCACGCCTTTGACGATAGCATGGGCAAAGTGACCAACGACTTGGCCAAAATATAATGAGGAGGAAAAAATGATACGGTCATTGTTTACGGCTGCAACCGGGATGGAGGCGCAGAAGCTGAATATGGATGTCATCGCCAACAACCTGGCGAACGTCAATACCGTCGGCTACAAAAAGAGCAGGGCCGATTTTCAGGAACTGCTTTACCAGAGCCTGAAACAGCCAGGGGCCACGTCCGCGGAAGGGGCCCAGATACCCTCAGGCATCCAGGTGGGACTCGGGACAAAGCCGGTCGCGGTCCAGAAGATATTCCAGCAGGGAGACTTTGTGCAGACCGGTAACCCCCTCGACCTCGTGATCGAAGGCGACGGGTTTTTTCAGGTGCTGATGCCTGATGGGACCGTGGCTTATTCCCGGGCCGGGGCCTTTAAGATGGACAGCGACGGACGTATCGTGAACTCCGACGGCTATCCCATGGAGCCGGCGATTACGATCCCTGCGAACGCCCTGACTACCACCATCGGCTCTGACGGAAAAGTGACGGTGCTCCAGGCCGGAAGCACCACGCCCGCAGAGATAGGCCAGATAGAGATCGCGAAGTTTATGAACCCCGGCGGCCTCCAGGCACTCGGCAAAAACCTCTACCTCCCCACCGCGTCATCCGGAGACGCCACGACCGGCACCCCTGGTGTCGACGGGTTGGGGACCATTGAGCAGGGGTATGTCGAAATGAGCAACGTGAACGTCGTTGAAGAAATGGTGAACATGATCGTGACCCAGAGGGCCTATGAGATCACCTCGAAGACGGTCCAGGCGAGCGATGAGATGCTCCAGACGACGAACAATATGAAGAGATAATGAGAAAATATCGTTGAAAAAAGGATAGAGTGCGACATGATGAAAAACGCCATAGAATCCCTCCAAACAGATTGGCGGGCAGGCGGCAATAATTGTGATTCACGTAAACGCAGACATAACCTAAGGTGTAGTTATGAAAAAGGTATTTAAGGTGGCTGCGAGCCGGCTGCGGAGCCTCGACTATGGCCGTTTTTCACCATGCCGTACTCTATTTGGGTCGGATTTATTGAAGCTGCAGGGCTTTTTTTTTATTGCTGTGTCTCTCTTTGCTTTTCACTATCCGTTATGTAGCGCCTCTGCCGGTTCAGAGAATATCGGCGGGGTGCTTAAGGATTATATCAAGAGCAATTACCCATGGGACGAGGTAGACCTGAGCGACCTGAAACTCAGCAGTGACCCGCCGTCGGGCGTTCCGCAACAGATACTGGTGGAAAAGCGGCTTCCGGGCAGGGCGCTCTTTGTGCTCGAGTATAAGAACGGGTCCCGTATTGTCGCGACTGCGCAGGTAAAGGCATTCGACAGGATTGTAGCGAGCGGGAACAGCTTCAGAAAGGGACATTATCTTCGGGAAGGGGACCTTTATATGACCGCCGTCGAAGTCGGCCGCATCCCTAAAGGGGCGGTCAGGGAGATAGGAAAGGCCTCAGGCAAGGTGCTGACTCGTTCGATCATCGCGAATATGCCGGTGGTCGAAAACATGGTTGCCGAAAAACCGGAGGTAAAGAAAGGACAGAGGGTCATGATCGTCGCGGAGTCGAAGGGGTTCAGCATCACCACCTTCGGCGAGATGAAAGAAAACGGCTATGTCGGCAGATACGCGAAGGCCTTCAATCAGACATCGAAAAAGACGGTGACAGGCCTGCTCGTCGACGAAAATACGATAAGGGTGGAGTTCTGAATGGAGACCCCGGGTGTGACGAAGCGGACGCTTTACTCCCTGGCATGCAGCGTTCTTTTTGCTGCGTGCGCTACGACGCCGCAGCTTCCTCCGAACCCTCCCAAGTATGTATACCATGAAGAGCACGGCCAGCAGGCGCCGGTGAATTCTCTCTGGAGCGATGGGGCGAGCCTTTACGAGGATGTCAAGGCGAGGAGGCTGAACGACCTCGTTACGATAAACGTCGTCGAGAACATCACCGGCTCCGGCACAGCCGACACGACCACCAGCAAGAATTCGAGCCTGGGCGCAAGCGTCGATACTGTATTCGGTGTGCCTCCCGTTATTACCGGCGTCGATTTCTTCGGCAAGGGAAAGGCCTTTTCTCCCAAGTTTAACGGTTCCATGAAGGACGACTATAAAGGGTCCGGACAGACCACCAGGGCGGGAAATCTCGTCGGGACGATAACCGCTAAGATCGTCGAAGTGATGCCGAACGGCAATCTGGTTATCGAGTCGAGAAAGGACATAACGATCAACAGGGAAAAGCAGATCCTCATCCTGCGCGGTATGATCAGACCTGCCGACATTGCGAACGACAATACGGTCCTGAGCAGCCGCATCGCCGATGCCGAGGTCTACTTTGTGGGTGACGGGGTCGTCCAGGACAAGCAGGGGCCGGGATGGCTCGTGAGGTTACTGGACAAGACCTGGCCGTTTTAGAGGCAGTGAACAGTAAATGGTGAACAGGGAAATACAGGGATGATAAAAAGGATGACACCGTCAGTGAAGAAAATGATAGAGGAAGGCGGGGAAAATTTTTCAGCCGTTACTCTCCGCTCTCTGCTATTCGCTGTCGTTTTGCTCTTCACCTTTCACGTTTTACTATTGGCCGTCGTGAGCGCAGAGCGGATAAAGGACATCGCCGATTTCGAAGGGGTCAGGGACAACCGGATCATAGGATACGGGCTTGTCGTCGGGCTGGACGGTACGGGCGACAAAGGGCTTGCCACGATGCAGTCTATCGCGAACATGCTCCAGAGGATGGGGCTTACGGTCAATCCCAACGACATAAAGGCCAATTCCAAGAACACTGCAGCGGTCATGGTCACCGCCACGCTGACGCCCTTTTCGAAGCCCGGCGCAAAGATAGATGTCCTGGTTTCCACGGTCGGCGATGCAAAAAGCCTTCAGGGCGGGACGCTTCTCCTCACCCCTCTCAAGGGTCCGGACGGGAAGGTCTACGCCGTTGCGCAAGGGCCCGTCTCGATAGGAGGATTTGCCGGCGGGGGCGGCGGGACAACGGTCCTGAAGAACCACGCAACGGCAGGGAAAGTCCCGGACGGGGCGATTGTCGAAAAGGACATCCCCTACACACTGGGCGAAGGCGGGACGATAAGGCTCTTCATGCGTAATGCGGATTTCACTACGACCAATGAGGTCTCGGGAAAGATAAATGAAACGCTGCATTCCGGCTATGCCGCGCCGCTGGACCCCTCTTCGATACTGCTGAAGGTTCCCGACGAATACAGAGGCAGGATGGTCGAATTTCTCACGATTGTGGAGAACATCGATGTCTCCGTCGATGAACCCGCAAAGATCGTCATCAACGAGAGGACCGGCACGGTGGTGATAGGAGACAAGGTCAGGATAGCGCCTGTCGCAATCGCCCACGGCAACCTTACGATAGAGATAAAGACGGAGTACCAGGTATCCCAGCCCCCTCCTTTCGGCCCGGAAAGCTCGCAGACCGTGGTGGTCCCCAAGAAAGACGTGAGCGTGAAAGAGGAGAAGGCTTCGCTGGTCGAGGTCAAGGGAGCGACCCTCGGCGAGATCGTAAGGGCATTGAACGCCCTTGGCGTGACGCCGCGGGACCTTATCTCCATCCTGCAGGCACTGAAGGCTTCCGGAGCGCTTCACGCCGAACTGGAGATCATCTGATGAAGACCCCGCAGGAAACGACGGGTGCGCTGTCCGGACAGTATCAGACGAGTATCGAGTCGCTGCGCGGGAAAAGCGGTCCCGAGGCGATGAAGGCGGTCGCGAAGGAGATGGAGGCGCTTTTTGCGTATGAGATGCTCAAGGCGATGAGGGAGGCTGCAATGACGGAGAAGAAGGAAGATTTCGGCAGCGGAGCGTATCAAAGCCTCTTCGATATGGAAGTTGCCCGTGCCCTTGCGAACAGGGGGTTCGGGCTCCAGGAATATATCCTCAGGACCCTCACGCGTCCGCACGGGGAGGCCGAAAAGGCTCCTGTTGCAAAACCTGCGGAAAGCCCCGGCCTGCATGACGCGAGGGGCCGTGAGTCGTCACCCGCGCCTTCGCGCGCCGGGGAGGAGACAAGTGACGACAAGAGCGGAATTCCCCTTCCGCTGAAGGGGACCATCAGTTCCCCGTTCGGCATTCGCAGGCATCCCTTTTTTGGAGACATGAGATTTCACCGTGGGGTTGACATCGCAGCTTCGGCGGGTACTGCAATCCACCCGCTTGCACCGGGCAGGGTAATATTCAGCGGCGAACAGCACGGCTACGGCAATGTGGTGATCGTGGACCACGGGAACGGTTATGTGAGCAAATACGGGCACAATATGGTGAACCTCGTGAAGGCTGGGGATGAGGTCGATGAGAATACGGTGATTGCCAGGGTCGGCAGCACCGGGCTATCGACAGGCCCGCATGTCCATGTCGAAGTCAGGGACCACGGCAGGGCAGTAGACCCTGAGGGGTTCCTGGCACCGGGCGGGACTAAAGAAATCTGGAAAGCGGCCGATAAGACTGTAAAGGGTATTCACAATCGGCCGAAAGAGGAGAAGGTATGAAGATTTCTGGAAATAAGCCCCCTGACAGCAAGGATGTGTACGTAAAGGCACCGAAGGGTGCTAAAGGCGATTCAGTGTCCCAGAAAGGCGCTGCGGACCGCGTCGGCGTCGCCGACAGGGTGGAAGTCTCGGGCAAGGCGGCAGAGATCGCCGAACTCAAGGGAATCATATCCGGCATGCCCGATGTGCGGACCGACAAGGTGGAGGCGGTCGCGAAATCGCTGGCAAACGGCACCTACCGGGTCGACCCCGGGAAGATCGCCGGAAAGATGATCGACGAGATCGTATGAAGTCCCTGGACCCGCTCAAGATGATCCTGAACGAGCAGGTCGTCTGTTGCCGGGCACTTCTCGACCTCCTGCAGCGGGAGCGATTATGCCTGCTGGAGGTCGATGCATATACGATCGAGAACCTGTCGACCGAGAAAGACACGATCGTCATGAAATTGCGGCTCCTGGAAGAAGAAAGACAGAGGCTCGCGGCCGACTGGACGGGCGGCGACGCCACGCTGAAGGGGCTGTCGGCCGTCACAGGCGACACGTCGCTACTCGGCATTCGTTCCAAACTCATCTCTCTCGTCCAGGCGATTGAGGAGATGAACAGCTTCAATCGCCTCCTGATCGAACGGTCGCTTGACTACATGAAGAGCAACGCACTCTTTTTTTCCGAGGATGCCGGCGACGGCAGCCGGGCGGGGAAGGGGATGCGCGTCTCCGTGGAGACATAAATGTCGCTCTTCGGACTTTTCGACATTGGACGGACGGCGATCTATGCCAGTCAGACGGCGCTGAGTACCGTCAGCAACAATATTGCAAATGTAAATACCCCGGGGTATAGCAGGCAGGAGGTAATACTCGATATCGCAAACCCTGCTTCGTCGGGAAGCTTCGAAGTGGGCAACGGTGTCGTTGTCGCGGGCATAAAGAGGGATTACGACACCTTTATCCAGTCCCAGTTGATCGGGCAGCAGCAGAATCAGGGTAGGTCGGACGCCCTGAACCAGTCATTAAGCCGGGTCGAGCAGGTATTTAATGACGTGCAGGGCATGGGTATCTCCTCCGCAGTGAATGATTACTTCGACGCATGGAATGGCGTAGCTCAAAACCCGGAAGGCCAGCCGGAGAGGATGACCCTGCTGCAGAAAGGCAATACCTTAGTGACAGTTGCAAAGCAGATGGAGAGCGGATTGACAGGCGCCCTCTCCCAGATTAATGAAGGGATGAGCGGCGCGGTGGACCGCATCAATACTATCGCCAGCGATATTGCTTCATTAAACGGACAAATAATCCGGCAAGAGGCGGGCGGCACTTCCGGAACAGCCAACGACCTCAGGGACCGGCGGGATGCCCTTATGAACGAACTCTCAGGCCTTGCGGACATATCGACTTTTGAGGACAATAACGGGGCGGTTACTGTCACGATGGGCATGAGGAACCTCGTCAGCGGAGAAAAGGCATATACTCTTTCAGCCTTGCAGAATCAGAATGGAGATATGAATCTCTTTCTTGACAATATAGACATCACGGACAATATCAGTAAAGGGCGATTGGGAGGATCAATCGCAGCAAGGGGCCAAATAGAATCAGGCCCGCTGGCGCAGATCAGGAAGTTGGTGGCCTCTGTGATCAGCCAGGTAAATCAGGTCCACATAACCGGGTTCGGGCTCGATCAGACGACTGGAAACAACTTTTTCAATCCTCTCCAAGTCTCAACGACAGGCAATTCAGCCGGTGCACAGATCACCGCGGCTTCGATCTCAAACCTCTCGCAACTGAACCCGGACGATTATGTAATAACGTTTGACGCGACCAATAATTATTCCGTGACCGACACACGGACGAGGCAAGTTGTTGCGACAGGTCCGTATGTCTCCGGAAGTCCGATAATTTTTAATGGAATCCAGGTCGCCATATCGGATATAGGGGCCGGCACTGTGCAGTCCGGCGATACTTTTGCCGTGAAAAGTCCGCTGACCGATGCGGTCAAGAATTTTAGCGTGGCGATAACTGACATCAACAAGATAGCCGCGGCATCTGCGGTGAATACGCTGCCTGGTGACGGGACCAAGGCCCTTGCACTGACAAACCTCTCGACGACCACAATCGCAGATTTGGGTGGTGGAACGTTCATGGATTACTATAGAGGCATCGTTTCCTCAGCCGGCGTCATGAGCAGGGCCGCGTCCGACAGCCTCACCTTCGATAATAACCTGCTTGCGGATATTCAAAACCGTCGGGATTCGGTATCCGGTGTCTCACTCGATGAAGAGGCGACTAACTTGATCAAGTTCCAGCGTTCGTTCCAGGCGGGTGCGAAGATGATCCAGATAACGGATGAACTTCTGCAGACGATGCTGAATATGGTGTAGCGTATGAGAACCACATCATTTACGATATATGACCAGATTTCCCGTGCGCTGCAGCAGACCATGGCGGATCTCTCAGCAATTAGTAATCGCCTGTCCTCGGGGAAAAAGATCTCGAGGCCCTCAGATGACGTGATCGGCACAATAAAAGCCTTGGACTATAAGCTGAGCATCGATTTGAACGACCGCTATCAGAGTAACATCGCCGACGTCAGGAACAGGTTCGACTTTACCGATAAAGTGCTTTCTTCAGCTTCCGACACGCTGTCCAGTCTCGGTCGGATCGCCTCTCAAGGCGCATCCGGAGAATTGTCGGCGGATGAAAGGACCGCCTTTGCCGGACAGGTCATCCAGTACAGGGACATACTTACGAGCCTGGCCAACAGCAAATACCTGGACAAGTATGTATTTTCGGGATACAAGACGGATACGCAGGCGTTCGACCCTGCAACTTTCGCATATCAGGGAGACTCGGGCATCTCTAATGTTCCTATAGACCAGAACACCAACATGCCGATTAATTTCGCGGGCAATAGCGTCTTCAGTCTTCCACTGACCGCAGCGCAGACCGTCCAACTGCCTGGCGGTGGTTCCATCCAATACACGGCGGGTGCGCCGGGGACCACCACCACCAACGTTGCGATACTCGACGCCGGCAATAATATCGTTGACCAGTTCAGCTATGACAATTTTATGCAGATGGCCGATATTATGGCGACTGCCCTGAATGCCAACGATACCCGTAGAATAAGCGCCCTTGTGCAGCCTCTCTTGGACGCGCGCACACATATCCAGACTGTCCAGGCCGAAAACGGGGTGAGAGAGAATGCAATCGACGACCAGAATACAAGGCTTACGTCATTCAACCTCTCTCTTCAAAACTCTCTCTCTGCGACAGAGGATGCAGACATGACTGAGACTATAACCGACCTCCAAAAAACGAGCGTAGCTCTTCGGGCGCTGCAGCAGGCATCGGCACGCATCCTCTCTCAGTCGCTATTGGATTTCTTAAAGTAAAGGCTTAGTACGTCTGTGTATCCGTCTTTCCCGGACATGCAATGCAAACTCCGCTCATAATAAGATCAGATACTCTCCTCACCTTCCTGAAACCATCCGGGAGAGACCTCTCTTTAACCGTGGGGGACATCGTGAAGGCTGAAGTGATCAATGCAATGCAAGCCGGATTGATGTCTATACGCATTACTCAGGGCAACGGCCAAAGGGGCATCATTACGGCCAAATCGGCCGTCCCTCTGGAAAACGGCGACACCGTATTCCTCAAGGTGATCGGCGGAGATAAAGAGATAAGGCTCCAGCTTATGGGGATACGGGAAAATGGCGGGACAGCGGAGGACGCGAATGCGGCGGAAGTCCCGAAGGCGGTGCTCACTGTGTTGTCGGAGCTCTCAGGTTCAAGGATAAATAGTACAGACCTGAATATCATCAGGGATATTTTCAGGTCGTTGCCGCAGGAAATACGTGCCCTTTATCCCGAACTTGAGAGTATCGAGCAATTTACTCCCCGAAGTGGAGAAGTTAAATGCAAACCTTCTTAGGACCTCTGTCGAGGGGTCGGGTTTGCTTTTTGAGGCCAGACTGAAACTCGCAGCGCAGGAAGTCATGCAGGGTAATGAGGGCGGAATATTGTCCCGTCTTTTTTCCGATCCTGACCTGAAGGGGCTGCTGCTCAAATTCAGGGAACTGCTGAAAGACGAAACTATTGAGGACTCGCTGAGGTCTTCCGGGCGCTCGCCGGCCGCTGCGGCAAATGTGGTCGACCGCCTTATAAAAAACATAGAGTTCTTCCAGTTGACGTCGCAGATACATGACGTGTTCTACACCTTCCTGCCCGTTTCCTGGGGGGACCTCAGGGACGGGGAACTTACATTGAGGGAGGGCCGTTCCGGGGAAGACCGGTCCTATACGTGCGACATCACGCTCGAACTCGAATCCGTCGGAAGGCTTTCGGTGTCGGTTACCCTGTTCGGAGGCGCATTCAACGTTTCCTTTCATGCGGAAAGGGCCGATACCGCATCTCTGCTGGACTCGGGAAAGGGCGATCTGGAGAAAAGATTCAGGGACTCAGGGCTGCCGTTGAGAATCGTCAATGTGGGACGGAGGACGGCGATCAATTTCAGGGTGATCAAGCCGCGGGGGTTTGACGCGAGGGTGTGACGGTGAAAGAGAAACCGGGGAAGGCCGCCGCATTAAAATACAGGAACGGTGAGGATTCGGTCCCAAAACTCGTGGCCAAAGGAAGCGGGAAAGTCGCCGAGAAGATCAAGGAGATCGCGAGGACGCACGGGATACCCATACAGGAAGACAAGGCACTGGTCGAGGTCCTCTCTTCTCTCGACCTCTATCAGGACATCCCTCCGGAGTTGTACAAGGCCGTTGCCGAGATACTTGTTTTCATTTACAAGCTGCAGAAAAATTAGACGATCTGTGAGAAGCCGCTGTATTGGTCAGCCGAAGGGTCCATTTTTTTGCCGTAGGCGTCTATCCCGTTAAACTTAAATGCAATATGTGAAGGATCCATTGTTCCGTCGCCAGCGGCATTTTGCGCGATCCTGAAGGTCATTACAGCCGTCCGGCTTTCAGGGTTATAAGCGACCGCTGACGGCATGACAGGGGGGGTGACTTCGGTTGAGGGAAGGGGCATCCCGAAGTTATAGTCATCACTTGTATATGGCCCCGACTCTCTGCTTATTTGCCAATTAGCGATATTTTGAACGGAATCCGCGTCCATTTCTTTTGAGAATGCGAAATTCATAATAAAACTTTTGGAAGTATTCGGGGACGAGAGTGCCGGGTCTAAATTGGCGACGGCAGTTTTTGGACCCAAAAACGTGCTGAACCCGTTTGTGCTGTATACGGCCTGAAACTTCGGATTAGAGACTTGGTCCATATAGCCCTGCAGATCGGAATATAAAGAAGATTGTATGTTCTGTAGGATGTCCGACTGTTTCTGTGCCCGGTCCATGTTTCCCATATCTGCATAGGTTTTACCCAGCTCAAGGTAGGCATTCGCAAAATTTTTATCAAGGGTTATTGCCTTGTTAAGTTGGGAAAGCGCATCGTTGAATTTCCCTGTCTGCCTGAATGCCTGTCCCAGTCCGTAATATCCGGTGGAACTGTTTGGAGCAAGTTTCGTCACGCTCTCGAATTGCACTTCGGCCTCACTGACCCGGCCTGACGCCAAATATGCCTGCCCGAGCGAATACCTGTTATCTGCTGAATTAGGGTTTAACCGTACCGCAAGCAGATACTCTGCCTCGGCCTCCGGCTGTTGTCCGTTCTTGAAGTAAATGTCACCGAGGCTGAGATGAAAGCCATCGTTTGAAGGATCCACGCTGATGGCCGCTTTGTATGTCTTGATGGCCTCGGCACTTTTGTTCTGCTTCATGTATGCCTGCGCCATATAATCGTATGCTTTGGCTGAATTATCAGAGGAGGGTGAGAGACCGATAGCGCTCCTGAAATCCTGGACAGCGCCGGCGTAGTCCTGTTTCGTATAGCGATCAATCCCTCTTGAGAGGGTGCTGTTGGCCAGATAGTCCAACTGGCCCTGCGACGTGGCGGTAGCAGAGAAGAAACTGTCTACAATTGCTGCCGAACTTATTCCTATTAGCGGATCCATAGCTATTCGTTCTCCGTTGATGTCTTTATCGTCAAAGGAGAGCGTAATCTTTAATGGCTTTGACCCTTTGAGTCGATACATGTGGTATGGGGCGTAAAGGAGTCAAGAAGTTGACAGCAGCGCCGGCGAAGACGACGGCTTACTATGGGAAAACCGGGCCGGAGAGGTGTGATTTTTTCCGGAAACGTTCACTGTAAACAATGACTTGGCGGCGACGAAAAGGGTTTTTCTCTCATGCCGGGGAATAGTCCTGGCATGTCGATTGCTGTGGAGATGTCGTGACAAAGTCGTGATCGAGGGAAAGCAAAGGCGGAGACGACCGGGACATGATAGAAGATACGGATATTGAAAACTATTTGGCGATTATAGAGAAGGCGCGAGATAAGACCGATGCTTTTATTGAAGGGTCGGAAAGTTATCTCGGCAGCCGTCACCCCGACAACGGTCCTTGCTGCAATGATGCACCTGCCGAAAAGAATTTTCCTTCACGGTTTATGGTGTTTGGGATAGTCATTCTTTCTTTTTTGCCGGAGAGGACAAGATAGTGGAAGATTTCAGGGAATCTACCCTTTTTGGTATGAACTTTCACGTATTTCACTTGGGACCGGTATTGGCTGCCTCTTTAGTTGAGAGACAATCAACTCTTATGGCAAGGGAAAGGATTTTTGATATTCTCAAAAGAGAGAATCCCGCCGATTGGGATGGTGCGGTCTTTGCCTTCGGTGAAATAGATTGCAGATTTCATATCATTAAGCGACTAGGTCACAAAAATGCCGCATTCACGCCTGATCTGCAGCGTTCCATTACAATTACCGTCCTGAGATATCTCGCATTCCTCCATGAGGTGGTATTGCAGGGTTACAAGCCAATTGTGTGGGGCCCGGTAGCCAGCAACTGTCTTGTTGTCACGAATCCTGAATGGCCAAATTACGGGACGTCTCAGGAGAGAAATGTCATTACCCTGGAGTTTTCCAGACTCCTGGGTCGCTCTTGTGAGACGAGTGGAATAGAATATATAACGGTACTGCCCTTCTTGCTTACCGACACCATGGAAACACAGAGCGAACTCTACTTTGACGGAGGGCATCTCGGACAAACTGCCTGGCAGATCGCGCTGCCTTTATTTCGGGAGCGGCTGCAACACATTCTTCATCCCTCCATGCCTGGATCCCGTGGTAACAAACGCCAGGAGAAAGGATGACCCGGACATGATCGAAGACAAGGACATAAAGAAGTATATGTCGATGATGCAGGAAGCTAATGCGGGGAACGACGGACAGAGGGAACATGCGGCGGCGGATCCCCCCCGTCCTGGTAATGTTGCCATCGACCCGACCTGCGACATACGGGGGATACAGAAGATGCGCTTCGGAAACAATGTCGTGATCCAGAAGGATTGCTGGCTCAACATCGCCTTTAATAATACAAATTTCCAGCCCATGATCGAAATCGGGGAAGGAACTAATATCGGGAGAAGGTGCACCATCTCCGCAGCCAACAAAATAACTATAGGAGCGAACGTTCTGCTCGGCCCCAGTATCTTAATAAGTGATCACAACCATGAATACCGGCATGTCGGGGTCCCGATACTACATCAGGGCATATCCACGCATGAAGACCGGATTATAATCGGCGACGACACGTGGATAGGGACGAACACGGTCGTTGTCGGCAACGTCCGGATCGGCCGGCATTGCGTGATCGGGGCCAATACCGTTGTCACGAAAGATATCCCCGATTATTGCGTCGCTGCCGGCAACCCCTGCCGTGTGATAAAACTTTTTGATGTGGCCAGTGGCGCCTGGGTGGATGTTGCGGACAAGAGCGATCTGGAAGGACGCCTGCGGGCAAGGCAGGGTGATCTGATGGATTATGCGGCGCCCGTCAGAGAACTGAAGTCCCTGCAGGTGGAAGTATCGAGCTCCTGCAACCTCAGATGCCCTCAGTGTTTTCAATATGCCGGTGGCCATAAGAAGGGTTTCTTCCAGAAGACCCTCTGGGACAGGAGAATCCATCCTGTTCTGGAACAGTTAAGTGACATCCACCTTGTCGGCATGGGAGAACCGCTGTTATGCAAAGATTTCTTCTTTTTTGTAGAAGATTCCCGGCAAAACAACGTGCGGGTCCATTCTACGTCAAATCTGCAGTTGCTCAATAAAGAGACTGCAAAAAGGATAGTAGAGAGCGGTCTCCATGAACTGAGCTTTTCGTGCGATGGGGTGAGCAAAGATACTTATGACAAGATAAGGATCAACGGGAGTATAGAGACGTTGAGGAACAGCCTTGGGCTGCTTAACAAATATAAGCTGCACTATAACAGCCTATTCCCGAAGCTGATACTGAATTTCGGAGGCATGAAATCCAACATCCATGAACTCCCCCAGGTCGTGGAGTTTGCAAAGTCATATCGTGTTGACCTGATCATTGCATACCATAATGTGATGTATGTACCGGAACTCAGAGGCGAAAGCCTGTATCACGAACAGGAGCTTTCCGACAGGAAATTTACAGAGGCAAAACAGCTTGCAGACCAACTCGGGGTGGCCATGTTTATGCCGGGTTTATTTTCTGCTCCGCTGAAGAATAACGCGCATGGACTCTATTGCGCGTATCCCTTTAAACATCTCTATATCTACAGCGACGGCAGGGTCGGTCCCTGCTGCATGGATTTTCCGGACAGATACATATTGGGCAATCTCGGCGAATCTTCGGTCGAAGAGGTCTGGAACAGTTCGGCCATTCTCAGGTTGAGAAAGGAATTGGTGGTCGGGCCATCGGAGACCTGCCGGCACTGTGTGAGCCATGGGAAAATGGATATAAGCGACCCGAAGTATCTGTTCAGGTTCAAAGGGAGAGACGAGTATCTGAAAATGCTCGAAACAAAGAACGCCTGATTCGGGAAGGCCGGAGAAAACGGGAGATCATTTATGCACCAGAGCTCATTCACGATTATGTCGCAATTCCGCAGCCTCGTCACCCAGCACTTCAAAGGCCGCAAGATCAGCATTCTGGATGTCGGCGGCTGTGAAGCGGAAGGCGGCTACGAGAAACTTTTTTCTGATAATTCCCTCTTTGTCTATGCACGTCTGGCCTTCCGGCGCAGCCCGGGGATCGACTATGTCCCCCAAAACCCCAACGCATGGGTGGAGATGGAAGACGAGTCGTATGACGTGATCATTTCAGGCCAGGAATTTGAACATATGGAGTTTCCCTGGCTTGCCATCAGAGAGATGACCCGGGTGCTGAAGAAGAACGGCCTGATCTGTATCGTAGCGCCTTCAAGAGGGCCGGAGCACAGACATCCCGTTGATTGCTGGAGATACTATCCCGACGGTCTGCGTGCGCTTGCCAAATGGGCCGGTCTCGAAGTACTGGAGGCAAAGACCATTTGGGGGCCGACCGGCTTTAAGGACGGCAGCGATCAATGGGGAGACAGCTTCTGCATCCTCTGGAAGAAAGAGTCCAAATGCGATTACAGGAGTCGGGCATCCGGACCAAGCCAGGTGAATCAGGCCGTCAACAGTGCCAGCCCCCTGCAGTCCGGAAAGGCCGGCTCGTATTATTCATTCGCCCGCGGCGAAATAATCGAGGCAATAGTGAAAAACGGACTCGCGGCGAGCAGGGTGCTTGAGATCGGTTGTGCGGGCGGTGCCACCGGACAGAGGCTGAAGCAGGAGCGGCAGGTGGATTTTTATGCGGGAGTCGAGGTGTCCGAGCAGGCAGCCCTGCTGGCGCGGCAGTACCTGGACAAGGTCATTGTCGCTGACATAGAAAGCGCCGATCTGCTCGAACACGGCCTGGAATACGGTGAATTCGACCTTATCATCGCCCTTGATGTACTGGAGCATCTCTACAACCCGTGGGACGTCCTTGCCGGTCTGAGGAGATTTCTTAGACCCGGCGGACACGTTATAGCCTCGGTCCCTAACGTTCAGAACATAACTGTGGTCAACAGCCTGATACAGGGCAGCTGGAAATATGAGAGTGCAGGCATTCTTGATGCAACGCACCTGCGGTTTTTCACGCGGAGTGAAATTGAGAGTCTTTTTTTAGGTGCAGGGCTTTCCCTGTTGAAGACGGAATACGTCCTGAACCCGCCCGTCGATGTTTCCAAGATACAGGAGACCGGAAACTGCCTGACCCATGAGAAGATGAGCCTCACCGGCCTCAACAGGGAGGAGGTGCTCCGCTTTTTTGTCTATCAGTATATTATCATTGCCGAGAATGAGCCACGGCAGGGCAAGCGGGACACGGCAATTGAAGAGGTCGAAGACGCGATGGCGACCTTTGGCGTGGATGACGGTATCCTGGCAGCCGGACTTGAGGTGCGGAATACGATTGGGGCGAAGGAGATAGACCGGACAGAAAAGGGGCGTGGCACACTGTCTCTATGCATGATCGTGAAGAACGAGGAGGGGAATTTGGCGAGATGTCTGAGGAGCATGAGAAGGCTCGCCGACGAGATGATCGTGGTGGACACGGGTTCTTCCGACCGGACGAAGGATATCGCGCGGGTATTCGGCGCGAAGGTATATGATTTTGTGTGGACGGGGAGTTTTGCCGAGGCGAGGAACGAGTCGTTGTCAAGGGCATCGGGGGACTGGATATTCACCCTCGACGCCGACGAGGTCATCTCCCCTAAGGACTATGTACGGTTTAAGGCCCTTATTACCGAAAAGCCGGCCCAACCTATTGCCTATGCAATTACCACTCGAAACTATGTCGCTTATACGGGTATGCACGGATGGAAACGAAATGACGGCTCCTATCCGGAGGAAGCCGGCAACGGCTGGATTCCAAGTAAAAAAGTGCGGCTTTTCAGCCGCAATAGCGGTGTCTCATATGTAAACCCGGTCCATGAATCACTGGAGCCTGCCCTCGCAGGACTTCACATAGGGGTCGAAGAGTGTCCAATTCCTATACACCATTACGGCAAACTGGACAGCGAAAAAAGTAAAAGAAAGGGCGAATGGTATCTGGAACTCGGCAAGAAAAAGCTCAAAGAACTGGGGGGAAAGAATCCCAAGACATTATGGGAACTGGGCATACAGGAATTCGTCAATGGAGACTTCCAGAATGCGCTCGGATGGTTCCTTGAGTTGCTCAAGCTTGATCCTCGTTTGCTTGCCATCGATCCGGCGCTTCCGGCGGTGCATATGCAGGCGGGCATTTGTTATATGTCGCTTCGCCGGTATTCGGATGCGCTGCCCGCCCTTGAGAGGGCCACAGCCCTGGACCCCGGTCTGAAGGAGGTCTATCTGAATCATGCAGTTACGCTTCTGTGTCTGGGGCGGGCGCCGGAGGCATCGAGGCCGATAGAGGCACTCCGCAGTCTGGATCCTGATTTCATGAACGCCACATCACTCCTGGGCATTATACAGTTGTGCAACGGTCAAATGGATCAGGGTCTCGCTGCAATGCTCCCGGTCAAAGAAGACCGGACAGGATCGGAACGGTTTCTCGACGCCATAATGCTGGAATTAAAGCATCTCGGTCATTGCGGCTATGTTGTTGCAGTTCTTCGGCCGCTTCAGGAGCGTGGCAGGCTCAGCCCTGAGCTGTCGCGGCTGCTTGATGAATGTTGCGCGGCCGGAAAGGCGGACAGACAGGAGGCACGGGAAGGAGATGCACCGTGTGGTTCCCCTTCCCGTTCGGGTGATCTTCCGGGCCGGCTGTTTCCCCCCGCCCGGATCGAGCGCAGAGACCGCGTAAAAGACCTGACTTCCCTGGTCATCCTTACCTTTAACGAACTCAGGTACACAAAAGAATGCATCGAGAGCATCAGAAGACATACGACTCAGAAGCATGAGATCATATTCATAGACAACGGTTCCCGCGATGGGACTGTCCAGTGGCTGCAGAAACTCGTAAAGAAGAATCCGAACTACAAGCTCATTGAAAACAACATGAACCTCGGTTTTGCCAGGGGGTGCAACCAGGGAATCGAGGCCGCCTCCGGAGAGTATATCCTGCTTTTGAACAACGACGTCGTGGTAACCGAAAACTGGCTCCGGAGGATGAAGGAGTGCCTGAACAGCGCCCCTGATATCGGCATCGTCGGCCCCATGACAAACAACATCAGCGGGATTCAAAAGGTTGCGAAGATCGAATACGACTCAATGGACGGGCTCCCCGAATTTGCACAAATCTTTCGGGTGAAGAACAGGCATCGGCTCATACCGTCAAGGAGGGTGGTCGGTTTCTGTATGCTGTTCAGGCGGGAGCTTGTCGAAAGGGTGGGGCTTCTGGACGAAGGCTTCGGCTCAGGAAATTTCGAAGACGACGATTTCTGCCTTCGGGCTGTGCTGGAGGGATACAGGAACTTCATCGCGGGAGATGTGTTTATCCATCATTATGGGAGCAGGAGCTTTGCCGGGAATAAGGTGGATTACGTCTCGGCGATGGCGGCGAACAAGAAGATATTTGCGGAGAAGTGGTGCGGGATAGATACGCAGGGCCCTCTCATGGAAAGGATCCTTGCCGTCACGGCACGGGAGAAGGCAGATGAGCTGAGACTCAGGGGCGATATCGGGAAGGCGGTTGAGAAGTATGCAGAGGGAATCGGGCATGCGCCGGATGACAGGGCGCTTTATTACGCACTTGCCGAGATGTTGATAGAGGAAAAGAGGTTTCAGGACGCCCTTGATGCGCTTTGGACGATTCCTGCGGGAGATGAGGAGACAAGGCAACTGGAGCTGATCGGATACTGCAAGGAGGGATTGGGGCTGGATGATGAAGCGGGAGCATATGCAGACAGTGCCCTCCGTCTGGAGCAGTCGTCGGCTGCGGCATTGAACCTCAAGGGTGTCCTAGCATTCAAGCGGCAAGACCGGAGGAATGCGAAGGATTTTTTCGAGAAGGCGCTTGAGGCCGATCCCGGATATGGTGAGGCCCATACGAACATCGGGGTGCTGGCATGGTCCGAAGGCCGGCAAGAAGAGGGGCTGGGGTTTCTCGAGAAGGGGTTTATCCTTTCTCCGACGAACGCGGATGCCGCCTCAGCGTACTATTCCGCAGTGGCTGCAACGGAAGCGTTCCCCGGTGCCGAGAAGATTCTTAGGGAGGCGAGGGACCTGTATCCGCAGTGCAGGAGGATAGTTTTTTTGTTGATAGATGTCCTGATACGGCAGGGCAAGCGGGACACGGCAATTGAAGAGGTCGAAGACGCGATGGCGACCTTTGGCGTGGATGACGGTATCCTGGCAGCCGGACTTGAGGTGCGGAATACGATTGGGGCGAAGGAGATAGACCGGACAGAAAAGGGGCGTGGCACACTGTCTCTATGCATGATCGTGAAGAACGAGGAGGGGAATTTGGCGAGATGTCTGAGGAGCATGAGAAGGCTCGCCGACGAGATGATCGTGGTGGACACGGGTTCTTCCGACCGGACGAAGGATATCGCGCGGGTATTCGGCGCGAAGGTATATGATTTTGTGTGGACGGGGAGTTTTGCCGAGGCGAGGAACGAGTCGTTGTCAAGGGCATCGGGGGACTGGATATTCGCCCTCGACGCCGACGAGGTCATCTCCCCTAAGGACCAGGAGGCCTTTGTCCGTATGCTCGGCGTTCAGTCCGAACGGCCCAGGGCTTATGCCTTTGATACAAGAAATTATATTGATGACCCGAGCATAGAGGGGTGGAGCCCGAATGACGGATGCTATGGGGGCGAGGAGGCTGGCACCGGATGGAACCCGAGCAGGAAGACACGGTTATTCCCGAACCTCGAGACGATCAGATTTGCAAATTATGTGCATGAAGGGGTCGAGGCCTCACTGGAGAAGGCGGGCGTTGGAGTCGAGCTCTGCCCCATCCCTGTTCACCATTATGGAAAGCTCAACAAAGAAAGTAAGGCGGTAAAGGCTGAAGCGTATTATCTGCTCGGCAAAAAGAAACTTCAGGAGAAGGAGAGCGATCCGAAGGCGCTCCATGAACTTGCAGTGCAGGCAGGCGAACTCAAGCGCCATGAAGAGGCTGTTGAGTTATGGCAGCGATTCATCAAACTGGCCCCTCACAAGGCCTCGGCGTTTTTCAATATGGGGTATGCCTATCTGATGCTCCATAAATTTGAGGAGGCCCTTGCTGCGTCGCGGCGTGCGGTGGAACTTGCCCCGCACTCCAAAGAGGCATGTATCAACCTTGCTACCTGTGAGCTCGTTGTCGGAAATTGTGAAGAGGCTATTTCAAGGCTCGACAGATTGCACTGTGCGTTCCCCGAATATGTGCCGGCCGTCGCCGCACTTGCGGTTGCGCATTGCAGGGATGAGGGACAAGATCAGAGGCTGGCATATTTCAGGAAAATGCGCAAGATGGGGTACAACTTTACCGAATATATCTGCGGCATGTCCAGACTCTTTATTGCAGCCGGCAGGGTTCAGGATGCCATCTGCCTTCTTGAGGCGGGCCTCGAAGGCGGATACCGCAGCAGTGAGATGACGGACCTCATGGCTACCTGCCGGGCATAGTGTTAGCTTGGCCGTATAGTCACGTGCAGCCGGTCATGGTTGTCCCTTCAGGCCCGCTGCGAGATTGAGATTTATATTGATAATGGCGGTGAGCTTTTCAGGCGCCGGATCGGCCATGACCTCGAAGATCCTTTTGTCGATAAACACGCTCAGGCTGAGGATGTCCGCTCTGAGTTGTTTGGGAAGGGGGTTGTCTTCTTTCATTAGTTCGCCCTGAAAAATGGTCCAGACCATCTGGTTTATCTTGAGCGCCTCACCGAGTTTGGCCTCACGGTCTGCCGCATCCCAGTTCTTCTGACATTCGGTGAGGCTCAGCGCTGCCTGAGTAAGAGCAAGTGCCTCTATTTCGCGGCCCGACATGGCTTCCTTCCGGACGGTCTTATATGCGGCCAGCTGTGTTGCGTACATTATTTATTGCCTCCTGTTCATAATCAATCAATTTCCTTGTAAGTTTAAGCGCCTGATAGTACCTGTTATGCAAAATGCTTTCGCTGATTTCGTGCAGGACCGGTTTCCTGCTGGGTGCGGCATCGACCACGGCCTTGACCAACTCCCAGTATGTCTTATGGTGATCGGCAATATTTTTTTCATCGACATACATCAGCTGAATTACGAAATAGATCTTTTTGCATGGAGAATCCGCATCTTTCAGGCTCATGATGTCTTTTTCCCGGAGAATGGGGACATTGTTTTCTACAACAAAATCGCTCCTGGTCCTCCCGTTTACGATCACCGCACCGCCTATGATAAGCTTCTCATGGGGCTTGAGGACTATTTTCAGCGCCATAGATCCCTCCTCAGACCTTTATGTCCAGGATCGCACCCGGCTGGGTCTTCCCTGATGCAGATTTGTCTCCTGCCAAGTTCTTCCTGAGTCCGAAAAGGCCGTCCAGGGCGGCTGATATTTCCTGATCAGTTGCATGCTCGGACAGCTTGCTCCCGGCGATAGACTTCTTTAGATCTGTATCTATGGACGACTTGTGCACTTCGTCCTGCAACCCCTGGACCTGTCTGATCAAATCCAATCTCTGGTAAGTTCCGAGCGGGAAAAAGGGCGGATAACTTACCAGGATTGTATCTAACTGTTCCTTTGTATAGTCGATTCCGGCGGTCAAGCCGGCGACCTGGGGTGCTTTCGACGCCCCCGATGAGACAATCGGTACATCCGGGCCGCTCTGAACAGCGGCAGGGCGGAGCTTGTCGTCTGCCGCTGAGTCGTTCTTTCCGGTAGGCCGGGTCGCATTCTGCGAAAGCAGGCTTTCCTGTATACTGATGATATTCATGGTTCATCCCTCATATGCAAAGGAGAAGGGGAGGATTTCTTCCCCCCCATCCCTTTTCCCAAGGTTGCTTTTTAGCCGAACAGTCTCAGGACCGACTGAGCCGCCTGCGATGAAAGCGACAATGCCGTGGTGCCCAGAGAGTTTCTCGTCTGGAGCATCAGCATGTTGGCGCCCTCTTCGTTCATGTCGGCAAGCGTCAGCTTGTCAGCGCCTTCAGTGAGGGTGTTCGTCATGCTCGTTACCCAATCCTGACGTACGTTGATGACGCTCAGGCTAGAAGAAAGCTTCGATGCCTGTGCCTTGAGTGTGTTCAGGGCAGTATCCATCTTCGCCGTATCCGTATCAATGTTGGTGTTCGTGGCCCAACTCGATGTCGCAGTCACATTCATGGTTAGGCCGGCTGCCGAGGCGTCAAAACTACCGCTGTTAGTATCAATTGTTATCTTGTCGGTTGCGCCCGGCCCGAACTGTACATCAAGAGAGTTCCCGGCAAGGAAGTTAACGCCTTTGTATCCCGAATCCGCTGCTACAAGGTCAAGCTGCGCCATAATGGTATTATACTGCTGTGCGTAATTTCCCCGATCCGTGTTGGCGGAGACCAAAGAAGAGCTCATCGATGTCTGGGTCCCGGGGAATGTAATGTCTCCTGCCACGACATCGGCAGCTACTGATTTCCCCACCGATAGGGACGTCCCGTTGACCGCCGTTACGACGAAATCGCATGTTTCCGTTGCGCTATTGATCAGCTGAGCAAGGTTAAAGGCCGTCTGCTGGGCATTGCTTCCGATCGCGAACTGCGTGGTAGTGTTAGCAGTGCCTGCCACTGCGGTGTAGGTGGTCCCGCCGATCGTGATCGTGTCGCCGGCTGACAGGGTGCCAACGTTTATCGATGCGGTCACGTTGCCGGTACCGCTGCCTGATGCCTTTGCCGATGCTGCAACTGCCTTTGCCTGGGAAATCAGGGCCGAAATCGAGCTTATACCATTGTTGGCCGCCTTGATAGTCTGTACGGCCTCGCTCATGGCGTCTTTATAACCGGCAAGATCGTTTGCGCGGCTGTTGAGTGCCAGTGCGGTAAAGTAGTTAAGAGGGTTGTCGAGTGCACTGTTGACCTTCTTGCCTGTAGAAAGCCTGTTTTGGGTCCTGCTGAGAAGGTCCACTGTGCCTTGAAGACTTACGAGGTTCGACCTCATCGCAGAGGTCAAGGAAATATCATTGATAGCCATTGTAATTCTCCTTTTTCTAAGGTTTTAGTCCCGGCAATTCTTGCCGGGGTTTTCATTTGCCGGTTAACCCGGCCCTGTCTCTGTCACTTCTGTCGGTCTCTGACTTTGCACCTCCTTTTCGACCTCGATTCCTTAACTCTAAAATTCTTATCGGTGCCGCCAGGAAAAACTTTAGCCCGTCCCGTGCGGTCGGCGGAATTCTTTGCCGGGAGGCCCAAATTTAATGCTGTTCGACACTATGATAGGCGGTATGGACGACGCCGGGGGGCCGGACATTATATAAGGAAAAGAAAGACCCGTTCGATTGCCCTGACCATGCCGGGGAAAAATGGTACACCTTATTATTCGGCGACAGGAAAATTATCTGCGGCAAAGACCTGCGGTGCCGTCCTGGCCCCCCCGGCAGTCGTATCCGGAGCAGTCGGGACGGCTGCTGGTTATTCTCCGGGGAAGCCTAAAGTTTTTGTCGGAAGTTCCGATAAAAACAGTAGAACGGCGAGGTACGGGAAGGCAAGGAGGACGACATGACGCTATTCCAAATCAATATCGACAATATGCTCCGGCTTTATAACCGGTTTTCGAAACTGAAGCCGTCCGCGCTGATGCAGGAGGAGCGGTCTGAGCAGTCAGAAACGAGAGATATCGTAAACATATCGTCTGAGGGCAAGAAGAAACAGATAATGGACCAGGCCAGAAAAGAAGTCCTGGAAAGGATAAAGAGCACATAGTCATGGAGAAAAGAGACTTCAATATACTGGTAGCCGACGATGATGAGATTGTGAGGGAGGTAGTGGCTTCCCTTCTTTTTCAGGAAGGATACAGGGTCGTTACCGCATCGGACGGCCTTGACGCGATCAGGCTGCTCAGGGTAGAGACCGTCCATTTTGTCATCACGGACCTGCGTATGCCCGGCGCTGATGGGATAGAGGTGCTCCGGCATGCGGTCAGAAGCAACGCGGACACGGCGGTGGTCATCCTTACGGCATACGGGTCGCTCGACACCACCCTCGAGGCAATGAAGGAAGGGGCTTTCTATTACCTTACAAAGCCTTTCAGGGGGCAAGAAATTGTTTTGCTTTCCGAAAGGGCCTTCCAGAGGGCGGTCCTTCTCAGCGACAACCGGGAGCTTAGGGAACATCTGAAGGACACGTACCGCGACATAGAGATCATAAAGGACGTGGCCCGCTCCCGCAACGGCGATATAACAACACACTGGCTGGAGCGGCTGGAGCGATTAAAAAATATGAGTTTACTCACCGAGCAGGAGGCGGACATTTTGAGAGGGAGGCTGATCAGAGACGATGGGTGAGGGTACGGTTCTTATAGTAGACGACGACCCGGTTGTTCGCGACGTTCTGTCCGAGATCCTGGACAGCGTCGGGGGGTACAAGACCGACATGGCGGCCGACGGGAGTGAGGGACTGCGAAAACTGAGCTGCAACAGGTACGACGTCGTCTTCACCGACCTGAGCATGCCGCGAATGAACGGCATCGATTTCCTCAGGGAGGCGAGAAGGCTCCACAATTCGACGCCGATCGTGGTGATCACCGGTTTTTCATCCATTGAAAACGCCATACGCGCGATGAAGGAGGGAGCGAAGGATTTCGTTACGAAACCATTCAACCTCGACAAGGTAATCTGTCTGACGGACAAAATCGTCGGTGAGAACCGGCAACTCGAAAAAATCTCCGCATCGGGGGACAAAGAGACGATAGGACGTCTCAATAGCGAACTTTTCTGCAGCCTTTACGAGATCAGCATATTCCAGGCGGTCAGCAGTGAACTCGACGGTCTGCACGAGAACCGGCAGATATGTGAAAAAATCGTCCATATGGCATCGCGCCTGCTGGGACTGAAGGAGGCTTCGTTCGGAATCGTCGACGGCGGCACGCTGAAGATCGAGCAGGGGACAGTGGCGATGAGGAAAGAGATCGCACTCGACGGGACCATATTCGAGAACGTCATCAGGACAAAAAGTCATTACATGGCGCTGCCGGGCGAGATCAACCCTCACAGCGGAAGGCTGCTTGACGTACCTTTTTTTTCGATACCGTTCATGGTCCATGACGAGGTGTTTGCGATCCTCAACCTGTCGGGGAAGGAGGACGGCACCGCTTTCACGGACTACGAGGTCTCCCTTGCACTCACCTTTGCGAAGAAGGCTGCGCTGCGCATAGAGAATAACGCCCTCTACGAGGCCTTTTATAACAATATGGTAAACACGCTCCGGTCGCTCGTGACGAGCATCGAGGCGAGGGACATCTACACCCGCCGCCACTCGGAGCGTGTCGCAACGTATTCCCTCGAGATCGCCGACGTGATGCAACTACGCGATGACGACAAGGACGTCATTCGCTTCGGCGGGTACCTTCATGACATCGGTAAGATCGGCGTGCGAGATACGGTCCTTCTGAAGCCGGGGCGTCTCACCGCGGAAGAGCTTGCGGAGATACGTCTGCACCCGGTGATCGGCGACAATATCATTAAGCATATCAAGTTCTTTCCCCTGGAACGCCAACTTATCAGGCATCACCATGAGGATTACAACGGAAACGGATATCCCGACGGCCTCGCCGCTGATCAGATCCCCCTGGTGGTGCGGATACTGAAAGTGGCGGACACATACGACGCGATGACGTCGTCGCGGCCCTATCGTAAGGCGCTCCCCCACGAAACTGCTGTCGAGGAATTACAACGATACAGCAACATACAGTTTGATGGGGAGGTCGTGAGGGCGTTCTTGCTGACAGCCACGGGGAAGGCGGGGAACCATGGCATTTGATGCGGGCGAGCTAATCACGTTCCGTTGCGTATCGGGGAGGCAGAGCTACGGGGCGACGGTCGTGCCGGCGCCGGACGGGGAACTGTCGCTCCAGCTGAGCGGGAGTTTGTCTTTCGAAGCCGGACCCGGTGCCCGGCTGGTTCTTTCTTCTCACGACTGCAGCTACTACGCAGAGGTCTTGCGGCGCGAGGGACAGATACTTACCGTGAAGATATTGTGGAACGAACGCCGGGAGTATTTCAGGGTCGATGACTTTTTCCCGGTCGCGGCCCGCAGGGTGCAGAACGCTGCGGTGCCGCTCCGGTCCTGCATCATTTCGGGGTTCATTGACGGGACGAATCTGGAAGAGCCTCCGGACGATTCGATCAATCCCCATCTCTGGACGATGCTCGTAAACATCCAGGGGTTGCTTACCCATGTCCTCGACCGGATGGCTGTCAGGGATGCGGGACTCAGCCACGCCGAAGACAGGCAGGTAAATATCAGTGCGAGCGGCATTAAATTCAAGACCTGGGAGAAGATGGAAGAGAGGGACCTTGTAGAACTGAAATTCCTGCTGCCGACCTCACCCCCTGTCGGGGTACTGCTCTATGGTCACGTGGTGCGCGTGACGCCGACGGATGAAGGAGACTATGAGACCGCGGTCCATTTTGCGAGTGTCGAGGAAAACGTAAGGGAGGAGATTATCAATTACACGCTCATGAGACAGCGCGATATGATCCGGCAGGACCTTCGTAACCGGGGGAATGAGGACCGATGAACCGTGCAAGCGTCCTCGGCATCATCCTCGGGCTCACCGCGGTCTTCTGCGGGAATTTGCTCGAAGGCGGCAAGTTTGCGTCCGTCCTCCAGCCGACCGCGGCGGTTACCGTGTTCGGAGGGACGTTCGGGGCGACCCTGTTAAGCTTTCCGATGCGCGACGTGCGCAATGCGCTTGTGTCGCTGCGGGCGGTTTTTTTCGAGAAGCGGATCAGGCCCGAACAATATATCGATGAATGTGTGCGGCTGTCGCGGGTCCTGCGGCACCGGGGACTTATGGCGATCGAGCCCGAAATCCCCGGGATGCATAGCGAGTTTCTGAAGAGGGGCATGCGCCTTATTTCCGATCATATGAACGCCAGGATGCTGCGGGAAACTATGGAGCAGGAAGTGCATACGTATGAGATCGAACAGAAGATGATCGTGCGCGTCTTCGAGACCGCAGGCGGGTTTGCCCCCACGATAGGCATTATCGGCGCGGTGCTCGGCCTGATTCATGTGATGGAAAACCTTTCGGACCCGGGACGGCTGGGGGCGGGTATTGCGGTTGCGTTCGTTTCGACGATTTACGGTGTCGGCATCGCGAATCTCGTGCTTCTGCCGATCGCCAAAAAGCTCAACAACCGCCTGCACCGTGCGCTGCAGGTGCGGGAGATGATCATCGAAGGGGTGGCCGGCATTCAGGCGGGTACTCACCCGCACTTTCTCGAACAGCGGCTGCGGTGCTTCCTGGAAAAGGACGACAGACGATGAAGAGGAGGCGGCTGCCTGAGGATGAGGAACACCCCGACCGGTGGGTCGTTTCCTATGCGGACTTTGTCACCCTGCTGTTTGCATTTTTCACCACGATGTACGCGGTGAGTCACGTAGACAGCGGCAAGATAGAGCTGTTTACCGGCTCCATGAGGACTGCGTTGAAAGTCGGCGGCGCGGCCGCGGCAGCGCCGGTTATCGACGGGATCTCACCGGTCGCACCGGACGTCGTCGGAATAGAGAGAGATTTCAGGCAAGTGGTGGAGTCCGGCCGCTTCGGCCGGTATGTCGATGTTCGGAGAGACCGGCGCGGAGTGGTTCTATCGGTCAGCGATCAGTTTCTTTTTGCTTCGGGGCAGGCCCGCATCAGGCAAGATGCGCTTCCGGGGCTGGCCTCTCTTGCAGCCGCACTGAAGCGGGTACCCTATGGGCTGGCCATCGAGGGACATACCGACAATATGCCTCTGCCGGGCGGCGAGGGCCCGTTCAGGGACAACTGGGAACTCTCGACCGCGCGTGCGGTGAACGTCCTGCGGTACTTCGTCGAGGCGCGGGGACTCGACCCGGCGCGATGTTCCGCATCGGGGTACGCCGAGTTCAGGCCGCTGGCGCCCAACGAGACGCCGGAAGGTAGAGCGAAAAACAGGAGGGTTGATATAATAGTGCGTGCAGGGAGATCAGCGGAAAAAGGGAAAGGGGAATGAAGAGATGACCAGGCGCGCCGGGGAGCAGAGCGAAAGAACACGGGCCGAGGAAGTTGACCGGACAAGGCTGACCGATGTCGCGAAGAGTCAGCGGCAATGGCAGGCGACCTTCGATGCCGTCACCGACTATATCGTTGTCTTTAACGCCGAACGGACGATCAGGAAAGTAAATGTGTCTTTTGCCGCTCGGTTCGGAAAGCACCCGCGCGAGATTATCGGAATGAAGGTGAGCGACCTCTTCCAGATGAGCCTCCCGCATGACAACTGCGTGATCGACAGGGCCATCATGTCGAACAGCGTGGTGATCGATGAGGTCGGCGTCGACGGCGAGATCTATCTCACGAGCATCTTCCCGGCGCTCTTCGGGGAAGAGCAGGTGTATGTCGGGATACTGAAGAACATGACGGAGATGAACAGGATGCGCGATCAGTTCTATCACGCCCATAAGCTGGTTTCCCTCGGACAGCTCGTCTCCGGAGTGGCGCACGAGCTCAACAACCCGCTGACCGGCATTCTGGGGCTGACGGAGCTGATGCTCCGAAAGGTCCCTGACGAGAGCGTGCGCGCCGGACTCGACAAGATACGCAAAGCGGCGGAACGGTGCGCGGAAATTGTCGACAGTCTTCTCTGTTTCTCCCGGCAGCAGATGCCGCAGCGCAGCCTCGCGCACCTGAATTACGTCATCGACAGGACGGCCGGGATGCGGATATACTGGTTCAGGAAAAGGGGGATAGAGATCGTCAAGCACTACGGCGACCTGCCCGGCGTATGCGTGGACGTGCCGCAGATACAACAGGTCGTCCTGAATATATTCTTGAATGCCGAGGAGGCGATTGCCCAGGCGGGCACCCAGGGGTGTATTACCGTCACGACGTCGCACGACGAGGGGCGCAGCTGCATCACGACAGTCATCGCGGACAATGGGACCGGCATCAAGAGCTCCGACCTGCCGCGCATATTCGATCCCTTCTTCAGCACGAAATCAGTCGGGCACGGCCCGGGCCTCGGTCTTTCGATCGCCTACGGTCTCATAAGCGAACACGGAGGGACGATAGCGGTCGATTCGAAAGAGGGGGAGGGGACGACGGTCACCATCGAGCTTCCGGTCGTCAAGGACGGGAGAGGGCCGTCGTCATGTGCCACGTAACCGGCCGCAGGGGCGTCCCGGCCAATCCATCGTAAGAAGAGGGGAACAATGTTCGCGATCGTGGGCATAGTCGTGGTGCTGGGCTCGATTATCAGCGGGTATCTGCTGGAGCATGGGAACCTCAGTGTCCTCTTTCAGCCGGCGGAGGTGGTGATCATTTTCGGGGCCGCCATCGGCTCTTTCCTGATCTCGTCGCCCGGACCGGTCGCGAAGCTGGTTGCCGGCAACATCGGCAAGGTTTTCAGCGGCGGAGGTACTACAAAAGCCCATTATCTCGAGATCCTCGCTCTCCTCAGTCTCATCTTCTCGAAGATCAGGAAAGAGGGCCTGATCTCCATAGAGTCGGACATCGAAAACCCCGTCGCAAGCCCCATGTTCAGCAAATTCAAGAGCGTGGTATCGAACAGGCACGCCGTTGACTTTATCTGCGACAACCTGAAGGTCATGATCACCACGAACCTTTCGCCGCACGAGCTGGACGGAATCATGGAGATAGACATGGATGCGCAGCACAGCGAGGAGATCCTGCCTTCACAGAGCATAAACAAGATCGGCGATGCCCTGCCCGGGCTCGGGATCGTCGCTGCGGTCCTCGGGGTCGTGATCACCATGGGCAAGATCGACCAGCCTCCCGCAGTGCTCGGCCACAGCATCGGCGCGGCCTTGGTAGGGACCTTTCTCGGCGTGCTCATGTGCTACGGATTCGTAGGTCCCATGGCGACTAATCTCGAGCATAAGGCAAGGGAAAAGGAGATCTACGCGATGGTAATCAGGACGGCCCTCGTCGCGTTTGTTGGCGGGGCGGCGCCGCAGATGGCAGTGGAATCGGGCAGGAGGGCCATACCCGGAAAGGCCCGCCCTTCCTTTGCGGAACTTGAGGTTGCGCTCAGGAAAAAGCCCTGAGCGATAGGAGCATGAAACCCAAGATCATCATTAAGAAGGTGCGGAAAAAGGGGCACAATGACCACCACGGCGGCAGCTGGAAGGTGGCCTATGCCGACTTTGTAACCGCTATGATGGCATTTTTTCTGCTTCTCTGGCTTATCACGATGGTCGCGCCCGAACGCCGGGCGCGTGTTGCAGCGTACTTCAAGGAGTTTAACATCTTCGAAAAATCCGGCTCTTCCATGTTCCTCAACGAGCAGGGCGGCGTTACCGGAGAGGCAGGGGGCGCCTTCGGAAAGATGGATAAGAACTTCGGCAAAGGTATTACCGATATGTCGAACCCCGAGACAGTGGGCCGATCTATCCGGCAGCAGATCGCTGCCCGTCTTGCCGATGTCCAGGACCAGGTTGCGGTCGAGGTCGCGGACGACGGATTACGGATACAGCTGATCGACTCGGAAGGCAGGCCCCTCTTCAAACTGGGCAGCTCGGAATTGAGCCCGAATGCCGTAAAGATTCTCCTTGTCATTGCGGAAAGCATCAAGTCCCTCGACAACAGGATCGCCATCGAAGGGCACACCGACGCTCTCAGCTACGCATCCGGACGATATACGAACTGGGAGCTTTCGACGGAGCGCGCCTCGGCCGCCAGAAAAGAGCTCGAAAAAAACGGACTGAATCCCGATCGGATCTACCGGGTCTCCGGTTTCGCCGCAACCGAACCTTTGATCAAGGACAACCCGGGCGACCCGCGCAACAGGAGGATAAGCATTATTCTTCTCTTCCCGAAAGACGGCGGGGACCATTCTGAGCATGAAGCCCCGGAGCGGGCTGCCGTTCCAGGTGAACCGCCCGTGTGACGGCTGGGCCTGCGGCACTGCTACGCTAAGAGAAGCACGAACTTCTCGAAAAGTTCTGTCGTAAAGTGGTCGATCATCTGCTCCTTCATTATCATCAGTGCCTCGAACGGTGTGAATCGCTTTTTGTATGAGCGCTCCGATGTGAGCGCGTCATAGACGTCGGCGATGCTGCAGATGCGGCTGTAAGAATGGATTTCGTCGCCCCTCAGCCGTTTCGGGTATCCATTCCCGTCCTGACGCTCGTGGTGCTGCATCACAATGATCCTGCACTCCTCGGACAACTCTCCTGCCTCTGAAAGTATGGCATACCCCTGGCAGGGATGCGACCGCATCTGCTCCATTTCCTCTTCAGTCAGCGCGCCCTGCTTGTTCACGATCGCAGGGTCCACCCGCACCTTCCCGATGTCGTGGAGGAAGAAGCCGGCGCCGAGTTCATGCAGGTCATGGGCGGCCGACCGTCTGTAGAGTGCGCCCGCCAGCAGGGCAGAGAGGATGCCGACGTTTACCGAATGCGTATAGGTATAGAAATCATATGAGGTAATATTGACGAGGTTCTTCGCCATGACGCTGTCGGCAATCACGACGTCGACGATCTCCGAGACCCCTTTCTTAGCCTCCCTGATCTTCTCGGCCTTCGGGTCGTTGAAGAGCCTTTCCATGAGTATCAGGGAAGACCGGTACACGACCTAGGCCTTTTTTTCCGGCGGGAGGGTCTTGTCCCGGATAGCCTCGCGCAGTTCGGGGGGCACAAGTTTTTCCGGTTCCCAGACCGCAGGGGACGGCGATGAGACGTCGGGGGGGGGAGCTGCGGCGGGCCGAATCCGGCACGAGTCCCTTCTCCGTGTCTATGGTGACCACAGAAAGTCCGGACGCCCTTAGTTTATCTACCTGCTCCTGCGACTGAATGAGAAAGCGCGCTTTCAGAAAAGGGTGCTTCAACCAGGAATCCCGGATGACGACATACATGCTGGGTTTCAGGTCGTTGACGGAAATTGGTACAAGCATGATACCGGAAATTATACCACCTGAGTTTGGGACGAAGCCAATGCTGGTTGACCCTAAATGGTTTTGTGCACTTTTCCTCTTTCATCAGGCACTTTTCTTTTTCTGTAGATAATTATAGATAAAAGCATGCCGATTTCATATAAAAGAATGATAGGAATTGCCATGAGTACCTGATTGAATGCATCAGGCGTAGGGGTTAGAATGGCGGCTGCAATAAAAGAAAAAAGGACAGCGTATTTTCTGTGTTTTGCCAGGGTCTTTGGCGAAACTATTCCGAATCTTGTCAAATACAATATAACCACTGGGAGTTCGAAAATTAATCCGAAGGCAAGGATGAATTTCAAACAGAAATCGATATATTTTTCGACCGACAGCATAGGCGTTAAAGAGGCTGTTTTATATCCCAGCAAAAAAGTGAGTGAAAAAGGCAGAACAACATAAAAACAAAACAGAGACCCGACCAGGAAAAGCAGCGTGGCAAATAACACAAATGGCATAACATATCTCTTCTCTTTTTCAAGCAGGCCCGGGGCGATAAAACTCCACAACTGATAAAATATTATCGGCAACGAGGCAATAAAGGCCGCGACGAAAGAAACCTTGAAGTGTATCCAGAAAGCCTCTGCAACTGCAAGAAAAACCAGCGGGGGGCCGACTTTTTCCTCTATACGAATATAGGGATTTGCAAGATCAAGCTTTATTTCTGAGTTTAGAGGGAAAGTAATAAGTTTAAACAATTCTTCCGAATAGTTAAAAAAAAAGAGAAATGCGAAAAACAAAACTACTACCGATATTAATATTCTTTTACGCAGTTCCGTAAGATGTTCTGTCAAAGGTAGTTTTGTATCTTCCAATTATGTCTTTTCCTCAGCAACATTGTGTTCACTCATGACGTCATCTCTTTCGTCATCTTCCCGGAGAGGGTGAGCAGTAGTCCCTGACCTTTCCCCGGAAATCTGGATGTCTTTGTTAATCTCTTCCGTTATTTGGCTCTTGGCCAAATTTACACCTTTTCTAATCTCCAGAATCCATTTCCCGAGTTTCTTGCTGAATTCAGGAAGTTGTTTGGGGCCTATGACTATAAGGGCAACAGCAAAAATTATTATTATCTCTTGAAAGCCAATGTCGAGCATAATAAAATATTTTCAGAATTTAACAAAAGCATCCTCTTTTAAATTCCGCCATAAGAGATTTCTTTTTGATAATTGTGATGCTCTATAATACGTCTGAGATCTAAGGGCGATTACAGTATTTCTTTACACACGCTATTTTTCATTATCTGAATTTGTTTTGGGTGTAACGTTAAGGGCGTTATCCTCCAGAGAAGCTTTTTTGAAATTCCTGATCGCTTTTCCCATCCCTTCTGCAAGTTCCGGCAATCTCTTCCCTCCAAACAAAACCATGATTATCACTAAAATGATTATTAATTCCTGCAAGCCAAGACCAAACATAGTTTGCCTCCTCATTGGTGGATGATTCGTTTTTTTCTGATGTGAGACAGCGTCCTGTATTTGGCTAAGCCATTTTCGTGCCAGAAGTCCCCGCAACTTTGCTTAATTGAAGATTTTGCTTTATGCAACGCCAGGGGCAGCGGTAAGTCCTGTAATATATGAGAATCGTTTCTTTTGTGTTGATCAAACATTATTTTAATCAAACCTCTTCAAGTCTCTTCTGTCTTTCCATAATGGAACATAATGAAACATTTTCATGTTTCATTATGGAAAAAAATCTCCTTTGATTCCGATAGTGCCGCATAAAACCTGCAAAAAAAACAAGCGTTGCGACCTGGCACCCAGCTTGCTGATTGCGATGAATGGATCGCTCAAGGCAAAGACGCGGTAAGAAATGACAAAAGGAGGTGGCAAGGGAGTTAGTCAGCAAACGTCATCGGGCGGGAATGAACCATATAAAATGCAATACAAAAAAGGAGGTAAAAAGATGAGTATTTCGAGGCGCAATTTATTCAAGGCAGCGGTTGCAGGAGCTGCATTAAGCGGTATGAGCAAGCTTGGTCTTGGTAAGCGCATCAGTTCTTCGGGCACGGCTGAAGCCGTCATGTTCGGCGATCCGACGTTTGACGATGTCTACAAGCAGATCGGCAAGTATATCCATCTTGTCCCGGGGAAATACGCCGGAGGCGTAGGCGCATATGATATGTCAACTGGTAATTGTCTCGCTTGGCTGAATATGAGCATTTGGGCCGGGAACAAGACCCCTATTGTCCATCATATCGCTGCGTTTGCCTCGCCGGATCCCTACAAGGAATTCGAATATGTGGTGGATTCCCAGGGAGGGAAGAATCTCTATATCTACGGCGTCACGACTCCGGTGAAAGATCCGGCTCCAGGGTTCAATATCTGGCGGATCAATTATGACGGCACCAAGATGAATATACTGGAGGACGTTGCTGAAACAACCGGCGTCGGTCTTGGCGTGCATGTCACAATCGCGCCGGACAACGAGCGCTTTTCGGTGGCGGACGGGCAAAAAGACATTTTTGCAGTATTCAAAAAGGGGCGTGGCACCCAGCCGTCTTCAGTCGAAGCGGTAATAAAGTTCGACTGGGAATACAATAACTCTGAGCTCGCCCGGGCATGGGTTGATGGCGGGACGCTTACCATCAAGAAATTGAAACCGCCCTATCACCTGAAGGGCACAAACGGCATCAAGGTAGACTGGGAACTTGTTCCCGGAGGAGAACTTTTTGCCGAGCAGGGGAAGGTGCCGGGCCCGCACCTGAAGAACCTCTGTGCCCTAGATTCTCTGACCTGGGAACCGCAGCACAAGAAGTACGCGGTAGCCGCGCTCAGACTGATCGGATGCGGAGTTGTGTTTGATACAAAGACGTGGGAACCCAAGGCGATTTGCGTGGGATCAGAAAAACATGCGGCGCAGGGATTTCAGGTCCCCTTCAAGAAGGTCGGCGACGGCGAGTGGACAGCAACGTTCAAGAACATCCCCACTCCTGCTCACCAAGCCGGTTTCAATCCCACCGGAGACCGCTTCCTGCTCATGAACAATGCCAGGGAAAACGTTATGGCTGTATTCGACTCCAGCAATTATTCCGATCCCACGAAGTGGAGAAGAGTCGCAGGGGTGGGCGATCCGAGCTGGAGAGGCGCGTATCCCAATCCGTTCCATATGTGCTTTACGCCCGACGGCAAGAAGCTGTATGTCACCCTGTGGTGGCCGTCGCCCAGCATGAACGGCATATGCGCCGTTGATACGCGGACCTGGAAGATCACCAAGGTGATCAACATCGGGCCAGATACACATACCATAGCGTGCACAGACGACGGGAAATGGCTGTTCGGGGTGTACAGCGGATACCAGAAGACAAAGTCCGGAACCTACGTCGTACGGGTGAAGGATGATAAGCTTTACGGTCTTCTCCCGAGTCCTTTCGGACACCACGACAGTTGCATCGTTCCCAGGTCAGTCAAGGGACTGGCAATTTCACGCTGCACGACTACGTAATGGAATTCCAAAAACTCCCCCGTCTCTGTAGTTGCGAGGCGGGGGAGACACTAAGCACAGGAGAGGGAATTGAATTGAAGGTTTTCATGTGTTTAGGAGGTCAATAAAAAGATGATCATATCTCTGTTCAGACTGGCATACCAGAACCTGCAGGTGAAGCATTTACGGTTTTATATAATCCTGATAAGTGTAAGCATTGTCATTGGGGCATTATTCGCGTCATCACTGCTTATTTTAGGGATCCAGCACAGCCTGGACGAAGGACTCTCGAAGTTGGGCGCTGATCTTCTTGTAATTCCTAAGGACTCCCTGGTAGCTATGAAATCGGCCCTTCTGACAGGGGAGCCATCTGCCTTTTATATGGACTCGGGAGTGCTTGCCAAGATACGTGCACTAAAGGGAGTCAAGAGGGTGTCAGGACAGATCTTCCTTACGAGTGCAACCGGTGAATGCTGCGTTATGGGCAATTCCTTTCTGATAGGGTTCGATCCTACCGATGATTTTACTGTCATGCCCTGGGTCGACAAGAAAGCGGACAGTGCCTTTCCTGCTGACGGTGCAATCATCGGAGCGATGTCACCGTGGGAGATAGGCGATATTGTGAAGTTCTATGGAATCCCTCTTACGGTCTGGGGAAAGCTCGAAAGAACAGGGATTGGATTATATGATAATGCAATCTTCTTTAATATTCAAAAAGCCTATGAAATGTCAGATTATTCACAGTCTGACAAGTCAATCAAGCCACTTGCACCATTAAGAGGAAAGATATCCGGTGGATTGGTACAGCTGGAGGTCGGAGCAAAGATACCCTTTATTACCTTTTCCATTTTAAAGGAAAACCCGGAGCTCAAGGCCGTCACTACCGGAAATATTGCGACGTCGGCCCGTCAGACGACGGTTGCAGTCTTTTCCGGCATTATTGCACTAATCGTCGTTCTGGTCCTTTCGAACATACTCATGATCAATGCCATATACTCCGCAGTGGTCAACGAGCGAAAGAGAGAGCTGGGAATAATCAGGGCGATCGGTGCCACACGGCCCGACATCTTCAAGCTCATTATTTATGAGGCCCTGCTTACGAGCGTTATGAGCGGCTTCGTGGGCATGTTGATAGGAGGCGGTCTGTTGAAGATATTTCAGAGGTCGATCGTATTTTATCTCAGACTCCTCAATATACCGTTTATATTGCCCCCAGTTGAAATTATCGGTTTGATGGCCGGCGGTGCGATACTTATCGCTCTGTTGATGGGTATCAGCGGGTCGGCATATCCTGCGCTTGTTGCGGTAAGAATCGACCCGCACGAAACTATGAAACAGGGGTTATGATATGAGCGAATTTATCAGGACGAACGGATTAAAGAAAATCTATCATGTAGGCGATCAGCGCGTGGAAGCATTAAAGGGGGTGGATCTCGAAATAGCGCAAGGCGACTTTGTCGTTTTCATGGGACATTCAGGCTCGGGCAAAACGACCCTTGTCAGTACGATCGGAGGTCTGACGAGGCCTACGGAAGGGACTGTTTTGATCGAAGGAAAGAACATATGGAAACTCAATGACAGCCAGCTTTCGAATTTCAGGAACAGGAAAATAGGCTTTATGTTTCAATCATTTAGTCTGCTGCCGACACTCAATGTTTTGAACAATGTCGTCATGCCGGCAATTTTCAACAGTAATTCACGCAAAAAAGACACCGATGCGCTGAAGTCGAAAGCGATATCCCTATTGACCGACCTCGATATGAAAAGCAAGGTGAATTCATTCCCTTCAGAGCTTTCCGGTGGTGAACAGAGGAGGGTTGCGATAGCAAGGGCGCTTATAAACGATCCGGAGATCATCCTGGCCGATGAGCCAACCGGAGAGCTTGATATCAGAACAGAGAAGGAAGTTATAGAGATATGCTGCCAGATAAACAATGTCTACAAGAAGACCCTCATCGTTGTCAGCCATAGCCTCACGTGGCTGGAAAAAGCGAAAACCACAATTGTCATGAAGGACGGGTTCATATATAAGGATCTCGCTGATCCTGTGCAGGCCATTATGAATGGAGTGTGCAAATAATGAAAATCCTTAAACTTTCCATTTTAGAGTTGATGCGAAGACCCAAGAAAAATATGCTGATCGCCTCTTCTATCGTCATAGCCGTCGCTCTCCTTACTTCTCTGTCGATTGTCAGCAATTCGGCGAATCTGGCAATCATGGAAATTATCGCCAAGACAGGTCATACGCTGACAGTCCGGCCGGCGGCAAGTTCTTCGGGCGCCAATGCCGGAGGAAAGGGCCAGGAGTATAAATTAACCACATCAGAAGTCGTTCTCGGTTCCTATATCCCCGAAGCTGCAGTACCGGAAATAATGAAGAACTATGACGAGGCCATAAAAGCCGGTTGGGAGAAAAAAGGCGGATTGGTTTCAAATCCGGGTGTTCCCGGTGTGGTCCTGGAACCTGCCACATGGGCGCCGCGGCTCTTCGAAAAAGCTGAAGTAAACGGCCAGGAAGTGATCGTTACCGGTATCGAGTTACGCAAAGAATATTTTGTGAGATTCTGGTGGAACCTGACCAGTGGCCAGTGGCCGGCAGACACTGATATCAAAGATGTAAATACAAATATTTCCACTCAATACAAATTAGACTCCCACGGCAACGTTGTTATAGATAAAACCAGTTATGGCGTTGATTCCAGCGGCAGAATAATTGCCGAGGAGGAGAAGAAGAAAGACAAGGTCGCGCCGGTAAAGCCGATACTAAAGGGATGGGATGACGCGTATCTGGGGGGCGCTTATGCAAAGGCAAGAGGACTGAAACTAGGTGATAGGCTTGCTATCAATAAAACTGAATTCACCGTCAGGGGGATCCTGGAAGAAACAAACTCGGCTGATGACTATATGGTATTTATCCCCCTGAGTACTGCTCAGAGCCTTTTTCGCAAAGAGGGGCTTATATCGCTGGTGAGCGTCCGGGCTATGTGTCCCAACTGTCCTGTCGGCGACGCAATGGTGGAACTGAACAAGAACGTAACCGGAATTACTGCTGTTTCCCAACTTGACGTTGCCGGGGTGCAATTTGACTTTTTCAACATGCTGTACAAATTCCTGCTTGCCGTCGTCGTATCAACGATCGCCGTCGGTATCTTCTCCATATTCAATATAGTCACCGGCTCCCTTTATGCACGCATCAGAGAGATAGGCATGTTAAAGGCTATCGGCGCATCCAGATCTCAGCTGTTCAGGATCTTCATCTACGAGCATTTCATCCTCGGTCTTGCAGCCGGCATCATCGGATACTTGCTGGGATTGGGAATGGCATACATTCTGAATACTCTCCTTGACATAGGCGCTGTAATCCGGATATCCACCGATTTTCTTCCGAGAGCGCTTATCCTGGGGGTCGTATGCAGCCTGGTAGCAATTATCTATCCCGCGTATAAACTGTCAAAACTTAAGATAACCGAAACCTTCAGAACGCAATGGGAGAGCTGATATGGAACTTATCGTCTTAGCGATAAAAGATATATTCCGGAGAAAGGGGAAAAGCCTCTATCTGTTAGTTGCGATCGTAATACCTGTTGCTATTCTCAGCACAATACTGCTGACCTTCGATAATGCAGACAGCTCCCTGTCGAACCTGGCGTCCAAGTTCGGTTTCACCCTGATCGTTCAACCCAAGAATGTTCGCGTGGACAGGATCAATCAGATAGGTGTAAACACCGAGGAATACATCCCTGAGGGAGTGGTTAGGGAGATTGAAAAAAGGGTACGCGAAATTATCCTCAACCCTAAGGACAGGATTATTACCGTAGTGCGCTTCTATAAAGATGAGAAAGTTCTTGCGGGAAAATATGAAGTCAGTTCAGTCGTTGCAGGTGTTGACTTCAAATCCGAGTTGGAGGCAAAGCCCTCATGGACCCTGACCGATGGGAGATGGCCGACAAGTGACAGGGAGGCGGTCCTCGGCGGGACGTATGCGAGTTCCCGAAAAATATCTTTAAATGATACAGTCACGATCAACGGTTCCGAGTTTAAGGTTGCGGGCATTTTGCAGAACTATAACTCTTCCGAGGATTACATGGTCTTTGCGCCTTTTGCCGAAGTGCAAAAACTCTTTGATAAAACCGGTTTCGTGTCCGTTATCAACATCCAGAATGTTTCCCTCGATAAAGACAAGAAATTACTCCAGGCAGCGGTGGAGGATATCAACAGAAATATCCCGAACATCACCGCGCTTTCACCCCAGCAGTTCAGCACAATGAAATACACGCTGCTGAAAAAAACGCTTAAATTCCTGCTGGCCATTGTTGTGGCAACCGTAGCGGTGAGTATATTCTCAATCTTTAATATAATGACGAGTGTACTCTATTCCCGGGTAAAGGAAATTGGTTTGCTGAAGTCCGTGGGCGCATCTAGGTCGCAACTTCTGACCATATTTCTCTCCGAATACCTGACCATCGGACTCATTGGCGGGATGATCGGATATCCCCTGGGCCTGTTTATGACGTATCTGCTGGATTCCTTTCTCCTTAAACTCGGGACTGGAGTAAGAGTTAACCTCCTCTATGTCCTGGTGGCCTTGCTTGTTGGTGTTTTCTGCAGTTTTGCAGCCAGTTCTTATCCTATATACCGGTTGTCCAGAATAAAAATCACGGAAAGTTTCAGAACACAATGGGAGGGATGATTATGGACAATAGCAATGGCACCGCTTTTTTGGAGTTGAAGAATGTCAACAAGACTTTCAACTTATCTTATGGTGAGGTGACCGCGCTTGAGCATGTCTCCTTAACGATCAACAAGCGAGAGTTGGTTGCCCTTGTTGGCCCAAGCGGTTCCGGCAAGACGACTTTATTAAACATCATCGGTTCACTGGACCGCCCGAGCAAGGGAGAAGTTATCCTTGAAGGTACCAGGATAGACACGCTATCGGAAGAAGAGCTTGTTCATTTCCGGAGAGAAAAATTCAGTTTTATCTTTCAGGACGCAAAACCTCTCCGGATGCTGAACGTATTAGAGAATACCCTGTTGCCCTTTAATTTCTTCAAACCGAAGAATCGAAACGGGAATATAAGGAATGAAGGGATAGAGATTATCAAGTCGCTCGGATTAGGACATCGGCTTTACCATATGCCGAGTCAGCTGAGTGGCGGTGAAATACAGAGAGTCGCGATTGCGCGGGCTCTTATAACACATCCTGCGATGATCCTGGCAGACGAGCCTACGGCAAACCTTGACAGGGATAACCGCTTGTTCGTGATCGAGACATTCCGTAAGCTCTCGAAGGAAAAGGATATCGCTATCGTCTTGTCTACGCATGATCTTGAAATAGCGAACAGGGCCGACCGTATTGTGCACCTGAAAGATGGGGTATTCCTGAAAGATGAAGCCATAGCGTGTCCTCCATGCAAGGTGTAATACATGGGACTGGCGGGGAAAAATAATACGAGAAAGATGCTCCCGCGGTTCCTGAGGCGGAAAGCTGTGGTCTTATTGGCGGCAACTGTGCTTTTGGCGGTGGCGGTCGATTACCTTGTGGCCGAACGACAGGAGGCGATCATTAGGGCCAGGGAAGAGAGGATAAAAAAGCTTGAGAAAGAGGCCTTTTACATGCTTTCCGTCGATGTGCGGGACATCCAGGAAACCAAAGATATCCGGAAGAACTGGAAATACGCAGCGACGATCAGAATAGACAACATCGGCGACGAACCGGTGTATATAGACTATCCTGAAGTCAGGGCATTTATGCAGGTCGGCACCATTTCCTGGATGGAGGTCCCTGTTACCGATGCAGAAGCGGAAAAGAAGGAACAGATGTACAAGCTCGGCACCGGTCCTCATTCCTTCCAAAGAATACTGACTATAAATCCAAAGACACCTTACAACCGCTATCTTATTCCGAAATATATGCATATCAGGTTCCTTGCCAGGATGTCGGTATTGCCTGAAAGCGGGTTCAAGGAAGGGGAGATATTCGAGAGGAAAAGCGAAACATATGTTTACCTCAAGCCTTTCTGGATAACAGAGAAAGAAATCTCGGCGGCGATTGACTTCGGCGATACCAAGGTCCCGGTTTATATGCCTATAACGGGATTCAGAAATTGGAACAAGTAACGGGAGGGGTGTTTGAGGAGCGAATGAGAGGCATAAAAACATGCAGGGAAAGAGGTAATTTGGAGAGCTTCGTATGAGTCTCTTGCAAGGCTTAACAAGGAAAAGAAAGTCGATCGCCTCGATTCTGTGCATAATTGCAGTCTTTTTTCTCGTGGATTTCTATATAGGCCAGAAGGAGAATGCCATCATCAGAGAGAGAGACGCCAAAAAACAGCGGCTGGAAAAGCTTGCATTCTATATGATTTTCCCCGATATACGGGATGCGTGGGATGTCCACGGCGCTCCGGGGGAATATGAGGCGGTCCTGAAAATAGACAATCTGGCCGATGAGCCTGTATATGCCACCCATCCGGATGTCAGTGCATATGTACAAAGCGGGACTTTCTGGGTGGAAGTGCCGATTCACGATAAGGAAAAAAAGGAGCATGAACAAATCATCAAGCTGGAGAAAGGGCAACACCTCTACCATAAAATAGTGACGATAAAGCGTGGTCTCAAGTACAGTTTTTACCAGATGTACGGTTATATGCATGTGCGGTTTCACATTTCCATATTCGTGGTGCCGCAGAGTGTGTTCAAGGAAGAGGAGGTGATCGAGAGGGTCAATGACGTGTATATTTATCTGAAACCCTACTTTATCACCGACAAGGATATTCTGCGGCAGGTGACCTTTGCCGATAATAAGGTCCCTGTCATGATTCCAATGCCGCCCCATTAAAAGGAGGATATCTCATGGTTACCCGGATATTTAAACGCGTGCTTCCCTTAGTATTTTTTATACCCTTGGGTCTCTTTTTGTCCGGCTTTGCAATGCAGCAAAATGCCACTGAACAGGGGCTGTATTTTGTTTCACTTGAGTTCTCAGGAGCACAGGCAAAGGTAGGGAAAAATAGCATGAGACTATTCGTCGGGGACCGCAGGACGAAGGCACCAGTAAAGGATAAGCTGGATATTGAGATAGTCCCCTGGATGCCGGCACACGAACATGGAACAAGTACACTGCCGATCATCAAGGAAGTTGGAAAGGGAGAATATTCCGTGGAACGGGTCGGCCTCAGTATGCCCGGACTATGGGAAATATATGTCAGGATAAATAAAGGGAAGAAGGGTGAGGATACGGCGGTGTTTAATGTCAATGTCAAGTGAGAGATATCCCAAAGTATCTGGTGGTGAGTTGTGCAGAAATTTTTTTCCTGAAGCGGCATATGATATGGTGCCGGTGATCGGGTGAAATCCCATAAAAAGATAGCCCTGCTTCAGAGAATGTTCCGATATGGCTGTTTTGCGGCCATAGTGCTCGGCAGTATGGCCGCCGACGATTGTTTTGCAGTGAATCCGTCTTTTGCGTATCTTAACGTCACCGTCGGGAACATCTCTTATCAGGGCAATAACAATTACAGAGTGGACATAACCGTATATAACAGGTCAGACGGAACCATAGTATTGAAAGAGGACAAGGAAACTTTTTACGTCCAGACAGAAATTCTCGGCCGATGGCAGGAACTAAGCACCTCCCATCGCGGAGACTATGGAAACACCGTGCTTCTTCCAAAGAAAGGTAGGCAGGTCATATATATTCTGAACATACCCCTTAACATTCCGTCACTTTATACAAACAGTGAAGGAGATATAAATATGATGTTCAAGTATCTGATTCGATTTGTTTTTGGTTCCGAGCCTGTCCTTCGAAGTAATTCCGGCGAAAGCTCCTATTGGATAACTCCCAAGACAGATACCTGGGTGCTTAGAGAGGGGATGTGAATGCGGGGTGTATATTCATTATCAATAAGCGGCGGTGACAAGCTTATTGGGCCTGAGTCGTTCTTAAGAGGCTTGGCCCCTTGCAGGTTGTCTGCCCTTGTATCACGACCTGAACGGCTTCCAGTTGAAAACAAGATGGTTCTTTAATGTCGGCGACAGGGTTGCAGTATGTTATATTTAAACGGAGACCGCTTTGAAAAAAAACTGCTGGGAGATTATGAAGTGCGGGAGAGAATGCGGAGGGGAAAAAGCGAAAGAACTCGGCGTTTGTCCTGCTGCGAGCCATACGAAGCTTGATTCTGCACACGGAGGCAAGAACGCCGGCAGGGTATGCTGGGTGGTTGCCGGAACGATGTGCGGGGGTGAGGTCCAAGGCAGCTTTGCAAAGAAGCACAACGACTGCAGAAAATGTGAATTTTATCAGAGAGTAAAAAAAGAGGAGGGCCCGAATTTTCTTATTACCTTAGACCTGACTGAATGGCTCAAATAGCGATGCTAATTATTCAATATTATATTTTTTCATTTTTCTCCAAAGCGTTGTCCTGCCGATTCGCAACTCACTGCATACCTTCGTGAGATTGCTAGGATTTTTCTTGAGACTTTCAACGATGAGCTCCTTTTCCCATTCTTCAAGACTATTTGGATGCAGGTCTCTCTCTGGAGGGATTGGCGTTGGCATTTCTGTAAGGCTGTTTGTGAGAGTGAGCGCCAAATCCTGAACGGAAATGATATTGCTTACTGCAACAGCAGCAGCGCCTGAGATTGCATTGGCGAGCTCTCTCACGTTCCCAGGGAATTTATAGTGCAGAAGGAATTCGAGCGCTTCAGGAGAGAATTCTAAATCAGGTTTATTCAATTCTTTTCCGATGGATTCCAGAAAATGGTTTCCGAGGGATGGAATATCTTCGGCATGGTCCCGAAGCGGAGGCACGTGGATATGGGCAACTTTTATCCGATAATAAAGGTCATTACGAAATAAGCCATTGTCTATTGCCTTGATAATGTCTGTATTAGTAGCGGTAATAACTCTTACATTTATTGCTTTACTCTTGTTACTGCCTATTCTGCGGATCGCCCGGTCCTGAAGAACATCCAGTAGTTTTGCCTGCATTGGAAAAGGCATGCTTCCTATTTCATCGAGTAGTATTGAACCTCCTTCTGCAGCCTCGAATAGTCCCTTCCTTTCGAGCAGTGCGCCGGTGAATGCACCTTTTACGTGACCAAAGAGTTCGCTTTCGAGTAGATTTTCGGGAACAGAAGCGCAATTAATTGAGATAAATGGCTTATCAGCTCTGGAGCTAAGGCTGTGGATTGTCTTAGCGATAAGGCTCTTCCCCGTACCGGTCTCTCCGGTGAGCAATATCGATATATCCAGATTCGAAATCTTATGCATGACGGCTACGATTTCTTTGATAGCTGTGCTGTTACCTAGAAGGGGAACCTTGCTGTTTTCAGACGTTCCCCTTTTGTGCAACGAAGACAGCTCTCTTGTTGTTTCCAGGTGATTCATTGATTTCCTGACTCTGTGCAGTATTTCCTCGTTTTTGAACGGCTTCAAAATGTAATCGAAAGCTCCCATCTTCATGGCCAGTACAGCAGAATCTACCGTGCCATAGCCGGTCATGATTATTACATCGGTATTGGGATGCCGCTCTTTCACGAAATAAAGAACGTCCAAACCCGTTCCCGGAGACATTTTCAAGTCTGTAATGACAAGATCGTAAGGCCCCTTTTCAAAATATGAAATGGCCTGTTTCCCATTCTCAGCCTCGTCAGTATGAAAACCCTCTTTTCTCAGTAGAATGCCTAGGCTTCTTCGCATACCAATTTGGTCGTCGAGAACAAGTATTTTCATCCGTTCAGTCCTTTATCAGGATGTTGTCAGATAGTTCACTAACGTTATCAAGCGTCTGCGGAGAAACAGTTTTCCTGCATGCAGGAAAGCTCAACTTTATTTCTGTACCTTCACCTTTCCTGCTTGAAAGGAGAAGGTATCCTCCATGTTCCTTAACAATTTTGTGAATAATGTTGAGTCCTAATCCCAGGCCTTTGTCCTTTGTCGTATAAAAAGGTTGAAATACCTTTGTAAGTTCATCCTCGGTCATTCCTATTCCCGTGTCGGCAAAAGTAATTTCAACTTCATCTTCTGCTTTCCTGTATCTTGTCAGAATTGTAATCACTCCATCTTGAGAAATCGACTGCAGGGAATTCATTAGGATGTTGATGAAAACCTGTTTGATATGATTTCTGTCCAGCATGAGAGGAGGAATATCAGGGGCGAATGATTCCTGAAAGATGATCCCGGATGATTTTGTCTTTTCAGTCTTCAAAAGAGAGAGCGTTTCAACAAGAACAGTGTTTAGGTCCGTTTTATTTTTTCTGAGATGAGAGGGTTTGGCAAAACTCAGGAAATCTTCCGTGAGTTTGTTTAATCGATCCATCTCATCTTCGACAAGGCTGAGAATTTCGGTGTTTTCTTCCGGACGTAAGCTATATTTCTTTAGAACACCGACTGAATTTGCGATCGCGCCCAGTGGATTTCTAATTTCATGTGCCATCATAGCAGCCATTTTTCCAATGGAAGCAAGCTTTTCAGATTCATTGAGATATTTTTGTGTTTCTTTCAGTGTCACGTAAGCCTTCTCAATCTCCAAATTCTTTTCCTTAATATTATCGAGCAGCTCCGCCAACCGCATTCTAGATACATAGAGTCTGTAAAAGGTCTTTGTAAATCCGTAGGCAAGTCCCAGGAGAAGGCCCGAAAAAAGGACCGCTTTTACGATATGCCAATACCACCACATGGGGTTCCATAATTCCGAAAAAGCAAAAAAGAGCTGACTTATGAAGAAGAGGAGCGTCGATGTCCCGAAAATTAGGTACATGACATCATTGGTTTTCAGAAAACCCCTGACCAACAGAATTCCCGAAAGCGCATAAAGCACGCAAGCGGCATAATTAACAGCATAGATAGAAGCACTGAAGCGGCCTTTTGCCATGGAAACATTAATTTGCTGCTGCAATGATATTGACAGAACGTTAGGAACAAATGAATGATATGCGGAAAACAAAACGGTAAAAAGAAGAATTACGAAAATTCCGGAGAAGATCGAGAATCTTCTTATCCATACTGAATGATCAGAATCGGGTCTATCGTCATGGAAAACAAACATCGAACAGAAGAAGAAAAGGGCACCCATTAGGGCACTTGCTGAATGATACCAGACGAACAAGTTATGAGAATAATCCGAGAAAGCATGGAAGAAGTCCAGAACACTAATAGCGAAAAAGGCATAGACAAGAAAAAGGACGTTGGTTTTTCCCGATGCCAGATATTCCCATGACAATATCATGGCAATAATGATTGAAATCAAACTGCCGGAAGTCTCAAGAAGTGTGTGGGTTGAAGGATTTATCCAACGTATGTCATCTGAATGAAAAACTATTTTGAGCAAAGGCAACGTCAGCGATATGACCACTACAAAACCCAAAATACCTGCAGTGGATAACAGGAATCTTTTTCTTGCCGATGACAGAGAAATATCTTCAAAGTCTTCAAGCCGGAAAACGACATATTTTAGCAGCGGCTGATCATCTCGCGGGGGAAGCAAGTTCCATCGATTACGCAACATACCGTAAAAAGAGTTTCCTATATTAAATATTTTCTCTCTGACGTGTCTGTGCCCGCCGTGCTGAGGGGATTTTGTGTCAGATTTATACAGGTAGTCCTCCTCTTAACTGAAACCTGTCTCTACACTACATTGTTAATAATGTTAGCAGTAAGAGATTCTTGCGGTCAAAGTCAAATTCGAGTTTGACACCAGGGTAAAATCACCCACGTATTATCTGAACCTTTTTTGTTTTCTGTTGAATCCCTTGCGGGATTCATTATTAGCATTATCGGCGCTCAAATATGGGCACAATCCAAAAAGAATTGCAATGTAATCAAGGCCTAATCTCTTTAGGGCTGTATGCTTTCCTACTCTCAGCACAGTGTTACTCAAAAGAGTCATCTCTTCATCTTCTCAAATTTCTAAAATAACATCGTTAGCCGGTTCCGGCAATTTCGACTCGATCGTCGCCCTCAGCTCGCTGAGCGCTATCTCGCAATCCAACTTCTCCCTCACCAGATTCTGGACCTTAACCAGAAAGTCGTGTTCCACATCCACCGATAGCGGCTTTGAGGTGCCCCAATCAGTTTTACTTCGCATTGGAATGTCCTGACCCGTCCATTTACCCTGACAGAGAGTTTCTTCTTGGCAAAGGTGACTCGCTGGAATACATGGGTCGTGTCAATCCGATGGTATCCGGCCACACTCAGCTCCTTTACCAGGAATTCTGCTATGACCTCCTCTTTGGCTGCTTCGACGTCAACAAGGAGGATGTGTCCGGGCCGGTTCTTCTTGGTGATGGTTGGGATTAGCTGGACATTACGGGCCCCGTGCTGCATGATCCTGGAAAAAGCAGTTAACCACAGAGACTTGGAGGCACAGAGTTGAAAAAAAAGAGAAAACTCCTGAATGTACCAATCACCTCGATGGTGCCCCGAAATTTTACGGCAAATTGTTGTTTTCTCTGTGTCTCTGTGCCTTCGTGGTAAAGGATCTGCCTTTTTTAGGATGATCCGTTCTACCGCAAAGCCGAGCACCTCCCCTGACGCATGGTCGACCTGCACAAGTATCAGCCTTGATTGCTTCTCCACGAAAACACTTTCCTTTCAAATGCGCCGACAGAACTCAAACTCTCTCGTGATGCGCTATCGCTTGCGTTACCTTCTTCAGGTCAGAAGAGGGGAGAGACTCTTCGCACCATCGCATTACGACAATCTAAGTGGTCTGCGCGATCCTGGCCGCCAGCCGCGCCACCTGCTCCGCACGCTCGCGCGCACCGGGTATACCAACGGTGATGAAGCCGGCTCGCTCTGCAACTGCCGCAGCCTCCTTCGGGTCCATTGTCCCCATCGCAGCGGCCACTGCCGCGGGGACAGTGACGTTGATGATGGTATTGCTTGCCAGGTACAATTCAGACATGACAGCTGCGGCCAATGGAACCGCCCAGGCAACATCTGTTCGCTCGCCCCTGACGATCTTCGGCAGAAGATCATGAACAAACCCTTCCAACCGTGCGGTCTGGCCATTAACTGTGACCTCCACGTCTGCCAAAGCATCGAAGGCCCAGTACTTCTCGACAATCTTGCCTTTGCGCCTGGCAGCGGGACCGAGCTTCGTTACATGGACTTTGATGTCTTTCCCGAGCATGCCTGTGAACATCGCGTTTGCGTGGGCCTCCACAGTCGCCTGGCGCTCCTGGTCCAAATCGCACACAACATCGGCCGGGGACTTGCCCGCCCTGAGGTCGACATAGGCCTTTGCAGCACGACGATAGAGGGCGTTGCAACGCGTCGGCTCTGACGCCAGGATGAGGGTGTCAGTAACAGGACCACCGTGTACCTCCGCGGCTTTTCGAGCCACCGTGTTAATGGCTATGATGGCCATCTCCGGATCAAACGAGCACCCCGCACGGTCTTTGACGATTGCCTCTCCTGCGGCGTTCTTGTCCCCGTTGTTTTGTAAGAGCGCCTTCATTGCCACGACGGCATAGGCGCACACGTGGCCCAGAGGGGCGTTAACAGGCCCGCCGGAGAATCCGGCGATGCCCTCCTGGAAGGCGCTGAATATCTCGTCCAATGCCATCATGCCGATGACAGAAGGTCCCCCGGCATCTTTCAGAATCAGCCCCATGTCACCAATCACCCGGGCCGAGTCGTATTCCTCGCCGGTCACCTTCATGTGCAGCTTGGGAGGCAGTTGAGCCGTCTCAGCTGCGGCTTTACCAACCAGATAGGCGGTGTTGATCTTCTGGTATTGTCCATATTCCTGGCCGACCTCGGCGTCGGGATGAATGATCTCGAGGATAGCTGCTGCGCCAGAGAGAGCGGCCGTGACTTACCCCTGTCATTTTTATGCCCATGCGTTAGACTATTATTGGAGGCAGGCAACTTACGGCACTATTGAGACTCTTTCTCTGGATTGCTTTGTTGGTCATGGGGCGAAGACTTTTCCGGCTCTTTCCCGGCGGTGTCGGTTTTGTCTCCGGCTTCGATTTTGCGGAGCGGATTAGCCATGACCAACCTCAGAGCATCAAAATCTCAAAATAAAAGATGGAGCTATACGCATTCTTCCTGCCTGGACCGAAGGGAAACGGCTGGGTCGGGTCTAAAGGATAGATAACCCCACTCGGTAAGCATCATCTGATTTTTTACACCATTTGACCGTGGCAAAATGAAGGTTGTCCTTCTTGTGCCTATCGGCCCAATATAACATCTGCTTTGGCTGGAGGGAGAATCTTGTCGATATCTCTATTTCGGACTCACCCAAACTCAGGACTTTGCCTTCTGCTTCTTCTCTCTTAAATTCAGACCCTTCCATGTACAAAACTGTGAAAGCTATACCATAACCTGTCGATAAATCATGCCACACAGTTTTCACCCTGAGGTTTCTTTCCTACGTGAGAAGTCTTTCGTATAGTCATCGGATTTCAGTCATAGGTAAAAGTTAAGAGGAAACAACTTAAGGAAAGTATATGACAAAATAAGAGGGGCGTCAAGAATCTTTTATACTGGTTTTCCAGCCGGAACAAAGCTGATAGGACGCTCTACCATCACAATCGCCAATTTATAGACGCATACTATCCATTTTAAATTGATACCCTTTAATTAAAGAGATGTGATGGCCGTGATGGAGGAGATGTTGAAAGGGCTGCTGAGAGACCTGAACACGCTTGTAGAGACAAACCGATCCGCTAGTCAACTATTGATGCTGGGCATATATCTCTTCGAAAACGGGTGACACCTCAAGAAAGGCCTGTAGTACCATGGGATCGAAATGAGACGGCTGGGTCCTTCCGCGGCCCTCGGTGATGATCCTGAAAACCTCATCATGGCTCAAGGCCGGCTTATACGGCCGCTTGCTCATGAGTGCGTCGTACTGGTCGCAGATGATGCAGATTCTTCCCTCGATAGGAATGTCTTCACCCTTCAGCCCTCTGGGGTATCCTGTCCCGTCCCATCGCTCATGATGGTTGAGCGCGACCGACGCTGCCATCCTTATGTCCGGATGGATCGAACCGGCAAGCATATGCTCCCCTATGGTCGTGTGTGTCTTTATGACCTCGAATTCTTCTTTGGTAAGGGCGCCGGGCTTGAGCAGGATACTGTCCGGGATCCCGATTTTCCCTATATCGTGCATGGCGCTCGCGAAGGTTACCGATTCGACGAACTCAGAAGGCATGTTGAGTGCCTCCGCGATTTTGTTTGCGTACAGGCCGATCCTCGATATGTGCTCGCCCGTGTCCGTATCCCTGAATTCGGCGACTGCAGTTAATCTCTGCACTACCTCCCTGCTGAGGCTCTTGACCATGACGACAGCGTCCGCGAGTTCCTTCGTCCTCTTCCTCACCGTCTCTTCCAGGTTGGCCTTATAGTCCCGTTCGAGCTCCAGGAGTCTGTAGTAGCGCACTGCCTTCTCCACAGCATGGTAGAGATAATCCCTCCCGAACGGTTTGGTGAGAAAGTCAAAGGCGCCTTTCTTGATCGCGTCGACCGCCACGTCCAGTTCCGCGTACGCTGTCATGAGGATAACGGGTATGTCGGGGTTCAGGGCATGGATCTTTTCGAGCAGTTCGACGCCCGTGACGTCGGGCATCTTTATGTCGGTGACCACGACGTTCGTCTTTATTTCCCGCAACTTGGCGAATGCCTCCCTTGCACTGCCCGAGGCTGCGACGTGGTAACCGCGTTCCTTTAGGAGCGCCGATACTGAATCAAGCACAAATTCATCATCATCCACCACGAGTACGTTCACGTCGCTTTTCTGATACATGATTTTTCCCCCTTTCTCCTGTGATCCCCGGGTTTGAATAACGGTTTATTTAATTATATCCTGCCTTCCGTAAGAGTCAATATTAACCCCGCTAGCCCCGACCGTGATGAACGGACTGCCGGCCTCACGCAGATCACCTGGGACAAGATAAGCATGGAGAGCAGCACAATACGAGTAACAGGGAAGGGCGGTAAGGAAAGAATAGTGCCTTTCGGCAACCGGCTTCATGCCGAATTAAAACAAATCCCCGAAAACGGCAAGCACCTTTTTATGTCCCGAACAGGACAGCCGATAACGGACCTGAGAAAAGCCATCGACCGGGCGAAGAAAGATTCACGCTTTCCAAGTATCAATTAATTCAGTACGCTTCTTATCTTTTTCAAGAGGTCTGCCGGTGAAATGGGCTTGTAGGCCACCGGCTCATTATTTTCGAGCAGTGCCTTTTGCCGGATTATGTCCGGAGCATATCCACTCAAAAAGATAACTTTTATGTCAGGCTTTATTCTTTTAATCTCGTCATAGGCCTCTTTTCCGGTCTTCTTCGGCATAACAATATCGAACAGGAGAAGTTGGATCCTGTCCTTCTCCTCTATGTATTTCTTCACTGCGTCTTCGCCGTCAACCGCAACGATGACCTCGTATCCGAACTCCTGAAGCATCGATACCGTTAGCTCTCTCAATGATTCGTCATCCTCTGCAAACAGCATGGTCTCCGCGCCTTTTTCGGGATAGTCAACCTGAGCTTCCTTTTTCTCTTCGATAATTTCCGATGCGATAACAGGCAGGTATATCCTGAAGGTCGCGCCCTTGCCGGGTTCACTGCAAACATTGATGTAGCCCTCATGCTTTTTGATAATGCCGTAGGCGACCGCCATCCCGAGCCCTGTGCCTTTTCCCACTTCTTTTGTCGTGAAGAAAGGCTCAAAGATCCTCTGGCGTGTATGTTCATCCATGCCCATGCCCGTGTCTGCCGCTGTTATCGTCGCGTACATGCCGGGGTTACCGTAGCCGTGGATTGCGATGAACTCTTTATCGAGCATAATCTGTTCTGTGGCAATGATAAGACTACCTCCCTTCGGCATAGCATCCCGTGCGTTCGTCGCAAGGTTCATCAGTACCTGCTCAAGCTGATGCACATCGGCGAGGACCGGCATGGGCCCCTCATGTAATATCGTTTTAAATGCGATATCCTCTCCGATGACTCTGACCAGGAACTTCTCCACCGTCCTGATGACCCCATTGAGGTCCACGGGCCTTCTGTCGCTGATCTGTCTCCTGCTGAAAAGGAGGAGATCTTTCGTAAGATGCGCCGCCCTATCGGCCGCCGCAAGCATTTGCTCGATGTTGACTTTGAGGGGATCGTCCTTTGCCATTTTCACGAGGGTAATATGTCCATAACCGATGATCGCTGAAAGGATATTGTTGAAGTCGTGGGCTACGCCACCGGCCAGTTGACCGACAGCCTCTATCTTCTGGGCATAACGGAGCTGGCTTTCAAGCTTCTTCCTTTCTTCGTCAGCATTGATGCGCGAGGATATATCCCAGCATAAGGTCAGGATTTTTGTGCCGGCCGCGTCCTTGATAACAGTTGAGTTCATCTCTATGGGTATCATCCGTCCGTCTCTTCCTGCATAGAGGATTTCAACGTTTCTGGCAAATCCACGGTCCAGACATTTTCTTACCTCTTCGGCATTTTTTTCACGATCCACTTCAGCAGTCCATTCAACAACGTTCCTGCCTGTTATTTCCTCCAGCGTGGTATAGCCGGTCAATCTGATATATTCCTGATTTGCGTCTAAGACCTTTCCTTGCGGATCAATAATCACATATCCGGTATTGGTTGTCTCGATTAATCTCCGGTATTTCTGCTCGCTTTCAATGAGAGCCTTTTCCGCTGCTTTCCTATTGTTAATTTCCCTTTGGAGGGTCTCGTTGTCTTCTGCAAGCCTGATGATTTGCCTGAACAAATAAACGATAATTGTTGATGCAATTAACGATACAACTCCGCCTGTTATAAGATACTCACCTGTTATTTTACCCAGCAGTATAATACTCATGATGGATGTCAGTATTTCAGAGACAAGCACTGAAAAAACTATAAGGAGTTTAAGATCTATAGTCCTGAGTCTTGTTATCAACGTCATTGACAGGGCCTTCTCTATCACATGATATCAGATAGGAAAAGAATAGCATGAGAAAAGGGCATGTTCAAGATAAATAATGCCTTTATGTAGAGGATGCATAAACTGCCTGATTACCATGGAGGGCAAGGAGAGCTGTATAAGAAAAAAGTGGAGCCGAGAATCGGATTCGAACCGACGACCTGCTGATTACGAATCAGCTGCTCTACCAACTGAGCTATCTCGGCACGAAGGATATTGTAGCAGAAAATCCGGAATATTTCCTTACTGACAGCACCCCTCGCGCCGCGATATCGGGACTGTCGGGACAGTCACGAACTTCTTTATTCCCTGTCCTGTTCCCTGCCGGCGATATACTGCTCATAGATCAGGCAGAGATGGAAATCGGCGGTCATGCAGTACTGCTTTTTTTCCGCGGGAGTAGGCGCATAGGGGAAATTATGTCCCGCGCAGACCCCCACGTAATAAGACCTGAAGCACGGGCACCTTGCCGGCTTCTTCTGGCCGTCCTTTTTCTTTTCCGGCTTCATAGACCGACCCCCGAACACTCTTTCATTTTGTTGGAATTGCCCTTCAATCTTTTCCCTTCCGTTGCGGCATCCTTCCCTTCCGTCCTGCAGGGCGAAAATGAGAACCCTAAAGATAGTGAGGACATTTCTTAAATTTTTATAAGCATTATGCGTGCCACTTCGAACCCAATTAACGATATTGTTTATTTCCGGCGCGATACTTGAGAACAGCGCTTAACGATGCGACATCCCGTTGACAGAATTAGCCCATGATTGGGGAAAATGCCCAAAAATCGGTTTGGTCCCGCGGCAACCTGAGGAAATCCCGGAGAGGAGTCTGTGTTTGATCTCCTTCATCTCGAAGCTGGGGAGATCGCCGTCCTCAACGCCGCTCTTTTCCTCCCGAAAACATTAGCATGAGCCTCCACGCACATTCGATAGTTGATAAGTGGAGTTATTTGGTCTTGACAAGGCGGGTAGCCGGGAATATTATGAGATATACTTATGACCAGATATATATAGTTTATAAATAAAAAATAATCGATTTCATGAAAAGAATTAATAAAGCGCGGAAAAGGTTTGATCAAAAAGAATTCCTCGCCGCTCTGGTGCAGGGTGGTTCGTTCGGTCTGGTGTGTGTGATCCCTTACAGTGCATATTTAACGATCTGAGATTCTTATAAACCATATTACGGAGGTTCGGCAATGGGTGTATCCAGACGGGACTTTTTGAAGCTTTCGGGCGGTACGGCGGTGGCGGGTGCGATAGGCGCAGGGATCTCCCCTCAAAAGGCCTCTGCCGCCGAGAAGGAACTGCGGATCAAGGGTGCCAAGGAGACGAAGACTATCTGCCCCTACTGTTCGGTCGGATGCGGTATCCTTGCCTATACGAAAGACGGCAAGCTTGTCGACGCGGAAGGCGACCCTGACCATCCAATAAGCGAGGGGACCCTCTGCTCAAAAGGGGCATCTCTCTATCAGGTTGTAAACAATCCCACAAGGCTTACGAAACCCATGTACCGCGCCCCGGGTGCCACGGACTGGAAGGAAGTCGAGTGGGGTTGGGCCCTCGATGAGATCGCCAAAAAGATCAAGGACACCCGTGACCGGACCTTCAAAGCCACATCGAAAGCCAGGGTCAAGGAAAAGACCCCCGATGGAAAGGAACAGGAGGTCGAAAAAGAATTCGTCGTGAACAGGACCGACGCTATCGCCCACGTTGGGAGCGCCGCACTGGACAACGAGGAATGCTACATGCTACAGAAGGCCCTGCGCTCCTGGGGCCTTGTCTATATCGAGCACCAGGCCCGAATATGACACTCCGCAACTGTTGCGGCTCTGGCAGAGTCGTTCGGTCGCGGTGCGATGACAAATCACTGGGCGGACCTCAGAAACGCTGATGTCGTTCTCGTGATGGGTGCAAACCCTGCAGAGAACCACCCCATCTCGATGAAATGGATCCAGAGGGCCAAGGAGCAAAGGGGGGCGAAACTGATCGTCGTCGATCCCAGATTCACGAGGACCGCGGCAAAGGCGGACCTCTATGCCCCGATGCGTTCGGGTACGGATATAGCATTCCTCGGCGGCATGATCAAGTTCATTCTCGACAACAACATGTACTTCAGGGATTACATCGTAAATTACACGAACGCCCCGTTTCTCGTAAATCCTGATTTCAAGACCTGTACCGACCTGGACGGGCTCTTCTCCGGTTACGACCCCAAGACGAGGAAGTACGATAAAAAGACCTGGACCTTTCAGCTCGACGCAAACGGCGTCCCGAAACAGGACCGGACGCTGAAAGACCCGCACTGCGTCTTCCAGCTTCTGAAGAGGCAATATTCTCGTTATACCCCCGGCAAGGTGTCTGAAATCACCGGGACGCCGGGAGACGTGCTTCTGCAGGTATACCGGCTTTATGCGACTACCGGGGTTCCAAACAAGGTGGGCACGGAATGCTATGCGATGGGCTGGACCCAGCATACGATAGGCACCCAGAACATAAGGGCGATGACGATCATCCAGATGCTGTTGGGCAATATGGGCATGGCCGGAGGCGGCGTGAATGCGCTGAGGGGTGAATCAAACGTGCAGGGCTCAACCGACCATGGACTCTTGTTCAATACCCTTCCCGGTTATCTCGCGACTCCGACCGCTTCCTGGACGGACCTCGCAACCTATAATGACAAGAATACCCCAAAGACGAAGGAAGCGAAGAGCGTAAACTGGTGGTCGAACAAGCCCAAATATATGGTGAGCTATCTGAAGGCTATTTACGGCGCTAAGGCGACCAAAGACAACGACTTCGGATATAACTGGCTCCCCAAGCTCGATGAAGGACAGAACTGTTCCTGGCTCTTTCTCTTCGACCAGATGTTCAAGGGCAAGTTCGAAGGGTTCTTTGCGTGGGGCCAGAACCCTGCCTGCTCAGGTTCCAACGCCGGCAAGGTAAGAAAGGCGCTTTCCAAACTGAAATGGATGGTGGACGTAAACCTTTTCGACAATGAGACCGGCTCGTTCTGGCGTGGCCCCGGGATGAACCCCAAGGACGTGCAGACCGAAGTCTTCATGCTCCCGGCTTGCTTCTCGGTAGAGAAGGAAGGGAGCATCACGAATTCGGGAAGGTTGGCGCAGTGGCGGTATAAGGCGATCGAGCCGATCGGCCAGTCAAAGCCCGACTCTGACATCATGAACGAGCTCTTCTTCAGGGTGAAGAAGCTCTACCAGAAGCAGGGAGGAAAATTCCCGGAGCCGATCTTCAATCTTACCTGGGACTACGGCGAGAAGGACGCCGAAGGCAAGGTGAAAGAGGTGAATACCCACAAGATCGCGATGGAGATCAACGGCTATCACCTTGAAGACCTTTACGATAAGAAGGCAGTGCCTCCAAAGCTGATCGCGAAGAAGGGGGATCTCTGCGCCTCATTTGTAAATCTGCAGGACGATGGGACTACATCCTGCGGCAACTGGATCTATTCGCAAAGCTATACCCAGAAGGACGGCAAGATCATCAACATGATGGCACGAAGGGACAAGTCAGACCCCACCGGTATGGGGTTCTTCCCCGGATGGGCCTGGGCATGGCCGGTGAACAGGAAGATCATCTACAACCGTTGCTCGGTCGATCCCGAGGGCCGGCCTTGGGACCAGAAACGTCCTGTCATAAAATGGGACGCGACAAAGATAAATCCGGCAACCAATAAACCGGGTGTCTGGGTTGGCGACGTTCCGGACGGGCCTGCGCCGCCGCTGGCGGCGGAAGGCGGCAAACTGCCGTTTATCATGAAGCCCGACGGCGTCGGGTCGATATTCGGGCCAGGGCTTGCCGACGGGCCTTTCCCCGAGCATTACGAGCCGCTGGAATGCCCGATACAGGAAAACCCGATGTCGAAGCAGTACAACAGCCCTACGATCAAGCTCTGGTATACCAAGGAAGGCCAGAAGATCGCCCCCGAGGACATCTTCGCCTCGTGCGATGTAAGGTATCCCTTTGTCGCCACAACTTACCGTGTCTCCGAACACTGGCAGACAGGGGTGTTGACAAGGCACGAGCCGTGGCAGCTCGAGATGGTGCCCCAGGTCTTTATCGAAATCAGCAAAGAACTGGCTGCAGAGAAGGGCATCAAGAGCGGCGACAAGGTAATGGTCTCCTCGGCCCGCGGCAACTTGTGGGCCAAGGCGGTTGTCACCGGCAGACTGAAACCCTTCAAGATCGCCGGCAACACGGTGCATCAGGTGGGGATGCCCTGGCATTTCGGGTGGCAGTGGCCTGCCGACGGCAGCGGCGGAGAGAGCGCAAATCTGCTTACTCCGACGATCGGCGATTCGAACACCATGATTCCTGAGACGAAGGCCTTTATGGTCAACGTCGAAAAAATGTAGGGAGGTGAACATGGCTGATACCAAACCAAAGGGTGTACTGGTCGATCTGACAAGATGCATAGGTTGCAGGGGCTGCCAGGTGGCATGCAAAGAGTGGAATGAACGTTCGGTCAAGAAGACCGTGATGTACGGCAATTTTACGAATCCGCCCGAGCTCAATTCGGAGTGTTATACGAATATCAGATACATCGAGCAGGATAACGGCGGCGTACCTGTCTGGAGTTTTGTGAAAAACCAGTGTCTCCACTGCAAAAATCCTGCGTGCGCCTCGGTCTGCCCGGTCGAGGCCCTGAAAAAGACCGAGGCAGGACCGGTCACATACAACTTCGAGCGGTGTATCGGATGCCGCTACTGCATGCTGGCGTGTCCCTTCTATATCCCGAAATACGAGTGGGAAAAGGCGGTGCCGTGGGTGAGGAAATGCACGTTCTGCTCCGAGAGGGTGGCGAACGGTCTTGTGCCCGCCTGCATCAAGGTCTGTCCGACGCAGACTATGTACTATTCGGATTTCGACGGGGTGAGGGCGGAGGCGGAAAGGCGGATTTCGCAGAACCCCGGCAAGTATGTCAGCCACATCTACGGGAAGGAAGAGGCGGGCGGCACATCGTGGATCTACATTTCAGGCGTGCCGTTCGAGACGCTCGGATTCAATATGGCGATCCCTGCCCAGCCGTATCCTGACCTCACATGGGCGTATATCAAGAAGATCCCTGCCGTGATCGGAGTTGTCATTGCTGCCGGCGCGGTCAGCTGGGCCATCACCAGGCGCAACAAGAATATGGATAAGGAGGAATAGGCATGAAATCGGAACATGAAGAAATAAAAATGTGGACGCCGACGACAGCGTTCCTGGTCCTTATCATGATCTTCGGCCTCGTGATTATGGTTTACCGCCTCTTTAAGGGACTCGGCGCCGTGACCAACCTTAGCGACCGCTTCCCCTGGGGACTCTGGATAGGCGTTGACGTACTTGGAGGGGTTGCGATGGCTGCCGGGGGCTTCTTGATCGCGGGGGCGGTGTATATCCTGAATATGAAGAAATACAGGCCTATTGTGAGGGCGGCCATCCTGAACGCCTTTTTCGGTTATCTCCTTGCCGCTACCGCTATAACGCTCGATATCGGCCTGCCCTGGAACATCTGGCATCCTATTGTGATGTGGCAGATTCATTCGGTGATGTGGGTCGTGGCTATCCATGTGGTCCTATATACCTCGACACTCGCGACAGAATCGAGCCCGATATTCTTCGAAAAATTCGGCATGGAGAAGGCGGCCGGCTTTATACACAAGATTATCGTACCGGTCGTGCTCTTCGGCGTGCTCCTTTCAACGCTGCACCAGTCGTCGCTGGGGGCTGTCTATCTGATAGCCGCCAGGAAATTGTCGCCGTTCTGGTACAACTCCCAGGTCCCGACGCTATTTCTCATCTCGGCAGTAATGATGGGGCTTTCGATGGTCAGCTTTGAAACCGTTTTGAGCGAAAAGTATCTCGGGCATAAGGCCGATATCGGCATCCTTTCAGGCCTGGCACGGGGCACCCTGATTACGGGGGTCATCTTATTTATCGCGAAAATATGGTTTCTCTTCAGTGGTCCCGGCATCCCCGCGGCCTTTAACGGGACTATGGAGGCGAATATGTATCTTCTCGAGATGATCGTAGGTGTTGTCCTGCCGATCATATTGCTTTCGATGAAGAACGTAAGAGAAAACATGAAGAGCATCTTTTTCGTCGATATACTCGTGATTTCGGGTGTCCTCCTGAACAGGCTGAACGTCTCGATCTTAGGAGTATACAGAGACCAGGCTTCGACCGGGTTCAGCTACTTCCCGACCTGGATGGAATTTGTGGTGACCTTCGCCTTTATCGCCTTTGCGATAATCGGTTTCAAGGTTTCGGTGAAATACCTGAGGGTCTTTCCGAAGACGGAAGCGCAGCACTGAGGGACATGTCTGTAAAAGCGGGACGCCGGCCGGTGTCCCGCTTTTTTTGTGCGCATTAAATAAAAAAATGTGCTTTTTTTTCACGCGAAGGCTCCAAAAAATCAATGACAAGCAACGGATTTCCTGCGATAATTTTATTGATGGAGAAGATGGAGACGGACCAATGAACACGTCACAGCGGGACAGAGACACCTTTATCAAGGAGATATTTGCATCGGTTGCAGGGGATATCGATTTCCTCAGCTCATTCTTCAGTTTCGGACTCGACCAGGGCTGGAGGAGAAGGCTCGTATCCCTTCTGAAGCTGAAGGGAGGGGAGAAAGTACTGGACGTATGTACGGGTACCGGGAAATTGGCCTTTTTGCTTTCACGTCCAGTCGGGGAAAAGGGGTCGGTCCTGGGCGTAGACTTCAGCAGGGAGATGCTTGCCGAAGCGACCAGGAAGCTAAATGGCAGGCAGTCGGATATCGGGTTCGAATTTTCTGATGCAAAAGACCTGAACTTCCCCGAGAATTCCTTCGATGCGGTGACGGTTTCCTTCGGTATGAGGAACATTCCCGACACCGCCGCCGCGTTACATGAAGCACACAAGGTCCTTAAACCCGGCGGGAGGTTCTGCTGTCTCGAACTCACCCCGCCTACGAACCGATGGATCAAACCGGCCTATACCAAATACTGCTTCAAGGTCATGCCTTTTATTGCGATGAAGGTCCTGAAAACCGCCGTGCCGTATAATTATCTGCCGAGGTCTATTGAAGCATTTCCATCGTCCGGCGAATTCGCACGAACTTTGGAGTCCTGCGGATTCAAAGAGGTGAGCGTCCATCCGATGACCTTCGGCATCGCTACGATCTTTGTGGCCCGGAAAGGGTGAGCAGGGATTCTTCAAGGCCCTGACATTCGAAACATCGCTTTTCCGGCCGTGGGCACCGGCAGCAAATGCCGGACGAATCCTCGACTCCAGGAAGCCCGCCGGCTTATTTCACCATGCGGTATATCATGAAGAGGGCCAATGGGTCGAGATGCCTGATCGCCGCACGATAAAGTGGGATGCTCGCGCAGCAGCAGCGACTGCAGTCGGCGTCGCTTCCGTAGGTGCACGGCTTCAGGGTCCCGTCCGCATTGTAGCAATTGCATACCTTGTTGACGGGGCATTTATCGATGCTGTTCCACTCTGAGAATTCCCCGTCTTTCCTGAACTGGTTCGCCATTGTTGCGGTCAGGCCCAGAATCCGCCAATATTTCTTTCTCAGCCTCAGAAGTTCGTCCAGGATCGGGTCGCGTTCGTCCACCGGAATGAAGAGGCCGTTATCTTCGGTTCTGTGGGGCGTGTAGAAACTGAATCCTACCCCTTTTATAGGCAACCCGCTCAGCGCGTCGAGAAATTCTTCAACGGCATGAAAGTTCTGACGGGTGATCGTCGTATGGACAACCGGTTTTCGCGGGGCCTTCCTGAGGTTTTCGACAGCACAGTCGTATGCCCTGCGCGCATGTTCAACTGCGATTTCTCCGGCCGTGCTTTCCATCGCGGCAAGGAGTTTCTCCGCAAAAAGGTCCTTCAGCTTTGCGGCAGGACCGTGAAAGGTGATCGAATTGCTTAGCATCTTCGTCTCGAGATTGTAAAGATGAAGGATTTCGCAGAGAATCTGCGCATACCGTTCTTCGGAAAAGGTGCGTTTCACCACCTCGGCAAAAGACAGTCCGTCTTGCCAGTTACCCAGCAAATCGAAGACCAAGCCTATGAAAGAAAAAATTCTTTCTTTTCGTATCTCTGCAAAATCGTCATAGCGAACCCGTATAGACAAAAAGGTGTTCGAGAATCTGTTTATGAACTCGTGATCGACCTGCTTGGTCATTTCAAAAAGTCCGTTAACGTCTATTACAGCCCTGCCTTTTCCCCCGTAAAAGGCGGCCGCGGCATGCTCGATGATCAACCTGTCCTTGTCTATCTCCTTGAGTACGTTGGCATCGAGAAAATGGCGTAAGACGGAAATAAAAAGTTTCAGAGGAAGGTGATCACCAAGACGCGTGATACAGAGTCTGCTGAAATCCAGCATCATCTCTTTGTCCGCATCGCACAGCGTATCGACCCTGCTCACCATTTGGCGCCTGCCATGCCTCTGCACAAGGGTGCCTATTTCCCTGCTAAAGCATCCCCTGTTATTTTGCTTTTTCCGGAAACCCTTGCTGTCAAATTGACCGTAGCATTACCATAGTACCGAATGGCCGTAGCGTCAACAATCAGCGAGGGAGCCTCCCGTTAATTGCATTTCACGACCAATTCCGTTACATTTTATAGAGGAAACATGGCCAGGATACACTACAGAAGGAGGTTCCTGAAGGGGCTGGTCATCGCCCTCAGGATAGTGCTTTCCTACAGGCTTAACCGTGCCCTGGGAATATTCCTCTCTCAGGAAAGCAGAGACTCCCGCCTCAGCGCACTCAACAGGAGAAATGCCGTTCTCATAAGGGAAAAGGCCCTCGAAATGAAGGGCGTGATGATCAAGGTCGGCCAGTTCCTGAGTTCGCGGAAGGACTTTCTTCCGGACGAGTATATCGAAGAACTGTCGGAACTGCAGGACCAGGTACCGCCGCATGACTTCGGGGAGATCAGACAGAGGATAATCCATGAGCTCGGCTCGCCTCCGGAAGAGGTCTTTGCCGAGTTCGAAAAAGAGCCGATTGCAGCTGCGTCCCTCGGCCAGGTGCACAGGGCTGTTCTGAAGGACGGAATAGAGGCGGCAGTCAAGGTCCAGTATCCCGGCATAGAGAAGATCATCGAGACGGATATCAAGATGTTCGAGGTGCTCATACGCCTCATGCGCGGCAGGATGGGATGGATCAACCTGAGGGTGATCCACGAGGAGTTCTCCAAGATCGTGCGGGCAGAACTCGATTACGTCCAGGAGGGAAAGAACGCCGAGAAGTTCAGGCTGAATTTCAGCTCGGACGAGCGGGTCGTCATCCCGAGGGTGTATTGGGAATTTTCGAGCGGGAAGGTCCTTACCCTCGAATTTGTCGGGGGGATCAAGATCACCGAGTGCGCGGTGATCAAGGCGTCCGGCGTGGACTGCCGGAAACTGGTGAACCTCCTCGTAGAGACCTATGCGAAGATGATCTTCGTCCATGGCTTCTTCCACTGCGACCCGCATCCGGGGAACATCTTCATGGGTGAAGGGGCGACGATCGTCTTCGTCGATTTCGGGATGGTGCAGGCGATCACCGACGCCACAAGGAGGAACCTCAGACGGTATGCCAATGCCATCGTCGAAAACGATGCGACCGCTATCGTCGAGGCGCTCGAAAAGCTGGGGTTTCTGATAGAGGGCGCCGATTACACGGCTATCGCGGATGTCACCCAGGACCTGATCGACAAGTACCGGTACAGCACCCCGGAAGAACTGAAATCACTGACGGTGGATGACATCGGCGAGGAGCTCGACCATGTCCGCGGCGTCATCAATAACTTTCAGGTTCCGAACTACTTTATCCTTCTTCTGAGGACCATCGGCATGCTGAACGGCATGTCGTACCGCCTGAACCCGGAGGTTAACATCATAGAGATCGCCAAACCCTATATAAAAGAATTCTTCATCGGCGCCCGGGAAGAAGGCATAAACCAGGTCTTCGTCTCCCTGAAGAAGAAATTCCTCGAACTGGCTGACCTTCCGTCTCAGGCCCATGCGTTTCTCCTGAAGGCAAACAAGGGGGATCTTTCATTCAAGATCGGGAAGGCCGATATGCGGGGCATGGCTAAACAGCTCACCTCCCTCTCGGACGTGATGCTCCTTGTGATCCTTACGGTGAACGCCTCCACAGCCGCACTTTTCTTCGCCTTCCTCGGGAACCAGACGCCTTCCCTCGTGGCCGCCGGCTCGGCAGTGCTCCTCAGCCTCTTTTCGGTCTATAAGCTGCTGAAGCGATAGTTGCAGCAAGGCAAAATACATGATAGCCTTCAACAAAGGACAGGAAAGGGGATAACGATGAAACGCATAACGAGCGCAGCATTTATTCTCCTGCTGTTTTCCTTTGCCTTCGCGGATGTGCAGCGGTATAACGTGCCCGTCGACGACTCGCCGCAGAAAGGGCCGAAGGACGCCCCGGTCACGGTCATCGAGTTTCTCGATTTCCAGTGACCGCACTGCAAGGCGGCCGGGCCGGCCGTCGAGAAGCTGATGGATATGTTCAGGGGCAAGATACGGCTTATCATCAAGAACTATCCCTACAAATATCGCGACTATTCCTTCATTGCCGCGGAGGCGGCCCTCGCGGCCCGTGACCAGGGGAAATACTGGGAGATGCATGATCTGCTGCTGAGGAAATCCCCGAAACTCGACAGGGACAGCCTCATCAGTTACGCGAAGGAACTGGGGCTTGACATTAAGAAGTTCACCGAGTCGGTGGACATGAAGAAACATAAAGGCGAGATCGACCGGGATGTGAAGCTCGCGCTCTCCCTTGATCTCTATAACACGCCGACCTTTTTTATCAATGGTAGGAAGGTGGTCGGCGACGTGCCGTACGAGTATCTCAAGAAAACCGTCGATGAGGAGCTCCGGAATGCGAAGCATTAGAAGGGCTCTGCGCCACTTAGAGAGTGTACATATACTGCGCTTTTTTGAAAGGCCGTCATTCCCGAGAAGGCGGGAATCCAGGGAATGCGGAAGTGGATGCCCGACCAAGAACTTCGGGCATGACGAACAAACGGCATTTATACAGAGACTCTGTTCTTTGGTTTTCATACTTCTTGTAATGCTCCCCGGTTTATTTTGCAATCCCGCGCTTGCCGGCGGCCTCGAGCCTCTTGGGTCCGTCCCGGTCCCTGAGAATAACCCGCAGACCCCGGGGAAGATCGAACTCGGGAAAAAGCTGTTCTTCGACCGGAGGCTTTCCGGCGACGGCACGATGAACTGCACGACCTGTCATAATCCGGAGCTTGCCTTCACGGACGGGCTCGACATTTCGCTCAGCTACCCGACCACCAAGAACTGGAGGAACTCGCCGACGCTGATCGATTCAGCCTTCCGAAAGTACCTCTTTTACGACGGGCGGGCGAGGACGCTGGAAGAACAGGCGCTATTTCCGATGATGTCCGCCTTCGAGATGAACAAGAACCTCGACTATCTCGAAGAGCAGATCCAGCTGGTGCCGGAATATAGGGCCGAATTCAGGGAGGTCTTCGGGGGGGAGGTGACCAGGGAAAGGATTGCGATGGCGATCGCCGCCTTCGAAAGGACGCTCATCTCGAAGGTCACGCCTCTCGACAGGTATCTGAAGGGAGATGAAGCGGCGCTGTCGGAAGACGCAAAAAAAGGGCTCGCGGTCTTCAAGGGCAAAGGGAAGTGCATCGGATGCCATGACGGGGCTGATCTTACCGACGACAGGTTCTATGCGCTGAATGTGCCCGAAAATCCCAAACTGATGGATGATCCGCGGGTCACGACGACGATGCGGTTTGTGGCCAAGGTCTATCATTACGGCGAATACCGCACCTTGAAGGAAGACCCGGGCCGATACCTTATCACACAGGACAAAAAGGACTGGAAGGCCTTCAGGACTCCGATGCTTCGTTACATCGCAAAGACCGCTCCTTACATGCACAATGGTGTGTTCGAGACGCTGGACCAGGTGATCGAGTTTTTCGATAAGGGAGGGGGCGCAGGCAACACCGTCTTAAAGCCGCTCGGTCTCAGCCCGGATGATAAGAGATATCTGAAGACCTTTATGGCTGAAGCGCTGACCGGAGAAGACATCGTCATAAAAATGCCGGACGTGCCGTAGTACGGACCGGCGGCGCACATCGCCGCCCGCTTATTCCGCCATGTCCGCCTCTATATCAATGGTGATCTTTACTTCCTTATCCACGATAAAGGTGCCGTCGTCCATCTTGATGTCCCACTTCACCCCGAAGTCAAAGCGGTTTATCGAGGTCGATGCGCTGAACCCGATCGTCGTCTCCCCGCCGAGTGCCTGCGGGCCCTTCACGGGCCCGAAAAACTCCGCCTCAAACGTAACGGAGCGCGTGATTCCGTGGAGCGTGAGGTCCCCGGTGATTCTTGCCCTGTTCCCCCCGGAAGGCTCGACCTTTCTGCTGATGAATGTCATCCTGGGATACGTTGTCGCTTCGAGAAAATCAGGACTGAAAAGGTGCTGGTCGCGTTTATTGTTCCCCGTCGTAAGGGAGATGATCTCTATCTCTGCCGTGACTGAAGCCCGGCCCATGTCCGCCGGGTCGAAATCAATCGCGCCGCTGAGGCCGTTGAACTGTCCCCGCACGTTAGCTACCTTCAGATGCCGCGATGAAAAGGCGGCGACAGAATGATCGGGATCGATAATCCACTTTGCCATACATTACCTCCGGTGCGGTGTGATGAGCGGCAATCCGTCCGCTCTGCTTAAGAGGAATTATAGCACCTTAAAAAAAGGATGCAACCGGCGGGCATGATAAGGGGCATTGCGGCGATATCGCGGCCGGAGCGGCGCTTGACGGTCGTATTGCGGTAATATAGACTTTAAGGTGAGGTGGATTAGGCGCTTACTTTGGAGTGAATCAGGAAAGGGAATATGAGAGTACCTCTCAGCGTACTGCACATTGAGGATTCGGAGGACGACGCGCTGCTGGTGCTGCGCGAACTGCGCCGGTGCGGATATGATCTTGAGGTGCATCAGGTGCAGACCGCCGAAGAGATGACGGTCGCCCTGCGTGAGGGGAATTGGGACGTGGTGATTTCGGATTATGTCATGCCGCGTTTCAGCGGCCTTGATGCACTGGGCCTGCTCAAGGCCAGCTGTATAGACCTGCCGTTTATCATCGTCTCGGGCAAGATCGGTGAGGACGTTGCGGTCGAGGCGATGAAGGCGGGCGCCCATGATTATATCCTGAAAGGCAATCTTGCCCGGCTGGGTCCGGCGGTTGCGCGGGAACTTCGCGATGCAGAGACCAGACGCGGGCGGAGGAGAGCCGATGAGGCGCTGAAAAGGGCCTACGACGAACTGGAGATGAAGGTCAGCGAGAGGACCGCCGAGCTTTCCGAAGCGAATGCCGCGCTGAAACAGGAGATCGAGCATAGGATTGCCATAGAAAATGAACGCGAAGGGCTGATCAGGGAACTCAGGGAGGCTCTCGCCAAGGTCAAAACCCTGAGCGGACTTCTTCCCATCTGCGCTTCCTGCAAGAAGATCCGTGACGACAGAGGTTACTGGAACCAGATCGAGGCTTACATCAGCAAGCATTCGGAGGCAGAGTTTACCCACGGCATTTGTCCCGAATGCGCACAGAAGCTCTATCCGCACATATTCGGCGCCGGTGCGGTACCCCCGAAGAAGGAATAGTGCGGCCAACGGCGCGCCTCACCCTTCGGACAAGGCAGTACCGGATGTGAAGGCGGACCGGGCAGCGTGTTTGTAGAAACCCCCTTGTTATGTCATAATTAATAATCTTTATTTGTCGAACCGAATGCCAGCAAAGCAGCCCGAGGGAATGAGGTAATCCGGTGAAAGTAAGAATGGTAATTATACTGATGGCGGTGTTCGTCTCCGGCTGTTCGGTGAAGTCGGTAAAACAGACCGAAATCCCGCAGCCGGTCGTCTCACACTCGTATGAGGCGGACTATTATTTTATGTTGGGATACGATGCGGTTATTTCGTCTCAGTGGGACACCGCTCTCAAGTATTACCGCAAGGCGGTCGAGTATGACCCGAAATCTCCGTACCTGAAGACCCAGGTGAGCATGGTGTTGTACCGGATGGGGGATTACGACGGCGCACTCAAGACTGCGGAAGAAGTCGTCAGGGAAAGTCCCGGGTACGGGCCCGCGCTCATGCTTATGGCGGGACTGTATAGCGACCTCAAGAAACTGCCCGAGGCCATTGAGGTCTGTAAACGCATCCTGAAAAGAGACCCTAACGACCGGGAAGCCGCGCGTTTTCTCGGAAGGCTCTACTACAACAACGACCAGATCGATGAAGCAGTCCGGACCTTCGCGGAGCTTGTTGCGAAAGACCCCGGGGACTATGTTTCCCTCGATTATCTCGGTTCTCTCTATATAGAAAAGAAAGACTATGCAAAGGCGCGCGAATACCTGAAAAGGACGCTCGAGATAAGGCCGAACCTCGATACGACATATTTCAAGCTCGGACTTATCGACGAAATGACAGACCGGCTTGATGAAGCTGCGGAGAATTATGAGACTGCGCTCGGCAAGAACCCTCATAACACCCAGGCAAGAGAGAGGCTTGCCCGTATCTATCTAAAACAGAAATCGCTCGGAAAGGCGATCGAGGAACTCGAGACGTTGAGCAAGGAGCTCCCGGGGGATGTCGATATCCATGTCAGGCTCGGGATGCTCTATTTCGAGGAGAAGGAGTATGACCGGGCGCTTGACGAGTTCAGGCTTGCGCTCAAGGCGAACCCCGAAAACAATACGGTGCGGTATTATCTCGCCCTGGTGCTCGAAGAGACAGAGCGGTTCGACGAAGCGGCCGGCGAACTGAAGACGATAACATCCCGGGAACCGAAGAACATAAACGCCTTCCTGCATCTCGCCTATATATATTCGAGGCTCAAGAAGGACGACGACGCGATCAAAATATATGAGGAGATCCTCGAGTTCGAGAAGGAAAAGCCGGAGATCTATCTTTACCTGGCCGGAGAGTACATGCATAAGAAAGACTACGGGAAGGCCGGGCTGATACTGAAAGACGCGATCGCAAAATTCGGCAACAACGACGATCTGTATTACAACCTCGCGATTGTGTCTGACAAGACCGGCAGGTTCGACGATATGGTGACGTACCTGAGAAAGGCCCTCGAAATCAATCCCGAGAACGCGGACGTGCTGAATTACCTCGGCTACTCCTTTGCGGATAAGGGCATCCATCTCGATGAGGCAGTGGAGTTGATCACGCGCGCCCTGAAATTGAAGCCCGATAACGGGTATATCCTCGACAGCCTCGGCTGGGCTTACTTCAGACAGGGCAAGCTTGAAAAGGCGCTTGAAGTGACCAGGAAGGCGGCCGAGCTGACAAAGGAAGACCCCGTGGTGCTCGAACACCTCGGCGACATTTACGAGCGGATGCGCGACCCGGCTGAGGCCCGGGAGTCATGGGAGAAGGCGCTGCGGTATCACGAAAAAGAAGAAGGGCTGAAAGAGAGGGTGGAGAAGAAGATCAGGGCACTACAGTTGAAGAAGACCGAGTGAGACGATTCCAGGGAATACCCATAGCATGAAATTTTCCTTAGACGCGCCTGCCAAAATAAACTGGTTCCTGCATATCACCGGCAAGAGGAGTGACGGGTATCACGATATCGTCAGCGCGATGCAGTGCGTGAGTCTTGAGGACCATATTTCTTTCGAGGATGCGCCGGAGATTGAGCTGGTCTCGGACCTTGATTTGCCCGTGGCGGAAAACCTCGCCTACAAGGCGGCTGCGTTGCTGAAACGCCGTGTCTCTTATCGGGGAGGGGCGAGAATAGTCCTCAGGAAGAATATTCCGCATGCGGCCGGTCTCGGCGGGGGGAGCAGCGATGCCGCGCATACCCTGGTTGGGCTCGACAGGCTCTGGGGGTTGAATCTCGGCGAGGACGTTCTTATGGGTCTCGGTGCAGAGATAGGTTCGGATGTCCCTTTTTTCATCGGGGGGAGTCCGCTGTCGGTTGTGGAGGGGCGCGGCGAACGGGTGCGGCGCCTGAGGGCTCATGATCCGTTCTGGCTGCTTCTCGTGAAGCCCGGCTTAGCGGTCCCCACGGCCTGGGCCTACGGAGTCTACAAACCGGAGTTGACAAAAAAATCCGTTGATATTAAACTGTTCTGTCAAGCTCTTGACAGGAAGGATTTCGCTTCCCTGCGGCATATTATAGGGAATGACCTCGAAAAAGGGGTTTTCGAAAAGTACCGGGTCGTCGCTGAAATAAAGAGGGCGCTTATTGAAAACGGTGCGGCATTCGCTTCCATGAGCGGAAGCGGGTCTACGGTTTTTGGAGTGTTTCCTTCCGGGAAAGAGGCAACAGCCGCATCTGAGCATATGGGAAAATACTGGTGCAGGGTCGTGAGGACGCTGGTATGAAAAACAACGTTGAACCGGAAAAGAAGAGGCGTTTTTCGATCCCTTGTGTGCGGAATATTGGGGCGTCGACAAACGGCAAGTCAGGAGATTTTGGATCTCCCATGTGGAGGTTCGAATCCTCCCGCCCCAGCCAGTTTGTAATGGTGAATCAAGTGTTGAAACAGGGCGGACAAAGGAATGAAATTGATTATGACTGAGAGGAAGGGCGGCTTCACATTGTTTATCCTCTGCAGGACAGAGGGGGCATCATGCCTCGCGGGATGAAACTTTTCACCGGGACGGCGCATACCGATCTCGCGGGGGACGTTGCCGTCTTTCTCGGTATTGAACTGGGTGATGCAACGGTCACTACTTTCAGCGACGGAGAAATACAGGTCCGTCTGAATGAAAATGTAAGAGGGTACGATGTCTTTGTCCTGCAGCCCACTTCCATGCCTGTGAACGATAATATTATGGAGCTGCTCCTGATTACCGACGCGCTGAAGAGGGCCTCTGCGAGCAGGATCACGGCGGTGATCCCCTACTATGGGTATGCCAGGCAGGACAGAAAAGTGCAGCCGAGGGTGCCGATTTCTGCGAAGATGGTGGCAGACCTGATCACTGCGGTGGGTACTAACAGGGTGCTTACGGTGGACCTGCACGCAGGCCAGATACAGGGCTTTTTCAATATCCCGGTCGACAATCTTTACGCTACGCCGATCCTCCTGGATTTTATCAGGAGCAAGTACGACACGAACCACCTGGTCATCGTTTCGCCCGACGCGGGCGGTGTCGAACGGGCAAGGTCCTTCGCCAAGAAACTGAAATGCTCGATTGCGATCATCGACAAACGGCGTGAAAAGGCGAACGAATGTGAAGTGATGAATGTCATCGGAGACGTTTCCGGGATGGATGCGCTGATACTCGACGACATGGTGGATACGGCCGGAACGATGACGCAGGCCGCGGCCGCACTGAAGGAAAAAGGGGCGAGAAAGGTTTCAGCCGCCTGCACCCATGCGGTTCTTTCCGGCGCTGCGGTGGAGCGGATCAACAACTCCGCCATTGAAGAAATGATAGTCACTAATACAAGTCCGCTCGACAGCAAGAGGGAACAATGCGGCAAATTGACGGTGCTGAACATCGCCCCTTTACTCGGAGAGGCGATCAAGCGGATTCATGAGGAATCATCGATAAGTTCACTGTTTATATAGTGAGGACCTAGAAGAGGAGGAAAAATGGAAAGGCTGAGCATAGTCGCGGAAAAAAGGGAAGATCACGGAAAGGGAGTTGCCCGTTCCCTGCGGAGGGAGGGCATGATACCTGCTACTCTATATAGAGGAGGAAGCGCGCAGTCGATCAAGCTGGTCAAGAAGGACCTGGCAAAACTTATCAACTCCATGTCCGGGGAACAGGTGATGGTCGACCTTCAATTCAAGGGAGGTGAAAAGAAGCTTGCCCTATTGAAGGCCTACCAAGTCGACCCTCTCAAAGGAGAATTGCTCCATACGGATTTTTTTGAGGTCTCTCTTACCGAAGAGGTGAGGGTGCCCGTGCACGTGACGACCGTGGGCGAACCGATCGGCGTCAGAAGAGACGGGGGAATCCTGCAGCATACTCTTCGCGAGGTCATGATAGAGTGCCTGCCGGACAAGATACCGGGAAGGATAGAGGTTGATATCTCAGGACTTGAATTGGGGCAGTCGGTGCATGTGAGTGACCTTGCGTTTGCGGAAGGAGTCAAGGTACTTTCTGAGCAGGGAGAGGTAATCGTCACGGTGACCGCACCTGTCGTGGAAGCCGCCCCTGCTGCCGAGGCTGCCGAGGCTGTTGCTGCGCCGGAGGCTGCCGAACCGGAAGTCGTAAAGAAGGGGAAGAAGGAAGAAGAGGGGGCCGAGAAGAAGGAGAAGTAGTATTTGTGGCTTGTTGTCGGACTCGGAAACCCGGGCGCGAGATATTCCAGGACGCGGCATAATGCCGGCTTCCTCGTGGTGGAGAGGTTTGCCGCGGAACAGGGTCTGGATTTCAGGGAAAAGGACGATTATCGGATATGCGCCGGCCCCATTGACGGCGAGAGGATCGGCATAATCGAACCGCTGACGTTTATGAACAGAAGCGGCTCCGCCGTGACAAAGGTGATCGACAAATATCACATCCCTCCGGAAAGGATAATCGTTATCCACGACGACCTTGATATCCCGACCGGCAGACTGAAGATCCGGAGAAAGGGTTCGTCGGGAGGCCACAAGGGTGTGGAATCGATTATCCAGAGTATCGGGTCAAGGGACTTTATCAGGGTGAAAATCGGGATCGGCAGGGACGACACCGTTCCGGTCGAATCGTATGTCCTCTCGAAGTTCAGGAGGGACGAACTGCCGCTTATCAGAGACGCAGTCGCGCAGGCCGCAGAATCGATCGGCGCGATCATCGCCGGCGGCATCGACAAGGCGATGAACCGGTATAACTGAACTTGACAAGAATTCGAGGATACTTTAAATTAATCGGACAATGAAAAGATATTGTATTGCGGCAAACTGGAAGATGAACAAGACGATTCCGGAGACGAGGGATTTTCTCCGCGCTTTTCTTCCGCTTGTAAAGGACATAAAGGACAGGGACGTCGTTATCTCGCCGCCCTTTACCGCGTTGTCCGCTGCTGCGGACGCTCTGAAGGGAAGCGGCGTCAAGCTGTCGGCACAGGATGTCTTCTGGGAGGAGAAGGGCGCATATACCGGAGAGGTTTCTCCTGCGATGATTCTGGACGCGGGCTGCAGCCACGTGATCGTCGGGCACTCCGAACGGAGGCAATATTTCTCTGAAGACGATGTGATCGTCAACAGGAAGGTTAAGGCGGCGAGGAAGGCCGGTCTTGAAGTGATCTTCTGCGTGGGGGAATCGCTCGAAGAAAGAGAGGCGGGCCGCACGTTCGATATAATAAAGCGGCAGGTTGAAACGGGGCTTGCAGAAGTCGGCCCTGAGAATCTCGTGGTAGCCTACGAGCCCATCTGGGCTATCGGGACCGGCAGGACGGCTACTGTGGAACAGGCCCAGGAAGTACATGCGTTTATAAAAAAAGTTCTCGGGATTTTATATGGAAATAAGGCTGAGTCTCTTCGGATAATATACGGAGGGAGCGTTACCACGGAAAACGTGGACAATCTCATGGCATGCGAAGACGTCTCCGGGGCCCTTGTCGGGGGCGCAAGCCTCAAAGCCGAAAGTTTCGCTCGCATAGTAAGTTTTAAATAAGGAGAACTGATGTTTACGGCAATATTGATTATTCATGTGATAGTTTGTTTCTTTCTGATTTTTATCGTCCTAGTGCAGAGCGGCAAAGGCGCCGAACTCGGTGCGGCCTTCGGCGGATCGAGCCAGACCCTCTTCGGTGCGCGGGGCGCCGCGACGATCTTCAGTAAACTTACGACTATCGCCGCGATTGTCTTTATGATCACCTCTTTGTCCCTTGCGGTCATCACCGCAAAGGGCGGCTCGGTGGTGAAAAGGACCCCGGTAACGCAGCAGAGGACTAATATGCCCGCTGCTCCGGCCGGCCCTGTGCAGGGGACGCAAAACCCTTCTTTGCCGGCCCAGCCTGGCGCTCCGGGCCCGATGCATTCAAAATAACGGCTTAGCAGCCGTTATTTCAGTCTTTCCTGCAGGCGAAGCGACGAGAAATTTTTTTCTCTCAGTAATTTTTCGACTTCTTTTCTCACCTCGATCCACACCGGGTGGATCGAGCAGGTGGAGCTGAACCCGCAGAGGGCTTCGTCCAGCGCGCAGATGTTCATTGCGACCGGGCCCTGGACCGCCTCGATGACATCGAGGAGGGTGATTTCCGCGGGGTCTCTCGCGATTTCGAACCCTCCCTTTACCCCGCGATAGGACTTCACGATGGCTGCCTTGCTCAGTTTCTGAAGGATCTTCGCGAGAAAACTCTTCGGGATGCTCATTTCCCTCGATATCTCGTCGACCATAGTCACCGCGCTGCTCTTACCGGAGAGGTAATACACGCATCTGATCGCATAATCTGTTTCACGGGTTATCTGCATGATCGGTCCCTTTTCGCTTTCCAGCCGGGAAGGGGATACGACCCTTCCCGGCCATCGCCATATCAATATGATTCTTTTTCGGCCGCAATGTCAAGCGACGTGGTTTTCTGTCTGAATATCCGGTACGTCCATATCTGGTAGGCGATTACTATCGGAACGAACAGCAGGGCCACCACGGTCATGATCTTCAGGGTATACACGCTCGAAGAAGAGTTGAATATCGTGAGGCTGTGGTTCGGGTCCATGCTCGACGGTATGAGGTTGGGATAGAGCCCTATTACACCGGTGAACGTCACCATGAGAATAGTCAGGCAGGAGGCAAAGAAAGACGCCAGATATTGTCCTCTCCCCGCGAAGAGTCGTATAGCGAGGAGCGAAAGGACCGCGATGACGGGCACGATGAGCAGGACGAGGTTGCTGAAATAGTTTGCGTAGAGATTCGTGGCGAAATATGTATAGGCAAGAAATGAGACCGCCACTACGAGAAGGACAACCCAAAGTTTCCTGGCGAGAACGCCGGCTTTTTCCGCTAGTTCGTTCGAGGTTTTCACGGCGAGCCATATGGCGCCGTGGACGAGAAAGAGAAGAACGAAAAGCGCGCCGGTGAGCAGGCCATATGGGTTCAGCAGCGAAATGAGCGAGCCGTGGTAGCCGTCCGCGTCCATCGGCAGTCCCCGGAAAATGTTCCCGAAGGCGACCCCGAAGAGGAGTGCCGGCAGAAAGCTTCCCAGGAAGATGCCCAGGTCCCAGCCCTTTTTCCACGACGGACTGGCGGATTTTTCCCTGAATTCCAGGGAAACTCCCCTTATGATCAGCGAGAAGAGGACAAGCAGCAGAGCGGAATACAGGTAACTGAACATTAGGGCGTAGGTAGTCGGAAAAGCCGCAAAAGTCGCGCCGCCTGCCGTCAGCAGCCAGACCTCATTGCCGTTCCATACAGGCCCTATGGTGCGGGTGATTATTCTTTTTTCTGTTTCATCCTTAGAGATGAAGTTATAGAGCATGCCCGCACCGAAATCGAACCCGTCGAGCATAAAATAGACGGCCCAGAGCACACCCCAGAGTATAAACCAGATTATCTGAAAGGCCACTTCACACCTCCTGTGTACGCGGAGTTTTTACGATTGTGGAAAGGTCGCTGTCGGGCCCTTTCTTTGCGGTCCTGGTGAGGAGATAAATATCAACGATCGCCAAAAAGCCGTAGAGCAGCGTAAAGCCGATAAGAGATGCCCAGACCTGCGTCTGGCTGACGGCTCTCGAAACCGCATCCGATGTCTTAAGCACTCCGTATACGATCCACGGCTGCCTGCCGACCTCGGCAACGATCCAGCCAAACTGTGCTGCCAGGTAAGGAAGCGGCAGCGCGTAGAACATGATCCTCAGAAAAGTCGTGCGGGAATCGAGTCTGTCACCCCGTGAGACAAAGAACGCAATAAGCGTCAGGAGAACGAAGAGCAGTCCGAATACGATCATTATCCTGAAACTGACGAACGTGGCCATTACGGGGGGCCTTTCGCCGGCAGGGTATTCCTTAAGTCCCTTGACTGTGGCCTGCCCGTCGCCGAAGGCGAGAAAGCTCATGAGCTTCGGGATCCCGATTGCCTCCACGGAATTGCGTTCATTGGCGGGATCAGGGATCACGATAAGATTGTAGGCGGCCCCTCGCTTGGTGTTCCATACGGATTCCATTGCCGCGAATTTTGTCGGCTGTGTCTTGGCGACTTCGGCAGCATGAAAATCACCTACGAGGAATATGAGGAGAGAACTCAGAAGGCCGAAGGTCGCCGCAGCCTTGAATGACCGCTTGAAGAAAGTGAGATCGTTTTTTTTCAGGAGATGGTAGGCCGAGATCCCCATCACAAAGAATGCGGCGATCACGTATCCCGAAAGAAGGGTGTGGAAGAATTTCAGCCAGCCGTATGTGTTCGTGACTACCGCGCCGAAGTCGGTCATTTCAGCCCTGTTGTTCCGCAGTGTGTACCCCACGGGGTGCTGCATCCATCCATTGGCGAGGAGTATCCATAACGCGGAAAGGTTTGTAGCGATCGCCACCAGCCAGATCGAGAGCGCATGTGTCCTTTTCGATATCTTGTTCCAGCCGAATACCCATAGCCCGATAAAGGTGGACTCCAGAAAAAAGGCCACCGTTGCCTCTATGGCGAGCGGCGCCCCGAAGATATCCCCGACATATTTGGAATATTCCGCCCAGTTCATGCCAAACTGGAATTCCATAGTGATCCCGGTCACGATGCCGAGCGCGAAATTAATAAGAAACAATTTCCCCCAAAACTTTGTCATCCTGAGATACGTCTCATCGCCGGTGCGTACGTAACGGGTCTCCATATACGCTACCAGTATGGACAGACCGAGCGTGAGCGGTACGAAGATGAAGTGAAACATGCTCGTCACCGCGAACTGAAGCCTGCTGAGAGCCAATACGTCCATAGCATTTCCTCCTTTTTTTGTCCTTGTGCTGTTTCTATCTTCCCACGAAATTGCCCCGTTGACAATTCGATCTGGATCAGCTATCTTAAATTAAGACCAGTTTAGTCCTGATTAAGGAAAAATGTCAAGTAATAATTTTAGGTCGATCGGAAAGGACTCGTCGGGGAGACGAGCATCCGTTATGGTTCCAAATGAAGAGGAACGAAAAAACTAAGACCGAAAACAAGGAGGAAAATCATGTGCGTAGAACACAAAAAAGTCTGCGTGTGCGGACGGAACAGTGCAAGTTTCCAGTTTCGCGATGAAATAATGCCGGAAGAGGTACTCGAAGGACTTTACTGCCCGGTCTGTGCGGCCGCAGTCCGATATGATGGAGAGTCAATGATCTTGGACAACGGCTGGATAATCAAGTATGACATGGACATCGTTCGTTTCATGCAGCACAAACTTCCCGCCGTTGATGCCACGCCCTTGTACTTGTTTGATGAGGGGTATTGCACGTGGGACGGGGTATATCCGACTGACCGGGCGGATTCGATCAGGGAAAGAGCGGAACTTGTAGAACTCGCCAAGACGGACAAGAGAAAGTATATCGAGCGGTTCAAGACCTGGGGGATAAACCGGATGGACCGTCTCGCGACAGAAGGATGGAGGAAGGCAAATGAAAGGGAACAAGGGAAAGAGCCATTGCAGTGTAAGGACGATGCCGGTACCGGTCTTCGTGACATGCCTGAAGTGCGGCTATGAGGTGGAACTCTGGTCGGACGAGCAGGAGACGCTCTGCCCGGCATGCGGTTCCCGGATCTTCAGAAGGGAAGCGGCCGTGCACTGAAAGGGGGGGCTATTAAGGAGCCTTATTTCATAGTAAGATTCTAATGAAGCATAACAAAAAGGAGGAAACAGATATGGGAGAACACTGCTGCGGGTTAAGTGTCGGGGAGAGCGTCCCCGACTTTAAAATGGAGACATATGAACCGTCCAAAGGCGATTTCGGAGAGGTGAGCCTCCAGGCGCTCAGGGACCAAAAAAAATGGACTGTCCTCTTTTTTTATCCTGCCGATTTTACTTTTGTCTGAGCAACGGAGTTTGCGGCTCTGGCAGAGCTGCATGCTAAGTTCACGGAAGCAGGGGCGGAAGTGATCAGCGTCAGCACCGACACGAAGTTCGTCCATCTGGCGTGGCAGAAGGACGAAAAATTGCTCGAGAAGGTGAAATACACCATGGGGTCCGATCCGACCGGGTACCTTTCAAGGATGTTCGGCGTGTATGATGAAGCGACCGGGCTTGCACTGAGGGGTTCCTTCATCATCAGCCCGGAAGGAAAGCTGCTCAATTCAGAGGTTAACTTCTACAACCTTGGCAGGAATATCGAGGAACTGTTAAGAAAGGTCGAGGCCAACTCGTATCTTGGAATTCATGGCGACGAGGCCTGTCCGGTCGGCTGGAAGAAGGAAGGGGACAAGACCCTGAAACCCTCTGCAAAAATGGTGGGAAAGGTCTACGAGGCTCTCAACAAGTAGGGATCTCGGATCCCAAAGGCGTAAAAAAATAGGGACGGGCCTTCCGGCCTGTCCCTTTTTCTTGTGCGCCCGGCACGGGCGCATGCTTGGCGGTGAAAGTCCGCTACGGAGGTTGATAGCGCCAACCGTTAGCCAAAGGCAAGGGTGTCCATCGTGAGGTGGAATCTGAAGGAAGCCGGCGGCAAAGCTCCGGTCCGAGGAACACGAACCGCATATAAGGCTTACGCAGACCGGGCGAGGTTGCAAGACAAAACGAAGCCCTAAGCTATCCGAGGTTTGTGGAGTAGATGCGGCGGATATATGGAGTGAAAGTATGCGTTCTTACCCGGGGAGGTCTGACTGGAATGCCGGGGATGTATGTCGGAACCGGCAACCCTTGCAGCGATGCAGGGCTGAGCGGTCAGAAGTCAGCAGAGGCCATAGTACCCAAGCAGTCATGAATGCAAAGGGAAGGGCCGAACGTAAGTTGTCCTCAAATGTGATGGTCTCGTGGGCGATATGAAGATAGCAGAAGATCGCGCAAATATGCGCAACTGTCGCGAGGAAAGAGGAGTGGAACTCCGGGATAATCGCGGAGAGCCGAATATCGCTCCGGCGGCGTCAAAAGGCGGGGACGGAAGCGAAGTAAACACCGTAGAGTTGCTTGAGAAAGTTCTTTGCAGGGACAACCTGAACCTTGCCTATAAGCGGGTAAAGAAGAACGGCGGCAGTCATGGGATCGATGGAATGGGGACGGATGAACTTCTGCCCCATCTTCGAGAACACGGCGAAGGCATCAGGGAGCGCATACGGGAAGGGAAGTACAAGCCGCAGCCGGTGCGGAGGGTGGAGATACCCAAGCCCGACGGTGGTGTAAGGCTGCTTGGGATTCCTACGGTGCTTGACCGGATGATCCAGCAGGCGATAGCGCAGGTATTAACCCCCATATTTGAGAAAGAATTCTCCGACGATAGCTATGGATTCCGGCCGGGTCGCAGCGCGCACCAGGCGATACGCCGTGCACGTGCTCATATAGGCGAAGGGTACGGAGTAGTAGTGGACATTGATCTGGAGAAGTTCTTCGACCGTGTCAACCACGATAAGCTGATGAATCTTCTATCCAAGAGGATAGCTGACAAGCTGATGCTTAGGCTGATACGGTCGTACCTTGAAGCGGGGGTAATGCTTGGAGTGCTTGTGTCGCCCACGGATGAAGGAACGCCGCAGGGCGGGCCGCTCAGTCCGCTGCTGTCAAATGTGGTGCTTCACGAGCTGGATAGGGAGCTTGAAAGACGGGGCCATCGCTTCTGTCGTTATGCC
>JAJZPM010000048.1 GCA_021811105.1 Nitrospirota bacterium | reverse complement strand
GCAAAGGGAATAAGCAAGTAATCGAGCAATACATAAAGAATCAAGGAAGAGAGAAAGACCTTGCGCAGATCAGGCTGTTTGAATTTTGACTTTGACGCCCTGCGGTCTCTGCCGCAGGGTATTCACATTCGCCGGTCACGTCGCCGGCGGCATAGATGTGCGCGTGGTTTGTCCTCAGCCTTTTGTCGAGTTTCAGTCCTCTGCTGTCGAATTGAACCCCGATTTCCTCAAGGCCGAGACAGCTGAGGTTTGCCTGTCTGCCTGTAGCGATGAGCACGACCTTTGCTGTAAGGCTGATCGTCTCTTCGCCTTTTTTGATCACGATTTCCTTTTCGTGCCCCAGGTTTCTTGCACGTACGATGGACGAGTTCAGATGGAATACGACCCCTTCCCGCGTCAACATGGCGGCGATGTCGCGTGCGATGTCCGCATCTTCCCGGCTGAGTATCTGGCCGCCGCGCTGTACGACAAAAACGCTCGTTCCGAGACGGGCGAACGCCTGGGCCATCTCGATCCCTATCGAACCGGCGCCTATGATGATCATGGATTCGGGCAGACTGTCCAGGGAAAAAATCTCCCTGTTGGTGAGAAAAGGCGTCTCATCGAGCCCTGCTATCGGGGGTACCGAAGGTGAAGAACCGGTCGCGATTACCCAGGTTTTTGCGGAATACGTCTTTCCGTTCAGCAGCACCGCATGTTCGTCTTTAAAGGAGGCATGGCCGAATTCGGCCCTTGCGCCGAGTTTGCAGAATCTCTCTGCCGAGTCGTGTTTTTGGATTGCGCTTATGACCGACTGCAGCCTCTCTCTGACCGCCCCGAAGTCCACCGGAGGGATGTCCACGTCAGGCAGTCCGAACCGGCCCGCGCTCTTCATCATATGTCTGACGTTGGCGGTCCTGATGAGCGTCTTGCTCGGGATGCAGCCGAAATGCAGACAGTCTCCTCCCAGCTCTTTTTCCTTTTCGATGAGGAGAGTCCTTGCGTCGAGTTGGGCCGCGCCTGCCGCCACGGTAAGACCCGCGGCCCCGCCCCCAAGGATCCCGATGTCGAAGTCGTATGTGGGCATCCTGCCTCCCGCGAATTGTTAGTGTATAAAAGTATATCAAGATAGTGAGGCAACAGGCAATTGCGGCTCCCGTACTTGCCGCCGCTTCGCCTGTCATGCCATCGCCTTGGCGGCATCGTTATATTTTTTGGTGGTGTAGTAATATGTCGCGGGCCTTCTGTATAATACTTATGGTTGAACCGGACGGCTATGTCGCAGTGATACGTAGCGTACCCTTTCCCAAATAAAGCTAATGATCAAAAATACCTTCTGCAGCCTTGACGGCATAGGCGAAAAACTCGAGCGGCGGCTCTGGCGTGAGGGCATTCTCACATGGGAAGACTTCCTCGGCGCCAAGGCCTCTCTTGGATTCGCACCGGAACGGAAGCGGTTTTTCGATGAGTGTCTCTTCCATGATCGTGAAGAGCTTGACGCGGCCAATGCCGTCTATTTTTCCCGCAGGATACGGCGGAGGGAGCACTGGCGTCTTTTCGATGTCTTCAGGGAGGGGGCGGTCTGCCTCGATATCGAGACGAACGGATATCAGCCGGACCGCGGGGGCGTGGTCACTGTGGTCGGTCTCTATGACGGTCGTGATTACACCTGCCTTGTAAGGGGCGAGAACCTTTCCGGGGAAACCCTGAAGAGAGAGTTGTCGAGATATAAGTGTCTGATTACCTTTTATGGAGCGGCATTCGATGTCCCCTTCCTCTTAAGATCTTTCGGCGAGGTGAAGATCGATATTCCGCACTTCGACCTCTGCTTCGCGGCCAAAAGGCTCGGTATTAAAGGCGGCCTGAAGAAGCTGGAACATGAACTCGGCATCATAAGAGACGAATCCGTGCAGGGGTTGGATGGGTATGACGCCGTGAAGTTGTGGGAATACGCCGGCAGGGGGTCGAGGGAGGCCCTGGACACGCTTGTTAGGTATAACAAAGAAGATACGGTCAACCTTATGCATATCGCCTCTGTTTTTTATGATAGGTTGAGGCGGTCGACGGGGATAGAGGAATTTCTGTCCTGTGGAGTTGCTTGAGGCTTTTTTCACATATCTTACGGTAGAAAAGGGGCTTTCGAACAATACCGTAAATTCTTATCGCACCGACCTCAGGAAATTTACCGCCTTCCTAGCTGAGAAAGGCATCAGTCCTGAATCTGCCGGCACTCCTAATATCATCGATTTCATCGAGTCGCTCCGCGGCAACGGGTATTCTGCGGCAAGCGTCTGCAGATATATCTCTTCTATAAAAGCATTCTACAAATTTATGCGTATAGAAAATATCGTCGACCACGATCCTTCGGAGAATGTGCAGACGCCCAAGAAATGGGAAAGGCTTCCGAAGGCCCTCAGCACGGCGGACGTAGCGGTCCTTCTTGACGCGAGGAGCGCAGGTAAAACCGGGCTGAGGGATTCCGCGATGCTGGAACTTCTATACTCATCAGGACTCAGGGTCAGTGAACTGGTATCGATAAAAATAGGGGACATCCATTTTGATGCGGGCTTCATAAGGGTCCTCGGGAAAGGCTCGAAGGAGAGGGTGGTGCCGGTAAATGCGAGGGCCATCCGCAAAGTAAGGCGATATTTCGATGAAGAAAGGCAGGCGATACTCGGCAAGAGGCAATCGCCGTATCTCTTCGTGACGCGGATGGGCGGACGCATGACGAGACAGAGGTTCTGGCAGACGATCAAGGCAGTTGGAAGGGGTCTGGGTATTGCGCTTTCTCCCCATACCATACGCCATTGTTTCGCGACCCACCTCCTTGAGGGAGGCGCGGATTTGAGGTCTGTCCAGAAGATGCTCGGGCACTCCGATATCTCGACTACTCAGGTCTACACGAAAGTAACGTCCGACAGGATCAAGAAAGTATTTAAGAAACACCATCCAAGGGCCTGATCTTACTTCATTTTGTATCATATAGCCGCAGGCTATGTCTCACCGAATACACGTAGTTTTCATGTTGCATGGCCACGGGCACAGGTCAGCTGCAACTGTAAGCGGAATAGCGGCAACAGAAATCTACTCCTGCACCTCTTAATAATAAACTTCAATGAATCTATGCGGATTGATTTACCGGGAATTATTGCTACACTTCTAGTTATAAGAACAATTAAAGCCATGGGTAATAGCCAATATTAAGAACCGACATTATGATATGGGTCATATGCTTTAGCCGCGGCAATGGATATTTTATTTATAACGGATACAGCGGCGGGACAGTCTGTGATGCCGAGGAGGTGAAACAATGGAATCGAAGCGGGGTCTCGCCGGAAATCACAAAAAGGAGGTCGATATGAAGGGAAAAGGGCTATTGAGGCTTATGGCGTGCGCAGTCACTTTAGGAATGACAATCTTGGGGGGTGTTGCGGCCGGAGCAGCACCGGATAAAGTCGCGATCTCAAAGGAGGGGCAGGCCTGCGTCGACTGCCACAAGGCGCAGTCACCGGCCTTTGTAAAAGAATGGGAACAGAGCACTCACGCAAAGAAGAGTGTAGACTGCTACACGTGCCATAAGGCCGACAAATCCGATCCTGATGCGATGGAGCACAATGGGTTTACCATCGCGATTCTGGTTACCCCAAAGGACTGCTCGCAGTGCCATCCGAAAGAAGTCGAGGAGATGACGACGAGCCATCATGCTAAGGCAGGGGATATCCTCAATTCTCTCGACAATTACCTCGGCGAGGTGATCGGCGGGCCCGAGGCTGTTGCCGTAGGATGCCTGCAGTGCCATGGCGGTAAGGTAAAAGTTCTGGCAAACGGCAAACTCGACATAAATTCCTGGCCGAATACAGGCATCGGCAGGATAAACCCTGACGGTTCGAAGGGGTCCTGCACAGCCTGCCATGCCCGGCACGATTTTTCTAAGGCACAGGCAAGGGAGCCCGAGGCATGCGGAAAATGCCACCTCGGGCCCGATCATCCGCAGAAAGAGGTCTATGAAGAATCGAAACACGGCATTCTGTATGTGGCCAACAAGGACAGGCTGAACCTGAACAGCGACAAATGGGTCGTTGGAAAGGACTATTCCGCTGCCCCTACCTGCGCTACCTGTCATATGGGCGCAACGCCTGACCAGCCTGCTACCCACGACGTGGGCATGAGAATCAGCTGGACGCTCAGGCCACCGGTATCGAAGAAACTCGACAATTGGGAGAAAAGGCGCGAGGCCATGAAGGATGTCTGCAAAAATTGTCACTCCTCGCCCTTTATCGGCGGCTTCTACAATCAGTTCGATAACCTCGTTGACCTCTACGACTCCAAATTCGCGAAGCCGGCCGGAGAAATCAGGAAGGAACTCATCGACAAGGGCTTGCTCACGAAAGCGGACTTCGATGACAAACTCGACTGGATATACTGGGAGCTCTGGCATCATGAGGGGAGAAGGGCACGCCACGGCGCTGCAATGTCCGGCCCGGACTACGCGTGGTGGCACGGGATTTACGACGTTGCGAAAAACTTCTATGGCGAGTTCTTGCCGGAGGTGAAGCGCGTTGCGGGTCCGGACCTCTACAAGGAGATCGAAAAGAAGTATCTCGAGTCCGATGTCAGACACGAGTGGTACATCAAGGGCATGAGCAAGGAACAGCTCGAGAAGATCCAGAAGTTCTATGAAAAACGTTACGGTGAAAAGCAGGAATAGCAGAAGCTTCGTTATATCTCATGACGGCGAAGGGGCTGGCTCCTTCGCCTTTTTTTTAATAAATAACCGGAACTGAGACTGCCTATTTGTTCCCCGCTTCGAAATCGGCGCTTGTTTATTGAGTTTTTTTTACCACTTATGAGTTTATAAATTAATACAATCACTGAACCCCTTTATTTAAAAGATGAAATATGTTATTTTTCCTAACTTGACTTGTCGAATGCAGGGAATGACGGGCGGTATCGAGAAGCTGGGTATGATGCAGGACGCAATGCCTTGTAAATTCATAAATAACGCTTACATGATGCCGGACGGTCGACGTTATTTTGACATTAAGCAGGGATTCATGGAATCAGTGAGAACGTTATCGAATAGAAAGGAAAGGAGTTCCCCGGGATGCTGATAATAGGCGAAAAATTGAGCATCATAGCAAAACGCGTGAGAGAAGCGATGCTGAAGAAGGACAAAGGTCCGATCCAGGAGATTGCGACCCGGCAGTGGAAGGAGGGCTCCGGAATAATTGACGCCAATATCGGCCCGGCGGAGGACGGGGGAGAGGATTTGATGCAGTGGATGGTTACCACCATCCAGGAAGTCGTCCCCCTGCCGGTATGCCTTGACACAACCAATGCGAAGGCAATTGAGGCAGGATTAAAGGTGCACAATAATCAGTGGGGCAGGGCATTGATAAATTCCACATCCAATGACCCTGAGAGGTTCCCGATCCTCGAACTCGGGGCAAAATATAACGCGCAGGTCATCGGGCTTACGGTAGGGAAGGGCGGACTGCCTGCCGATGCCGGGGAAAGGGCCGCAATAGCGGCGGATATCATGGCAAGGGCGATGGAATATGGCGTGCCTCTGGAGGATTTATATCTTGATCCGCTGGTACTTCAGATTGCGACTTCTCAGGACCACGCAAGGAAGGTTATTGAGGCAGTTAAGATGTTTCAGGAAATGAACGATCCGCCGATGAAAACCGTCGTCGGCCTGAGCAATATTTCCAACGGCTGCCCCAAACACATAAGGCCGATACTGAATAAATACTATTTCCTTATGCTAATGAATGCCGGATTGACTTCCGCAATTGCCGATGCCCATGAAATGGCGGACGCGATGAACGAGAAGAAACTATTTGACGATGTTCTTGCCGGGAAAACGGTTGATGACGCCGCCAAAATGACTGAAATAAAGAAGACGATCGATGTGATTATGGGGAACACGCTTTACGCGCATTCATATCTCGAAATGTAAAAAGAAAGTGCTTGTCGGTTCCTCGTAGGGGCGGAGTTAACCCCGCCCGGCGTTGGACGGATGCCGGCGCGATAAAAAGGAGGTTTTAAATGGCTTTTACACCAACGAAGGAAACGTATTCGGGAAAGGTATATTCCGTGGCTATCGGTACGGGAGACGGTCCGGTAACCTTCGGAGGGGAGAATGTCCTTCCCTTCCATTCTTTCGAGGGCGCAACCCCGAACAAACCGGTTATCGCGTTTGAGATCCAGGATGTTCCGCCGGCAGACTGGCCGGAGAATGTCAGGAAGCCGTTCGAGTCAGTTTCCGGGGACCCCGTAACGTGGGCGAAATATTGTCAGGACGAGCTGAAGGCTGCGGCCATTGCGCTGAGGCTGGTCGGTACTCACCCGGACAGGGAAAACCGGTCTCCGGAGGATGCCGCGAAGACGGTGAAAGACGTCCTGGCGGCGATCAAAGTCCCCCTGATAATCCTCGGCAGCAACCATGCCGAGAAGGATTCCCCTGTGCTCGTGGCGGCATCAGGGGCGGCCAAAGGCGGAAACTGCGTCATCGGCAAGGCCCAGGAGGCGAATTACAAGACGATCGCTGCCGCGGCAATGGCGAATAATCATAAGCTGATCGCAATGTCGGAGCTCGACATCAATCTCTCGAAACAGCTGAACATCCTTATCACCCAGATGGGCTTCGAGAAGGAGAGGCTGATTACCGACCCGATGTGCTCTGCGCTGGGATACGGACTTGAATATACGTACTCGGTGATGGAGAGGATACGGCTTGCGGCGTTGACGCAGAACGACACGACTATGCAGCCGCCGATGCTCGGCGATATCGGGATGTATGTCTGGAAGGTGAAGGAGACGCAGGCCCCTGAGTCCGATCTTCCCCACTGGGGTTCTCTTGAAGAACGGGGGATCGCGTGGGAGGCGGTGACCGCAATCGGCCTGCTTGTCGCAGGCGCAGAATTGCTGATCATGAGGCATCCCAAGGCTGTTGCGGAAGTGCAGAAGACGATAGAGGAACTGATATAAAATAACGATATACGTAATCCGAAACGCGTGACGAAAAACATAGACTGGACATCAGGGATCACGATTCACGGATCACGAAAGAACCGGAGGTTTTGATATGGCTTTATCGGGCGTTGAAATATTTAAACTGTTACCGAAGACGAACTGCAAAAAATGCGGACATCCGACCTGTCTGGCCTTTGCGATGAAACTCGCGCAGCGCCAGGCGACGCTTGACTCTTGTCCGGATGTGTCCGAAGAGGCGAAAAAGATCCTGGGAGAGGCTTCGGCGCCTCCCGTCAGACCCATCACCTTCGGGTCCGGCGACAAGGCGGTAAAGATGGGAGAAGAGACCGTCCTCTTCAGACACGACAAGAAATTCGTGAACCCCTGTGCCTTTGCCGTCGAGATAAAGGATACGCTCCCGGAGACTGAGATGGCGGCGATCGCAGAGCGGGTAATGCAATCTGAGATCGACCGGGTCGGACAGAAACTGAGGATCGACGCGATAGTATTGTCGAACGCCTCCGGCGATGCGGGCAAGTTGGAAGCGGCAGCCAAGGTGATCGCTTCGAAGGCAGCGGGAGTGCCGGTCATCATCAGCACGAAGGATGCGGCGGCGGCGGAGGCGGCGGTAAAACCTTTTGCCGGCAAAAGACCGATCATCTACGGCGTGAACTCCTCGAACGCTGAGGCGATGGCGGCCGTGGCAAAGGCGAACAAGGCGATCGTCGGGATCGCTGCCAACGGGATTGACGAACTTGCGGCGCTGACCGAAAAGGTGAAGTCCCTCGGTGTGGAGGACATGGTCATTGATTCAGGCGCGAGAAAGGCGAAGGAGATTATCGAGCATAACACGCTGATCCGGCGGGCGGCCATCAAGAAGAATTTCAAGCCGCTCGGATATCCCATCATCAATTTCATGCAGAGGGAAGACGGCTTGCATGAGGCGCTGGTGGCGGCGATCGGCGTCACTAAATATGCATCTATCATCGTGCTGAGCAGCATCGATAAGTGGAAGAACCTGGCCCTCTTTACCCTGAGACAGAACATCTACACCGATCCGCAGGTGCCGATGCAGGTGGAGCAGAAGGTATACAACATAGGAGAACCGAAAGCGGAATCTCCGCTTTTCATTACGACCAACTTCTCGCTCACCTACTTCATCGTTTCCGGCGAGATAGAAAACAGCAAGGTCGCAAGCAGGCTTGCGGTCATGGACTGCGAGGGTCTTTCGGTTCTTACTGCATGGGCGGCCGGCAAGTTCACCGCATCGAAGATCGCGCAATTCATCACCGAAAGCGGCGTCGAAAAAGAGATAGCGCAGAAGGAGTTGATTATCCCGGGATATGTCGCGATATTGAGCGGGTCTATAGAAGATAAACTTCCGGGGTGGAAGATAACGGTGGGTCCGCGTGAGGCCAATGCAATCCCCGCTTTCCTCAAGACGAGAGCATAGCAGGCAGAGGGTAGGTGTTTTTTTATATAATAGAATGTATAAATTAATAACCATCAGTACAAGCAAGTTTGGGTGTGGCCGGGACTTTTCGTGTCTCATCCTCAATCATAGGAGGTCAGGATGTCCAAGTTAATAGCCTCGGCGGCTATAAGAGCTTCGAATACTCTTGTAAAGCGGGCGGATGAAATGCTTCAGAAGGCGATAGCTGCGCACGGTGAAGGTCATGTATTCGAATTCCCCGATACCGCGTTTTATCTGCCGATGATCTACGCAATGACGGGTTTTGCAGTGAAGACGATAGGCGATATGAAGACAGCCCTTGGCTTTGCCCGGGAACTGCTTCACGGCGAGCCCGAAGAAAAAATCTGGAAGCCCTATCTCGGTGAGGCCCTCGACTCGGGCATGACTACCCTCTTTGCGGAGGAGATTATCCTTGCCCTTAGGTATATCGAGGGGCTGGAGCCGGTGAAGGACCCTGAAACAGGCTATGAGTATAACGGGTTTATCACCGATACTATCCAGCGTAACCTGGGCATCCAGTTAGTGGACGGGACGATGCCGGGATTTGCCGCGATCATCGGGGCGGCTCCTGATGACGACACCGCCGTCAAGATCGTCAGGGAACTGCAGGAAAAGAATATTCTCACGTTCCTGTCCGGGAATGTCGACGGCAACTCGGTGACCAAACAGCTGCTGAGGAAGGGGGTTGCCCTCGGATGGGATACGCGTATCGTGCCTCTCGGTCCGGATACCGAACATACCCTTTATGCGCTCGACTGGGCAATCAGGGCGTCGCTGATATTCGGCGGCAAAAAGGGCGGAGATTTTAAGGAGCATCTTAAGTACCAGAAGGACAGGGTCTTTGCTTTTGCAATGGTGCTCGGCCCGCTCAACGACATCATCTGGTCAACGGGGGCGGGTGCGATCAATATGGGTTTCCCGGCGGTCGCCGATACGGACATCCCGGTGATACATCCTACCGGCGTCTGCACGTATGAAGAGGTTGACAAGGAATTTGATCACGACAAAATCGTGCAGAAATCGATCGAGGTGAGAGGGCTCAAGATCGTGGTCGAGAAGCCGCCGATCCCGGTTGCGTATGGTCCGGCCTTCGAGGGCGAGCGGATCAGAAAAGAGGACATGTTCATCGAGTTCGGCGGACAACGGACCCCGGCGTTCGAGTGGGTAAGGACCAAGGAGCTCGAGGAGATCGAGGACAACAAGGTGGTCATCGTCGGAGAGAACTGGCAGGAGAGGTTCGAGAAGGGCGGCAAGATGCCCCTCGGCATAGTGATCGACGTGGCCGGAAGGAAGATGCAGAAGGATTTCGAATCGGTCATCGAGAGGAAGATACACCACAACCTCAACGAGGCCCAGGGTCTCTGGCACATGGGACAGCGCGATATCAACTGGGTCAGGATCAGCAACCAGGCCAAGAAAGACGGCCTCACTCTGGAACATATCGGTGTCATCCAGGCGACGATGAGCCATTCGAGGTTCAAGTCGATCGTCGACAAGGTCCAGGTGACGCTCTATGTAGATGAAAAGGACGTTCTTGCGATGCAGGAAGAGGCAAGGAAGTCATACAAAGAACGCGACCAGAGGCTCGGCAGCATGACCGATGAGTCGGTCGATACCTTCTATTCCTGCCTGCTCTGCCAGTCTTTCGCCCCGAGCCATACCTGTGTCATCACGCCTGAGAGACTCGGCCTCTGCGGCGCCTATAACTGGCTTGACGGCAAGGCCGCCTACGAGATCGATCCGACCGGCGGAAACCAGCCTATCAAGAAGGGCGATGTCATTGACTTGATGAAGGGCCGCTGGACGGGCGTCGACGAGTATATCAAGAGCGCGTCGGGCGGTGCGGTCGAGACGATGAACGCCTATACGATCATGGACAACCCGATGACCTCGTGCGGCTGTTTCGAATGCATTATCGCGATCGTCCCTGAGGCGAACGGGGTCATGATCGTCCAGCGCGGCCATACCGGCATGACGCCGGCCGGGATGAAGTTTTCCACCCTGGCCGGGAGCGTCGGCGGCGGTATGCAGACCCCGGGCTTCATGGGTATCGGCAGGAACTTTATTACGAGCAAGAAATTCCTGTATGCCGACGGCGGGCTGAAGAGGGTCGTCTGGATGACGAAGAACCTCAAAGAGAGCCTTAAGGAGAAATTCAACGAGCGCGCGGCGGAAGAGGGTGTGCCGGACCTGCTCGATAAAATCGCCGATGAGACGAACGCCGAGGATTCGGAGAAACTCCTCGAGTTCCTTTCGAGTGTGGGGCATCCCGCGCTTGAGATGGACCCGATGTTTTAAATAAGGATTGGAGGATACAATGTTACAGAATATAAAAAGTGATGCCAGAGGCGCAGAGGAGATCATAGAGTGGGGTGAGTCCCGCAAGATAGAGACCTGTTTTGACAGGGCCGACAGGCTGAAGCCTTGCCCGATAGGCGCAGTGGGGGCCTGCTGCAAAGTATGCCACATGGGACCATGCAGGCTCGTCGGCAAGAATGCGGAAGAAGAGGCCAGGGGCGTATGCGGAGCGACCCTCCCCACGGTTGCCGCGAGGAATTTCCTCAGGATGATCGCAGCGGGGACCGCCGCGCACTCGGACCATGCGAGGGGGATGGCCTTTACCCTCCTTGCTGTTGCGAACGGCGAAGCAAAAGATTTCAAGATCACCGACGTGAGAAAGCTATACCGGGTTGCCGGATATCTCGGCATCGAATTCGAAGGCAGGGAAGTGAACGCGGTCGCAAAAGACGTTGCCGAAAAGCTGATAGAAGACTTCGGAAGACAGAAGGGTGAAGGCAACTTTATCACCAGGGCGCCCAGGAAGACCCAGGAGCGCTGGAGAAAGTGGGGTATCGTCCCCCGCGGTGTCGACCGGGAGGTCTGCGAGGCGATGCATCGCACCAATATCGGGGTTGACCATGACCCCGACCATCTCCTCACGCAGGGACTGAGGACAGCGCTCGCCGATGGGTGGCTCGGCAGCATGATATCCACCGACGTCACCGACATCCTCTTCGGCACCCCGAAACCGATAAAGGCCGAGGCGAGCTTCGGCATATTTAAGGAAGACGAGGTCAATCTCATCGTGCACGGGCATGAACCGCTGCTTGCCGAGATCATGGTCGATGTGGTGGCCGAGCCCGAAATGGTCGAATACGCCAAGTCAAAGGGCGCCAAGGGCATCAACTTAGGCGGCATGTGCTGCACGGCGAATGAGGTATTGATGAGGCACGGTATTCCGACTGCCGGCGGTTTTACCAACCAGGAACTCGGTATCATGACCGGTCTCATAGATGCGATGACCGTCGATGTGCAGTGCATCATGCCGGCGATTACCGAGGTAGCAAAAAAGTTCCATACCAAGATCATCACCACTTCCGAGAAGGCGAAGATGCAGGGAGCTATGCATATAGAATTCGATGAGCACAGGGCAAAAGAGGTGGCGCGGGAGATCGTTAAGCTCGCGGCCGACAACTTCCCCAACAGAAAGGCTACGGGGAGTCACATCACGGACAAGGCCCCCCTCATCGGCGGGTTCTCCCACGAATACATCGAGTATATGCAAGGCGGTTCATGGAGGGGTTCCTTCAGGCCGCTAAATGATGCGATCATCGCAGGGAGGGTCCGTGGAGTTGTCGGCCTTGCCGGCTGCGACAACCCGAGGGTGCCCTCGACGGGGCTCCATCATTTCCTTGCCAAGGAACTGATAAAAAACGACATCCTTATCGTGTCGACGGGCTGCGGTTCTGCCGCATGCGGCTCAGCCGGCTTCCTGACCCCCGAGATGGCCCTCGATAACGCGGGCCCGGGATTGCGGGAGGTCTGTGAGGCGATCGGTATTCCGCCGATCCTCCACCTCGGCGCCTGCGTCGATAACTCGAGGATCCTCACCATCGCGAGTGCCATGGCGGCGGAGGGCGGACTGTCCGACGAGATCGGAGGTATGCCTGCGGTGGGTATCGCGCCCGAGTGGATGTCCGAAAAGGCTATCGCGATCGGCTGCTATTTCGCCGCATCGGGTTTCCCCGTCATATTCGGCGGCGACTCGCCGGTGGAGGGGAGCAAGGAAGTGACGAGGATCATGACCGAGGTCTGGTTCGAGCGGTATATGGGTGCGCTCCATTTCGAACCCGACCCGGAGAAGATACTCGCTATGGCACTGAAGTATATCGATACTGCACGGGAAAAGCTGAAACTCAGGAAATACGAGCCCGGTAAGTTCGGGGGCGAGAGGGTCCTCATGGATATGGCCGCGCGCCGCGAGATCGAAAAGGCGGCGAAGCCGCATCTCGGAATATACTGACAAGAATCTAAATAGGTCCAATCAGACATATATGACCTATATGCTGGAGGTTAGATGAAGGTAGAAGAGTTGAATGTAGACGAGAAGATCGGTCATGTGAAGGATGTCCTCACGGAGGACCAGAAAAAGAGGGGCGTTCTTATCCACGCCTTTCAGAGCATACAGAAGGAACATAATTATCTTCCCGAGGACGTGCTGAAGGCCCTTGCCAGGAAGCTCGATATACCGCTTGTGGAGGTGTATAGTACCGCATCTTTTTATAAGCATTTCTATTTCAAGCCGCGCGGCAGGAACGTGGTCTGCGTCTGCACGGGTACCGCGTGCCACGTCAGGGGCGCCTCGAAGGTCCTTGAAAAAATAGAGGAGTCTTTCGGCATCAAGCCGGGGGAGACGACCCCCGATCTTTCCATGACGCTCGAAACGGTCGGGTGCGTTGGATGCTGCGGCCTGGCTCCGGTCGCGACCGTCAACGACGAGATAATCGGGGACCTGAATCCCAAGAAGGCGGGCGAAGTCATAAAAATGGTTGAAGGGAAGTAGGTCCATGGAAAAATTAAAGACGATAGACGATTTGAAGAATCTGAGAAAGCAGATATCGGAGCATACGTTTCTGCCCGACGTGCCGAGGGTGCGGCTCTGCAGCGGCACGGCCTGCACCGCGACCGGGACACCGAAGGTCCTTAGCGCCATCGAGGAGGAAGCCGCAAAAAGGGGCATCACCCTGGACGTGGTAAAGACCGGTTGTCAGGGCCTCTGCCAGAAGGGACCCGTCATGAGGGTGGAACCGGAAGGTATCTTCTATCAGAAGGTCAAGCCCGAACATGCCCGTTCGATAATGAGTTATACGGTTGCCGGAGGCATACCTTTCCGTCAGAGCCTCTACCGGAATAATATCCTGGAGGAGCCGATCCCCGAGATGACGAACGTGCCGTTCTATAAGAAACAGCTCAGGATCGCACTGAGGAACAACGGACTGATCGACCCTCGGAACATTTATCACTACATTGCCGTGGGCGGCTATAAGGCCCTCGAAAAGGCCCTGGGTTCGATGTCACCGGACGACGTCTTGGCCGAAGTCGACAGGGCGAATCTGAGGGGACGCGGCGGCGCCGGCTTCCCGGCCGGCAAGAAATGGAAGCATTCGAAGGGCGCCTCCGGGAAGATCAAATTCGTCATCGCAAACGGAGACGAAGGAGACCCCGGGGCCTTTATGGACAGGTCGGTCATGGAGGGCGATCCCCACAGCCTTTTTGAAGGCATGCTCCTCTGCGCCTATGCGATAGGCGCAGAATACGGGATGATCTACGTGAGACACGAGTATCCCCTTGCGGTAAAGAACCTCGGCATTGCGATCGAGCAGGCGGAAGAACTCGGCCTGCTCGGCAAGAACATACTCGGCAGCGGCCTTAATTTCACGCTCGACATACGGGAAGGGGCCGGCGCTTTTGTCTGCGGGGAGTCGACTGCTCTGGTCGCATCGATAGAAGGAGAAAGAGGGTTCCCGCGGCCGAGACCTCCAAGGTTGTCCGAGCACGGGGGTGGTGCCTGGGGCTACCCGAGCAATCTGAACAATATCGAAACGTATGCCTGTGTCCCTCCGATTGTCGAGAAGGGCGCAGACTGGTTCCTCGGCATAGGCACGAAGAACTCTCCGGGGACAAAGGTCTTTGCGCTGACCGGTAAGGTGGTGAACACCGGGCTCGTCGAGGTGCCGATGGGCATTACCTTAAGGGAGATCATTTACGACATCGGCGGCGGCATTATGAACGGCAAGAAGTTCAAGGCGGTGCAGACCGGAGGCCCTTCCGGCGGGTGCATTCCCGAGGAGCATCTCGATCTGCCGGTCGACTTCGATTCACTCGCGAAGGTCGGTTCGATGATGGGGTCGGGCGGCATGGTCGTCATGGACGAAGATAACTGTATGGTCGACGTGGCGAAGTACTTCCTTTCTTTCTGCCAGTCGGAATCCTGCGGCAAGTGTCCGCCTTGCAGGATCGGTACCTACCAGATGCTCGAGATCCTGGAGCGGATCACGACCGGCAAAGGCGAGGAAGGCGATATAGAGAGGTTGGAGAAACTCGGCAAGCTGGTCAAAGTGGGCGCGCTCTGCGGGCTTGGCAACAGCGCCCCGAACCCGGTACTTACTACGATCAGATATTTCAGGGACGAGTATGAGGAGCATATCAGGGACAAATACTGTCGCGCGAAGGCGTGCAGCGGGCTCGGCGTTTTTCGGATCGAGCACGACGAATGTTTCCTCTGCGGTCTCTGCAAACAGGCATGCGCCTTCGACGCGGTGAAGGAGACGAAGGACAGTTTCTTTATCGATCAGGACTACTGCACGAAATGCAAGGCCTGCTACAATGCGTGTCCGATAGGCGCTGTGAAGGTCGAGAAGAAGAGGAAGGCCCCCGAGAAACAGGAGGTAGTATGAGCGAACCGGCAAAGAAAGACGAAGCCCCGAAAAAAGATATGAAGGATGTCTTCGCCGCGGTCGAGAACATCAAATGCTCTGTTCAGAAATCGCAAAGGTTCGTGGAAGAGTTCCTTTCGGAACCGATGTGCGGCAAATGCCATCCCTGCATGCTCGGAAGCTACGAGGCGCTGGTGAGGCTCAAGAGGATATCGGCCGGCATCGGCAACGGCGCCGACATAAAAGCCATCAATCGCATTGCCGATCAGATGCTGGAAGGGTCGCGCTGCATCAAGGGAAAGGACACTGCGAAGTTTCTGCTGGGGGAGTTGAAAGGAGAGGAGTTTGCTGAGCATCTCGCCGGGAAATGCAGCGCGCGGGAGTGTCCCAACTACATCATGTACAGGGTGGTCCCTGAAAAGTGCGTAATGTGCGGTCTCTGCAAGGACGCCTGCAGGTATAACGCGATCCTCGGCGAGAAGAGGAGCTCATTCCGGGCCGGCTACCTGCCGTTCGAGATACGGCAGAAGAGGTGCGTGAAGTGCGGCGACTGTCTTCCTGCATGTCCTTATGGCGCGATCGAAGTCGTAGAAGAAAAAACTGCGGTTCTTGTTTAATAGAGGAGGAATTCATGGGAAAAATGGTGAATCTGAAGATAGACGGAAAGGAAGTACAGCTAGATGAGGGCACGAACCTTATAGAGGCCGCTGCTGCCGCCGGGGTACACATACCGAACCTCTGCTATCTGAAGGGCATGAAGGGTATCGGCGCCTGCAGACTCTGCGTCGTCGAGGTGGAGGGCGGGAAGGCGCCCGTGATTGCCTGCAATACGAAGGTCAAAGAGGGCATGGCGGTTGCGACGAGGACCGAACGGGTCCAGGAGATCAGGAAGTTCGTCATAGACCTCATCCTGTCGATGCACCCCCTTGACTGCATGACCTGCACGAAGGCGGGCGTCTGCAACCTTCAGCAGTACGCGTATGACTTCGAGATCAAGGAATCGAGCTTCACGAGAAAGAAATTCGGATACCCCACCGACGAGGCGAACCCCTTCATAAAGAGGGACCCCGAATACTGCGTCCTCTGCAGCAGATGCGTCAGGGTATGCAAGGCGCAGGGTACGAACGTCCTCGAATTCTCAGGCAGAGGGGTCGGCGCGAAGGTGGTAACTGCGCAAGACAAGCCTCTGCAGGAATCGGGCTGCACATTCTGCGGGAGTTGCGTGGACGCGTGCCCGGTCAATGCGCTTCTCGAAGCGGACCGCTGGAGGAAGGGCAGGGAGTGGGAATATGAAAAAGTCGATTCGGTCTGCCTCTCCTGCGGCAACGCCTGCGGCATAACGGTCAGCACGAAGGACGGCGAAGTCATAAAGATAAACTCGGCCGCCGCCGAAGGCATAGCGGAGAAGTACATCTGCGCTATAGGGAGATACTGCTTTGACAGCCTCACCAGCGAGACGCGCCTGCGGACGCCGATGAAGAGGGTCGGCGGAGAGCTCAAAGAGACCTCCTGGGAAGATGCCCTTGCTACAGTGGCGGAAAAGCTTAAGGCGGCGGGTGGAGATGCCGCATTTGTGTCGAGCGCGAACATTTTGAACGAGGATGCCCTCGCGCTGAAGAAACTGGCCGCGGACGTGGTGAAGACGAGAAATTATGACTCTTCCGTTACGCTCTATTCCGATTACGACGCTCTGAGGAGCGGAACGGCCGATCTCGAGGACGCGGACCTGTTCGTTCTCGTCGGCACTGCGCCTGACCAGTGGGCGAGAGTTCTCCCCGCTCTGGATGCAGTGATCAGAAAGAAGATGAGCGAGGGAGGCGCAAAGCTTTTGGTGATCAACTCGGGCGAACCGAGGATCGCATCTGCCGCAAATGCCGTCCTTAAAGGCGATGAAGTAAATATGATAGAACAGCTCGCCCAGGCCGTCATCTCGAAAGGTGTGAAGGCCCCGAAAGAGATGATCTCGGCCCTAGCACATGTCGACCCTTCGGATGCAGCGATGGCTGCAGCAGACCTCTTCATCGCCGCAAAGTCTCCCGTGGTCTTGTCAGCGCCTTCGTTATACAAGGCTGCCGCAAATCTTTCTCTCATTAAGGAAGAAGCGGTGTCCGTCCCGTTCGAGGCGAATGCCAAAGGCGTGGTACTGATGGGACTCACTTCGGCAGGAAAGAAGTTCAAAGAGATGGTCTCGTCAAGTTCTAAGGTCCTTTATGTGATCGGCGAGGTGCCGGTCGGCAAAAGACCGGATACGGAATTCCTGATCGTACAGAACTCTCACATTACGGACCTGGCTACGCAGGCGGACATTGTGCTGCCGTCAACAGCGGCGCTGGAATCAGAGGGCACGATCGTGGATTATCTCGGAAGAATCAGGGAAGTGAGGAAGTCGCTCGAACCCGCGGGCAATGCGATGCCGAACTCCGATATATTCGCTGCCGTTTCAGGTGCAATGGGCTCGTCCCTGAGGAAGGCGAAGGACACCGACGTGAAGAAGGCGCTGAAGACGAAGGTGAAGGTGGCGTTCAGCCCGTTCAAAAGAGACAAAGACCTGGAAATCGACGGAGAGAAATTCATTGATGAGATCAACAAGTCTACGGTCAACGGATCGAGGCTTCTCTGGCTAAAGGAGTCCGAAAAGGCAGTGGTAGCTTAGAGAGAGTTCAGTATACATTTTTCAGGGGGCGGCCGGATATTCCGGCCGCCCTTTTTATTAGGCCCGAAGTCGAAGATTGGGCTATTTCAGAGACCCTTTGTACAGTACCGGTACTCTTGCTCAAGCGAGTCGAATCGTGTCCGGTTTCTTCGGCTCTTGAACATATATTCGACAAAAAAGCGGATGGCAACCTTTCGAAATAATTACTTTCATTATCATGGCCGGTATGATATATTTAAACTCGAAAGACGGCAAATACAGAGTTTCGAAGGGGGAAGAGATATGAAAGCCCTGTCTGCTGGCATTGTTCTTGTCCTTGTTTTTATACTGTTTTCTCAGTCGTTTGCGGGGAATAAGGATTTCGAAAAAGGGATCAGGTATTACCGCAGCAGAGATTTCCGGAGGGCCGAGGTTGCCCTCAAAAAATATGTCTCTGATATCCCCGACCCGGTGGCGTATTATCTACTAGGTTATGCGGAGTATAAACTGAAAAAATTCGGGGAGGCCAGAAAATATTTCTCGGAGGCATATTTCATAGATCCGGACGTCTCGCCGAAGGCCGATCAAATGCTGAAAAAGGGCGGCCGGTAGCGGGAAGTCAGGCTCGACGCATGCCGGCTATCTTTTCTCCGGTCTGAAAAAAGAGTCTCGCAGCGAATGTTTATTTCCGAAATCGGTCACCCTGTCGTATCCGTTTAGCCTCTCCCGTATTTTCCCGGACATATCTTTTGCGGCCACTGCTGCCTCGTCTTTCAGGAACGCACCTATCGTATTTTCGATGTCGAGTCCGTCGCTGTAATCGAAAATAAGATAATTAATTTCCGTCAGGCTCTTTTTCATCTCCTCCGCAGTCGCGCTGTCTTCGATGATATCGACGTGGTCGTACTCGTGCTCAAGGAACCGCAGGAAGAGGTTTTTCCAGAGATTTCTCTCGATCGGATTCAGCGAGGTATTGTCGATCAGGGATGGTAGTGTGACAGAAATGCCGTAGGTGACTTTGACGTTTTTGACTTCGAGGGAAACATGAACCGCCGTGTCCTCCTGATCCAGGACGGAAGTAAAATCGTATTCGTAGGAGATCCCGAAGCGCCATTTCATCCTGGTAGGCACACGTCTCTTGGCACCGGCAATATAGGGGCCGTTCTCCTGCACAGACGTTACGATTTCGGAGAAGGACTTTCCATTGACAGGATAATACTCATAGATGATGCCTCGCCGCAGCACTACTCCCGAAGGAACAGAGTGGAGCGAGGTGCGCGAAGAATCAGACGGGACCGCAGCAGGACCTTCCGACAGCGGGTTGCCCTCCTGGTCGAAATAGAACGATTGAGATATTGCGGCATACGAGGGCTGTGCGAAGATCGACAGAAGAAAAAGTGAGGACAGCAGGCAGTATCTCGCGTGCATGTCATAGCATACAATTCTTTAGTCGTTTAATCAAATGGACTTTATTGCTGCAAGCAAGACGGCGTTTTGAAGGCGGAAGGCCCTGCTCTCAGGAAGAAACCTGCGCTGATGGGGTTAATTTTGTCCCAATCTGGTAAAATATCTGTATTATTTTGTGCCTGCATGGAAGACTTATATAACATAAAACTGCCTGCGTTCGAGGGACCTCTCGATCTGCTCCTCCACCTCATCAGGGAAAACAAGATAGATATTTACGATATTCCGATCTCGTTCATCACGAGGCAGTATCTTGACTACATAGAGATAATGAAGGAACTGAACCTTGAGATAGCGGGCGAGTTTCTGGTCATGGCTGCCACGCTCATTCATATCAAGTCCAGGATGCTTCTGCCCCCGGAAGAAAAAGACGAGGCCGATATCGAAGAGGTAGACCCGCGTCTTGAACTCGTACAGAGACTTTTGGAATACCGCGCGTACAAGGATGCGGCGTCCATCCTGAGGGAAAGGGAAGAGGAGTCGCTGCTCGTTTTCTCGAGAGAGCCGGCCAAGGAAGAGGAAGAGACCGAAGAGCTTTCCGAACCCTCCCTCTTCGATGTGAATATCTTCGACCTGCTGGGTGCTTTCAAGAAGATGCTTGAGTCCGCCCCTCCAGAGGTACGAACGATTACAAGGGAAACGCTTACGGTAAAGGACAAGATGTTCCTGATCGTAGATCTCCTTGAGAATACGGAAAGCATCAGGTTTGAGGAACTCTTCAGGGAAACGGCTACGAGGACTCAATTCATCGTAACGTTCCTTGCCTTGCTCGAGCTTTTGCGACTCGGACTGGCGCGGGCATACCAGGAGAAGGAATTCGGGAACATCTGGATAATTAAACCGCGAAAGGAAGCTGCGGAGGCCGAGGCAAGGGGATAGCATCTATTTCCGGATACCTCTTTGATTTCTCGCAGCATCGCGGCGGGGGTGCGGGATCAGCATGCTGCCCTTGCTCAGATGAGCCATCTTTGCTTGAAGGTGGTTTTTGGCGTCGCTTTGCTTGACAACAAAAAGCGGGTAATGGTAATTTGTACGTTATGGCCAAAGATTACAAAGACACACTGAACCTTCCCCAGACTGCATTTCCGATGAAAGCGAGTCTATCGCAGCGTGAACCGGAGATGCTGAAATATTGGGCAGACAGGAATGTCTACAGGAAAATGCTTGAGACCCGCAGAGAGTCCGGCGATCAATATATCCTCCACGACGGTCCCCCCTATGCAAACGGGCACATCCACATGGGGCATGCACTGAACAAGATTTTGAAGGACATCATCGTGAAATACCATGCGATGAAAGGCCGGTATGCCCCTTACGTGCCAGGCTGGGACTGTCATGGACTTCCAATAGAACTTCAGGTGGACAAGAACCTCGGCGAGAAGAAGGACAAAATCGATATCGTCGAAAAAAGGACCTTGTGCAAAGAATACGCCTCCAAGTTTGTCGACATCCAAAGAGAGGAGTTCAAGCGGCTCGGCGTCTTCGGCGACTGGGACGACCCCTATCTCACCATGTCCTTCGGATACGAAGGTTCGATCGTGAGAGAGTTCTTCAAGTTTGTAAAAAACAGGTCCGTGTACAAAGGGAAAAAACCGGTCCACTGGTGCCCGTCCTGCGTGACCGCACTGGCGGAGGCGGAAGTGGAGTATGCCGACAAGGAGTCACCTTCGGTTTACGTAAAATTCGGAGTAAATGAGGAAAACATATCGAAATATCTGCCCTCCCTCAAGGGCAAGAAGGTGTCGGTGATCATATGGACCACCACGCCCTGGACGCTTCCGGCGAATCTCGCGATCGCCTTTCACCCTGATTTTGACTACGTCGCGGTGAAGCAAAACGGTGAGGTATATGTTGTCGCGGAGGGGAGGCTCGAAGCACTGAAAGAGAAGATAGGCCTCGAAGGGACCGTTATTGGGAAGGTGCGCGGGAAAGAGCTGGAGGGAATGCTCGCCGATCATCCCTTCATTATGCGGCAGTCAAGTGCGGTCCTCGGGAATTTTGTCTCGCTGGAAGACGGCACGGGTATCGTGCATATCGCCCCGGGACACGGTGAGGACGATTATGAGATAGGGCTGGAATACGGCCTGGACATCTATGCTCCGGTCGATGACAAGGGAAAGTTTACGAAACAGGCCGGGGACCTGGAAGGTAAGTTCGTCTTCAAGGCGAATGCGGAAATAATAGAAATACTGAAGAACCGAAATGCCCTCGTCAAGGAAGAGAAGATCATCCACTCTTATCCGCACTGCTGGAGGTGCAAAAAGGCGGTCATTTTCCGGGCGACCGAACAGTGGTTTATCTCGGTTGAGTTCAATGACCTCCGTAAGAAGTGTCTTGAAGAGATCGATAAGGTAAACTGGATCCCGAAGTGGGGCAGGGAGAGGATTTACGGCATGGTCTCGAACAGGCCGGACTGGTGCATATCGAGACAGAGGAGTTGGGGAGTTCCGATTACCATGATACGTTGTGCTGAATGCGGCAGCTTTGTCGAAGACGAGGAAATTCTCGACAACATCACCTCACTTGTCGAAAGCCACGGCGCCGACATATGGTTCATAAAAGGCCTGAGCGAATTTCTCCCGAAGGGCTATGTATGCAAGAAATGCGGGAAAGATAGTTTCAATAAGGAGATGGACATCCTCGACGTCTGGTTCGATTCCGGGGTGAGCCACGCGGCGGTCGTAGAGAGGGACAAAAGACTCTCGTGGCCCGCGGATATGTATCTTGAGGGAAGCGACCAGCACAGGGGGTGGTTCCAGAGTTCTCTCCTCACCTCGGTAGGCGTGAGGGGCAGCGCGCCTTATCGTACCGTGCTTACCCACGGGTTTGTGGTGGACGGCGCCGGGAAAAAAATGTCCAAATCTCTCGGCAATGTGATCGCGCCGCAGGAGATCATCAAGGGTTTTGGGGCAGAGATATTACGCATTTGGGTCTCCGCGGAAGATTATAAAGACGATATAAGGATATCGAAGGAGATACTCAACAGGCTTACTGAGGCCTACAGGAAGATAAGGAATACCTGCAGGTTCCTCCTTGGCAATCTCCATGATTTCGATCACCGGGACTACCGCGGCGGCCTGCGGGAGATCGACCGGTGGGCGATGAGCAGACTGCAGAACCTCGTGAAGAAGGTGACGCGGGCCTATGAGAATTTCGATTTCCACGAGGTCTTCCATTCGATACACAATTTTTGTGTCGTCGATATGAGCTCCTTTTATCTTGATGTGCTGAAGGACAGGCTGTATACGGCGAAGACGGACTCTACCGAACGGCGTGCGGGTCAGTGGGTGTTGTGGGAGATACTTGCGACGCTGACCGGGCTGATGGCGCCGGTCCTTTCTTTTACCGCGGAAGAGGTCTGGGGATATCTGAAGAGTGAAAAGTTAAAAGTTAAAAGTGAAAAGTCCGACGAATCGTCACTGCCGGAATCCATATTTATGTCAGACTTCCCGGTTGTAAAGAATGAGTTTCTTGACAGCGCGTTGGAAGAAAAGTGGAAAGACCTTCTTGAACTGAGAAACGAGATCAATAAGGCGCTTGAGATCAAGAGGGCCGAAAAGTTCATAGGGAACCCGCTCGAAGCAAGGGTGAAGATCAGGCTGCCTGAGAAATATCGGGATCTCGTCGCTTCATATGCCGATTTTCTTCCCGCTCTGCTGCTCGTTTCTGCGGCCGAGATATCAGGGGATGCACTGCCGGGTGCCTACGAAAGCACCAATATCGAAGGGCTTCAGGTGTTGGTCGAAAGGGCCCCGGGTGAAAAATGCCAGCGGTGCTGGAATTGGTCGACCAAGGTCGGCAGTTTTACGGACGAGCCCGAGCTCTGCGAGAGGTGTTATCCGGTGGTGAAATGGTAAGATTCGGGGCATCTTTTAGAGGTTTTTCCTGCATGATGTCAGGATTGATATCTGTGCCCTATTTCCAGACTCCAGACGTGATTGACTGAGGAGTCATAAGTAAGACCCCGTCATTCCCGCGAAGGCGGGAATCCAGAAGCAAAGCATGAAAACCTATTACGTCTACATTATGTGCAGCAGGCGGAATGGCACTCTCTACATCGGCGTAACGTCAGATATTATCAAGCGAATTTACGAACACAAGAACGATTTAGTTGAAGGCTTTACAAAGAAATACTGTGAACATTGCCTCGTGTGGTATGAGATATATGAGACGCCTGAGGACGCCATACAAAGAGAAAAACAGATAAAGAAGTGGAAACGGGGGTGGAAGCTGAGGCTTATCGAGGAGAACAACCCAGAATGGAAGGATTTGTATAACGATCTGTTGGAAGGATCTGGATTCCCGCCTTCGCAAGAATGACGACCGGAAGACATCATCTCTATAGAGATCCGTGGATCTTGGCTTAATGAGGAAAGAAGCTTTATAATGTTCAAAGACGGGTTTTCATCTGTGGGAAACCGCAATCAGATGTTCCTCTGAGAGAGTTTCTGCTGCGTATGCAAAGGCGGCCCCGAACTAATCCTCTTTCCTCCTAGGCCAATCCCCCCAGTGTTGTTACTAAGTGCCTCATAATAATGGCAACAACGTTATCATTCCCGCAGTCTTCAGGCGGGAATCCGGCTTCCCCGCTTTCGAACTTCGGCTCGTCCCTGCTGTCGGCTTTTTTTGACTGAAAAAATACGCCTGTTTGGTATAAAATTATGCTGCAAATTGGATTTGGGTTAATTATTAATGGAGGATTGTCCTTTTGGTAATTGCTAAGTCTTGTTGGAGGGATGCATGGTCTGAAAGGTAGCTTGTTTTCTTTAATCGTTCGATTTATTTTTTGTATTTCATTTGTTTTTCTGCTCAGTGCTGTTGGTGCGGCAGCGCCGCCTCCAAATGCCCTGGTCGATGACCTGGCGCAAACAACGGGCGGCGGGGTGGATCTCTCGGTTCATCCTGTCACAGGGGCTGTGCGTTTTCTCCATCTGAAGGCCGGATATCCTGTACAAGATATTCAGGCCCTCCAGGCAATCGGCAAGGGAAAAGGCGCTGAGTCAGAAGCGGCAGCACGAGGCTTCTTTTCAAGATACGGGCAGTTGTTCGGACTGACTGATGAGTCTAAAGAGCTGAAGTCGAAACGCCATAAGCAAGCTGATCGGGGCCGCTCATTTACCAGATTTCAACAGGTTTATCAAAATATTCCTGTTTTTGGCGGAGAATTGGTAGTCCAGACGGATGCCACGAATAGGGTAATCAGCGTCAACGGAAAAACCTCTCCTAATCCAATAGTCGATACCGCGCCGACGGTTGATGCGTCTGTTGCTAAGGAGAAAGCAGTGGAGCTTGTGAGCAGGTTATACAATATCGAGCCATCAAGTCTAACCACTTCGACCCCTGAATTGTGGATATACAACCCCGTGCTTTTGGATCATGAGCTGGACAAAAACTTTCTTGTCTGGCGTTTGGAGGTCAGTTCAGATCGCATGTCTGATATTGACGAACTGGTATTGGTCGATGCGAATAATGGGTTTACTTCTCTTCATTTCAATCAGATACCAAATGCAAAGAGCAGAACTATATACGACAACCAAAATCTTGTATCACAGATGGATGTCCTCCCTGGGCTGGGTCCGGTGAGAACTGAAGGCCAGGGGGCTTACGGGATAACTGACGTAGATAAGGCTTATGACTATATGGGGTTTACATACGACTTCTACTGGACATACCACGGGAGGGATAGCATCAATAATTCTGGCATGATTCTGAAAGCAACAGTCAGGCATTGCTCAGCTCAATATGCATGCCCCATGCAAAATGCTTTTTGGAATCCTCAAGCCAGTCAAATGGTTTTTGGCAACGGCTTTACCGCTGCCCTCGATATCGTAGGTCACGAACTTACTCATGGAGTGACGCAATATGAGTCTTCTCTTTTTTACTATATGCAGTCCGGTGCGATCAGCGAGTCGTTGTCTGATGTATGGGGTGAAATCATTCAGCAGGTATATGAGCCACCAGTGCCTGCGAACCGATGGCTTATGGGGGAGAACCTCTCTGGTGGCGATGAGCCTGTCGCCAGTGCCTTCGGGCAGTAACACATTCAGTTCGTGGACGGGCGATATGAGTTCTCTGGACGCTCCGTTGGCCTTTGTTCTGGACGGTCCGAAAAACATTACGGCCAATTTCGACTCGACGGCTGTGATCGGAACGGTGAGAATAGCAGGAACCCCGCCTTCTTATTACTCTTCGATCCCACTGGCTATGCCGCTTCCGCCAACAATGATATCATTCAGATGCAGGCCGGGCCATATGCCGGGGCGCTAACTTTCGATCGCACCGACATTCCAGGTCTGTCTGTTACGCTCAAGGGCGGATACAACGCGACTTATTCGGATAGTACGGGAATTACAACGGTCGGCAGTCCCTTTACCATTCAGAGCGGGACAATTATTGTGGATCACATCATAATTCTATAAACGGCACATGGCTCATTAGGAGTGATCATGAAGTTTATGATGGGGTAATAATAACGTGAATACAGAGACCAACCCAACTTCAGCTGAGCAGTCGTTATCCGCGGTGCCGGCTCCGCAAGGCGATCCAGATTTGCGAATACTCCTGCATCAATATGACACGTTAGTTTCTTTATATAAGCACCACCTGGATTTGGTTCTCAAAGTCAACCCTAACGTTGCATAAAGTGTGTGTATTTAGGCCGTCATCTATGAAAAAGTTTTGCAAGTATAAAGTGCACACTCCTTAGTTTTGTCCGGAGGAAGCGCTGAGACCTGCATCAGTCTCGGAGCTTC
>JAJZPM010000047.1 GCA_021811105.1 Nitrospirota bacterium | reverse complement strand
CATTCGGTGAACTCCAACATAAGGAGTGTCATCAGGCTCAAAAGCCCGTCAATCAAGCTTTTGTGGCTGTTAATTTACAATCTTTATGCAACTGGAAGGGTAATCTTAGCTGACCATGACGGGCAGTAGTAAATCCGAAAATGCAGTCCAAAACAGGCATTGCAGGGATATGTGAAAAAAAATCTTTATCTGCGCCACCTTTGTAAGACCCTTGATGCTCAATATAAGAATATTTTTTGTTCCTTAAAAGACTAACATAAGTATCCAAATTGCGACATTATAAAGTTTTTTGGAGCATCTCCCTGCAATAATTGAATCCTAAGGTGCCGCTTTTATGTCCGCCCGCACAGCTGTCGTCACTGGCAGCTTCCCGGATCGAGCTGGCAGGTTGCCTCGCGCCTCTTTTCCGCAAGACGCGCCTCCCTGCGGATCTTCGCCTCTCGATTGCGCCTAATCTCCTCCTCGGTTTCGATAAGCAGCGGAGGTACCTGGCGCGGCCTTCCGTTTTCGTCTAGAGCGACAAAGGTGAGATAGGCCGAGGCGGTATGTCTCACCTCGCCTGTGATGACGTTTTCGGCCTCGACCCGCACGCCGACTTCCATAGATGTCCTGCCGGCCATATTCAGGCCGGCCTTAAAGAAAAGGAGGTCGCCGACATAGACCGGGTGATGGAAGTCCAGCCTGTCGATGGAGGCCGTCACGGTGTTGCACCGCGCATGCCGGCTTGCCGCGACTGCGGCTGCGGTATCGATAAGTTTCATGATCACGCCGCCGTGGACATTCCCGGCGGGGTTAGCGTCCTGCGGGATCATCACCTGCGCGATCACCACGCTGCTGTCTTTTACCTTTTTTGCATCCACGTCACCCGCCTTCCGATCACAGCCATTCCACTGCGCCGCCCGCGCTCATTTCCTGATCACGAGCACCGGGATCTTCGTATCGCTGTGGATCACCCCGTACGTAACGCTCCCGAGGACCGCCGCTGACAGCGCGCTCCTTCCATGGGAGCCGATCACGATCAGGTCAGCCTTCAACCTCTTCGCCTCTTTTATGATCTCTTCCACCGGGTGCCCGCGGGCAATGACCGGTTTTACCTTGACCGAACTTTTGTCGCACTCTTTCCTTAATGCCTCCACATATGCCCCGGCTGCCTCCTGCAGGTAATCCTCGATCGGTTCTTTCAGCCGCCCTGAAGCGGCAACCGCAGGGACCGCCTGGCTTATATGCAACCGCGTGTCCGCGACGCTCAGGGCAATGACGGTTGCGCCCACCTTCTGCGCGAGTTCGATCCCGGCCTGCGCCGCCTTCCGCGCGGTCTTCGAACCGTCGGTTGGGATGAGTATTTTAGAAAACATGTTGCCTCCTTTGATCAGCCATGATGTATGGTAGCTTCCAGCGGATGCGTGGAATCGAGTATCTCATGGGCACGGTCCACTTCCTCGGCTGTGCCGTGGAAGACCAGCAGGAATTTGTCCTCCTTCAGGAAGGTCTCGTATTTGATCACCTTCTCTTTCGGTATGCCCAGACTGTAAAGCGCGATCCCTATCGTGCTCAACCCTCCGATTATCACCGCGCCTTCGAGCGCGGCGACTATCCAGGATACGATCGGGCCTCCCGCCACGACCATGCCGAGCCCCGGGATAAAGACCAGTGCGGAGCCGAGAACAAACAGCCACACGCCCGCCCATAATTTACCGAGTCGTCCGATATGCCCTGCCTTTTCTCCGGTAAAGTAATAGCCTATCACCTGCTCTTCTTTGCTTTCGTCCCTGCCGATGACCGATATCTTCTTCGTGTCAAAGCCGCCTTTCTGCAGCTCCCTGACCGCGCCTTCAATGTCCGCGGCATTCGCGTAAACTGCTACAGTCGAGTTCTTCTCAGCCATCCCTAACTCCTTTCCTTTTCGGCGCCGCAGTGATGAGACCCCGCTTTTTTCATGATTTTCGCCCTGTGCTATGAGAGCCTGATAGTAACGTAAAAGGCCTGCGCACCCCTCTTGAGCAGAAGGAGCAACGGCTTGTTCTTCCCGGTTTTCTTCATCGCCGCATAATAGTCGTTGACGCTCCTGACCGCCTCGCGGTTGACCTCCTTTATGACGTCGCCGGTCTGTATGCCTGCGCCATCGGCGGCACTGCCTGGCGCTACGCCAACGACCACCACCCCGCTCCTGTCCTTCAGCCCCAGTTCGCCTGCGATCGTGGGGGTTATGTTCTCCACTCTCAGGCCGAGGCTCTCGGCCGTCGGGGAGACTGCCGACGGGATTTTCCCCGCGGGCATCTCCGCAATCTTCAGACGCAATGCCAGTTCCTTGCCGCTGCGAAGGATCTTCACCTCAACAGTCTTGCCGACCGGAGTTTCGGCTACGATAAGCGGGAGGTCCGACATCTTCTTGATGTCCTTTCCGTCGAACGAAAGAATCACGTCGCCCCTCTTCATTCCCGCCTCATCCGCAGGTCCTCCGGGCACAACGTCGCCCACGAGCGCACCGGTCGTGCCCTTCATTCCGAACGCCTGTGCGATCTCGGGCGTGAGGCTCTGGACCGACACCCCGATCCATCCCCGCGTCACCTTCCCCTCTTTTTTCAGTTGCGGGACAATATTCTTTGCAACATTGATCGGGACCGAAAAACCGATGCCCTGCCCCGACTGGATGATGGCCGTATTGATGCCGATGACTTCACCCCTCAGGTTGATGAGCGGGCCTCCGCTGTTTCCCGGGTTTATCGGCGCATCGGTCTGGAGGAAGTTGTCATAAGGACCCGAACCGATCACCCTGCCGGTCGCGCTGATGATGCCCTGCGTCACCGTCTCTTCCAAACCGAAGGGGTTGCCGATCGCAAGCACCCAGTCCCCGACCCTCATCTTGTCGGAATCCCCGAGGGGAATGGATGGAAGGTTCTCGAAGAAAGAAGATATCTTGATGAGGGCGAGGTCGGTCTTTGGGTCCCTCCCCGCGACCCTTGCCTTGAATTCCCGTCCGTCGGCGAGTTTCACCTTTATCTCCTCGGCGCCCTCGACCACGTGATTATTTGTGATGATATACCCTTCTTTGTCGATGATAAAGCCCGAACCGAGACTCTGCTGCTTCAGCTCCCGGTCCGGGACTTCACCGAAAAATTGATGGAAGAAACCGCCGAAAGGTCCGCCGCCTCCGCCGCCGTCGAAAAAATCCCGGAAGGGGCCGCCCGGGACCTTCACGATCGAGGTGGTGCTGATGTTCACCACCGCGGGCTTGACCTTTTGGACGAGGTCGGCGAAGGATTGAGGAAAGCCGACTACGGTTTCCCCGCCGCCTTTCATTCTTTCGCATCCCGACTGTGATGCAAGAAAAACGCCGAACAGCACCGATACCAAAATCCCTGCGACAACGGCATATACATTGCTCTTCTTCATACATTCACTCCCTTGATCTGTAAATATATTTTTACTCACGATACATAAGACAATGCTATCACTTTTCACCCCGATGTCAACAGACCGGTAGTGTCGTCCGCCCATCAAACCGTTTTTGTACTCCGGGGCTTCCTTTTTTGTAGCTGTTACCCCTATAATTGATACCGGGAGTACGCATGGGGACAAAAATCATTTATGAGCTGCCGCCTGAGAGTCTGTATTCTGAATGTCTGATAATCTGTGTGTCTGCGTTCTGTGCTCTGTCTCCCGGACATAGGACATCCGCTGGGGGAGGTCGTCCTTTACAATGGGAGTAAATGCATTGACTGGAGGACAATAAATTGTGGAAATGCTCGGGGTATTCGGTGATGCAATAATCCATGCCGGCCTGTTTGCTGGCCGCGACTTGGCGGCATATTTTGTCAGTTTGCAGTGGGGATAGCAGCGGCAATTGAGGGAAACGATCAAATGGCAGAGTCATATTTCAGGTATTGGGGTAAGGCTGAAAAAGATGGGCCGGGGTATCATCTTCTGCCGTATCACTGCCTGGATGTGGCGGCGGTGGGGGCGGTATGAAATTCTGGGCCAAAACGACAACTGAAAACAAACCCGGCATTTCCGTTTATGAGCACATGCTGAACGTCGGGTATGTGGCGCATCACATTGCTGAACTTTTACCCGGGCTGCTCGAACGCTTTCAATTACAATCGAATGGTATAGCCGCCCTTGCCGCCCTTCATGACCTCGGCAAAATATCGCCTGGGTTCCAAAGGAAAAGCCCGGAGTGGCTTGCCGAAAACAATCTGTCCGATATTGACAGACGATGTCGATGGGATGTTATGGAAAGAGATCATGGCGGCGTTTCCCAGGCCGCCATTCAGGATTTTCTCGTAAAAATAGGAATATCCAGAGATTCGGCACAATATCTAGCAACGGTCTTGGGCGCTCATCATGGCCGTATAAAATTTAGACCGGACCCGCGGGGCTATAGAACAAACCCAATATCAGAAAATAACAGTGGCATTGATTGGAACGCAGAACGACTTCGATGCGCTGAACGGATTTGGTCCGCTCTTCATGGTGAAGATACCGTTTATTTGACTGACGAGACACCAGCCATTTGGTGGTTTGCCGGGCTTACATCTGTCGCAGACTGGATAGGGTCGGATGAGCGGTTTTTTACACCAGAACGGTCACAGCTCAACGATGACAAGGATACCCTCGCACAAAACGCACTCGATTCTATAGGCTTTAGCAAGGCTGAGGTCGTCCCTAGTCTCTCATTTCATGACTTATTCCATGACAAAGACAAGCCGAATACTCGCTGGACGCCAAACGAGATGCAGGAAAAAACGATTACCATGATTAACGGCCCGGGCGTCTACGTTGTCGAGGCGCCTATGGGCGTAGGTAAGACCGAGGCCGCATTGTGGGCGGCCTATAAACTCCTCGTAGCGGGCAAAGCCACAGGAATTTATTTCGCGCTTCCTACTCAGGCAACAAGCAATCGAATGCACCTACGCATGAAAGAGTTTGTGGACCGCATTGCCCCTGACGCCCATCCAAGCCGCCTGATTCATGGTAATTCCTGGCTCATGGATAAAACGCCTGTGCTTAATCCGTCCGCGTCAATCTATGACAAAGATGAAGGCGATGCAGGAACAGGCCGGGATTGGTTCTCCTCTGCCAAGCGCGCCCTCATCGCCCCCTTTGGCGTCGGCACGGTCGATCAGGCATTGCTCGGTGTAGTCGCGGCGAAGCATTTTTTTGTAAGACATTTTGCCCTTGCGGCAAAGGTTGTCATCCTTGATGAAGTCCACTCGTATGACCTATACACCGGGACATTGATCGACGAACTCATCAAGACGCTTGAAGGGTTGGGATGTACCGTAATCGTTCTTTCCGCCACATTGTCTGCAAAGCGGCTCGGCCAGATTATATCGCTTCCCTCTGATATTGCAGATAATACTCAACTACCGTATCCGCTCATCACCGGACGAAATGAAGGCATCGATATTGATCCCGTTACGGCTGCGGGACCTAAGCCTCGAACAGTTAAAGTCGATTTCATATCAAATGAGAGGGCTGCTGAGGAAGCCATTAAGCTTGCCGGAAAAGGCGGGGCCGTGCTGTGGGTCTGCAATACCGTTGATGCGGCTCAAACACAATACAGAATATTCAAAGAACTGGTGAGAGACGAATTCCCTATCATCGGCCTTCTCCATGCCCGGTTTCCTTTTTGGAGACGCGAGAAGATTGAAGACGAATGGATGGCACGATTCGGCAAATCAGGGGAAACAAGGTGCGGGTCGATCCTCGTTTCGACGCAGATCGTTGAGCAAAGCGTTGATCTTGACGCTGATCTTCTGATCACCGAACTTGCGCCGACCGACATGCTTCTTCAGCGTCTCGGACGTCTGTGGCGGCACGAAAGGCCAGACCGTCAGATTGATGCCGCCAGGCTCTGTATTATTAAGGAAGAAAAAAGCCTTACTGGGTTTCGTGATATGAAGCCGGAAGAGATAAAGAAAACTCTCGGAGGCAAGGCCCAAGTGTATGCTCCTTATGCGCTTCTCCGCAGCCTTGAAATTTGGGAAGCTCACCCGGAGGTAACCATTCCATCGCAGATACGAAATCTGATTGAATCGACTTACCAAGAGCGGGGCGATGAGCCTCCATCATGGCAGAAACTTTATGAGGACTGGTTTGGGACTGATTCGGCAAAAAGACTGAAGGCATTCATGAGCGCTAACCTGTGGCAGCCTGCTCTTGAGGACATTGAAGGCCAACAGACGCGGCTTAACGAAATCGAAATGATACCGCTTATTCTTTGTCGGAATTTAAGCAAGAAACAGGCAGTGTTTGTTGATGACAGCGCTGCTGAATTGAGAGGCGACAAATTCCTTTTATCTACTGCGCAGGCGATCCACAAGAATCTCGTTAAGGTGCCTGAATATTGTTTTGATCACGTTATGCCATGTGAAAGTTTTGCCGACTATCTTCACGGCAGGCAGACCATGGGCATCATCAGCGATGATGGAGCAGTTGAAGTGCTGGGACTGAAGGGCGGTATATCGTTGTTCTATTCAGACGAAGTGGGGCTTGCTATAAATGGGAAGTCGGGAAAGGAGGATAGAATATGAATGTTGCATTTGAGCCGTGGATACCCGTTGTAGACATCTCCGGCAAACGCGAATTGGCGAGTCTTTGCAGTGTGCTTACAGAGGGTGCGAAGTACGCCGATCTTGCCGTGCGTCCTCATGAGAGAGTTTCGCTGATGCGATTGTTTTTCTGCGTTGCCCATGCCGCGCTCGATGGGCCGAAAAATTATGACGAATGGCTTGAGGTGCCGAAAAAGTTGCCGGAAGCGGTGAATAAGTATCTGGAAACTTGGAAAGATTGGTTTGAATTGTTTCATGAGGAAAGGCCGTGGTTGCAGGTGTCGAGCTTGACACCTCCCGGAGCTGACCACGAAAATTCATTAACCTCGGTTTCAAAACTCGATTTTTCACTTGCATCAGCACTTTTTGATCACCAAGGTGTCCGGAATGAATTCGATTATCCTCGGTTGATACTTGGTCTGCTTACAATTCAGAACTTTTCGACTTGCGGATTATTATCTCAGCCGCTATGGAATGGAAAGCAAACCGCAAAATCAGCAAAAGACGCTCCCTGTATAAGCTCTTCAATGTACCACGTCTTTCTTGTTGGAAGAAATATGGCCGATACGGTTCATATTAATATCTGTGACTTCGACGAACTGGCTATGCTTATTAAGAACTCGCGACCGAAAGGCGATTGGCTAGGCAGGCCCGTATGGGAAAAAATGCCGAAGAGCGGATCAGATACAAATTCTACTGAGACATTTCTCGGCAGATTGACACCTCTATCAAGGGCTGTTCGTTTATTTCCGAGTGGGTCAAAGATGCTTTATGGGGAGGCTCTGAGATACGCTGTCTATCCAGCTTTTCCTCAAGAATTCAACACATCAGTGATTAGCAAACAAATAAAGGGGAAGGTGGATCGATACTTGGTCGGCGCAAAATTGAATGTTCGACCTTGGAGACAATTAGATGCACTTTTACAATACAATCTCTTAGGCAAGACTCCCTCTCATGCACTCAACTTGAATCATTTGAAGGATGAGTCAATTGATGTATGGGTTGGTACTTTAATCAGAAAGCCGGGGAAACAGGACATACTTGATTCTGTTGAGTCAAGGATCCCGATTTCCCGTAGTTTTCGTACTGAGATAGGGTGTGCAGCTTACGCCAGCGAGGTGAAGGCTGCAGAAGACTTAGCAGTCAGATTAGGATGGGCGGTCGAAGAGTATCGAAAGGAAATAGACCATGACTGGGAAAAGAGACTGGAAAGGGCTAAACAGGATAAATGGACTCTAAAAGAAAAGCTACATTCAACTGCAACCATCTACTACTGGACCACAGTCGAAAAGAATCTTTCGGTGTTGATGAACCACATTAACGCGGTTGGCTCAGCCGATTCCGAATCAACTTTGAACGCATGGCGAAGCATGCTTTATAAAACATCGTTTGAGGCCTATGCCAGTGCCTGCGGTCAGGAGACGCCAAGACAGATACGGGCCTATGCCAGAGGACTGGAAATATTAAGAAGATCGAAAGATAACCCAGACAACAATGATGAAATTGAGGAGGAAAAAGAATGAACAAACTTCTTAATGCACTCCACGAATGCAAACGACGTGATGACCGGGGCATGATGGCTGACCTTCGTTGCATCCTTGTGGAAAACAAAAAACACCGCGCCTGGCCTGCGCTTCATCGCCTGGGGGTGGGGATTGACGAGGAGGTTAAATCCTTTATTGCCGGCCTTTACGCCACGCATCCTGAAGCAACATCGACGGGCAATTTCGGAACAACCTGCAAGGAAATCGAGACGGCAAGGAACGAGTCGGCGAGCGACAGCAAGCTCACACCAACAGAACGTCGTTTTCAGTATTTACTTGCCGCCAGAACAAAGGATGAATTGAGAGATCGCGTTCACGTCATGGTTCGTATGGCAAAAACTCAGAATATCAGCGTCAACTATGGTCAATTAGAAAAAGACTTGACTAATTGGTTCAAAGGCTGGGGAGACAGTATCAGGACTAAATGGGCGGCTAAATTCTGGACGCCTAGCGTTGATTCCACCGACGAGGAGGAGTCATGAGCTGGCTTGCGATCCTGGAGGTAGACGCTGAATTCATACATTCTGCAGGCATTTCCAGAGACATATATACATGGCACAAAATGCTGTGGCAATGTTATCCAAATGGCCCGGACAGGACACGGACCGACATTGGGTTTCTCACGAGGATCGACCAGCTTGAAGGCGCCTACAGGTTTTGGATTATGGCAAGAGAAAAACCTGCGCGGCCTCCCTGGTGCCCGCCTGAAGGTTTTGCCGTTAAGGAAATATCGTCTGCCTTTCTTTCTCACGGCCAATACGCCTTTGATTTGAAAGCCAATCCCGTTAAGGCCAGGGTTCAAAGAGAGGGCGGACAGCCCTTATATAAAGCCAATGGCAAGCGAAAATCCGGCAAACGAGAGCCTCTTACAAAAAAAGAGGAATTGATGCAATGGTTGTTTCGCAAAGCTGAAAAAGGCGGTTTCAGAATTGCAGATACTGAGTGCCTTGAGATTAGCCCGATGGTGGAAAGCCACTTCCGCAAGAAGGACAAAACAAACAACAAAGAGTATGCTGCGTACCATGGCGGCGTCCAGTTTCGAGGGATTCTCGAAGTAACTGATCAAAAGAGTTTTGAAGAGACATATTATGCCGGCGTCGGCTGCGCAAAAGGCTTCGGCTTCGGCCTTTTGCTGCTTGCGCCTGTTGACCTGTAACAAAACAAAAATACAAGGAGATAGAACATGAAACATCTTGAACTTCACATCATCCAGTCAGTCCCCGTCGCCTGTCTTAATCGTGACGACCTTAATTCCCCCAAAACGGCAATTTTTGGCGGCGTACAGCGGGCAAGAGTGTCGAGTCAGTCGTGGAAAAGGGCTATTCGGGAAATGGCTAAAGAATCTGCACCAGAGTTATTCAATGGTGATCGCACCCGCCGGATGGTTAAAGAGTTAGCCACGCGGCTTGAAAACAATAACTTTGTTAAGAATATTGCTGTAATAGTTGCTGAGCAAATCGCGGGAATCGTGGAAACGTTGGATTCAAAAACAGATACAGATGGCTATAAGAAGATAAAGACACTTATGTTCTTTTCACCGGCTGAATATGATGCTATTGCCAATGCCATTAGTGACGAGGTAAGGGCAGCAGCAGCGAAAGTGGCGAGTTCATCTAATGCCTTAGAGGCATTCAAGGATGATATGAAAGCGATTCAGGACGAAAAAAAGAAGGAAATGGCAAAGAAGGATCTGGAAAAAAAGGAAGCGGACTTGGAAAAGACCCAAAAGGCGCTTGGGAAGGCTTTAAGCGATAAGTCAATCAGGGATGCCATAAAATCAGCCCAGCTCAAGGATGCTGCTGATATCGCTCTTTTTGGTCGAATGGTCGCAAATGACCACTCGCTAACAGTCGAAGCTGCATCCATGTTCTCACATGCCCTTTCCACACATAAGGTTGACAATGAAATAGACTTCTTTGCCGCCGTAGATGAACTGCAGTCTAAGGCCGATGCCGGAGCGGGCATGACCGGTACTCTGGAGTTCAATTCGGCAACATACTATCGTTTCGCAGCCCTTAATCTTGATATGCTTAAGGATAGTGCCCATCTTGGGAGCATGTTTAAAGAGGAAAGGCAAACGGTTGTGCGCACATTTGTAGAGGCGACAATAAAAGCTATTCCCGGCGCGCATAAATATACAATAAACGGTTATACGATGCCGTCCTTTGTTCTCGGCGTTGTTCGAGAAAAAGGACATCCGATCCAACTTGTAAACGCATTTGAAAGTCCCTTGAGGCCATCTATGAAGGGCTTTGTCGTTGAGTCGATCAATCGCATGAGCGCAGAATATGCCGATCTCGAGGCAACTTGGGGTATTGATTCAGTTTTTGCAAAGGCTGCAGTACAGGGAAGTCTCAAGGAGCAGATTAATGATTCCCTTTGCTCGATTGAGCCCTGCCCGCTTGATAAATTGATCGACGGGATGGTGGAACATGTCATCTGATCTGCGCTATCTGGCCCTGCGGTTGGAAGGGCCGCTTCAGTCATGGGGATTCGACAGTCAGTATAATCGGCGTAATACCGGCCTTATGCCGACAAAGAGCGCAATTGCCGGAATGTGCTGTGCCGCGCTCGGTTTCAGTCGAGGCAGGGATAAGGAGAAGACGTTTCTTGTCGGGTTCAGTGCTTTGCGTATGACTGCTATCGCAATCCCAAGACGGCCACGGCAGAAAGACCTACCCGTGCGGCGACTGCGGGACTACCATACCGTGGGCGGCGGCTATGACCCTAATAATCCAAAAGAGCGAAACAGCATTACAGTTTCCGCCGAAGATGGAAAGCCAAGGGCAAAAAATGGCCAAGCGCTTGCGGTTTTGACACACCGGCAGTATCTGACAGACGCATCTTTTGGCGTCATCCTCGAAGGAGATGCCGTGCTGTTAGGTGAAATAGTTATTGCCCTTGCCGATCCGAAATGGGGCATATGGTTGGGCCGCAAAACTTGCATTCCAACTGCGCCGGTGCTGGTTGGACTGAAAGAATGTGCCGGTAATTTCAATCTTCTCTTGAAAGAAACAAGTGACGAGGCAGTGCGCCTTCTCATCGGCGATAAACCTTTTGAATCCTTTGCTTATCAAATGGAGGTCGAGTCATTTGTGGACGGCAAAGATTCACTGCCGGACCAGCCAATTTCCTTTGCTTCGGATCGACGGCTTTTTGCGCCGAGAAGGGTGCGGACACATCATGGAGCGTAATGCATCGGCCCTGCCAAGGCCTTTGGCTGTGGGCTTATGCTGGTGAGGCGGATATAAGATTGAGAGTTGAGAGTCAACGAGTTAAGCGAGTTCAGAGAGTTGAGGGCTAATAGAGTCGAATAGATTCATGGAGTTCATGAAGTTTATAGCGTTCATGGAGTTCAAGAGAGTTACAGAGTGCGCTAAATTGTCGGAATTGACTCTACAGACTCAATGAACTCTCAGAACTCTAAAAACTCAGATAGGAAAAACGATGGCGAAGATTGAACGGTTCGAAGATATTGTGGCATGGCAGAAGGCACGGGAACTGGTTAAGGGAATTTATCACTTGAGCGGCGAAGGTCAGTTTAGCAGGGATTTTGGTTTGCGCGACCAGCTTCGGCGGCCCGCTGTTTCAGTAATGCTCAATATTGCAGAAGGCTTTGCCAGAAAGACATCCCGTGAGTTTATCCAGTTTTTGGTAGTTGCTCACGGGTCCGTCGCAGAAGTTCAGTCAGCTCTTTATGTGGCTTTAGATCAATCCTATATAAGCCAGCCGCAATTTGAATCACTTTATAAACTCGCTGACGAAACTTCAAAGCTCATCATGGGCTTCTCAAGTTATCTTCGAAGGAGCTCCATAAACTCTAAAAACTCTGTGAACTAATTGAACTCTATAAACTCTAATAACTCTAAAACGCTATGAACTTTAATTGATAGGGGAGATCAAATGACGGATACTCAATTAGCTGTCTTCAAAGGCAAAAAGATTCGCAGACATTGGGACGACGATAACGAAAAATGGTATTTTTCTGTTGTCGATGTCTGTGAGGTGCTTACGGAGAGCACCGATGCAGGGGCATACTGGAGAAAGTTGAAGCAAAGACTTAAGGAAGAGGGAAGTGAAGTCGTGACATTTTGTCACGGGTTGAAGTTGACCGCGCCCGATGAAAAGATGAGAGAGACCGATTGCGCCAATACGGAAGGTATATTTCGGATAATCCAATCTATCCCTTCCCCCAAGGCCGAGCCTTTTAAACGGTGGCTGGCAAAGGTCGGCTATGAGCGGGTGCAGGAAATTGAAAACCCTGAACTGGCCACGAAAAGAACGCGGGCCTTATACAAGGCCAAGGGCTATTCCGATGACTGGATAGAAAAGCGCATGCGCGGCATCGCCATCAGGGAAGAGCTTACAGACGAGTGGAAAAGGCGGGAAGTGAAGGAGAAAAGAGAATATGAGATTCTCACCGCCGAGATAGCCAGGGCCGCCTTCGGCATTACACCCGGCAGGCATAAGAAGATAAAGGGCCTGATGCGCGAGAACCCGCGGGATCACATGACCGACCTTGAGCTGATCTTCTCGATGCTCGGCGAGGCGGCAACCACCGAGATAACCCGGGTCGATGACGCCAGGGGATTTCATGAGTCCAGGCATGCGGCGCGCAAGGGCGGCGGGGTTGCGGGCAAGGCACGAAAAGACCTTGAGAAGAAAACAGGGAAGAAAGTGGTTTCCAGCGAAAATTATCTGACTGAGCCGGAGACCCGTAAGCGGCTGGAGAGGAAATGACTGAGCCAATCCTTCCACCGTTGAAGCCGACACTTATGAAGGACCGTGTCTCCGTCATCTTCATCGAAAAGGGCAATCTCGACGTGCTGGACGGCGCGTTTGTCGTAGTCGATAAGACCGGCGTCAGGACCCATATCCCCGTAGGAGGGGTGGCCTGTATCATGCTTGAGCCGGGGACGAGGGTATCACATGCGGCGGTAACGCTGGCGGCGCGTGTCGGATGTCTGATCGTCTGGATTGGCGACGGCGGGGTCCGTCTGTATGCCTCGGGGCAGCCGGGGGGAGCGCGCGCCGACAGGCTGCTTTATCAGGCAAAACTCGCCCTTGACGACGACGCCAGGCTTAAGGTCGTCCGCAAGATGTACGCACTGCGTTTTAAAGAGGAGCCTCCGGAGAGGCGGAGCGTGGAGCAACTGCGCGGCATAGAGGGCGTGCGGGTCCGGAAGATGTACGAGTTGCTTGCGAAGCAATATGGTGTTTCATGGAAAAGCAGGAACTACGATTATACGGAGTGGGAAAGCGGTGATACTTCGAATCGCTGTCTCTCCTCTGCAACCGCCTGCCTATACGGCATCTGCGAGGCGGCTATTTTAGCGGCCGGGTATGCGCCCGCCGTTGGTTTCATTCATACCGGCAAGCCTCAGTCCTTTGTTTACGATATCGCCGACGTGTTCAAGTTCGAGACTGTTGTCCCGGTCGCCTTCCGGATTGCAGCGAAAAAGCCGCTCAACGCCGAGAGGGAGGTCCGGCTTGCCTGCAGAGACGCCTTCAGACAATCCAAACTGCTCAGCCGCATTATCCCGGCGATTGAGCAGATCCTGGCCGCGGGCGGTCTTGAAAAGCCGAAGGCCCATGATGAGGCAGTTCCGATAGCAATACCTAACAAGGAGGGTCTGGGCGATGCTGGTCATCGTGGTTGAGAATGTTCCGCCCCGGTTGAGGGGAAGGCTTGCGGTTTGGTTGTTGGAGGTGAGGGCCGGTGTTTATGTCGGCAATGTCGGCAGAAGAGTTCGTGAGATGATTTGGGAGAATGTAGAAAAAGGGCTCGGGGAAGGTAATGCGGTGATGGCGTGGAACACGAATACGGAGTCGGGGTTTGATTTTATGACTTTGGGAGTGAACAGACGAATTCCGGTAGAGCTTGACGGCATCAAACTGGTGTCTTTCCTGCCGGAAAAAGAGGAAAGTGAAGACTCTACGTTTGCATGAGATTTTGTCGGTAGATTTTAGTTCTTTGAAAACTGACTTATTAATCAGCAGGTTATAAGAAGTATGTTCCCCGCAGACGCGGGGATGAACCGATCCGGGCTGAGATCATCGAACTGGAAACGCGATGTTCCCCGCAGACGCGGGGATGAACCGGTATCGCCCTCGTACACCACGGCATAAGCAAAATGTTCCCCGCAGACGCGGGGATGAACCGGCCGCTATACTCGACCGTATCTATCCACTTGCATGTTCCCCGCAGACGCGGGGATGAACCGCCGGGAGCGCGAGCGGGAGACCTAGCTCCCCTATGTTCCCCGCAGACGCGGGGATGAACCGATACATGAGATCCTAAACATGGCGAGCCCCAAATGTTCCCCGCAGACGCGGGGATGAACCGATGGCGGAAAAGCTCTCGCTGGCAATCATGGAATGTTCCCCGCAGACGCGGGGATGAACCGTTGTCTCTTTTGGGGTCTTACATTCCGCGACAATGTTCCCCGCAGACGCGGGGATGAACCGTTCCTCGCGCCGTGCTTTTGCCATAGTGCTATATGTTCCCCGCAGACGCGGGGATGAACCGGCGGCAAAGGAGATGATAGGATGAAAGCATTTATGTTCCCCGCAGACGCGGGGATGAACCGAGAAGAATAAATATGGCGTTTACCAACACATTATGTTCCCCGCAGACGCGGGGATGAACCAGTAACAGTTCCCTTTTGATGACGATGCAATGGATGTTCCCCGCAGACGCGGGGATGAACCGCCTTCTTCAGCAATAGCCTTCCCGGAACGTTGATGTTCCCCGCAGACGCGGGGATGAACCGCAGGTAGACGTCGCCCATCCTGTCTCGGTAAAATGTTCCCCGCAGACGCGGGGATGAACCGGCCGATATTCCGGCCCTTGGCAAAATCCAGCAATGTTCCCCGCAGACGCGGGGATGAACCGTTTTCACTCCAGATTATGCCAACTTTCCACATATGTTCCCCGCAGACGCGGGGATGAACCGCCACTTCCGCAGCAATCGGACCCGAAGCAGACATGTTCCCCGCAGACGCGGGGATGAACCGTGATCATAGTCCGTATAGATCACCGCCTCGTGATGCCCCCCGCAGACGCGGGGATGATGGCCGACCGCCTCGGCGTCGACATAGGTCAAGGTTTTTTTGAAAAGCTCAGGACCTATGAAGATGCGGCGCTTCGGATATTGGACAAAAAGAAGAGCAAGACAGGCAATATCGGCTGTGCCGAACGGCGCAGTGCCCGCTATGCCCACGAGTTCGGTGAATTCCTTGGATGGGCGTGCGAGAACTGCCCCTCACACCTGGCGGAAGATGAAGGCGGAGACGAGAAGGATGACACCGATGAGTGACTGGCCGGCCATCAGAGAAACGATGCCGGTCAATATGAATATCGGGACGAGACCGCCTTTGATGAACGCGCATAGCATGACTGGATTATACCATGGGACAAAATGACGTAACAGTAAAATTCATTCTGGACTCCTCTGGAGCGGTGACTGGTCTATGTTCCCCGCAGACGCGGGGATGAACCGATCACGCCTGCAAGCAAAAAAGCATCTCCGCAAACACCGCCTTGGATTTGAAAAGCACGAGCCATACTGTTACAATGGCTGCAGGCTTGCTGAGATATCTCATAAAACCCGGACAGGATGAAAACAGGCACAAAAAAAGAGGGAAAAACTTTTTTCGGATCAAGAAGGGTCATTCACGACACGTTCGTGATCGGGATCATCCTGAAGGGCATCGACGGAGTGTTCGAGATCGCAGGAGGGGTACTTCTGTATGCGGTAAGCCCCGCGCAGATAAACCGCACACTATTTTTTCTGCTGCAGCACGAACTGAGCGAGGACCCGAGAGACGTGGTAGCCAATTTCCTCATCAGAGCAGCAGGGCACCTTTCGGTAGGTACTCAGCACTTCGCTTCTCTCTACCTGCTCTCCCACGGGATCGTCAAGGCAGGCATCGTCATAGCGCTCTGGAAGAACAAGCTTTGGGCCTATCCTGCTGCCATCGTCTTCTTCATCGCGTTTATAGGGTATCAGCTTTACCGCTACACCTTCACCCATTCGCTCTGGATGATTGTTCTGACGGTCTTCGACGTTGCGATCGTGGTCCTGACCTGGCTGGAGTACCGCCACGTAAAAAGTGCAAAATAGGGAGAATCCCGGATATGCCGCGGCAACCCGCAAACATTTCCTTCACCACCTGCAGCCGAGCGGCGCCCTGGCGTAAATCTTCTCCTCGAGGTCCCTGATTTCTTTTTCAATCTTTTCCGCAACGTCGCCTGTTGTCTTCGGATTCCGGATGGCTTCGAAGTATTCAAATCTCTTGTTGTTCAGTTCCCTTCTCAGCGCAGCCGTCTCGTTGTAGAACTTCTGGCACTCGGGGCTGTACGTGTAGTAGCCCGGGCCCATGCCATAGCCTCCCATCATACCCCGCCCCATTCCGTAACCTCTCATCATTCCGGGTCCCATTCCGTAACCACCCATCATACCCCTCATCATTCCGTAGCCCCTCATCATTCCGGGTCCCATTCCGTAACCACCCTGCGCCGCCGGTCCTTCCCCGAAAGTGATATAGTGGTAGAGTTGTCTCGCCTGGCGGTCGGTGATCAGGGATTTCGAAAAAGGGGGCATGGCACCCTGTGATCCGTCCGGCATCTTGGGATGCCGAATGAAAGCGAGGAAAGTCCTATAATTCCCGAGCACGCGGGAACCCTTCAGCGGCAGGTCAGGAACAATGACATTCCCTCCGTCAGGGTGGCAACTTGCACATCTGTCCGCGAATATCTTTGCGCCGTCGCTCAAAGCCCCGGGGTTCTGCGAGACATCGCCTGCCTCCTGTTCCGTCATGCCCTGATCCATTCCTGCATCCATCTGGGCCCTCGCTTGCAGAGAGATCAATAGCGCAGTTATCACGCACCCGGCAAATAATGCTTTATTCATCTCCGAAACCTCCTTCAGATAAATTCGTACGGGTCCCCTCATCCGGCATCTACAAAAAATTATCGCACACATCTCGCATGTACGCAACCGACGGTCCGAAACGACCAGCTGAAAAGACAGCCGCAAATACGGAAGAAGCGGAACGACCCGGCAGTTGCGTTCGTACGATGTTATCGTGGGAGCGGCGGTCACCAGCCGAATGATCAGCATTTTCCAGAAATCGTCCTGATGCGTTCGAAGAGGGGGACGTTGCGGAGAATGCATTGCGGCATTCCCTGCAACGCCTTTTTTTGTCTTCTCTTACCAGGTCGCTCTCGCTGAAATTTACTTGCGGCTTCCCCCTGAAAATATCATTATGGCGAGCACGACAAAAATCGAAAGGAACAGGATCCCCGCAACCCCTGACAGGCCTATCCTCAAAACTATCCACATCCAGCCGGGCAGTTTCATCTTCACGATATGGATAATGTCGATAATGTCGCCCTCGAAACTCAGCCACCACGCCATAAAAATGCCGCCGATCACTCCCGCTGCTATAACCAGCAGGCCGATCAGCGTTCTCACATTGTATTCAACATCACGGTTCATCTTTTATCCTAATAAAGAGCGTCCGGGGCGGCAGTCCCCTTCGGGTTATCTTATACCGTTATCGTGCTGAATCGCAACGGTAGCCGGGGCTCACATACTCCGTCGTCGGTACATTCTAACACTTTGTGACCTTCCGGGGCTTTCTTCCTTTTTTTCCCCGAGTCCGAAGCCGCGCATTGACACCGGCGCATTTGGCTGCTATACATGAGAAAAGAGGCCGAGATCGCACAGACAGGCCGGGGGCAGCGGAGCAAACGCTTGATTTACAGAAGGAGGACACGATGAAAAAATGGCTGGGAATTATGTTCATCATGATATTGCTGGTTGCCTGCGGCTGCGCCGGCCGTACAGGTGCCTATTATGAATATCCTTACGAATACAATTACGATTATGGATATCCCTATGGGTATTACGGCCCTCATTATTATGAGGAGGAGCCAGGGGAACATGAGGGATTTGAAGGAGATGAACGTATGGAGCGGGGAGAGGAAAACGGGGAAGAACACGAAGAGCACGGGGGAGAGCGCAGGTAGTGACTCCGGGGGCTATCGTTTGAGGGGCAGGCCTATTGTCACCTGCGTACCCTGACCCGGCCCGCTTCTGACCTGAATCGTTCCGTCGTGGGCTTCGATGATCTTCTTTGCGATCGACATTCCCAGGCCGGTGCCGGACTGTTTCTTCGTAAAAAAAGGAATGAAAATATTATTGAGTGTGTCTTTGTCCATGCCGGCTCCTCTGTCCGTAACAACGATCACAAGCCTGTCCTTCCCTTCTACGGCGCTGACCGTCACCTTTCCGCCCGGGTCGGAGGCATCGATGGCATTGGCAATGAGATTCGCGAGGGCCCTTTGCATCCGGGGCGCGTCCAGACTGATTTTCAGGGGAGTCTCCGGGATTTCGAATGCCAGAGTGACACCCCGTTCCACGGCCTTTTCAGAGCAGAAATCGCACGCCTTCCTGATGACGGTCCCTGCTTCCCCGTCCTCCTTCTCCAGCGATATCGGCCTTGCAAAATCGAGCACGTCGGTCACAATATTCTGCATGACCTCGGCGGAATCCATAATGATTCCGGCGGCTTCTGCGGGTTCTCCCTTTCCTTCCCGAATGCGTCTGGCATATCCGAGGACCGTGATCAGGGGGTTTTTCAGGTCATGCACGATCGTGGTCGAGACCTGTCCCAACCCCGCAAGGTACCTTTCTTTTTCGAGTTCCATCTTCTGCTTCCTGTCACGGTCTATGAAGAAACCTACAAGAAACGCCACAATCCCGGCAAACAACACGAAGAGCAGCCTTTTCACCTCAAAGTAGACAGTGCCGGTCCACGTCAGCGCAAGATACGGAACGTACAGGGCACAAATGAAGAGATAGGTTAGCGCGGAGCCCCTAAGGCCGAAGACGAGCGCACCGATAAGGAGCGGTATGTAATACAACTGCCGGTAGATATCATGAAGGGAATGGCTGGTCTCGACAGTAGAAGAATGGAGATAGGTTATGCACACTCCCAACAGGAAGATGACCAGCACGTACCATTTCCTGCCTTCTCGCATCAGAAAGGCAGAAGGCGCAAGGGATGTTTCAGACCGGCCGCCGCCCCCCTCACCTCCGAAATCGCCACCTCCCGGATGACCTCATGCTGAATGGACCCCGGGACCTTTTCAAGCAAGGTCCTCATATCGCCATTACCATTTTCATAATGTCTTCCTCAGGGTTTTCCCAGATCTTCCTTCATCTTTTCGAAGTCCTCCTTCGATATTTCCCCTTTGGCGTACCGGCGTTTGAGAATGTCGAGGGGCGTCTCTTCAGTCGTTTTTGAGCGGCCTCCGCCCGCGATCAGCTTTATGAGATATAAGACGCCGAGTATGATAAGGACCCAAAAGAGAATAAAGAAGAGCCAGCCCAAGCCCATGCCCCAACCCATCCCCCATCCATAGTCGCCCCAATGCATCATTGCACCTCCCTCGCCTTTTTTTACCCAAGAGAAAGATTGCCCGTTACCCACATCCTATCACTCTTCGCGGGTTATCACAACACGAATGTCAGCCCCCGTGAGTATGCCCCAGCGCCATCGGCTTCCCTTGTGCACCACCGCCATATCATAATGAACCTGAGGAAGAAGTAAGCGGATACCCGGCGAGTCCGAAACCTATACGGGGCACTGAGCAGGCGTTAATCTATATCGAAAGTTCTTTAAGCCTTTTCCACAAAGTGACCCTGCTTATTCCGAGGTATCTGGCGGTGAGGGTCTTATTCAGATTCGGTTGTAACCGCACATGTATCCGTATCAAGTACCGTACATTGTTTCCCCAGGACCTCCTCTTTGCGATAACCGGTAATCTCCTCGGCCGCCTTGTTGAAAAAGAGGATGTTGCCGTCAACGTCCACGACCATGAGGCCGTCTCTCATTGCCTGGACGGTCTGTTTTAAGAACCCTGAGTCCTGGAAAAAGTGTTCGATCATGTTATTAAATTTCGCAAAAAAGTCATTATGTTAAATTCCAATTTCTTGTTCGTATGCATACCTTTTCCATAATGTAACTCAATTGCCAATTTCTTAGTATTGGAATAATTTCTTATTTTGGTTGGAAAATCGTCTTAAATAATCGGCATAAACAAGGGAGGGCGTTAAAAAAATGAACGCAGATTCAAAAGATCTCACAGCTTTGTTTTTCTTAACCTAAGGGCGTTGCCCACTACCGAAACCGAACTGAAGCTCATCGCAGCGGCAGCAATCATGGGGCTCAGCAGGACCCCGAAAAAAGGATAGAGCACCCCGGCCGCCAGCGGCACCCCCAATGAATTATAGGCAAAGGCCCAAAACAGGTTCTGTTTTATGTTTCTCATCGTCGCCCTGCTCAGTCTTCTTGCGCGTACTATGCCCCGCAGATCTCCTTTTACGAGCGTGACGTCTGCGCTCTCCATGGCCACGTCGGTCCCTGTCCCCATCGCAATGCCGACGTGAGCCCGGGCAAGGGCCGGGGCGTCATTGATGCCGTCTCCTGCCATTGCGACGATCCTTCCTTCGGCCTGGAGCCGTTTTACGACATCGGTCTTCTGGTCGGGCAATACCTCTGCGATCACCTCATCGATGCCGAGCTCTTTTCCAACCGCCTCAGCCGTCGTCCTGCTGTCGCCCGTGAGCATGACGATGCGGATGCCTTCCGCATGAAGCGATTCAATCGCCTCTGATGTAGTCTCTTTGACAGGATCGGCAACACCCAGGAGACCTGCGGCTTTCCCGTCGGCGGCAACAAACATGACCGTCTGACCGTCGCGCCGCATCGACTCGGCCTTGGCGGAGAGTTCACCGGGGTCGATCCCGAGTTCATCAAGGAGTGTGCGGTTGCCGAGCGCGATCTTCCTTCCGCCGATCACACCCGTTACCCCGCGTCCGGTCAGGGAATCGAATGATTCCACCTTTGAAGGCGAGATACCCTTCTCCCTCGCACCCCCGACAATCGCCGCGGCCAGAGGATGCTCGCTCCCCATTTCGATGCTTGCTGCAAAGTGCAGCAGCGTCTTGTCGTCGAATCCGCCGGCGGGGACCACTTCAACAAGCTTCGGCCTTCCTTCGGTGAGCGTACCTGTCTTATCGGTAACAAGGGTATCGACCGTTTTCAGCACCTCGATTGCTTCGGCGTTCTTGAAGAGCACACCTGCAGAGGCGCCCTTCCCGGCTGCGACCATGATCGACATCGGCGTTGCCAGACCCATGGCGCAGGGGCAGGCGATGATGAGCACCGCAACGGCATTCACAAGGGCGTATACCATGCGCGGCTCCGGCCCGACCCATGCCCAGACCACGAAGGTGACGGCAGCGATAGCGACCACGATCTGCACGAAGTAGCCAGCCACAAGATCGGCAAGCTTCTGTATCGGCGCACGGCTGCGCTGGGCCTCGGCCACCATATGGACAATCTGGGCCAGAAGGGTTTCGGAGCCGACCTTCTCGGCCTTCATGACAAAAGTGCCGGTCCCGTTTACGGTTGCGCCTATCACGCGATCTCCTTTTTTCTTCTCTGCCGGAATCGGCTCGCCGGTTATCATGGCCTCATCCACTGAACTCGACCCCTCGACTACAGTCCCGTCCACAGGTACTTTTTCCCCGGGACGGACGCGAAGGAGGTCGCCGGGGTTGATATGCTCAAGCGAAACATCCTCTTCATTGCCGTCACGTATCCGACGGGCCGTCTTAGGAGCGAGGCCGAGCAAGGCCCTTATCGCCGCCCCTGTCCTGCTCCTGGCCCTGAGTTCGAGCACCTGGCCGAGAAGCACGAGAGTGGTAATCACGGCCGCTGCTTCGAAATAGACGCCTGCCTGACCTCCTTCAGTACGAAAAGATGCAGGAAACAGCCCGGGGAAAAGGGCCGCCACAAGGCTGTATACATAGGCGACTGCCGTACCGAGGCCGATCAGGGTGAACATGTTCGGGTTCCAGGTGACGACAGATTGCCACGCCCTTACGAAGAAGGGCCACCCGCACCATAGGACCACTGGCGTCGAGAGAACGAGTTCGGCCCAGGTAAGCAATGAGGTGGGGACGAGGCCTCCGACGAACGATAGACCCGGAATAAGATGCCGCATAGCAATCAAAAAGACGGGCACCGTGAGTACGACGCTGACCTTGAACCGCCGCGACATGTCGATCAGTTCCGGATTTTCCTCTTCTTCGGCGGTGATCGTTTTTGGCTCCAGGGCCATGCCGCAGATAGGGCAGCTGCCCGGAGCGTCCCTGATGATTTCCGGATGCATCGGGCAAGTCCATTCGGTCTTGCTCACGGGAATTGATGGCTCCAGCGGCTCCAGAGCCATGCCGCATTTGGGACAGGCACCAGGTTTGGGCTGCCTGATTTCAGGATGCATCGGACAGGTGTGGGCAGATACTTTTTCAGTCCCGGCCTTTTCCGGAGCTGCCGCCTTGTCCCCTATGTAAGACTCAGGGTCCTTGTCGAAGTCCTCCTTGCAGAGTTTTGAGCAGAAATAATATGTCTTGCCCTTGTATGCCGAAGTGGCTGCGGCCTCGCTATCTTCGATCTTCATGTTACAGACCGGGTCAGTGACTTTCATTTATTCTCCCCGCCCGAGGCTATAGGATCTGCGGTCCTCCTTGGGAGAGCCGCTTTCATTCCTGTCTGAATCATCAGCTGCGTCCCCCAAAAAGACTATAGAGTAGTATCGTGAGCACCAGGAGTGTCACGACGACGTAGGTGCGATCACCTTGCCGGAGAAAAGCAAAAATCGAGAACGCAACCCGCGCTACTGGGGTTGCGATCAGCAGCAGGAGCCCAAGCTGAATCACTCCTCGAGTGCGGAATGACAAGGCATCTGCCAGGATTCCGTGTGCCGTACGCAGGTCAGTGGGCTCCCCTCGAAAAATCCGGTAATCAGGATACGCCGAACCATAACGAAACAGATAGAATACCCCCCCTATGAAAACTACCACAGCAGCAAGAATAACCCCTCCTCTCAAGAGATTACCGATAATCGTCTCAACCTGCTGATCTGTCCATGTGTCCTTAACTTTTGACATCTTAGATCCTTTTTGTCAGACCGTTATAGATCATCTCGACCGCGAGGAGCAGAATGATCGCGATAAAGATGATACGCAAACGGTGTGTTTTTGCTATGACAAGTTCATGTGTCCCTATGAGAGAACCTATCAGCACTCCGAGCATGACGGGCATTGCGAGCCCAGGGTCTATATAGCCTCGATTGAGATACACTCCCGCGCTGGCAGCAGCGGTAACGCCGATCATGAAATTACTAGTGGTTGTAGACACCTTGAACGGGATGCGCATCATCTGGTCCATGGCCAGGACCTTCACAGCCCCTGATCCGATCCCGAGCAACCCGGAGATCGAGCCGGCCAAAAACATTAATCCGAAACCGGAGGGAACAGAGTGCGCGTGGTAGTGTTCGAGACCATGCGGGGTTGGATAACTTCCATCCATCTTCAGACGCGTTGCCAGCGGGTCGGGCCGGTCGACCTCTTGTCGTCTCCTCTGCTGTCGGCCCGACAAATATGCCGAATAGAGCAGAATAACCCCGAAGATGATCGCAATAGTAGAGGTCGGCAGGCGTGCAGCCCAAAACGCTCCAGCCAGCGCGCCCAGGGTTGTTGCTATTTCTAAGAACATTCCGATCCTAATATTGCTGAAACCTTCCTTGACGTAGGCTGCCGCAGCCCCCGACGATGTAGCGATCACCGAGACCAGAGATGCGCCGATCGCATACCGGATGTCCACCCCGAAGACCAGGGCGAGGAGCGGCACGATAACGACCCCTCCGCCCAGCCCCGTCAATGATCCTAAAAAACCTGCTACCAGCGAGCCGAGCCAAATAAGTATGGTAAAAACTAAGATGTCCATCGGAATATCCCGTTCAGTGAGACTTTTTGTTCTACCATTCCAACACTACCTTGATTTCGTCCGGTGCATGTTGCTGAAGGACAGCCGCAAAGTCAGTATAGGGATGTCGGTAGGTGATGAGACCTGCCGCGTGGTCGCCCTGCCAGAACATCTCCTGGTGCAAATCAAAATAGGCATGGCTGTTGTTCATTTGAACTATTGAAAGTATCTTTCTGCTCTTCATTTCTTTCTCTTTCCTTTCAGCCAGGTCACTGCCTTCTTTTCTCATTTACTATCTTCACAAGGCCCCATCTGACCTCTTCAGGCAAGCTCCCGAAGGGGGCATCTTATGGTGAGATCATTGGTGACGTAAGGTACTGCAGGACCTGCCAGCATTCCATTGTGAATGAGCATGTCAACCTTCTCCAGGCCGGCGGCGTAAACGTCAGGATGGATGGTCCAGGTCATGTTGCCGACGGTGATGGTGCCTCCATTCTCCATCTGCTTGATCAGGATACCGGGCGGCAAAGTTTCGTAGTAGATCCTGCCCTTGAGATCCGGGTGCTCCTTCTCAAAAGCCGCCACCAGCGGGGCCATGGCGAAGAAGTAATTGCCGCCCACGAAGATGACTAATTGGGGGTTGTCGATGCTGCCGTGGAAGTCCGGCAGGTTGTCCACTTCCGGGACCGTGAACTCCAATCCCTTGTCGATGGCCGGAGCGTTCTTGCCATGACTCCAGGGCGGGAATATCTGTTCCTGCCCCTGAGTGCTCACACCCCACAGGACCAGAAAGATCGCAGCAACCAGGGTTGCCACACGATGATGCATTTGTTTTAGCATTTATATCTCCTTTCGATTATTTCGCATACTGATAACCAGCCAACATAAGCTCCGGCAAGGTACCGACGATACCGGGTGTGAGCACTGCCCCAGGTATGAGATGGTTGGTGAACTCCGCTGCCATCTGCGCGTGGGTGAGGCCGTCCGGATTAACCCCCTTTTGATGGAGGGACAGTGTCAACTCCCAAATTTCGTTGTGGCAGGCCAGGAAGACCACGCCGCGCCGCTGCAGAACGGTGATGCTATTGTCGTGGGGCGAGAATACGCCTTCCGGATTCTCGAACTCGGCTGGATTCGCCTCCGCAGCCGGCGGTTCCTTCAGCCAGACATTGCTGTTCCATTTGCCCTTGGTGAACTTAGAAAGGTATTTGCTCCAGATGTAATCATCGTAGAGCGCCAGGTGCGCGGTGCCATGGGTAGCGGAGACCGCTAAGAAATTCGGGTGCTTGAAGGACCAGATCTGGACGTTCATGGCATTTCGCATCAGATTGAGCCAGGGGCCTTCAAGATCGGTATTGTCCCAGACCTGTTTGGGAGCGCCGGCATAATGCAGGACCTCATTTAAGGCTTTTTCGTCCCATTGCGAGGGATCGGTCAGGACCATCGGCGCCGTTTTGAAATCTCGCCGCCTGGGCACCTTCTCCAGCCTTTTACTCAACTCCTTGAGCGTAGCTGCTCCGGCCGCTAACAAGTCAGCCGGCGCACCACTCATACCCCCCGCCCATGCCACATGACCGGCGCCCACAGCCGCCATGCCCGCGCCAATGCCCAACATCATCTTCATCAGTGCTTCCCGGCGGCTCGTCAAACCGTTTTGATCGCTCATCGTCTCCTCCCCCTCATTAAGCAACAATATAATATTAGTCGCGGCATCAAGCCATATTATTTCTTTCCCGGCAGGATGTTCTTTCCAACCCTTGATATTTCCTCACCTATATCTTTAAGACCCTTCCTAACCTCTTCAGCTACATAGCCTGTGCCTTGGACAAGTTTACTGGAGACCTCACGTCCCTCTTTGATAGCTTCAGTGGTACCTGCCTCCAGTTTATGACCGGACCAATTTTCAGCCTGTTCCAGATGCTCTGCCGCAGATTTAAGCGCATAACCGGTCTCTTTTGTCTCTTTCCTGGCCCAGGAATCAGATGCCTTTAGGTAATAATTATTGGCTAATGCGTGCTCAGCCCTTGAAAATGCACCTTTTAGCTCCTTGTCTGATTTTACAGCCCCCTTTTCAACTGAATCCGCCAACTTGTCCAGTTCCTGGGCAGATGCCGTTAGGGCCTTTTTCCCTTCATCACTGGTAGCTTCTGTCTCTTTCTTTAAAAAATCCGAACCTTTTCGTATTTCAGCAGCAGATGCCTTAAAATCCTTTTTAAGAAAGGACTCATGGGCCTTTTGAAAGTCGGATCCTGGCTCCACTGCCCCGGCAGGCGGTTCTTGTGCAGTCTGTGAGTATGTTACTGAAGCAAGAGCCAGGGTTATAAAGGCAAAAAGTGTAAATAAACCCACCCTCAAGGAAGTCCTGAGCATCATGTTAATCCTCCTATTGTCTGTAACCATATTACGCCTTGAGCTTTACAACACATGGATTTTAAGCTGCTGTTTCTTAGTAACCCCAATCACCTCCTTTCGCTTCAAGGCACCGCCCGTTTCTCATTTACTATCTTCACAAGGCCCCATCTGACCTCTTCAGACAGGCTCCCGAAGGCCGGCATCATGGTACCAGGGTAGCTGTTTGAGATTACCTCAAACGCCCTCTTGGGCGAGAGACTGTAAACCGTAAAATCAGGCGGCCGGGGTTTAAAGCCCTGAGAAAGCTTTGAACCCTTTCCATCCATCCCGTGACACCCGGCGCAGGTCTGGCTGTAAATACTATTTGCCTGTTCCATCGCCGGTTTTGAAACGCTCACCGGAACAGCCTCGGGCGGGCTTAAAACATGGTACCTTCTGTCCATGTAATCCATCAGTGAATTGAGCTTGTCCCTGTCAAAAAAGGTGAAATAGGGCATGGCAGAGCCCGAAACGCCTTCGACTAGTATCTTATGAAGATGCGTTCTTGTGGTTCTTATAGCCGATATGTCTTCCGGAGGGATTGCAAGGTTTTTTGCTTCTGGTCCGATACCATCCGCCTTTTCTCCGTGACAGAAGGCGCAGCTCTTTGAATATATGGTCTCGCCATTGTCATAGACCACTTTTAAATCGTCTTTATATCGATCGAGGGCTTCCTGGGAATAAGGCTGCAATTGTTTTTGATAAGCTTGAGCGTTTGTCTGTAACTGTTTTTCGAGGGGCAGAAACTTCTTATACTGAATAAATTGTCTTGCTAAAAGCATTGGTATAAGTATGAGCATTAAGAGAGGGAGTACTGTTCTGATATCTAAAGTGCTCTTTTTACCCATATTGAGATAAATTATCCACAACAATAAAGCGACACCGACGACGCCAATAAATAATGAAGCATTGGTGATGTAATCAGGTTTTTCTAATAAAGAACTGTAGAGCGTTATGCCGAGGATTATCTGGAGCAATATCCCGACAACAATCCATTTAAGCAATGATCTCTTTTCGGCTTCATCTTTTGTTGAGAAGAAATAATGAAATGCCGCACCGAATACAACAGCAGCCCCGAGGACATGCAGGTATCTGAAAAGCCAGTGTAAAGCTAAGGAACCCCTTAGCTTATGGCCACTACTGATTATTGTTAACCACTTTTCCGGATTTTCTGCCGTCACCAGTATCGCAACAAAGATAGCTGGAACTGCAAGAAGAGAGACAAGTGCAATAATGCCAAAAACCATATGGAGATAAGGATGAACATTTATTTTGTGTCCCAGGGTATCAAAAGATAGAAACGCGACAATCAGAAATACGATAATTAACATCCATAAAGGCGCAAGTAGATTAACCCCGGTAAAGAAGGGGACGGTAAAGCCGATCTGGATCAGAAGCAATGGTGCAACTCCCAGCACCACTGCCAGGCTCTTGTGGGCCATGAAGGTTTTTAATATCCTCTTATCCATACGCAACTCTTTCGGTTTACCGGTCCATCGGGCATCAATAAAATAGTAAACAGAAAGGATGGCAGTCCCTAAAGTTAAGAGAACAAATACCATGTGAAGAGTGAAGGAGGCAAAAAGGAGACCACGGAGCCACGCATCGGGAAGCGGTTTTGAGAGCATTATGTCGAAGAGGCTATTCATTTCCACCTCCCTTTATGGGCGTAAAACGGGAAGGCGTACCCATTTTGAGCTTTCCCGTTGATAGCTCATCGAGAAATCTTGCCATTACCCTCCGCTCCTGCTCAGTCCCTGAAAAAGGAGGCATGAAGGGAACCATATCATGGGTATGGCCGAGGATGACAAAGATTCCATCCTCTGTCCTTCCCTGCACCCTCTTTGCAATGTCATTGATTCCTCCGATGGTGTGGCACGCTGAACAGTTCTGTGCAAAAAGGTACGCGCCCTGATTCACTACATCGGGTCTCTTTGTGATGGAATTATACCAGTATGCATTCTTCAATAACCCCTCTTTGTCCAATACGAGGGTTTCCTTCAATAATACCTGATTAGCATACATGTAACCCGGCATGAGATACGGACCTCTTATGAACTCCCTTATACGTTCAAATTCACTTACAAAACCCATGGATATCAAAATTGCAGGGAGAATGAGAATTTTAACCAGAAGGGTGGAACCTCTCATGGCAGACAGGG
>JAJZPM010000089.1 GCA_021811105.1 Nitrospirota bacterium | reverse complement strand
TCTCCCCTCTCAGCAATATCCCAGTCTGATACTTCTTTTCTTAAGGGTAGATGATTGTAAGAAAAAGGACTGCCTTTAGGGTAGGTTAATGTTGGAGGTTACAACACCTCTCAAGGGCATTGGGATCTTGTCATAAGGGACACCGGGTGTCCTACAGAGGGAATAAACCGCTAAGGGATCGAATAGTACTGTTAAGCTCGGATTACGCCTCTTGCGTACATCCCTTTTTTATTATTTAAATTCAATATGTTGGCAAATATGTTGGCAAACTTATTCTATTATGTATTTATATATTTTTCTTGACGAAAGGGTTTCCCCGAGTTAAAATAGAATTGAAAGATATAAGATCTTGCGATTCCCTGGACGGGTTAAACCAGAGGATCAAGCAACTGGGTTAGGGAGCGGGAGTTGGATGCGGTGAGCATGCCTCGACGAGAGGAAGCCTAAAACATCTGCCGAAGCACCCACTTAGAAAAAAGCTCAGTGGTTTCCCGATCTGGGGTATCGCATCAAATAAATATCCTGGAGCCATATAAGGGTTTCGGAAGATCCTTTTTAGCCGGGAACTGAGTAGAGATGCCGGAGATCAGGAGAATCCAATGAAAACCCTAGTATGGCTCTATAATTTTCCCCTAATTGCTCACTTCCGGGGTTTTTCAGAAAGGCTCAACGTGACCTTCCTTTATCCCGCTTTAAGTTCAGAGGTGCAGTGGCCGCAGCGAACAGCCTTAACTGGAATGACAGACATGCAAAAGGGACATTCCTTGGTTGCCGGCGCCACAGGAACAGGAACCTGTTGTCTCTTGAGCTTGTTAATGCTGCGGACCAGCAGAAAGACCGCAAAGGCGATGATCAGGAAGCTGATGATTGTATTGATAAATACCCCGTAGTTGAGCGTCACCGCACCGGCAGCCTTTGCCGCCGCGAGAGAGCCGTAAGGCCCTGCGACCTTGCCCTCTCTGAGGACTGCAAAGAGGTTTGTGAAATCGACACCCCCCAGGAGCAGACCGATGGGCGGCATGATAATATCCGCCACGAGCGAATTCACTATCGTGCCGAAGGCTGCGCCTATTATGATGCCGACCGCCATATCAACAACGTTCCCCCGCAATGCGAATTCTTTGAACTCTTTAAACACGCTGCCCCCCTTTCCCGCACGTATTGACGGTTGCTTAATCCTAAAAAAGGCAGATCCTTTACCACGAAGGCACAGAGACACAGAGAAAACAACAATTTGCCGTAAAATTTCGGGGCACCATCGAGGTGATTGGTACATTCAGTTTTCTCTTTTTTTTCAACTCTGTGCCTCCGAGTCTCTGTGGTTAACTGCTTTTTCCAGGTTAATTCATTTCTCCATTTTATCACCCTTTTTATGAGGGTTCAACGTTTGACAGCTGCGGCGGGGCGATCGGCTTCAGGTATTATCGAATCTCGAAATTCTTGCCGTTTATAGAACAAGGAAGTGAAACCTCGGCAGACAATGTTCAATAAGAGGATTCCTTCCGTATACGGATTACCTGTCTAACCGTTCTTCTGCCCCTCGACCCTTACGATGGCGGTCTTCCCTGCGACGACCGAAAGCCTGTTGATCTCCCTGATCGCCGACACAACGTCTTTTTCCCTCGCCATGTGTGTAAGCACCACGAGCGGTACAGCCTTGCCCTCATGCCTGCCCTTCTGGATGACCGAGACGATGCTTATGTTATATTTGCCCAGTATCCCTGATATTTTCGAAAGGACCCCGGGCCTGTCGAGGGCGGAAAACCTGAAATAATACATCGAACGGACATCGTCCATCTTCATCAGGTTCTTCGGCTTCGGGGAAGACAAAAACAGTGCCCGTCCGGGGACACCGTTGACGACGTTCCTTGCGATGTCGGCGATATCTGCGACCACGGCGCTGCCGGTAGGCATGTCGCCGGCGCCCTTTCCGTAATAGAGCGTCGAGCCGACCGCATCGCCATCCACATATACCGCATTGAACACCCCATCAACCTTCGAGATAAGAAATTCTTCCGGTATCATCGTCGGATGGACGCGCAGTTCCACCTGCCCACCCGTCTCCTTCGCAATGGCGAGGAGCTTGATCTTATACCCGAGTTCGCGTGCGAACTCGATGTCCATCGGCGAGATCCAGGATATGCCCTCGCAATAGACGTCTTTAATATTGAACTGCGAACCGTAGGCTAGTGAGGCAAGGATCGCCAGCTTATGCGCCGAATCTGTTCCCTCGATGTCATACGTGGGGTCCGCCTCGGCGTACCCGAGTTTCTGGGCCTCTTTCAGCACCTCCGAAAACTCCGCCTTTTCTTCTGTCATCTTCGTCAGTATGTAGTTCGACGTGCCGTTGATGATGCCGTATACCGCCTTTATCTTGTTGGCGACGAGCCCTTCCCTGACGACCTTGATGATCGGGATCCCGCCGGCAACAGAGGCCTCAAAGCCGATCTCGACCTTGTGTTTGGCGGCCGCCCTGAAGATCTCTGCTCCGTGGGTCGCCAGGAGCGCCTTGTTTGCGGTAACGACATGTTTCCCCTTGCTGATCGCCTTAAGGACCATCTCCTTAGCTATCGTCGTGCCGCCGATGAGTTCCACGATAATGTCGATATCAGGATCATCCAGCAGCTGGTCCGCGCTCGATGTAAGGACGCCTTTCGGCAGTATAAGCCCCCTGTCCCTCTTGATATCTATGTCCGCTATCTTTTTCAGATTGATGTCTATGCCTGTTCTTTCCCGGAGGAGAACCCTGTTGCCAAGGAGTATCCTTGCCGTTCCGGTGCCCACTGTTCCGAATCCTATAATTCCGACGTGTATCATCTGTTTAATACCCTTTTTATCCCGGCCGTGGCCTGCCGTATACGGTGTTCGTTTTCGACGAGTGCAAACCTCACGAAGTTGTCCCCTCCCTCTCCGAACCCTATGCCTGGCGAGACCGCCACGCCGCCTTTCTTGATCAGGAGCTTGCAGAATTCGAGCGACCCCATCTTCTTGAACGGATCGGGGATCTCGGCCCAGGCGAACATCGTCGCCCTCGGCGGCTCTATCGGCCACCCCGCCTGTTTGAGCCCCTTCACGAGCACGTTCCTTCTGCGCTCGTAGACGCCCCTGATATCCTCCACGCATTCCTGCTGACCGCGGAGGGCGACGATACTGGCGATCTGGATAGGCTGGAACATTCCGTAGTCGAGATAGCTCTTGATCTTGACCAGAGCGCCGACGATCTCCTTGCTGCCGCAGCAGAAGCCGACCCTCCATCCTGCCATAGAATAGCTCTTGGTCAGCGAGAAAAATTCCACCCCAACGTCTTTTGCGCCCGGCACCTGCAGAAAACTCGGGGCCTTGTAGTCATCGTAGACGAGGTCGGCATAGGCAAGGTCGTGCAGGACGATGACCTTATGCTCCTTCGCGAAATCGACGATCTTTCTGAAGAAGTCGAGTCCGTCCACCACCTGGGTGGTCGGGTTGTGAGGGAAGTTGATGATCAGCATCTTCGGCCTCGGCCAGGTCGTTTTGAATGCCTTTTCCATCTCTTCAAAATAGTTTATGCCGGGGCCGATCGGCACGGTCCTCACCTCGCCGCCGGCGATGATCACGCTGTAGGGATGGATAGGATAAGCGGGCGTAGGCGTCAGCACCACGTCGCCGGGGCCTACCGTCGCGAGCACGAGATGAGAGAGGCCTTCTTTGGATCCGATCGTCACCACCGTTTCGGATTCGGGGTCGAGGTCGACTTCGTATCTCCGCTTATACCATTCGCAGATCGCCATCCTCAGCTGGGTGATCCCCTTTGACGCGGAGTATCTGTGGTTCTTCGGTTTCCTGGCGGCTTCGACAAGCTTTTCCACGATATGCTTCGGTGTGGCACCGTCGGGGTTCCCCATGCCGAGATCGATGATGTCATCGCCCTGCCGCCTAGCCTCCATCTTGAGGTTGTTCACTATAGCAAACACATAAGGCGGCAGCCTCTTGATCCGGTTGAACTCAAACATTCCTCTGTCTCCTCCTCAATACAGCACGCTATGCGCCGGGGGCCGGGCTGAACATCTCTTCGGCGTTCATCGAACTTCTGACAAGCGGACCCGAAGCGACATAATGAAAACCCATATCAAGGGCCGCAGACCTTAGCTCTTCGAAGACCTCCGGCCTTACGTATTCTACCACAGGAATGTTTTTTACTGTGGGCCTGAGATACTGCCCGATCGTGATGATTTCGCACCCGGCCTCCCTCAGTTGCCGCAACAACTCCAGCACCTCTTCCCTCGTTTCGCCGAGCCCCAGCATGAAACCGGACTTCGTGAAGATATCGGGCGCGATCAGTTTCGACTGACTCAGCACCGAGAGTGATCTCCGGAAGACGGCCTGGGGACGGACGACCGGATAGAGCCGTTCGACCGTCTCGACGTTGTGATTGAAAACATCGGGCCTTGCCGAAAGCACCGTCCCGAGCGCGTCCCGGTCGCCCAGGAAATCCGGAGTGAGCACCTCGATCCTCGCAGAGGGAAGGACTCTCCTCACGGCGGTTATCGTCTTCGCGAAATGTTCGGCGCCGCCGTCTGGAAGGTCGTCCCTCGTGACCGAGGTGATTACGACATACCTGAGCCCCATCTCTTCCGAGGCACGTGCGATGCGCTCCGGCTCTTCAGGATCGGGAGGTCCGGGCGGGGCGGAGTTCACCGCGCAGAAACCGCAGTTTCTCGTACAGTCCGACCCGAGTATCATGAAGGTGGCCGTCGGCTTGGAGAAGCATTCGCCCCTGTTGGGGCACCTCGCCTCTTCACAGACGGTCGAGAGCCCGTGCTTCCTCAAGATAAGCTTTGTCTCACGGCTGTCGGTACGGCACCGGGTCCTTATCCAGTCAGGGAGTCTCTTCATCGTAATTAACCTTAGAAAAATCGGGTAACTTTGTCAAATTCAACTCAATGCTTATTCCGGTGATATCGGCCGCCTATTCCGGGATTCAGGCCGCTCATCCCGCCCCTTCCGGCCGCCCCCTGAAAGGCTGGCCCTGCATGGCATTACATTCAGGAAGGTCATTACAGATCCAACGCTTAGCATTCAGACTCGAAAATGCCGCCAGCAATGCAGAAGAGGGGTGGAGGGCGCCCCTTGGGGATCGGGGTTAGGGACGCCCTCCCGAGAACGGCGATATTTTGGGAATCATGGAGGGTTCGCCGTCCTTACTCGACTGAAA
>JAJZPM010000002.1 GCA_021811105.1 Nitrospirota bacterium | reverse complement strand
CGCAGCTTCCCGACGGGGTGGAGATGGTGATGCCGGGGGACAACGTGAGCCTGTCGGTGGAGCTCATCTCGGCGATCGCGATGGAAAAGGAACTGAGGTTCGCAATCCGTGAGGGCGGCCGCACCGTAGGCGCCGGCGTCGTTACCGAGGTATTGGCATGAGGGACATCATACTTTTTCAGTGTACCGAGTGTAAGAGCAAGAACTATTCGACCATGAAGAACAAAAAGAATACGACCGACAAGCTCCAGCGGAAGAAGTTCTGCAGGCAATGCGCGAAGCACACGATGCATAAAGAGACGAAGGCATAAAAAGCGGTGAAAAGTGAAAGGTTATCAGTGAAGGGCTGCGAAAATGCAAATAAGTAATTTTCTCACATTTCACAGTTCACTTTTTACGTTTAACTTGACATGTAGGCCAGTAGCTCTAACGGCTAGAGCATCGGACTCCAAATCCGAGGGGTGGGGGTTCAAATCCCTCCTGGCCTGCCATATGAACGAGGGCGGATGAATGATAGAGAAGATTAAGCAGTTTTTCAGGGAAGTCAAGGTCGAGACGCACAAAGTCGTCTATCCGGGCAGGGAAGAACTGATCGGCTCGACGTGGGTGGTGATCGTCACGGTGATCGTCTTGTCCACATTCCTCGGGATAGTTGACCTCAGCCTCACGAAATTGATCGGGCTGATGATAAGGTAGGACTATGGCAAAAAACTGGTATGTAGTGCATACGTATTCGGGTTTTGAGGAGAAGGTGAGGCTTTCTATCGAGGAGAAGGTGGAGGCCCTGGGCCTGCAGGAGAGGATCATGAGGGTCCTCATCCCGACCGAGCGGGTCGTAGAATTGAGGGCCGGGAAGAAAAGAGAAAGCGACAAGAAGTTTTATCCCGGATACATTCTCGTCGAGATGGAACTCGATGACGAGACGTGGCACCTGGTGAAGAACATCCCAAGGGTGACCGGCTTTGTGGGGGGCAAGAGGCCCGTGCCGATACCCGAGGAGGAAGTCGAAATCATCATGCAGCAGGTCGAGAAGGGGCCGGTGCCGCAGGTGAAGACACAATACCAGAAGGGAGACAGCGTCAGGATCATAGACGGACCGTTCAGCAACTTCAATGGGTTCGTGGAAGATGTGGACATGGACCACGGAAGGCTTCGCGTAATGGTCAGCATCTTCGGGAGGCAGACGCCTGTTGAACTCAATTTTTTCCAGGTAGAAAAAAATTAACTTTGCAGCATGAAATAAGGCAGGAGGATAGAGAAAATGGCTAAGAAACCGATGATCGCGCAGGTGAAACTCCAGATATCGGCAGGGAAGGCGACCCCTGCGCCCCCGATTGGTCCGGCACTCGGCCCGCACGGCGTCAATATCATGGAGTTCTGCAAGGCCTTCAATGCGCAGACCCAGGCGCTCGGCGATACGATAATACCGGTCGTCATGACGATCTACGCCGACAGGTCTTTTACGTTCATCACTAAGACTCCGCCGGCCTCGGAGCTTCTCAAGAAGGCCGCCGGGATCATAAAAGGCTCGGGCACACCCAATAAGGATAAAGTAGGAAAAATTACCAACGCGCAGCTGAAAGAGATCGCGCAGACGAAGTTGACGGACCTCAACGCGTATTCCGTGGACGAGGGGATGAGGATCATCGCCGGCACTGCAAGGAGTATGGGCGTTGAGGTGACTGATTAGGAGGAGACAGAGAATGGGCAAGAAGATAAAGGCCGCAAAGGAACAGGTGGAGCCGGGAAAGGAATACCCGCTCGAGGAGGCGGTGGGTCTTGTGAAGAAAATGGCGTACGCGAAGTTCGACGAGACCGTCGACCTTGTGTTTAACCTCGGCGTCGACCCGAGGAAGTCCGACCAGATGGTGAGGGGTACGGTTGTCCTTCCTCATGGAAGCGGAAAGAGCGTACGGGTACTTGTGTTTGCAAAAGGTGAAAAAGAAAAAGAAGCTAGGGACGCGGGAGCCGATTTTGCCGGGGCCGAAGACATGGTCGAGAAGATCACCAAAGGCTGGCTCGATTTCGACAAGGTGGTGGCGACGCCGGATATCATGGGCGTCGTCGGAAAGCTCGGAAAGATACTCGGACCGAGGGGCCTCATGCCGAACCCGAAGCTCGGTACCGTCACCTTCGACGTGGCAAAGGCAGTAAGGGAGATAAAGGCCGGGAAGGTCGAGTACAAGGCGGAAAAGGCCGGTGTTGTCCATATTCCCATCGGTAAGGTATCGTTCGAAGAGCAGAAGCTCCTCGATAATGCAAGGGCGATCATCGATGCCGTGAACAGGGCAAAGCCGTCAACGAGCAAGGGTAAATACCTCAAGAAGCTGAGCATTTCGTCCACAATGGGCCCCGGGCTCAGAGTGGATCCGGGTTCGGTCAGCGCGGGGAAGTAACGCAAATTCGAACAGGAGTTCACTTTATATTAGTCAGAATATTAGTCAGAGACAGTAGGCGCAGAGACTTAATCCGGCCTGCCGGCTCCGGACCAGAGTACCGGAAGGAGCTGAAAATGGCCAGCCTACCGAGGCTAAGCAGCGCCCGTCCTTGCCGGACGGGGCAAAAAACGGGAAAATGTTACGGTCTGATGAGGGGATCCCCGCAGAAGGCCTTATCCGCATCTTCCCTGTTTGATGTCAGTTCGCCTGCCCGGGTCTCTGGGAAAGGAGGTCTAAACTGAACAAGGAAGAAAAAGGACAGGTAATAGCCGGCCTGAAAGAAAAGTTTTCGAAGGCTAAAGCAGTGGTCTTTACCGATTACAAAGGTATGACCGTGGCCGAGCTCACGGAACTCAGAAGGCTGCTCAAGAAGTCCTCCCTGGATTATAGCGTCGTGAAGAACACACTTGCCAGGATCGCGTCAAAGGACACCGATGTGGCGGCGGCCGAGAAAGTGTTCAAGGGCCCGATCGGTATCGCGATAGGGTATGACGACCCTGTGCTCGTCGTGAAAAAGGTCCTCGAATTCGCGAAAACGAACGAAAAGATTCAGGTGAGGGGCGCGATCGTCGAAGGCAGACTCTGCGAGCCTGCCGAGGTGAAACAGATCGCCGAGCTGCCCCCGCGCGAGGTACTTCTCTCCATGTTGGCGGGTGCCTTCCAGGCGCCGTCGTCCAAGATGGCTGGGGCGCTTTCCGCGACGGTCAGCAGTTTCGCGTATGCCTTGCAGGCATTGCAGAGCAAGAAAGGTGAATAAAAAATCTATCAAGCATTGAGAAATAAAAGGAGGTTTCAGTAAATGGCTATTACAAAGGAAGAAGTATTTGAGTTTATCGACAATATGACGATTCTCGACATGTCGAAATTCGTCAAGGAATTTGAAGAGAGGTACGGGGTCACCGCTGCCGCGCCGGTCGCGATTGCGGCCGCCGGCGCTGCGGGCGCTGCCGCCGCTCCCGCCGCTGAAGAGAAGACAAGCTTCGACGTCATTCTCGGCGCTGCCGGTGACAAGAAAATCCAGGTGATCAAGGTTGTCAGGGAACTGACCGGCCTCGGACTGAAAGAGGCTAAAGACCTTGTCGACGGAGCTCCCAAACCGGTGAAGACCGGCGTATCGAAGGAAGAGGCCGCCTCCATGAAGGCGAAACTCGAGGAGCAGGGAGCAACGGTAGAAATAAAGTAGAAATTGTGCTAAAGGTATGGAATAAGGTAGAGGCAGGGGCGTATATGCTGCCTCTACCTTTGCCTTTAATCGGAGAAGGAGATATATGGCAAGGGTGCTAAGAAAGAGATTGGATTTTGGGAAGGTGCCGCAGTTCCTCGAAGTGCCTAATCTGATCGAGATACAGAAGAGGTCGTTCGACAAGTTTCTGCAGCGTGAGGTTCCGATGGGAAAGAGGGAGGAGATCGGCCTGCAGTCGGCTTTTCTCAGCGTCTTTCCTATCACGGACTACAACGAGACCGCCGAGATTGAATTTGTCGGGTACACGGTGGGGGAGCCGAAGTACTCGGTCAGGGAATGCCTCCAGAAGGGCACGACCTTCGCTGCGCCGATCAAGATAAGCGTCAAGCTCAATCTTTTCGAAGTGGAGTCCGATGAGAAGAAGAAGCTGAAGGAGTCGAGAGAGCAGGAAGTCTACATCGGCGAGATGCCGATGATGACTGAAACCGGCACCTTTACCGTCAATGGGACAGAGCGTGTTGTCGTGAGCCAGTTGCACCGTTCTCCCGGTGTGTTTTTCAGTCACGATAAGGGCAAGACGCACGCAAGCGGGCGGCTCCTCTATTCGGCGAGGGTCATCCCGTCCCGCGGCTCGTGGCTCGATTTCGAGTTCGACACAAAAGATATTCTCTATGTGAGGATCGACAGAAGGAAGAAACTTCCGGCGACCATTGTCCTCAAGGCCCTCGGGTATTCGAATGAAGACCTGCTGAAGACCTTTTATCCGGTCGACACTATAGTCATAAAGGGCAGCAACGATTTTTCGATCGTCGTCAGCGACGTCCTCGTCGGATATAAGACGTCGAAGAACATCGTGGCCCCCGATACCAAGGAAGTCATCGTGAAGGAGGGGAGCAAGGTAACGAAGGCCGCCATCAAGAAGTTGGAGGCCGCTGGGATCAAGACGATCCGCATCACCAAAGAGGAAATCATCGGAAGGATTACGCTTAAGGACATCGTCGATCCCTCTACCGGAGAGGTCATCCTAGAAGGGAACGAGATGCTTTCGGAAGACGTCTTCAATAAGGTCCTTTCGCTCAAGATAGAAACGCTGAACCTGCTTTTTATCGACAACGTGCATTATCTCTCGTCGCTTCGCGACACCCTGCTTACGGACAAGGTAGGCACACAGGACGAGGCCCTTATCGAGATATACAAGAAGCTGAGGCCGGGCGAACCGCCGACGATCAGGGCCGCGAGGGACCTCTTCAACGGGCTCTTCTTCGACCCGAAGCGCTACGACCTTTCCCCGGTCGGGAGGCTTAAGCTCAACAAGAGGCTGGGCCTCGAAGTCGGCCTCGAGACGAAGGTGCTCACCGACAAGGACATCATCGAGATCGTCAGGTATATCCTGAGCCTCAGGACGGGCAAGGGAGAGGTCGATGATATCGACCATCTCGGCAACCGGAGGATCAGGGGCATAGGTGAACTTCTCGAAAACCAGTTCAGGATCGGCCTGGTCAGGATGGAACGGGCGATCAAGGAGAAGATGACCCTTACCGAACTCGAGACGGCGATGCCGCACGACCTCATCAATTCCAAACCGGTGATGGCGGCGGTGAAGGAGTTTTTCGGCTCGAGCCAGCTGAGCCAGTTCATGGACCAGACGAACCTCCTTTCAGAAATCACCCATAAAAGGAGGCTTTCTGCTCTTGGCCCGGGCGGCCTGACGAGAGAGAGGGCGGGGTTCGAGGTCAGGGACGTCCATCCGACGCATTATGGAAGGATATGTCCGATCGAGACTCCGGAAGGACCGAATATAGGTCTGATCACGTCTCTAGCCTCGTATGCGAGGGTGAACGATTACGGGTTCATCGAGGTGCCGTATCGGAAGGTGGTAAACGGCAGGGTCACCGAAGAGGTGCAGTATTTCTCTGCGATAGAGGGCGAGAGGTTCATCATCGCCGAGGCGACTTCGCCGGTGGACAAGAAAGGCAATCTCATCGGCGAATCCATATCCGCCAGAGAGGGGGGCGATTTCCGGATGGTCACTCCCCAGGAGGTCCAGTATATGGACGTCTCGCCGAAACAGGTCGTCGGTATCTCGGCGGCGCTTATCCCGTTTCTCGAAAACGATGACGCCAACAGGGCGCTGATGGGCTCCAACATGCAGAGACAGGCGGTGCCGCTTTTGAAACCTCATTCGCCCATCGTCGGCACCGGGATGGAATACGTGGCCGCGAGGGACTCGGGCGCACTTGTGCTCGCGAAACGCTCGGGTAAAGTCGAAAGCGTCGACGCATCGAGGATCGTCGTCCGGGTATCCGGGAGCGACAGCGGCGTGGATATCTTCAACCTGATCAAGTTCCAGAGATCGAACCAGGCGACCTGTATCAACCAGAGGCCGATCGTTAATGTCGGAGACAGGGTGAAAAAGGGAGACATCCTGGCCGACGGACAGTCCACTGACCTGGGAGAACTTGCCCTCGGACAAAACGTGCTCGTCGCGTTCATGCCATGGGGCGGATACAACTTTGAGGACGCGATCCTGCTGAGTGAACGGCTCGTCAAAGAGGACGTCTATACCTCGATCCATATTGAAGAGTTCGAGGTCGAGGCGCGTGAGACGAAGCTCGGCTCGGAAGAGATCACCCGGGACATCCCGAACGTGGGAGAAGAGGCACTCAAGGACCTTGACGAGAGCGGTATCATACGGATAGGGGCAGAGGTGAAGCCCGGCGACATCCTTGTCGGCAAGGTCACGCCGAAAGGCGAAACGCAGCTCACCCCCGAGGAAAAACTGCTCAGGGCGATCTTCGGCGAGAAGGCCGAAGAGGTGAAGGAGAGTTGCCTCTACGTACCCCCGGGGATCGAAGGGACGATCGTCGACGTAAGGATCTTTTCGAGGAAGGGCATTGCCAAGGACGGAAGGGCGAAGAACATCGAAGAGGAGGACATCCAGAAGCTCCAACGGGACCTCGAGGAAGAGATCACCGTCGTAAAGGAGGAAAAATTCAAGAAGCTGCGTGAACTTCTGACAGGTCAGCGCGCTTCAGAAGACATAAAGAACTCCAAGACGAAAGAGGTGATCTGCCAGGCGGGAAAAGCGATCACGGCAAAACACCTCGAAAGTGTCAAGGACGAGCACCTTATGAGGATCAGGGTCGATAAGGCAGAGGTGCAGGAAAAGATCGAATCCATCAACAGCGAGGCAAACCAGTACATCAGGGAACTGGAGACGAGGTACGACGAGAAGGTAGACAGGGTGAGGAAAGGCGACGAACTGCCCCCCGGCGTCAACAAGCTCGTCAAGGTCTACATCGCGATGAAGCGGAAGGTCCAGATAGGGGACAAGATGGCCGGACGGCACGGCAACAAGGGTGTCGTGGCCATGGTCCTGCCCGAGGAGGATATGCCCTATCTGCCCGACGGTACCCCCGTTGATTTTGTGCTGAACCCCCTCGGCGTTCCTTCGCGAATGAACGTGGGTCAGATACTCGAGACCCATCTCGGTCTGGCAGCCAGGATGCTGGGGCTGCAGATCAGGAATATCCCGGCGAAGGACCATGAAAACCTGAGAAAATACATCAGGGACGTCTATGCCAGTTTCGGCAACAAGGACGCGAGTAAGGAGACTGCGAAGGCCGTCGACGATCTCGACAAGGGCGACTTGCTGGAACTTGCCGATCAGCTCCGGGAAGGCATTCCCGTGGCAACGCCGGTGTTTGAAGGCGCCAAGGAAGTCGAAATAAAGGCGATGCTGAAGAAGGCCGGTTTTTCGGTAACGGGCCAGACTGTCCTGTACGACGGCAAGACCGGCGAGCCTTTTAAAAGACCGATCACGGTCGGATATACCTATATGCTGAAGCTCCATCACCTGGTCGACGATAAGATACATGCCAGGTCGATCGGACCATACTCCCTTGTCACCCAGCAGCCGCTGGGGGGGAAGGCGCAGTTCGGCGGCCAGAGACTCGGAGAAATGGAGGTCTGGGCGCTCGAAGGTTACGGAGCGGCCTATACGCTTCAGGAATTCCTGACCGTCAAGAGCGATGATGTTACGGGACGGGCGAGGATGTACGAGGCGATCGTCAAGGGTGATGCGATGCTGGAACCCGGCGTACCCGAGTCTTTCCATGTGTTAATAAAAGAACTCCAGAGTCTCGGACTCGATGTAGAGCTACTGGAGAAAAAGAAGAAAGGGGAATAGAGTGGCAGAAGACATTTACGCCATTTTCCAAAAACCGAAAAATCCTACGGATTTCGAGGCGATCAGGATAAAGCTTGCCTCTCCGGAGAGGATACGCGAGTGGTCGTACGGCGAAGTGAAAAAACCCGAGACGATCAATTACCGCACGTTCAAGCCGGAGAGGGACGGCCTTTTTTGCGCGAAGATATTCGGGCCGATCAAGGACTGGGAGTGCATCTGCGGCAAGTACAAGAGGATGAAACACAGGGGGATCGTCTGTGACAAGTGCGGCGTCGAGGTGATCCAGTCGAAGGTGAGGCGGGAGCGGCTCGGTCATATCGAGCTGGCGACTCCTGTGGCACATATTTGGTTCCTCAAGGGTGTTCCGAGCCGCATCGGCACGCTCCTCGACATGACGATGAGGAACCTCGAAAAGGTCCTATATTTCGAAAGCTATATCGTCGTGGACCCCGGCGACACTCCGCTGAAGGTCAAGGAACTGCTGGGCGACGACGACTACAAGAAAAGGACTTCGGAATACGGTACGAGGTTCAAGGCGGGTATGGGCGCCGAGGCGATCAGAGAGTTGCTGAAGATGATCGACCTCGAGACCCTGAGCGTCGAGTTGAAGGTGAAGATAAAGGAAGCAGTCTCCCTCGGCGTGAAGAAGAAGCTGACAAAACGTTTGAAGGTCGTGGAGGCATTCAGGAAATCCGGCAACAAGCCGGAATGGATGATCATGGATGTCATCCCTGTTTTGCCGCCGGACCTGAGGCCGCTCGTTCCCCTGGAGGGCGGGAGATTTGCGACGTCAGACCTCAACGACCTTTACCGGAGGGTCATCAACAGGAACAACAGGCTCAAGAGGCTGGTCGAACTGAAGGCCCCGAGCGTGATCATAAAAAACGAAAAGAGGATGCTCCAGGAAGCGGTCGACGCCCTCTTTGACAACGGCCGCAGATCCAAGGTCCTGAAGACCGCTACGAAGAGGCCGCTGAAATCCCTTAGCGATATGATCAAGGGGAAGCAGGGCCGCTTCAGGCAGAACCTTCTCGGCAAGAGGGTGGATTATTCGGGCAGGTCGGTCATCGTCGTCGGTCCTGAGCTGAAGCTCCACCAGTGCGGCCTTCCGAAGAGGATGGCGCTCGAACTCTTCAAGCCCTTCATCTTCAGCAAGCTCGAAGAAAAGGGGTATGCCACCACGATCAAGGCCGCTAAGAAACTGGTCGAGAAGGAGTCGTCCGAGGTCTGGGACGCCCTTGAAGAAGTGATCAGGGAGACGCCCGTTCTGCTCAACAGGGCACCTACCCTTCACAGGCTCGGCATCCAGGCGTTCGATCCGGTGCTGGTAGAGGGCAAGGCGATCAAACTCCACCCTCTCGTCTGTACAGCATTCAACGCGGACTTCGACGGAGACCAGATGGCGGTCCATGTACCGCTTTCGATCGAGGCCCAGATCGAGGCCAGGGTCCTGATGATGTCGGTGAACAACGTCCTCTCTCCCGCGAACGGGAAGCCCATCCTCGTGCCGACCCAGGACATGGTCCTCGGCATCTATTACCTGATGAAAGAGAGGAAGGGCGCGCTCGGCGAGAGGAAACTGAGCGATGATGAGATAAAAAAGATCAAGAACGCTGAAGAGAGGCTGAGAGCGGACCTGCAGGGAAGATTTGAAAGCCCCGAAGAAGTAAGAATCGCCTACGACGCCGGACAGTTGAGCGAGCACGCCCGCATTAAAGTCAGGATGAAAGGTGAATATGTCGATACCACCACCGGCAGGGTACTCTTCTCTGAGATTGTCCCTGAAGAGATCACCTTCGAGATGATCAACAAGGACATGACGAAGAAGGAGCTTTCGAAAATAATCGAGTATGCGTATAAGAAGGCGGGCAAACGCAAGACCGTCGTTTTCCTCGACAGCCTCGAAAAACTCGGCTTCAGATACGCCACGAATTCCGGGATATCGATCTGCATGGCGGACATGCATATCCCGTCTAAGAAAGGCGAGATGATCCATCATGCCGAGCAGGAAGTGATGGAGGTCCAGAAGCAGTATGCAGACGGTCTCATCACGCAGGGTGAACGCTACAACAAGGTCATCGACATCTGGGCGAATGTCACGGAACGTATCGCAGACGAGATGATGAAAGAACTCGGCGCCGAAGACGACCGGATCGCGTCCGAGGATGAACTCAAAGACAAGAGGTCCTTCAACAGCATCTTCATGATGGCTGACTCCGGCGCGAGGGGAAGCGCGGCCCAGATTCGTCAGCTCGCGGGAATGAGGGGACTCATGGCGAAGCCCTCGGGCGAGATCATTGAGACCCCGATCACGGCGAACTTCAGGGAAGGACTCACTCCTCTGCAGTACTTCATATCGACCCACGGCGCGAGAAAAGGTCTTGCCGACACGGCGCTTAAGACGGCGAACTCAGGGTATCTCACCAGAAGGCTCGTCGACGTAGCCCAGGACGTCCTCATCATGGAGGACGACTGCGGCACGACGGACAGCATTACGGTCACCTCGCTGGTTGAGGGCGGAGAGATCATCCTGCCCCTCGAGGAGAGACTTATTGGCAGGTATGCGGTCGAAGACATCAAGGACCCGCTCACCAAGGAAGTGATCATTAAGAGGAACCAGGAGATCGACGAGGTCTTTACCCAGAAGATCATCGAGGCGGGTGTCAAGAGCGTCAAGATCAGGTCGGTCCTTACCTGCCAGTCGAAGTTCGGCGTCTGCGCCAAGTGCTACGGAAGGGACCTGGCGAGGGGCGAGAACGTCGAGATCGGCGAATCTGTCGGGATCATCGCGGCGCAGTCGATCGGCGAGCCCGGGACGCAGCTCACGATGAGGACTTTCCATATCGGCGGCACCGCATCGAAGGTGGTCGAGCAGACGGTCCTTGAGGCGAAGAACTCCGGCACGATCAAGTTCATCAACATCAATACCGTCAAGAACAGGGAAGGCATGCTCATCGTAATGAACCGAAACGGGAGCATCGCCGTCGTCGACTCCAAGGGCAGGGAGAAGGAGAATTACTCCGTCGTCTACGGCGCGAAGCTGAGGGTGACCGAGGGACAGAAGGCAGAGTCGGGGCAGAGGCTCGTCGAATGGGACCCGTATTCCACTCCCATTCTTACCGAGCTCGGCGGCAAGATCGCCCTCGGCGACATCGTCGAAGGCGTCACCGTAAAGGAGGAGGTCGACGAGACGACCGGACTTTCACATAAGGTGATTATCGAATACTCGGCGAATATGAGGCCGAGGATTTCGATCAAGGACGAACACGGCAAGGCAACGCTGAAGATACCCGGGACGAGCAACCCCGCGCGGTACCTGTTGCCTTCGGGAGCGCATATCCTCGTCGACAAGAACGACGTGGTCTATCCCGGTGACATTCTGGCCAAGATCCCAAGAGAGACGACCAAGACTAAGGACATAACCGGAGGTCTGCCGAGGGTCGCGGAGCTCTTCGAGGCGAGGAAACCTAAAGAGCAGGCCCTCGTATCGGAGATCGACGGGATCGTCGAGTTCAAGTCGGCCCAGAAAGGCAAGCGGGTGGTCGTGGTAAGGGGCGGCGAAACCGTCAAGGAATACGACATACCCAAGGGCAAGCACGTCAGCGTCCACGAGGGAGATTGGGTAAAGGCGGGCGAGCCGCTGATGGACGGCGCGGTCAACCCTCACAGCATCCTCGACATCCTGGGCCCTAAGGAACTTCAGAGATATCTAGTTGACGAGGTCCAGAAGGTCTACCGTCTCCAGGGCGTGTCGATCAATGACAAGCATATCGAAACGATCGTCAGGCAGATGATGAGAAAGGTCAGGATCGAAGACCCCGGAGACACTCCGTTCCTCATCGGCGAGCAGATCGACCGTATGCTCTTCCAGGAGGAAAACGAAAGGGTGAAGGCCGGCAGCGGTAAGCCGGCGCAGGGCAAGCCCCTTCTCCTGGGCATCACCAAGGCTTCTCTCACGACGGACAGCTTCGTGTCCGCCGCATCGTTCCAGGAGACGACCCGGGTGCTCACCGAGGCTGCAATCAATGGTATGCTCGACGAGCTGCGGGGTCTGAAGGAAAACGTCATCATGGGTAGGGTCATCCCGGCCGGTACAGGAATGGCGAAATACAAAAACACCTTCGTCAAACGCGACTTGGTGCCGGTCTTTTCGGCCCCGCCTGCGGTGGAAGAGTAAGAGAAGTAAATAGCGGCTTACGTCCCCCTGTGTCGTAAGATGCAGGGGGATTTTTTTTGGATTTGTTAATTCTCCTCTGGTTCTCGCAGAAGGCTGCTATTTCGGCTGCTGGTAAAATTCTGCTGAGTATAAAGCACTATGGGAACCAACGTTATTCATGGGGTGTCACTGCCTTGGACCAACTCCTCCCTATAAACTGCCGGACCTTAGAAGCAGAATCCCAAGCCCCCGACTTCCGAAAGCGGACCCCCCGGATGGCAGCGTGAACAGGGCTTCCACAGCGCCAAGCCAATAGCGGGTGTAGCCCACTTCGTGCTTAAGGCCGAGTGTTACGGCGGAAAGGCCGGTGATCTCCTGGGCGGGCGAGCCCGGAATGGCGCCCATCCTTTGGCGGTTGTAATTTGGGGGGAGAAGAACGAACTCGTTCCTGCCGGGAAGCCCAATGCGCACCTCGGCTTGAGGATAATTGTCCGCCGTGCCGCCGCCAAGGCCTCTCAAGTTGGCGCGTTGGAAGCCCATTTCAAACACGAACCGGCCCTGAGAAACCGCGCAGGCGCTGTCTGAGACGGTCGGACGGTCCAAAATGGCAAGCAGGGCTGATGGGCCCGAGCAAGGGTTAGGAATAGCAGTCTCCTGCTCTTCAGCATAAGCCTGCCCCCAGGCCGCAAGCAGCCCTAAGAGAGTGAGAGAGGCCCTAACCGTGTGCCGGATGGGGATCAAAAATATAAACCTGAAAATGTCGGTTTCGCCTTCAATCCTCAGCTGACACGCTGCAAAACGGCACTTCCGTTTCCGTAATCGATAAACAACTTGTCGCCTTCGATCCTGAATTTGGCGTTCTCCACATAATTCGGGGTACTCAGGATGAGCGTAGACCCAACGATACGATACTGCTCAGTGGTTTTTTCGACCTTACCGTCCATATCCGTCTTTGTCGTCACGGCGGTCCCGTCATGCCTGAAATGTGAAATGACGGACCTATGGCGCTTCCCGGGCTTCGGCTCGACGCTGATTACCTGCCAGGTCGTCCCGGCAAGAGGCTTTAACTCCTCTTCGGTTGCCCGTCCGTGTCTTTCCGCCTCCTTTTTGTCCTTTTCATTGCCGATGAGATACCCGACGCCGGCGCCAACACCTGCCCCGATCAGGGCTGTCGCTCCCCACGACCCGTGCATATTGGCCAGCCCTCCGATGAGAGCGCCTGCTCCTGCGCCGATTGCTGCTCCTTTCTGGCCCTCAGTGGCACACCCGGCGCCCAGTGATGCCGTAACAACCATTCCAAGGATGCAAATGATACTTACTAACTTCTTGCCTCTTTTCATTTCTGTCTCCTTTTGCACAATTGGCGCAAACCCTTCTTCAAATACCAAATCGATAGAAGAACTGCGGTGTCTCTCACCAAATCTTCTCACATTATTCCGGGGCCGTCAATGTCGAAAATGTATCGTAACTTTTTCATGTCAGGGCACGCTTCATGAAGCGTAACTCTTAACATCCATGAAAAATTTGGATATGTGACTGCAAAGGAATAGCTGCAACAGTGTCGGGCAATCAGTTTATGTTATTATAAACAAAGACTTATTTCTCCGCTTTTATCATATAATTGGGTTATGAAATTCATCGCCGACGCGATGCTCGGCAGGCTCGCAAGGTGGCTGAGGGTCTTGGGGTTTGACGTCCTGTATTATCCGGACATCGCCGACGGTCAGCTTGTAAAAATAGCAAGGGAAGAGGAGCGCACGATACTTACGAGGGACACGCATTTTCTCAAACGAAGGCAGGGAACTGACGTGATGTTCATATATGACGACGATGTTTTTGCACAGCTTGTGCAGATCAGAGACAAGCTCGATTTCCGGGGGGTCGCGCGGTTGGGAAGATGCATGGTCTGTAACGGTATGCTTGAGCGTGTTGCTCAAAAAGAAGATGTGCGGGACTCTATTCCCGAGTTCATCTATCTCAGTATACATGACTTTGTGAGGTGCGGGGGCTGCGGCAATATATACTGGGAAGGCAGCCATCTGCAGGGGATCAGGGAGAAGATCATGAGTATATTCCCCGGCTATAAAGGACCGTTCTATGCGGCGGAAGACGGGGGCGGGAAGTGAAGACCAATATATTTCTTTTCGGCCTCGTTCTTTTTATCATCTCGCTGATCATCACGCTCAACATGTTTTTTCAGGAGAGCTATCAGAGCGAGATGGCCGAGCAGTTCAACAGGCAGCAGCTGCTGATCGCGAAGTCGATCGCCAAGGGGATCGAGGGCGATATGCAGCACATCGACGCCGAGACACTCTCTCTTGCCCGGCTCCTCGGAGAGGGCAGGCTTTCGGGAAGAAGCATCGAGGAGGCGGTCTATACCGCCTACGTGGAGCTGAGCGAAGATACGGACGTCGCGATCAAGATAATAGACGGGACGGGAAAGATGATCTACAGCTCCCGAGGGGAAAAGCTTTCCCCTGCGGATGGCGAACTGCTCAGAACTTCAGCGTCGGTCCCCCCGGGCAAGGTGGTCTATCTCGACCGGCTTGCCCAGGAAAGGAAGCTGGTGCTCCTTACGCCGATCGTCCGTCCGAAGGGGGGGGCGAGCGGGCTGCTGATCCTCGAGCTTTCCATAAATACCATAAGCAAGAAGTTTTTGGCGCCGATCAAGGCGGGCATCAGGGGACACGCGTGGATGATGTCCGGAAACGGCACGCTGCTGTACCATCCTACCCAGCCGAAGATGGTCGGGAAGAACCTCTATAAGGCCGACAAATCCTGCTTCGACTGCCACAAGTCCTTTGATGTGGAAAGGAAGATCCTGGAAAGCGGGGACATCGGGTTCAGTTCCTATATCGCGCCTTACGGCGAAGACAAGCTCATCGCGTTTTCCCGGGTGAAGGTCTCGGACCTGTCCTGGATCGTCTGTGTGTCGATTCCGTATTCGGAGGTCACCTTCAGCATGCGGAGGAGCATGAAACTTCATTCGCTCCTCGTCATCTCGATTTTTATCGCCACTGTGACCGGGGCGTTCGCGATCGTTACTATCAACAGACAGAGGGTGAAGGCCGAAGAAAGAGCGAAATATCTGGAGACGCAGAAGCTTCTCGAAAAGGAGATCCTGCAGACGAAGGACTATCTCGAAAACCTCCTTGAAAGCACCGAGTCGAAGATCATGGTCCTGGACAGGGATATGATCATCCATACGGTGAATTCGGCCCATGCGCGGCTCTGCGGCAGGAAAAAAGAGGAGATCGTCGGGCGGAATTTCTTCGATGTATTCTCGATGAGCGAGGTTGACCGAAAAACGGGCGCACTCAGGAAGGTCCTGGAACAGTGCCTCGAGGGAAGGAGCCACCGCCTGAGCAACTACGGTTATGCACGGGACGGACAGACGCTCTTCCTCAACATTAACGTCAACCCCCTCGTGCTCCACGGCGAAGTCGCCGGGATCATCCTCTCGAGCAGCGACGTGACGGAGGAGGTAGGCCTGAAGACCAAGATCCAGGATTACGCGCTGAGGCTCGAAGAGATGGTGGTGAGCAGAACGGATGAACTGCAGGGGGAGAAGGAGAAACTCGATGCGATCGTCAGCGCCATCGAAGGGGGCCTCTGCGTTCTGGACAACGATGAGGCAAAGGTCATATGGGCGAACAGGACGTTGCTTGAGTGGCTGGGGCAGGAGTCGTTCGAGGAGGTCGGCATGGATACAATTTACGGGGGAAGCGGAATACACAGGGCGATTGTGGACGACAAGATGCTTCGCGAAGTGATCTATCACGACTACGGCAGAAAGAAGGGCTATTTCCAGATCACGTCGACGCCCCTTATCGCTCCGCACGCGCACCGGCAGACGCTGGTCCTGATCCAGGACATCACCGATATCAAGAAGATGGAAGACCGGATGATGCAGTCGGAAAAACTCTCGGCGCTCGCTCGTATCTCCGCGGGGATCGCCCATGAGATCGGGAACCCCCTTACCTCGATCTCCTCCTATGTGCAGATCCTGAGGGAGCTGGACCACGACGAGTTTACGAAGGAGAGCCTCGATACCGTGGCGAAGCACATCAACAGGATTGCCGACATAGTCAGGCAGATGTCGGGTTTTTCCAAGATGCGGACGTCGGACCTGAGGCACCACGATGCGCGGGCGCTTGTGGATTTGACCCTCGATCTCGTGAAATACGACAAACGGATGAAGGGCATCGCGATCAATGTGGATATCCCTGAGACGATGCCGCCGGTGCGGGTGGATGAGACCCAGATGATCCAGGTGCTGATGAACATTATCCTGAACGCCGCGGATGCGATGACGAACGGCGGTACCCTGGAGATACGTGCGAGAGAACTGGAGGACGAGGTCGAGATTTCGGTGGCGGACACGGGCTCCGGTATCCCTTCCGAGCATATGGAAAAGATATTCGACCCGTTCTTCACCACGAAGGAGAAGGGCACCGGTCTCGGGCTTGCGGTCAGCTATAATATCGTCAAGAGTTATCAGGGTGATATCCTCGTGGAGAACAGGCCTGAAGGAGGCACGATGTTCAGGGTGAGGTTGCCGTACTATGAAAGTTGAAGCGGCGAAGATACTGGTCGTAGACGACGAAAGGGACATCTGCAGGGCGCTCGAATTCCTGCTGTCGCGGGAGGGCTACAAGGTGGCCATCGCCAACAGCGGGCAGGAGGCGCTGAAGAAAGTGGAAGCTGATGATTTCGACCTCGTCATAACCGACCTCAAGATGGAGGGGATAGACGGCATGCAGGTGCTCGAACGTTCCCTCTCGATGAGTCCGGGGCTCATCGTGGTCATCATGACCGCCTTCGGCTCGGTGGAGTCTGCCGTCGAGGCTATGAAGAAAGGGGCGAGCGACTATATCGTAAAACCCTTCATCAACGAAGACGTGAAGATGACCGTTAGGAGGCTCCTGGAGCACCGGAAGGTCCTGATGGAAAATCTGGTCCTCCGGCAGCAGCTCAGCCAGCAGTTCGGCAACCGGGAGTTCGTCGGGGTATCGCCTCAGATATCCCAGGTGCTCGACATCCTGAGCAAGGTCATTCCGACGCGCTCCAATATCCTGCTCCTGGGCGAGAGCGGTACCGGCAAGGGCCTGATCGCCGAGATCGTCCATGGAAACAGTCAGAGAAAAGACAAGCCCTTCATCTCGATCAACTGCTCCGCAATTCCCGAAAACCTGCTGGAGAGCGAACTCTTCGGATACAGAAAGGGCGCCTTTACCGGTGCGGCATCGGACAAGAAAGGACTGATCACGATGGCCGATCAGGGGACGCTCTTTCTCGACGAGATAGGAGACATGCCGATGGGACTTCAGGCGAAGGTCCTGAAGGTCCTCGAGTCCGGCGAAGTGCTTCCACTCGGCGAGACGAAACCGCGGTTCGTGGACATCAGGCTCATCGCCGCCACCAATAAGGATCTCGAAGAACAGATCAGGAAAGGGCTTTTCCGCGAGGACCTCTACTACCGGCTGAACGTGATCGAGGTGAAAATCCCTCCCCTGAGAGAAAGGAAGGAAGATGTCCGGGTGCTTGCGCGGCATTTTATCGACAGGTGCTGCAGGGAAAACAACAAGAAGGTGGCCGGAATATCGGACGAGGCGATGGAGGCGTTGGTGAATTATCCCTGGCCCGGCAATATCAGAGAGCTCCGGAACGTGATTGAAAGGGCGGTGGTCCTTTCCGGAGGCGGAGAGATAGGGACCGCCGAGCTTCCCGAAAAGGTGAGGTCGCACGACAGCTCGCGGACCACGCGGACGCTGAAAGACAGACTTGACTACTACGAAGAGACGATTATCAGGGAGACGCTCCAGACCAACGACTGGAATAAGGAAGAGACCGCGCGGCAGCTTGGAGTGGACCTCGCCACACTCTACCGGAAGATAAAAAAGCTCGGCATTGCGTAAGTCTAGTTTCGTGCTGCACTCGGGGTCAGCCTTACCCCCATGCCCAGAAGCAGCCTTACAAATTTCTCGAGTTCTTCGAGAGAGAAGAACTCGGGGGGAAGTGCATCGTTGATCTCGTCGTAGGTAACATTTCCCCGCCTTCTGCCGATTTCGATAATCGCTTCGTACACGTCGTGTTCTTTCATGGTCCACCTTTTGTGCGTGAGATGGCCAATACGATATAGCAATAATTTGAAGAAAATGTGAAGAAAAGAGGCAAAAACCCCTGATGAAATATTAAATTTATTTCATCAGGGGTTTCCCTTGAATAGTCGACGCCGCTTATGCGGCAGTCAGTATTTTCAGTACCTTCAGCCGTCCGGGATGTTTGAGCTTCCTCAATGCCTTCGCTTCGATCTGGCGCACTCTCTCTCGGGTGAGCGAGAGACATTTGCCGACTTCCTCGAGGGTGTGGTCCCTGTCGACTCCGATCCCAAACCTCATCCTGATCACCTTTTCTTCGTTCGGGTGCAGCGTCTTCAGGAGCAGGATCATCTTTTCGGAAAGTTCCCCCTTTTCGGTGTCCTCATAAGGTGAAAGAACGTTTTCGTCACTGATGAAATCTTCGAGTTCAGAGTCCTCATCGCCCACCTTGGTCTGAAGGGCGATGGGGTCCTGGATAGCCCTGAAGACCTCTTCGACCTTCGAGGTCGCCACGCCCATTTTCCCGGCGATTTCCTCGTTTCTCGGTTCCCTGCCGAGTTCCTGGGTCAACTCCCTCGAAGTCCTCGTCACCTTGTTGTAGAACTCCACCATATGAACAGGCACCCTTATCGTTTTCGTCTGGTCGATCAGTGCCCGTGTGATCGCCTGCCGTATCCACCATGTGGCATACGTACTGAACTTGAACCCCTTTTCATGCTTGAATTTGTCGACCGCCCTCATAAGGCCGATATTTCCCTCCTGGATAAGGTCCAGCAGGGAGAGTCCCCTTCCTATATAATTCTTTGCTATGTTTACCACCAGCCTGAGGTTCCGCGTTGTGAGTTCGTTCTTGGCTTCGTTATAAAGAGTCCTGGCCCTTGTTATCCTGTCCCAGGCAGCCCGGATATCATCTATTTTCATCCCGACTTCAGTCTCGACCGCCTTGTATACCGCCTGCACCTCTTTTGCTGTGTCCTGGAGCTTGGCAGGGTTGATCCCTTTTTTCTTCTTCTCCTGAATGGTTTTTTTCAAGTCCTTCAGGGAACCGTACCGCACGACCTTCCGGTCAGTCTCGCTTATCTGCTCCATGAGGCAATCGAGCGCCTCCATTGAGAGCAGAAGCGCCCTGTCGGCCCGCTCTTCCGGCTCTTCCTCTTCCTTGATTTCCATTGCCGCCTCTGTCTTCCGGTAAAGCGGCATCGAAGTGACGGTTTTTTTGATTATCTTTCTTCCCTCATCGAGTCTCTTGGCAATCTCTATCTCTTCCTGTCTAGTCAGGATGGTGATGTTGCCCATAGAATGGAAATACGCCTGCACGAGGTCCTCTGTTTTTTCGGTCTCGGGGGTCTCCTCTTCTTCCCAGACTTCTTCCCCGGCTGGGCCGGCTTCCTCGGGCGAGAGGACCTCTATCCCCATTTCTTCCAGCAGTTCGATAAGTTCCTCCATCTCATCAGGAGCGAAGAACTCTGGTGAGAGCGCCTCGTTGATCTCATCATACGTCAATGAGCCACGCTTCTTTCCCAGCTCGATTATCTCATCGAAAAGTTCATTTTTATCCATCTTTTTCCCTCATATTCCCCGGCCGTTACCGCAGCGCCGGTCTATTTTCTTCATAAAAGAGACTTCATAAATCTTATTTTATAAATATACTATATAGCATAAATTTGAAGAAAATATGAAAAACTTTGTAACCCATTTTTTTATCAGGATTTTTTCTGAACTATCTTTTGCGGATAAATACAATGATACCATTTTTTTTCGGTGTTTTGCTATAATTTTGTAATGGGCCGGTTGAAAAGACATGAACGGAGTCCGAGCAGACGATGAAAAAAGTGATATTTGCTTTTCCGGTGATAATATTGATGCTTTTTCCCAGTTTGGCCTTATCGAAAGAACTCGATCCGGGGTTCTATTTCGACAGAGGGAACGCCCACTTCAACAACGGGGAATACGATGACGCCATAAAAGCGTATACCACGGCGATTTCGCTTTATCCTGAGCTCACCGATGCCTATAACAACAGGGGGCTTTCCTATTACAAAAAGGGCAAATATGAGGAAGCGGCAGCCGACTTCAGTAAGGTCATATCGAGGGACCCGGCAAATCTGCAGGCCTACAATAGCCGGGCACTTGCGTATCTCAAGCTGGGACAGTATGAAAACGCGATCAACGATTACACCAAAGTCATCGCGATGACTCCGGACTTTGCGGACGCATACCATAACCGAGGCATAGCGTACTCAAATGCCGGGCGGTACGACGAGGCGATAAAAGATTATGATAAGGCTATTTCCCTGAAGCCGAAGGACAAGAACTTCTACCTGTCCCGGGGTGTTGCCTACGCGAGGAAGGCGATGGCCGATTTCGGCAGGGCCTGCGACGCCGGCAACAATGTCGCCTGCGATAACTTAAAGCAGCTGGCGAAGTAGGGCGTTCAGCGCCTTTTTCACCTGAAGTTCAGAGCGGAGGACTTCAAGGTAACTGTGCCTGCACCGGGGTCAAGCTTCCGGTCGTAGCCCCATTCCCTAACTGCCCGTAATTATTGTTTCCCCATGTCCAGACTGTGTTGTCGACTTTCAGGGCGGCAGTATATTGGTAGCCGGCTGCCACGGCAGTTACGCCGGATATGCCGCCGGCCTGCACAGGCACATCGCGCTGATTAGTGGTCCCGTCGCCAAGCTGTCCATTGCTGTTATTTCCCCATGTCCAGACTGTGCCGTCGTTTTTCAGCGCTACTGTGTGGTCATTGCCTGCCGCAACAGAAGCTACATTGGAGAAGTTTGGCACCTGTACCGGGGCGTTACGTTGCGAAGTGGTCCCGTCACCCAGCTGGCCGTTGGTATTATTGCCCCACGTCCAGACAGACACAATAGTCGCATCGTTTCTAAGCGCGACGGCATGAGAAAACCCTGCGGCGATGGCGATCACGTTTGACAGACTGCTCGTCTGCACAGGGACGTAGCTCTGTGTGGTGCTCCCGTCGCCAAGCTGTCCATTGCTGTTGTTACCCCATGCCCAGACCGTGCCGTCGTTCTTCAGCGCGAGAGTGTAATTAGAGCCTGCGGCAATAGCGGTTATGTTCGACAGCCCTGGTACCTGTAAAGGCGCGGAGCTGGAAAGCGTGCTTCCGTTGCCGAGCTGCCCGTTGCTGTTGCTTCCCCAAGTCCAGACCGTGCCGTCGGTTTTCAATGCTACCGTATGATCGGACCCAGCCGATATGGCTGTCACGTCAGCAAGGTCGATTACCTGCACCGGCGTGGTGCTTTGCGTCGTGCTCCCATTGCCGAGCTGCCCGGTAGTGTTATTCCCCCAAGTCCAGACCGTGCCGTCGGTTTTCAGTGCCGCAGTGTGAGTATTGCCGGCCGAAACGGCTGTTATCCCGGTCAGTCCCGTCACCTCTACCGGCAGGGCGCTATTCGTGGTAGTCCCGTTGCCGAGCTGGCCGTTGCTGTTATTTCCCCATGTCCGGACTGTGCCGTCGGTCTTAAGAAAAACAGTGTGGTTTGTTCCCCCCAGTCTGCCTGCGTTCGTTACGCTGAAGTTAAACCCGACCGCGCTGAGGCCGTCGAGGAATGCCTTCCTGAAGGGCGGGGTAAAAATGCCAAAGCTTGTCCGCGAAGGAGTTACAGTGTAAATGCCGCCGGAGACATCCGTAAAGCTATAGTTGCCGTTTGCATCCGTAGTCGTTGTTTCGATTGTATTTGAATTCTCGTCGGCAAAAGTCACTATAATGCCCGAAAGAGGGGCGCCACCCGATGTGATCTTCCCTGAAACAGTATACGTACGGCTGTCACTGCATCCTGAGAGCATCATCATGGTAACGGCGCTCAACAGCAAAAGTGGAATTGCAGCTAAAAGCTTAGTACGATCCAGAGGGCAATATTTCGTCATGGCAAACTCTCCTCAAGTTATGTTGCATTACAACCGCAATACACGTTTCCTTCTTCTTCCCCTGTCGCTGGCCTGGGCCCGAAGTAAGCAATCTGCGGGGAATCCACAATTCTTCATTATACATTAAATACAACATTCCGGGCAGCACTTTTCTTCGGAGCCGGGACTGAAAGGAGGCATCGAAAACTGTATTTTTACGGCCGGGGGGAGGAAAAAAGGGGCGGGCATGGCCTGCCCCTTTTAGGATCGACTTAATTACCTATGACACCGCTGGCATTCGGTCGAGGCGAACGCCGTCTTTCCGTCATGGCACTTGCCGCAGAACTTATTCTGATAGAGGTCGTCCATCTTCATGCCCGAGCCGCCCCTCTTATATTTAAAGAGAGAGGGATGACAGCTGCTGCATTCGAACATAGCGGTATGCACCTGATGACTGAAGACCGCGGGAGACATGTCGCCGGCGGGATAAGTAAAGTCCTTTTTCAGTGCCGAGAGGTTATGGCACTTCGCACAATCCTTGGCCGAAAAGGCTATCCTTCCGTTGTGGCATCTGCCGCAGTTTTCGCCCTTGAGCATCTCGTCCATCGTGATGTTCGATGTCCCCTTCTTCATCTGGAAGAGCTTGGGGTGGCATTCGCTGCAGTTGTACTTCTTCTGATGGTTCTGGTGGGAGAACGTCACGGGCAGGCCAGAAGCCGCGTACGTAAAGGCCGTCAGGTTATGGCAATTGCTGCAGGTATCTTTGTTGAGAGTCATCTCCTTGTGAGGCACGATTATATGGCACTGGTTACAGTGTACCCCGAACCCGAGATGCTTCGGGTGAGAGAATTTCCCCTTCGAATCAAGTGAGAATTTCTCGTAGGAGTGGCATTTGAAGCAGGGCATGCCGGAGTCCTGCAGCGAAGCGATCACCGGCGGCTCCTTCTCCTCGGCGACCGGCTTTTCGACAGGCTTCCACCTGTTGCAGGCAAAAAGCAGCAAGACCAGGGACAGGATCGCAATTTTTCTCGCCATCATTCCCCCTAATCCTTGTTCTTGTTCGCATCAGGGAACAGCATCTCGTATTCGATGGGGTGGTGGTGCTTCAGCGTGTCAGTCGATATCTTTCCGGTTATCCAGAGCCAGCTCATCGGGAAGTTCTCCGGCTTGAGATGCTCGTTGTAGAAATGCCAGAAAAGGATGAAGACGATCGCCAGAAGCGCCTCGTCGCTGTGCATGATCGACAGGAGCTGCCATATCCAGGCGGTGGCGAACTGCGGGATGATATGAGACACAAGCATCGGAAAGGCTAAGGAAAACCCCGAAAAGCCGATGATGAACATGCCCCAAAAGACCGCCCAATAATCGAATTTCTGTGCGTAGGAGTATTTCCCGAATCTCGCCTTTTCCTTGGAGAGACCGAAGAAATACAGATAATTCTTTATGACGTCGAAGACATCTTTTGGAAGAGGGATGACCGTAGTCTTCAAGTTGATCGTCATCCTCTTCGTCCCAAAGAGGTAGAAGAGATAGATGACATGCCAGACGAAGTCCAGTAACATGGTGACCCCGGCAACCCTGTGTATTATGCCGGCGGTTTCGGGACCTCCCCAGACGCGTATCCACCAGCTCGATACACCGCCGGGGGCGTAGGCATACTTGAGCCCCCAGCCGGTAAAGCTGAGAAGCAGAAATGTCGTAAACATGATGATATGCTGTATCCGAAAGGTAATGTTGAACCTCTCTATTTCTTTAGGGATTTCCCGTTCAGTTGTCGTGCTTGACTGGCTCATTATTCGTGCCCCCCTTTCCTGAAGATTGCATCCCTGATATCGGAGAATGCCTCGAGCAGAACGTGAGATATGATGAAGGTGAAGACCCCCAGTACCAGAAATATCAGCGCCTTTTCGGTGTAATAAGGGATCGGGCCGGGCAATTTATGCGTAATCGCCGGAATGAATTTCTTGTTTGCACCCTTATGGCACTTGCCGCAGGTCTGCAGCCTGTTGTTGCCGAATACAGGTGAGGTCGGATCGTCTACTGATTTTACATCATGGGCCCCGTGGCAGCTGGCACAGACCGGGACCTTCGTATGCCCGAGGGCGAGTTTCCGTCCATGGAAGCTCTCTTCGAAGCTCTCCATGACGTTCTCCTCCATCTTGTATTTCTCGTTAAGCGCCTTGTTCCCGTGGCATTTGCCGCAGGTTTCTACCTGATGCTTGCGGCCCATCAGGGCGGCAGGATTGCCGATCGGCACGATATAATGGGGAGAGCCGTGGCAGTCGAGGCAGAGGGCGCCGTCCGTCTGGTGTTTCTGAGTGATGTTTTTTCCGTGTACGCTTTCGAGCACCTTCTTGTAAATCTCATCGTGACACTGGACGCAGGCTGCGGCCGCGACAGGATCGATGGGATATTTTTTCGAAATCTTCGCCGATATTGCCAGGACCGCCGGGGGTACCGGGGCGTTCGGTGAAGTATGAGGGTTGTCGGAAAATTTGATGTGGCAGTCGGTACAGGCCAACGAGCTGTGGACCGAAGACTGGAATTTTTCGGAATCAATGTTCAGTTCGATCAGGTTGCCCGAGACGGCCTTTATCCTGCCCTTCATCGAACTGTGGCAAGCGAGGCAGTTCGCAGACTCCTGCGCGGATGCGCTCATTGGAAGAAGGAGTGCGAGGACCATCAAAGGTGCGGCAAAAAAAATGACCTTCTTGTATGGCATAAGCACCTCAACTCATTGGATTTTTTAGCTATTACTAACGAATAGCTTAAAAACTAAAATTAAAATTAACAGGGTATATAAACAAAATCATCCCTATTTGTCCAATTTAACTAATTTATAGATTTATTACTATTTGGAATAGGCTATTGTATCGAAACAGGGCATCGTGATGGAAAGCGAAGGAAAGGATTACTGCTTCGGCTGATGACCGACTAAGGCAATATCATATTTGTCGGCTTTCTTGAGCATTTCCTTCCTGTTGAGGATAATGCTTTTGCCCTGTTCGACAGCCAGTACGCGAGCCCGGACCTCGATCATTGCCGCGAGCGTTTCCATCCCCACCGCCGGCACGTCGAACCTCAAGTCCTGCCGGGGCTTGCTCACCTTTATCACCACCGCCCCCGGGCCTGCAAGTTTTCCGCCCCTCCTTATCGCCTCGTCCGTGCCCTCGATCGCTTCTACCGCCATCACCGCCATGTCTTTTACGACCACGGTCTGTCCTATGTCCAGCCTTCCCATCTCCTTGGCGATTCTGAACCCGAAGTTTATATCCTTCCATTCATTTTTGGAAGGTGCGTGTTTGCCCAGTACCCCTTCAGGCGCCAGAAGCCGCACGCTGAAATCCGTGGTGTTAAGCAGGGTGATGCCGTCCCTCGCGAGTTCCCCGGTAATTGCAAGCATGATCGAATCGTCGGTCCTGTCCTTTAAAGAAAAAAGGACCTTTACGGCGCGGAGGTCCGGCGTAATCCTGCTCTTATATAATAATGACTTGGGGACCTTGCCTGCCAGCACGGCCTCAGCCACACCTGCCTTTTTGAGCGTGTTGATGATCAGGCCGAGTTTGCCTACATTGATCCACTTTATTTCATCGACGGCAGAGGCAAGCGACTTGTCTGCCAGCGGTTCGAGGCCCACGGCGAATACGGAGTATCCTTTTGCGCGCGCCTCGGCTGCCACGGCGGACGGCAGCTCTCCATATCCGGCGATAAGGCCGAGTTTCTTCATTCGGCTACCGGCAGATCCCCCGCTTGTTCTTTTCGATAAACTCGACAAGGTGTTTTATCTCGGGCGAGGAAGGATATTCTTCCTGTACCTTCTTCAATGCGTCTTTGAGCGTCCGCTTCTCCCTGAAGAGGATCTTGTAAGCCTTCTTGATATCGTTGATCGTCTTTTCGGAGAAGCCGCGCCGCTGCAGCCCTATGGTGTTCGGGCCGAAGAGCTTGGCCCTGGCACCCGAGGCGATCATGTAAGGGGGGATGTCCTGGCCGATGCCGCTGAAGCCGCCGACCATCGCATAACGGCCGATCCGCGTAAACTGATGAACCGCTACCAATCCGCCGATATACGCGAAGTCTTCGACGACCACATGGCCGGCCAGGGTGGCCGCGTTTGTCATGATGACGTTACTACCGATAACACAGTCGTGCGCGACATGCACATATGCCATGAGAAAGCTGTTCTCACCGATTATCGTGGCACCGTCGCCGCCGACCGACGCCCTGTGTATGGAGGCATATTCCCGGATGATGGTGCCGCTTCCGATGACGAGCCCTGTGTCTTCCCCCCGGTACTTCAAGTCCTGGGGGGCAAACCCGATGCTCGTAAACGGATAGACCGTGCAGTTTTCGCCGATGGAAGTGGTACCCTCGACTACGACGTTCGAAAGGAGTTTGCTGCCCTTCTTTATCTCTACCCCGGCCCTTACGATGCAGAATGGGCCTATCTCCACATTCGCGTCAATTTCGGCCTTAGGATCGACTATTGCAGTGGGATGAATTTTGGTCTTCATTCTATCAGATCTCCCGGTCCGTTACCATTGCGGTGAATTCAGCTTCGGAGACCAATTTCCCGTCGACGGTGGCCGTGCCGGAAAACTTCCAGACGTTCCCCCGCTGCTTCAGGACCTTGATCTCCATCATCACCTGGTCGCCGGGCACGATGGGACGCCTGAATTTTGCGTTGTCGATGCTCATGAAAAAGACCGACTTGCCTTCTACTCCCGAACGAAACGCCATAACTCCCGCAACCTGGGCCATCGCCTCTATGACCAGTACGCCGGGCATGATCGGCTGTCCGGGAAAATGCCCCTGGAAGAATGGTTCGTTGATCGTGACGTTTTTTACCCCTAAGGCGCTCTCCCCGGGTTTCAGATCGACGATCTTGTCCACGAGCAGAAACGGATACCGGTGGGGAAGGAGTTTCATTATTTCATTTACGGTCATCATCAGTGGCCCCCTTTTCTATTGTGCTTAATCTTGCCTCGAGTTCTCTTATCTTTTTTTGAAGCTCAGGGAGCTTTGCAAATACCGCCTGGGCCCTGAGCCAGTTGCCATGAGGGATGCCGGGAGAACCGGAATAGACCCCCTTTGCAACATGCCCGACAACGCCTGCCTGCGCAGCAATTATCGTCCCTGAATCTATCTCGGTATGGTCGGCTACCCCTACCTGGCCCGCCAGGGTGACGAAGCTCCCCAATTCGCTGCTGCCGGCAATCCCGACCTGAGACATGAGGAGAGATTTCTCGCCGATTTTTACATTATGCGCAATTTGTACCAGGTTATCTATTTTCGTACCTCTGCCGACGATGGTATTGCCGAGGGTCGCGCGGTCTATAGAGACATTGGAACCTATCTCGACGTCATCTCCGATAACGACCCCTCCTACCTGGGGTATCTTATAATGTTCCCCTTTTTCGAAAACATAGCCGTATCCGTCGGAGCCGATTACCGTGCCGGAATGAATGATTACTCTGTCGCCGATAGATACCTTTTCGCGTATGGTCACGTTCGGGTAGATGACACATCCCTTTCCGATCTTCGATCCTTCGCCTATATAGACGCCGGGCAGAATCAGAGTGCCGTCGCCGATCGTCACCCCATCGCAGATATAGGCAAAGGGCGAGATGGAGACGCCCCCGCCGATGACGGCCTTGTCCGATATGACCGCCTTGTCGCTGATGCCCGTCGTATTTTGCACGGGAGGATAGAAGCACTCTATGGCCCGGGCGAATGCATACTGGGGATTATCCACCACCAACTGTGCAATCTCTATCCCTTTCAGAGGCTCCTTTACGATCACAGAGGAAGCCTCGCTGCCGTGCAGGTACCGGAGATACCGGGGCGCTGCAAGGTAGGTTATCTTACCCTTGCCGGCTTCCTTGATGCCGGCCACGCCGGTGATCTCGGTTTCAGGATCGCCGATCACCCTGCCGCTCACTAAATGAGAAATTTCCCTCAGCTTCATTCAACAGTCTCTTGCATGGTAGTTATGCCTTGTATAGCCTCCGTAAACAGAAGTCGTCCGGCCTTCAGCGCACTCTCCCACGGTAAAGAAAGCCTCCTTCTCGGTCAGAGCAGGAGGCCCGATAATCTTTCTTATGCGCCGCGGCGTTACTTCTTGTTCTTCGCCTTCGATTCATTATATTTTTTTATGACCACACTGGTCAGGTCGATGTCCTTCTTCGAAAAAAGAACCACGCCGTCGACATTCTCGAGGATGATCGTGTATCCGCCGTCTTCTCCCATTTTGTCGACAATCGCCCGGATTTCCTTCAGGATGCCTCCTGTCAGTTCCCCTTCTTTCTTCTTCACTTCATTTTGGGAATCGGTGACCAGCCTCTGGTACTCCCTGAGCGATTTCTCGAGGTCGTCTTCCTTCGCCTTTTTCGCCTCTGCCGAGAGGATCGAGGACTGTTTTTCGATGTCTGCCTTTAACTTCTCGATCTCCTTGCCTTTTTGATCAAGGACGGACTGCTTCGCCTTGATCATCGTCTCGAGTTCTCCTTTCGCTTTCTTCCCGGTATCCGACTCGTTCAGGGCCTTCATCAGATCGACGATGCCGACCTTGATGTTCTCCGCGAAAGCCACCTGTCCTGCGACCAGGACAAAAATCACTACCAATAACAACGTCTTTTTCATCACTCTTCTCCTTCTCATTTTTAGAAAAAACTGCCGAATGCAAATTCGAATTTGCTCGAACTCTCACCCGGTTTTTTTGCTAGATTGTAACCCCACTCTATCCTGATAGGTCCGATCGGAGAGATCCAGCGCAGGCCCGTGCCTGTTGTATATCTCAAGTATCCGAAGTTGTTGAAATCCTCATAGGAATTCCCCGCGTCAAAAAAGACAACTCCCTTCAATCTCATCTCGGTGAGGATAGGGAAAATATACTCTGTATTGAATATCAGCTGCGTGGTCCCGCCGATCGGATCGCCGGTGGCAGGGTCTTTCGGACCGGCATCGCCGAATCCCAACCCGCGTACCGTATATATTCCGCCCACATAAAACCGCTCGTAGAGCGGCAGAGTTTTGTCAAAGAGCCCTTTGGCATATCCGAAACGGCCCCTCACCATGAAGGTGGTCGGTCCGAGAGGAAAATACCAGCCGGAATCAACCGACCCCTTGACGAAGGCGTTGTCTCCTCCGAGTCCTGCAAACGTTGCGGACAGCGAATTTCTCGATCCCCGCGAAGGGTCCAGGTAATTGTCCCGGGTATCTCTCGTGATCGTGGGGGTTATACTGCTTGTGGACTTCGTCCCCTCCTGGTCGAATATTATCGGAGAAGCCCCGACGCGGATATCCGAGATGGTGGCCCGTTCGAAATTATACGATACGTCCCCCCTCCAGTATTCCGAGAGATCCTTTCCCAATCCGACAAAAAAGCCGAATGCTTTTTTGTTGTATTCTATGTATTCCCGCGTCGTTTTGTAAATGCCGGTCGACAGGGCGATCGGTTTGTCGAGAAACCACGGGTCCCGGAAGGAGACTTCATAAAGCGAACTCGTTCCCCCGAGTTCGCCCTTCAGTTTCAGATACTGTCCCTTTCCGAAGAGATTGCCCTGGGTAAGGTCCACGGTGGCGATAAATTTATCGACCGAACTGTAGCCGCCGCCGATACTGAGAAAGCCGGTAGGCCGTTCCTTGACTCTTACGTCGAGGTCTACCACCTTTTCTTCGTATTTCGGTTTGGGGATGATATCGATAGTCTCGAAATAATTGAGATTGTTCAGGCGTTCATAAGTTCTTTTCAGCTTTGAACTGCTGAAAATGTCGCCCTCATCGAACCTGATCTCCCTCCTGATCACCTTGTCCCGTGTCTTGGTGTTGCCGGAGACTTCGATCCTGCCGATCCGGTATTTGTCGCCCTCGCTGATATTCAGGGTGATGCGGACGGTCCGGTTTTTTTCATCGGGAACAAGGTCGGGGGCCACCGAGACAAGCGCGTATCCGTTGTCGGAATAGAGGCTCGAGATCGCCTGAATGTCTTTTTCGAGTTTGCTCTTATCGAAGACGCTCCCCGGCTTTATCGTGATCAGCTTCTGGATTGTCGCATTATCATACGTCTTGTTGCCGGTGAAGTCGATTGAGGAAACCCTGTACTGATCTCCCTCCGATATCCTTATGGTGATGGTCATGGACTTCTTTGCCCTGTCTACAGAGATCTCCGGTTCGGCGACCGCCGCCTTGATATAGCCGTTGTCAAAGTAAAGATTTTTTATCTTTTCGACATCCGTGTTCATCTGCGCCTTCTTGAAATAGCCCGACGACGACAGGAATGAGAAGATCCACCACTCCTTCGTCTCCATCACCTTCTTTATCTTGGAGGAAGAGATGCGGCGGTTTCCCTCGATAATGATCTTTTTGATTTTTATCTTCGGTCCTTCGTCGATCTGGTAGGTCAGGCTTACGTCATTTGCGGAATACTTTTTTATTACGGGGACCACATTGGCAAGCCAGTATCCTTCCTCTTCGTAGTAGTTTTTGAGCTTGAGCGCATTATCCTGAATCAGCACACTGTCGGCGATAGAGCCTGGAGTTATGGTGATCTTCTCTTTCAGCTTGGAGTCTTCGATTTCTTTGTTTCCCTGAAAGTCAATTTTGACGATCGTCGGTTTTTCCTTTACGTTATAGATAAGATTGACCCCTCCTTCGAAGGGTTCAATCTCTACCTTGACGTCATCAAAGTAGCCCATCTTGAAGATCGCTTTGATATCTTCGTTTATCTTGTCTTCAGAGACGGGTTCCCCGATTTTCTGCGAAATTTTCGCCTTAATCGCCCCTTCTTCGATGCGTTTCAGGCCCTGAATCTCGATCTTGCTGACGAGCGGCAGTTCCTGTGCAAGCACGACACCTGTCGTGATCAACAGAAAAAAAAGACCTAGTGCCAACCTGCGCATACCTTCCCCCTGCCCTATATTCATTTAGTATAAAAACTCGATAAGTATAGCACTTGGCGAGGGGGAAAAGTAAACAAGAAAAATGGCCGGCAGGCCATTTTTTGAGGCCGCATTTAATCTTTTCGGTAGCAGATGAATAAATAATTATGATTAACAGATTAATTTATTTTATTTGACCATTAGATATGAGGTGTTTTAAGCTTTTTAGCGCCTGCTAATTTATTTTTTTGGGCTTCGAAAAAAAATTACCATAGAAGGAGGATTTAGATGAAGAAGTATAATACGCCGTTGATCGATCAGTTGGAAAAAGGTCCATGGCCTAGCTTCGTCACCGAGATGAAGAAGGCCGGCAAGAACAATGAGATGGCAAACGATGCAGTCGGACATCTCGAGAAGTGCTACACCACGAAGATGGGTTACTGGAAGCACGGTGGAATTGTCGGTGTCCTCGGCTATGGTGGTGGAATTATCGGAAGGTATTCGGAACTCGGGGAAGAATTTCCTGGTGTTGCGCATTTCCACACGGTCAGATTGAACCAGCCGAGCGGTTTCTTTTATACCAGCAAGGCACTGAGGGAAATATGTGACATCTGGGACAAATACGGAAGCGGCCTGACGAATATGCACGGTTCCACGGGTGATATCGTGCTTCTCGGAACGAAGACCGATGCCCTTGAGACGATATTCGCAGAGTATTCCTCCCGCGGATGGGACCTCGGTGGTTCAGGGTCCGACCTCAGGACGCCGAGCTGCTGCGTTGGGCCGGGCCGCTGCGAATGGTCAAATTATGATACCCTCGACCTGGTCTATAATTTAACGCAGGAATTCCAGGATGAGCTCCACAGGCCGATGTTTTCTTACAAGTTCAAGATAAAGGCAGCGGGCTGCGCCTGTGACTGCGTTGCCTCAATCGCACGTTCGGACTTCTCCATAATCGGGACCTGGAAGGGCGACATATTGATCGACCAGAAAGAAGTCCAGAATTATGCCAAGAAGGGCATGAACGTAATGTCCGAAATCGTAAGCATGTGTCCTACACAGTGCATGAGCTACGACGGAAAGGAACTCAAGATAGATAATGCTGAATGCAGCAGGTGCATGCACTGCATATCAAAGATGACAAAGGCGTTGAAGCCGAGCGGCGAAAGGGGAGCGACAATCTGTATGGGAAGCAAGGCCCCTATTGTCGTCGGTTCTCTTCTCTCCTGGGTCATCATTCCGTTCATCAAACTCGAGCCGCCTTACACAGAGCTGAAAGAACTGCTCCGCAAGATATGGGACTGGTGGGATGATAACGGGAAGCCGAGAGAGAGGATCGGCGAGGTTATCGAAGTGAAGGGGATGAGGTCATTCCTCGAGGCGATAGGCGTGCCGCCTCTGCCGCAACAGATCAAGGAGCCGAGGAAAGATCCGTTCATGTTCTACACCGAGGCCGATATCGCCGCCTACAAGGCGAAGGAAGCCGAAGAAAAGAAGACGGGCAAATACAGGTTCTAACATTCTATATATTATTTTATAAGGAGGATATAAAATGGCATTACCACAGAGAAGAACAGACATAGGGCCACCTCATTATAGGCAGTTTATGCCGCCTGTAATAGACAAGAATTACGGGAAATGGAAATATCATGAGGTGCTTACGCCCGGCACCATGGTCCATGTGGCAGAAAGCGGCGACAAATTATGGACGGTCAGGGTCGCTTCCCCGAGGATTTTATCAACGGCCACGATCCGTGAGATCTGCGACGTGGCAGAGAAATTCTGCGGAGGTCATCTCCGCTTTACAACAAGAAACAACGTGGAGTTTCTCGTTTCGGACGAAAAGAACCTCGAGCCGATAAAGAAGGACCTTGCAGCCCGCGGCTTCAAGATGGGCGGTATAGGCTACGGCATCACGAATGTCGTCCATACCCAGGGCTGGGTCCACTGCCACAGTGCCGCGACCGACGCGTCCGGTATCGTGAAGTCGATGATGGATGAACTGTTCGAGTATTTCGAGTCCAAGAGACTTCCGAACAAATTACGCCTCGCGGTGGCCTGCTGCGTGAATATGTGCGGCGCAGTCCATTGTTCCGATATCGCAATCGTTGCGGTCCATACGAAGGTGCCTGTGGTGGACGATGAGAAATTCAAGAATATGTGCGAACTGCCGACGGTCATCGGTTCGTGCCCGACCCGGGCGATAAGCCCCGATCCGGCCAAGAAGAGCGTCAAGATCAATCCTGATAAATGTATGTATTGCGGCAACTGCTTCACCGTATGTCCGCCTATCAGCATAAAGAACCCGGAGCGTGACGGAGTCGCCATCGTTGTGGGCGGCAAGATCAACAGCCTCAGGTCAAACCCGAAGTTCTCCAAGCTCGTTATCCCTTACATCTCCAATGAGCCGCCGAGATGGCCCAAGGTCGTTGCCGCGGTAAAGCACATCGTTGAAGTGTATGCCTCGCACGCAAGAAAGCATGAGAGGCTGGGCGAGTGGATCGAGAGGATCGGATGGGAGAGGTTCTTCGCCCTTACCGGCATCGAATTTACATTCCAGTCGATCGACGACTTCACATTTATGAGAGACACGATGAGGACCGCTTCGACCTTCAAGTGGTAGTTGTATAATATACTAAAGTATGGCAGCCCGTTTCGGCGGGCTGCCAACGTATAAACATAACAAACATAACACACGGGGGTAAGGTGTATGGAAACAGCGGAACTTCAAGACAAGATATTTGCCTTTTGCGAAGCGGCAAAGGGCAAGAAGAAACTAAAAGAGAAAGATATCATCAAGGGTGTATCCGCAGAGCAGAACGTACCGCCCGACGATGTCAAAAAGGCGATGAGGGCGATGATCGACGTGGGAAGGCTCATGTATTCCTATGGCGGCGGCGCCAGTTCAGTCGAGATCCCGAGTGAAGAATACCTGAGAGAAAAGGGTCTCATAAAGTAATTATAATTTCCACCCCTGCATAACAGAGGGGCCCAAGGCCCCTCTGTTTCCTGCTGTCCCGGAAGCCCGCACTGCACAGGAGGTCCCGTCTGTGAGCCGTTGATTGATAATCCTTCTCTTATTGGGGCAATATACCAAGTGTCCTCTTTTTTCGGTCGCGTGAAAATTCTACGCCGTGGAGATATTGTAAAAGTATGAAAACGTCATTTCCAAGGATTATCATAGCCGGTCTGAAGGGCGGATCCGGGAAGACGACGCTGTCGCTCGGGCTGATCGCCGCATGGAGAGAAGAAGGATCGGCGGTAGCGCCTTTCAAAAAAGGGCCTGACTATATTGACGCCGGCTGGCTCTCCGCGGCGGCGGGCCGCCTCTGCTTTAATCTGGACCCCTTCCTGGCAGGAAACGAGAAAATCCGCTTCTCCTTCGTCGCACATTTCGGGGATGCGGACGTTGCCGTTATAGAAGGGAACAGGGGCCTGTACGATGGAATGGACGCCGCAGGCACCTTCAGTACCGCCGAACTCTCCAAGGCCCTTAAATCCCCGGTAGTCCTCATCGTCGACTGCACGAAGGCGACGAGGACCGTGGGAGCGATGTTGATGGGCATGCAGAAGTTCGACAGAAAGGTCGCAATAAAAGGGGTGGTGCTGAACCAGGTTGCGGGATCGAGGCATGAAAAAATCATCAGAGAGGTCATCCGGAATTACTGCGATGTCCCTGTCTTCGGCGCCATACCCAAACTCCGTGATGTCCTTCTCTCCGAAAGGCATATGGGTCTCACGCCGTTTCAGGAGCATCCGGACGTGGGAAAGGCTATTTCTCTTGCTGCTGAGACCGCCAGGAAGTACGTTGATCTCGAAGGGCTGAGGAAGGTCGCAGAGGGTGCACCGGGGAAGGGACTGCCGGCCTGCCAGTCCGTCCCGGTGCCGGATATTTCCTCCGGAAGCCCTGCCATAGGGGTCATCAGAGATTCTGCCTTCCAGTTCTATTATCCGGAAAATTTCGAGGAGCTTGAGAGGAAGGGGGCGCGATTGGTAGAAGTCAGCGCCCTGACTGAGAAGAGGCTTCCGGACGTCGACGCCCTCTATATCGGCGGGGGCTTCCCGGAGACCAATTCGATTGCGCTTGCTAAAAACCTTTCATTCCGCAGGTCGCTCCTGGATGCGGTCGAGGCAGGGCTCCCGGTATACGCGGAATGCGGCGGCCTGATGTATCTGGGCAAGTCATTGCTCCTCGGAAGAAAGAGCTATCCTATGGTCGGCGTATTTCCTATTATATTCAGTCTTGAAAAGAAACCTCAGGCCCACGGCTATACGGTGGTCAGAGTGGACCGCGCAAACCCCTTTTACGCGAGGGGGACGGTGCTGAAGGGGCATGAATTCCATTATTCCAGGGTGCTCGACTATGCGCATAAAGAGGGAATGCGCTTTGCCTTTCGGATGTCGAGGGGGCAGGGGATTATAGACGGGATGGACGGTGTATGTTATAAGAATGTATTGGCCACGTACACGCATGTCCATGCGTATGGCACGCCGGAATGGGCCGATGGTCTTGTGAAGAGGGCCGCAATATTCAAAAGGGGGAAGCGCAGGCTTGGCGACAAGAAATGAGGTAATCGAATGTTTGAAGGAGAATGATTTCGCGAGGCTGCTTGATATCGCCAAGGGGACCCGGGGCATCTTCAGAATCCTCATTTCCCTTACCTATGACAAGGAAGATGTCGTAAACTGGCGGGCAATAGAGGCAATAGGGCTGATTGCCGGGGAAAGGGCAAAGGCCGATCCTGCCGGGGTAAGAGGACTTGTGCAGAGGATCCTCTGGATGATGCGCGAGGAGTCGGGGAACAATCCCTGGAGCGCCCCTGAGATGCTCGGAGAGATAGTGAGGAACAGTCCGGACGAGTTCTGCGACATCGCGCCGATCATCGTTTCTTTCCACGATGAAGAGATCCTGAGGAGAGGTGTGCTGAGGGCGATCGCGAGGATAAGTGAGATAAGGCCGGACCTTGTGGAATCCGTTTCGCCGATTGTCGGGGACTATTTGAGGCACGATGATGTCGTTACCCGGTTTTATGCCCTTCTTATCGTGCGCAGACTTAGGCTCACAAGGCTTCTGTCTTATGGGGAAGCTCTTGTGGGAGACAAAAGTGAGGTGAAGATATATGAAGACCGAGATTTCAGGACGGTCAGTCTGGCCAAAATTGCCGAAGAAACTGTTATAATACTGCGTGCCGAAGGGAAATAGATGATCAGCCGCACAATAGACGACAATCTTTTGAACTGCCCTTTCTGCAGGCGACCTCTGGAGGCTCCCGGTGAGATAAAAGCCCGTTTCGGCAGCAGCTTTGAGGGTGGCCGATGCGAATGCGGCGCCGTTTTCGTGTATGACCGTGACGGTCACTCCCTCGGAGATGCCTATGTGGATGCCCTTGGGCTTTTGTGCGGTGACGACTGGGAACGGGTATGGAGTCTTTCGCCGGATGAAGACTACGAAGTATTGGAACTTGCCTATGACAGCAGGAGAAGGAAATTCGGGAACGAGAGGAGACGCATTGCGAACTCCCCGGTCTTTCTGTTTCTCCGCCTTAAAGAAAACAGCGCTGCTGCTGATCGTGAATGACGAGTGCGCTTTTCATTTTGTTCTGCCCATATGCGGTAAGAGGCCGATAGTCCATGAAAAATTAAACCAATAAAGATTGGTCATTAATGGATAAGTTTTTTTTATTTGACCGCGGGCATGTATCTGTATTACTTTTTATAGCTCAATCTGATAATTAGAAGAATAGAATTTCTTGATTTTGAAATAGCAGTGCGTTTGCTTTACAATGTTTCCGTTTCTGATTGTTGGGAATTGATCCCTGCAAAATTTTAAACCTATATTTAGTGAGAAAGGGGGAAAGTAAAATGGCAATGATGGATTTTCAAGGAAAACAGATCGAGGTTGACGACGACGGTTACCTGTTGAACCTCGATGATTGGACCAAGGAATTGGCCGAGCACCTTGCGAAGCAGGACGGCATCGAGCTCTCGGCCGCTCACTGGGAAGTGATCAACTTCCTGCGCGAGTACTACAAGCAGTACCAGATTGCTCCGATGATAAAGATACTCGTAAAAGAGATCGGCAAGGCTATGGGGCCTGAGAAAGGCAACACGAAGTACCTGTACGAACTGTATCCGGGCGGACCTGCAAAACAGGCATGTAAATATGCCGGACTCCCGAAACCTACCGGTTGCGTATAGTCATTGCAACGAGCAATAACATGTACCGGCACTCCATTGATGACCTCAATGGAGTGCCCCCTGATCGTTGAGCCCTGAGCAAGGGACAGGGGAGCCGAAGAGCTTTTTACCGAGATCATCACCGATGAGTGAACATACGATTAAACACACCACCGTTGAAAGGATTGTGAGAATGTCCGCGGCGAGGAAGTACGATTTGCCAGAAATCGTACGCGGCGGCACTAACTGTCTATGACGCTGGAGACGTTTCTTTCCGAAAAGAAGCCGGCGTTAATAGAGAAGTGGTTTAATCTGATACTGGCAACCTACCCGGCGGACACTTCGAGCTTTCTAAAAAACCAAAAAGACCGTTTTACCAACCCTGTGGGGCATACCATATATCAGGGGATAGAGAAGATCCTTGACGAATTGGTGCAGGGAGTCGATCTCGACAGGGTTTCCCCTTTTCTCGACAACATACTTAGGGTCCGGGCGGTCCAGGACTTCACGGCGTCACAGGCGGTCGCTTTCATTTTTTCCCTCAAAAACGTGGTCCGCGAAGAGATAAAGGGCGAAAAAAACCTCACTGTATCCTGCGATGAATTGCACAAACTCGACTCTCACATCGATGCGCTTGCCCTGGCTTCTTTCGATATATTCATGAAATGCCGGGAGAAATTGTACGACATCAGGGCAAACGAATTGAGGAACATGACGTTTCGATTAGTGCAGAGAGCAAACGCATTGGGAGGGGAACGCGATGCTGAGTCTGAATCCCCCCCGGAAGGAAGCAACAATGATAACGCATAAAGAAAAAGAGGTAACTCAATGAAAATCTTGCTACCCTTATTTACCGTCATAGCGCTTGTAGTGATAGCCTTTGTGGGTGTGCAGGCGAACCTCCATGCCCTCTTCGGTATCGTGATCCCCTATGCGGCAGTCCTGATCTTCATGTTTGGGTTCATCTTTAAGGTGCTCAAATGGGGACGTTCTCCCGTACCGTTCCGCATCCCGACGACCGCAGGGCAGATGAAGTCCTTCGCCCCCTGGATCAAGCAGAACAAGCTCGATAACCCGTCGAGCCGTCTCGGGGTCTTCGGAAGAATGCTCCTCGAAGTATTCCTTTTCCGTTCGCTCTTCAGGAACACGAAAACGCAACTCTACCCCGGCACCAAACTTACCTACGGTTCGGAGAAATTCCTCTGGCTGGGAGGGCTGGCATTCCACTGGTCGTTCCTGATCATCTTTGTGAGGCATTTCAGGTTCTTTATGCAGACCGTACCGTACCCGATCCAGCTGGCCGAGCATCTGGACAGCTTCCTTCAGATCGGAGCGCCTCTTCTTTATATCACCGACGTGGTCCTGGTGGGTGCGGTAACATTTCTCTTTCTGAGGAGAGTGTTTATGCCCCAGATCAAGTATATCTCGCTTCCGGCAGATTATTTCCCGCTGTTCCTCATCCTCGGGATCGCCACAACCGGCATCATGATGCGGTATTTCACGAAGGTGCCGGTGGTGAGGGTAAAGGAGCTTGTCATGGGACTCGTCTCCTTCCAGCCGGTCATTCCCGAGGGCATCGGCTCTATCTTCTACATCCATCTTTTCCTGGTCAGCACCCTGCTCGCCTATTTCCCCCTGAGCAAGCTCATGCATATGGGAGGGGTCTTCCTCAGTCCGACGAGGAACATGGCGAACAACAGCAGGGAGGTCAGGCATATCAACCCGTGGAATTATCCCGTCCACGTGCATACCTATGATCAGTACGAAGATGACTTCAGGGAAAAAATGAAAAAGGCTGGATTACCAGTAGAAAAGGAGTAAACATGGCAAAGGGTCCAACACCAGAAGAACTTTCGAACATAGATTATACGCCGCCCCCGAAGGAATGGATGGATGTGCCGACGGTCTTCAAGCCGGGCACCTTCTGCTGGGGCGCAAAGGGGAAGAACCTCCAGATACTCGAATTCCCAAATGCCCGCGACTGGACTCCCGTAGAGGAGGACTGGAAGCTCCCGGAGAACTGGCAAGAAATACTTCTTGAAGGCATGAAGGAACGCCTCGGCAAGTATCGCTCATTCCAGCTTTTCATGGATATCTGCGTAAGGTGCGGCGCATGCGCCGACAAATGCCACTTCTTCGTCGGCGGCGGCGATCCCAAGAACATGCCGGTGCTTAGGGCGGAGCTGCTGAGGTCCGTCTACCGGAAACACTTTACGACCGCCGGCAAGATGCTCGGGAAGGTCGCCGGCGCCCGGGAGCTTACGCTCGACGTGCTGAAGGAATGGTGGTATTACTTCTTCCAGTGCACGGAGTGCCGCCGGTGCTCGCTGTTCTGTCCCTACGGGATAGACCAGGCGGAGATTACCATGATGGGCAGGGAACTCCTGAATCTTATCGGTCTCAACACAGACTGGATATCGGGACCGGTGGCGAACTGCTACATGAAGGGCAACCACCTCGGCCTCGAGCCCCATACCATCGTGAGCAACATAGAATACATGCTGGATGACATCGAGACGATCACCGGCATCAAGATCAATCCGTCTTTTAACAGGAAAGGTGCCGAGATCCTCTTTGTTACCCCTTCAGGCGACCTCTTCGCAGATCCCGGCACTTATACCTGTATGGGATATCTGATGCTCTTCCACGAACTCGGCCTCGACTATACCTGGTCCACCTACGCGTCTGAGGGAGGAAATTTCGGTTTCTTCACCTCCAATGAGATGGCAAAGAGACTGAATTCGAAGATCTATGCCGAGGCCAAGAGACTCGGCGTGAAGTACATTATCGGCGGAGAATGCGGCCATATGTGGCGTGTAATCCATCAGTATATGGACACGTGGAACGGCCCGGCAGATTTTCTCGAGGTGCCTGTCTCCCCGATCACGGGTACCAGGTTCGATACTGCTAAATCGCTCAAGATGATCCATATCGCCGAGTTTACTGCCGATCTTATCAACCACGGGAAACTGAAGCTCGACCCGTCCAGGAACGACGACCTAGTCGTGACCTATCATGATTCATGCAATACCTCGCGGGGCATGGGGCTTCTTGAGGAGCCGCGCTATATCATCAAGAACGTCTGCAACCACTTCCATGAGATGCCGGAGAACACTATCCGCGAGCAGACCTTCTGCTGCGGAAGCGGCACCGGGCTGAATGCCGGGGAGAACATGGAACTGAGGATGAGGGGCGGATTCCCGAGGGCCAATGCGGTGAAATACGTCAAGGAAAAGCATGGGGTCAACATGCTGGCCAATATCTGCGCCATCGACCGCGCGACCCTTTCGGCGGCGGTGGACTACTGGGTCCCGGGTGTCCGGGTTACCGGGGTCCACGAGCTCGTTGCCAACGCCCTCATCATGAAGGGAGAGAAGAAGAGGGAGACCAACTTACGCGGCGAACCTCTCCCGGGAAAGGAGGGCAACTGATATGAAAAATGCCGGAAAGGTTGTCATCGGGGTGGTGATCGGCTTCGTGGTAGTCTTCGGCTTTCCGTTCTACTACAACCTCGGGAAGGCGAACGTTCCCCCCAAGCTGAAGTACGATACCCCTGCAATCCTCCAGTACGAAAAACAATACGGTAAGAAGGAATGCGTCGAATCCAAGGAGTTCATGTCGGCGGAGCACATGCAGTTGCTGAACCAGTGGCGTGATGCGGTAGTGCGCAACGGCGACCGCATTTACGTAAATTCGCGTGGCGAGAGTTTTCATATGAGCCTTCAGAATACCTGTCTGAACTGCCATTCGAACAAGAAAGAGTTCTGCGACAAGTGCCACAATTATCTCGCGGTGAACCCATACTGCTTCAGTTGCCATATCGTACCGAAGGAGAAACAGTCATGAGTATAAATAGAAGACAATTTTTAAGGTTGGCCGGAGTTTCGACCGTACTCGGGGTCGGCGGGGCCTCGGTCCTCAGCGCGTTGACCGGAAAGGGCGAGGCCGTGTCCCAGACTACCCCTCATTTTACCACCGACCCCAGGGCCATCACGGGCAAGCGGTGGGGATTTGCGATAGACGTGAGGAAGCTCAAGACGGACGAGGATTACCAGAAGTGCATCTCTGCCTGTCATGATATCCATAATGTCCCGGATTTCGGCAACCCGAAGGACTCGGTGAAGTGGATATGGAAGGACACGTACGAGCATACGTTTCCTACTGTGACGGAAGACGAGATCATGAACAAGGAACTGAAGGAGAAGCCGTTTATTCTCTTCTGCAATCATTGCGCACAGCCGGCGTGTGTGCGGGTTTGCCCTACCAAGGCGACTTACAAAAGGAAGGACGGCATCGTGATGCAGGACATGCACCGCTGCATCGGCTGCAGGTTCTGCATGGCGGCCTGTCCTTTCGGCGCGCGCAGCTTCAACTACCGGGACCCGAGGGGCAAGGATGCCAACGGAAGGCCCTTCATCAGGAAGGAGAACAAGGAGTTCCCCACGCGCATGATCGGCGTGGTCGAGAAATGCACGCTATGTTATGAACGGCTTGCGGTAGGACTTCTGCCCGCGTGCGCCGAGGCATCGAACGGGGCGATCGTGTTCGGCGACCTCGAAGATCCCAACTCCGAGGTGAGGAAGGTCATCGATGCAAATTATACCATCAGGCGTAAGCCTGAACTCGGGACACAGCCGAGTCTTTACTATGTGATAGGAGGTAGGGAATAATGCTCGAGAAAGCGCTTATCGGAAGCAAACGCTATTGGCTGTGGATAGGGGCGCTGCTCGCCGTGATAGGGATCGCCTTTATCCAGTACCTTCATCAGTTCAGCTACGGTCTGGGAATCACCGGACTGAGCCGTGATGTATCGTGGGGGCTTTATATCGGCCAGTTCACCTTTCTGGTCGGCGTCGCCGCCTCGGCTGTCATGCTGGTCATTCCCTACTATCTCCACGACTTCAAGAAGTTCGGGAAGATCGTGATCCTGGGAGAGTTCCTCGCGGTCTCTGCCGTGACGATGTGCGTACTTTTCATCTTCGTTGATATGGGGCAGCCGATGAGGATCATGAATGTGGTGCTCCATCCGACGCCGAACTCTATCATGTTCTGGGACTTCATCGTGCTTACAGGGTATCTGGTCCTCAATATCGTCATCGGTTGGACGACGCTGGGTGCGGACCGTAAAGGAGTGCACCCCCCCCAGTGGGTGAAGCCCCTTATCTACCTTTCGGTCCCGTGGGCGGTCAGTATCCATACTGTTACGGCCTTCCTGTATGCGGGTATACCGGGGAGGCATTTCTGGTTGACGGCCATTATGGCGGCCCGATTTCTCGCGTCTGCGTTTGCCGGCGGACCGGCCCTCCTGATTATCCTTTCACTTCTAGTGAGGAAACTGACGAAATTCGACCCGGGATATGAGCCGATCCAGGCGCTCGGCAAGATCGTGACGTACGCCATGTTCGCCAACGTATTTTTCCTTGGACTCGAGTTCTTCACCGCATTTTACAGCAATATCCCGGGCCACATGGCCCCGATCGAGTACCTGTATACCGGGTTTGAAGGCCACGGCAAACTCGTTTCGATCATGTGGACGTCGAGCATTCTGGCCGTGCTGTCACTGACTCTTCTCGTCTTTCCCGCCCTTAGGAGAAACGAAAACATCCTTGCGGTCGCCTGCGTATCGATGTTCGTCTCCCTCTGGATCGACAAAGGGTTCGGCCTGATAGTCGGCGGTTTCGTCCCAAATATGTTCGAAGGCGTCACCGAGTATTGGCCGACGGTGCCCGAGACGATGATTACAATAGGCGTCTGGGCAATCGGTTTTCTAGTCCTGACGGTATTATACAAAGTTGCGGTAGCGGTGAGAGAAGAAGGCGGATATCACGATTAAGTGCTGGATTTTATAAAGAGATTTATTTATAATTAAGAAAACCATACTTCTGGTTAATGACGATAAGGAGGATTGAATAATGTATCTGGTTTCCGTAGACGCATCAAAATGCGAAGCGTGTGAAGAGTGCGTGAATAACTGTCCGGTCAGCGTTTTTGTGATGAAAGACGGCAAGGCATTTGCCGAGCAGGCTGATCTTTGCGAGGGTTGCCAGACCTGCACAAGCGTATGCTCGTCCGGTGCGGTTACCCTTACCGAGATGTAAAAGATTTTTTCAATTTTTTTAGGGGCGGTGGATTTTTCCATCGCCCCTTTTCTTGTGCGCCCGGCACCCCGCTTCTCCCGGACCAATACCTGAAAAGACAGGGTGAGACGCGGGAATAGATTATTTTCCCCAGTCCGACCTTCTCCTGGTGCGGTGATGGATGTATTTCTCGGCGGAAAGCGCAGCCACGCAGCCTCCGGCAACTGCGGTGACAACCTGTCTGACTTCCGTGCAGGTGACGTCCCCGGCGGCAAAGACCCCCGGCAAAGGTGTCTCCATCATCCTGTTGATGTCGATGCATTCGTCTTCGGTAAGCTCGATGGAGCCGTATAAATAATCGACTATCGGCCTGCTGCCGTGGATGTATACGAAGACGCCTTGAAGAGGGATCTCGCCCTCTTTCTTGTCAGGGCCGCTCACTCTGATTTTTTCGACTGCCTCGTCCCCTTCTATCGCTACGACGGTGTTTTCCGATAACACCTTCAGATTGGGCGATTCAAGCGCCGGATGGCTATCGACCTTCAACTTGGGAGTAGGCGATATCAGATACACCATTGCGGCGAACCTCGTGAGATAGCCGGCCTCTTTCACCGCCTCTTCGGAGTTGCCTATTACACAGACGGTCTTGCCTTTGAAAAATGCGGCATCGCAAACAGCGCAATAACTGACGCCTCTGCCGAGGAATTCGGCTTCGCCTTTAATCGTCGGTTTTCTCCCCATGGAACCGGTAGCCACGATGACGGTTTTCCCCTGATAGCCCTTGTCCATCGTGTAGACCTCCTTTATCTCGGCATCGAGCTTTACCCCGACGACCTGGGCCTCCACGTACTCCGCACCGAATCCGACAGCCTGCCTGCGAAATAAGTCGAGGAGTTCCTTGCCCGAAATAGGACCCATCACACCGGGATAATTTTCTATGTGGCTCGTGTAGGCAAGGGCGCCGGCCGCGGCAGACTTATCGAGTACGACGGTCCTGAGTTTGGCCCTTGACGCATACTGCGCCGCCGCGAGGCCGCCCGGGCCTCCGCCTATTATGACAACATCGTATATATTTTCCGTGTCCGTCATACGACCTCCTGCATACTGAAATTCATTGTATTTTGTTTAGAGTCTGTGCATAAATTCAAAGTCAGTAATCCACCTGAAAGCACTGGATTCCCGCTTACTGACTGCGGGAATGACAAACAAGAAGAAATACTTTATGCACAGACTCTATTTAACCATACAAGGCAAGGGCTTGTCAGCAGCACATGCTGCCGGGACGACAGTTGTGCCCGTTCATTGCAAAAGGTCCGGAGTGCTCCTATAATGCAACTAAGGAGTGGATGGTGTCGCCTTAAAGGAGTGTGCCATGAACGATGATGAGATCAAACTGAAGATTTCGGATTATCTCAAGAGCCACAGGAAGATGACCCTTGCGACGGTAACCCTCGACGGAAGGCCGCTCGCCCATACCGTCGAATACGCCTCCGACGGCGCTACTGTCTATTTCGGCACGCTGAGAACAACGAGGAAGGCGCAGAACATCATTAAAAACAGCCACGTCTCGTATGCCGTTGACGAGGATTACGATGACTGGACGAAGATTCAGGGCGTACAGATTGAAGGAAGGGCGCAGCTGCTTACAGAGCAGAAAGACATCAAACAGGCATCAGACCTGATCATCAGGAAATTCCCCGCCGTGGCGGATTTTCCGCCAAACCCCGACATGATCTTCGTGAGAATCGAGCCGGTTGCCGGTTTTTTCCTCGACTACAACAAGGGGTTTGCGCACCGGGACGAGGTGAAATTTTAGAATTTTTTAAGCAGGCGGTAATACGTGTCCCGCTGGGCAGGCCTGAACCCGGCTGACTTTATGGCTGCGACTATATCTTCTTTCGATACGCGGTAACTGCAGCCGGCCGAGGCGACAACGTTTTCCTCTATCATGGTCGAGCCGAAATCATTTGCCCCGAACCTCAGGCTGACCTGGGCAAGTTTAAGCCCCTGCGTCACCCACGATGCCTGGATATTTTCGACGTTATCCAGATAGATCCTCGAAAGGGCAAGTACCCTGAGATACTCCACAGCAGTGGCAGGATAATCTACGGTTTTGAGTTTTGCGGATTGCGGACCTTTTCCAAACTTTTCACTTTTTACATTTAACGTTTTACGGAGTTCCGTATTCCAGGGCTGGAACGACCAGGGGATGAAGGCGGTGAACCCGCCTGTCCTGTCCTGAAGGTCGCGTATCGAATCGAGGTGTTCGATAATGTCAGCAGGCTCCTCGATGCCGCCGAACATCATCGTTGCCGTGGTCCTCATCCCGAGCCGGTGGGCCTGTTCCATAACCGCCAGCCAGAGGGAAGAGCGGATCTTCTTCGGGCTCACAATTTCCCGTACCCGGTCGGAAAGAATCTCCGCCCCTCCGCCGGGGACCGAATCGAGTCCCGCCTCTCTTAAAATAGTCAATGTCTCCCTGAGCGTGAGGTCCGCAGAATCCGCGATATAGCATATCTCCGGTGGAGAAAAACCATGGATGTTTATGGCAAACCTCTGTTTGATGGACTGCAACAGATCGACGTAATAGGCGATGTCCAGTGAGGGGTGCAGGCCGCCCTGGATCAGAATCTGGGTGCCGCCCAAAGCAATGGTTTCTTCGATCTTTGAAAAGAGCGTTCCTTTATCGAGCAGATAGGCGTCAGGGGCGTCCTCATCTCTCCAGAAGGCGCAGAACCGGCATCGGTTGATGCAGATGTTCGTGTAATTGATGTTTCTGTCGACGACGAAGGTCACGGTCCCTTCAGGATGGAGATCTTTTCTCAATTCATCGGCGCGGCTGCCGAGTTCAAGCAGATCGGCATCCTTCATCATGGCGAGCGCCTGCTTCCTGGTGATCCGGCTCTTCGGCCGTGCAGGTTTCATTTCGCGCGCACACGCCGGTAAAAGGAATCTCTTTCGACCGGCACTCTCCCGGCCTTCCTGATCATATGAATCAGCTGGTCTGCCGTAAGCTGCTCTGCTGTCAGCCCTCCTGCCGAATGAGTGATCTTTTCTTCGATGATCGTGCCGTCGACGTCGTCGGCCCCGAACCGGAGGGCAAGCTGAGAGATCTTTTCGCCGAGCATTATCCAGTAAGCCTTGATGTGGTCGAAATTGTCGAGGAACAGGCGGCTTACCGCAATCGTTTTGAGGTCGTCGATTCCCGACGTATATCTTCCCCTGATACGGGTGTTCTTGGGATGATAGGCAAGCGGGATGAAGGCCTGAAATCCGCCGGTCTGGTCCTGAAGCTTCCTGAGTCTAAAAAGATGATCCACCCGGTGCTCATATTTTTCGATATGACCATACAGCATAGTTGCGTTAGTCCTGATGCCGGCTTTATGGGCCGAGGCCGTCACTTCCAGCCACCTTCTGCCCGATATCTTCTCCGGGCAAAGCCGGTTCCTCACGGCGGGGTCGAATATTTCGGCGCCTCCGCCCGGCATTGAGTCAAGCCCGCTTTTCTTCAGGGCTGCCAGCGTTTCGCGAAGGCTGAGACCGCTGATGCGCGACATATAATCCACCTCGACCGCGGTGAAGGCCTTTATATGCAACTTGGGGAATTGCCTTCTTATCCCTGCAATCATATCGAGATAGTAGTCGAAAGGCCAGTCGGGATGCAGCCCGCCGACGATATGCACTTCGGAAATTGGATGAGGAGCATGGATCTGAGGCCGAAGTTTGTTGATGATTTCTTCGGTGGTAAGTGCGAACGCGCCCTCTTGTCCCCTGGACCTGCTGAAGGCGCAGAACCGGCATCGGTTGACGCAGATATTCGTCGGATTTATATGCCGGTTTCTTATGAAATAGGCTTTCTTTCCGTTCTTTTTTTCGGCGACGGCTGATGCGAGCATGCCGAGGGAAAAGATGTCATCGGTTTCGAAGAGTCGCAGCGCATCGCGCTCCGTGAGGCGCTTTCCCGCAAGAATTCTTTCCCCTATCCTTTTAAACATCATTCATTATAAATCAAACAATGCGGGAAAGGCCAAAAAGGACCATGCAGGGGGACTCCCGCCTTTGCCTGTCCTGCGGTTTATTGACGGAAACGCGCTGTCTATGGTATAAAAATAGGCCCCTTGCTCTTTCCTTTGGGAAGGGCTTTAATCCCCGCCGCGGCGGGGAAAAATCCATAAGGAGGTGTTTGAATGAACATCTACGAGAATATCGTCATCCTTGACGCCGCACTCCCCGACGAAGAAATCACCGCATCGCTTCAGAAGATCAAGGACCTGATTGTCAATGCAGGCGGAGAGATCCTCAAGACGGACATGTGGGGGAGGAGAAAACTCGCCTACGATATCAAGAAGCAGAACAAGGGGATGTATGTGCTCCTGATCTACAAAACGCCGCCGGCGACCGTTAGAAAACTCGAAGAGTTTTACAAGGTCTTCGACCCGGTGATCAAATATATGGTCATCAAGCTCGGACCGAAGCAGGTGAAGCATTTCGAAAGTCTTCAGGCCGCCGGGGCGGAACAGCCGAAGAGCGAGGCATAAATGTACAACAAGGTAATTCTCATCGGAAATCTTACCAAAGACCCCGAACTGAGATATACCCCACAGGGGACGCCCGTGGCGACTTTCAGACTTGCGATAAACTACTCGTACAAGCAGGGTGACGAATGGAAAAAAGAGACGACGTTTATCGATATAGTGGTTTTCGGCAAGCAGGCCGAGAATTGCGGTCAGTACCTGAATAAAGGGAGCCAGGCGCTGGTGGAGGGCAGGCTCCAGGAAAGGCGCTGGGAGGCGGACGGACAACAGAAGAGCAAGTTCGAGGTGGTCGCCAATACGGTCAAGTTCCTTTCATCGAAAAAGAGCGGGGGCCAGGGCGGAGGAGGAGAAGATTTTGCGCCGCCTGAAGGTACCACGGATTTAGAGCCTTTTTAACGTTTTTACGAATATACCATTATCGGATATACAGTGCGAAAGGAGAAACAATGGCGTATCAGCAGAAGAGGTTCCAGAGGAGAAAGTTTTGCAAGTTCTGCTCTGAAAAGACGGAATTCATCGATTATAAGGACATCAGGCTTCTCAGGAGTTATCTGACCGAACGGGGGAAGATGCTCTCCAGGAGGATGACCGGCACCTGCGCAAAGCATCAGAGGGAATTGAACGAGGCCATCATGAGGGCAAGGAATATTGCGCTCCTCTCCTTTGTAGAGAAATAGGATGAGGATTCCCAAGACATGGGTTGTCCTGCTCGCAAAGCATGTTGCGGAGAACCTCGTCGCGAAGGAGATGGTGAGGGTTACGGTCCCGATGGAGAAGTTTATCGCGAAGACGGAGGAGATTATTACCGAAGAACTCATGGTGGAGGACAGGCTGAACGATGAAGTGAGGGAGCTACTGAAGAAACATGCATCCGATATCGAACGAGGAAGGATGGATTACCGGAGGTTGTTTGAACTCACCAAACATAAACTCGTGAAGGAGAGAAATCTGGTCCTATGATGCTCTCGGAGGACAAAATTTCCCACCTCAGCCATGTGCTCCTCAGAGACCTTATCAAGCAGGAATTGGTGGAAACAGGCGAGGACGAGGGCGCGATACGGCGCGAAATAAAGCGGACGATTCTGTCGGAACTGAAGATCGGCGAGGAGATTGATCAGGTTGTCAGGAAAAAACTCCAGTCCTTTACGAAGAAGTTGATAGAAGGCAGCCCTGAATGGGAAGTTCTCTACAAGAAATTTTTCAGGGAAGAGGAGATAAAAAAGGGCAGGGCTACTGGATAAGGAGGAGCTCCCCGCTCCTGCTGCTCGTTCTCTCCTGGCTTGGCCTGCTGCTCGAATTCCCGCTCACGCGGCCTGTGCTGTGGTTTCCATTCAGTACTCTGACAGTCGGGGTGTACTCGGTTCTTCACTTTACGAAGGGAAGGCACGAGTATAGAGTCGAGTTCCTTTTTTCCCTGATGGTCATGCTCGGCGGTCTGATCCTCGTCTCGCAGCTTTTCTGGCTGAGGTTGTTGTATTTCCCCGTCGTGATATTGATGACTGCTTTTTACGGCATGACAACGGTGGTGCCGGTCTCGTTTCTCGTCCCGTTCCTCTCCCTGCGGTCTCTTCTGTCCGGCGGGACCCTGGCCCCTGATGCCGCGTTTGCTGCATCGCTTGTCTTGACGGCGGCGATCTCCTCCGCGATAACGGACCGACTCCGCAGCCAAAGGGAAAAAGCGATTTCCTCCCTCGATGAGATCAAAGATAATGCACGGAGCATCGCCTTGGAGGAAGGGATGGAATCCCTCAGCAGCGACGAGATAATGTCGCATTACTTCGCCTCGCTGTTAAGAACAGATGAGGAAATCAGGGAGATGCTCCTCACCGTTAAACAGGCGGTCTTTGCCGATTCGGTCAGCCTCCTTGTTCCTCAAGGGAACGGCTTTGCGCTCAGATGCACCACCGAGGAGAAAGAGGGGATCATTATCTCGGACAGAGGCGTAATTTACGATTGCGTCAGGGGCCGGAAGATCGTCGCATCGGGGGACATAGCGGAAAAAAAGATCGAGCCCGGCTATATCAAGGATGGCAAGATCGCCTCGATCATTGCTGTCCCCGTGACGGAGGGCACCGTCACCGCGGGGGTGCTCGCCGTAGACAGTGCCAGATTCCAGGCCTTCAGCGAGACGGAAAAAAATACCGCAAAAATGTTCGGCGAGCATATCGCGAGGGTCCTCGAACGTGAGAGGATCTATATGAGGATCAAGCGCGATACATTTGGTCTGAAGATGCTGACGGAAGAGAGTTCCAGCCTTGTCTCGTCGCTGAATATCGCGGTGATCGTGAAGAACCTGTGCGAGGGAGCAGAAAAGATCGCACCCTGCCGCGTCTTTTTTTTCCTCTCGGAGGGAGATGAGTTTTCGCTCATATATCACACCGGGACGCCGTCTCCGGAAGGCACCCTCTTTACACTCAAGGGCACGCTTGTCGATATGGCGGTGGAAAACAGGCAGCATATTTATCTGTCCGACGTGACTACGTACAAGGTCCCCGTGATGCCCTTTAAAACCGGGGATGTGGGGTCTGTCTTTACTATCCCCATGTTCTACGAGAATAATCTTCTCGGACTTCTTGTGATGCTCTCGGAAAATAAAGGCTTCCTCGATACGTTCCAGACAGACATGATGAAGGTCATGTGTAACCAGGCGTCGACATCGATTGCGAACGCGAAGCTGCACGCCGCGATCGAAAAAATGGCAACGACCGACGGGCTCACCGGGCTTTTCAACCACAGGGTGTTCCAGGAAAGGCTTGCGGAAGAATTCAGGCGGATGAACAGATTTGCGGACCCTGTCTCGCTCCTTCTCACGGATATCGATTACTTCAAAAAGGTCAATGACACATACGGGCATCCTGTCGGTGATGTGGTGCTGAAAGACGTCTCAAGGACCATCGGGCAGACGATACGGAATATCGACATCGCCGCACGGTATGGAGGAGAGGAGTTCGCCGTGATCCTGCCGGGGGCCGGCGGTGAAGGCGCCAGGAATATCGCGGAAAGATTGAGGAAGGCGGTGATGGACAAGACTTTCTCCTCCGACGGAAGGTCGTTCAGGGTGACGGTAAGCATCGGCATAGCCACTTCGCCTGCTGATGCCGCGAACAAGGAAGAGCTGATAGAGAAGGCCGACCAGGCGCTCTACCATGCCAAGCATAACGGAAGGAACCAAAGTATGCTATGGAGCAGCATAAAGTAGAAATGGGATTTATTTCTCATGTCACAGAGGAGGAACTTCGCAGAGAACGTACCAGGGCCCGCGAGCTCCGCAATTCGCAGTGGTGGAAGAGGAAGCGATCCGAGGGCATCTGTTATTTCTGCGGCCGGAAGTTCCCCGCGAAGGAACTGACGATGGACCACATCGTTCCTCTGATCAGGGGGGGGAAATCGACAAAGGGGAACGTCGTCCCCTCATGTAAGGAATGCAACAACAAGAAAAAGCATATGCTCCCTGTTGAATGGGAAGAATACCTCGAGAGGCTGAAAGGGCAGGGGGACTAAGCAGGGAGTTTCTTTCCGTCCGGCAGAAGGTCGGCGGGCGGCTCCTTGCCGGTTTCGATGATCTTGAACCGGGCGCATTCCCGGCAGTGGTCGGGGTTCGCACAATACTCCATCAAATATGGCTGTAGTTGCATGATCCTGAGAGATGTCGTGATGAGATTGTACATAGGGCATCCCTGCATATTCTTGCATCTGAAGGCCATTTGTCCCTCGGAATAGTATCGATTACAAGATATGATAACTCGAAAGCGCTTTTTTTAAAGGAGTATTATAAATCTATTATAAAAATAAATAACCTTGCGCCGCACTGAAACCGTTTCTCTAGAAGCCGGAAAACCCTCCCGCACGACTGAAACGATCAAGCGGAACAAAGTATCTATTTAATCTTAGAGCCTTCTTCAACGTCCTTTTCAGGGGTAAGAACCACGGGAACACCGTCCGGTCCGGTCGCAGCCAGGAGCATGCCGTTTGACTCGTTGCCCATCAACTTGGCGGGCTGGAGGTTAGTCACGACGACAATCTTCTTGCCGATGAGGTCCTCCGGTCCGTACGCCTTGCCAATCCCGGCTACGATCTGTCTCATCTCTCCTGTGTCCACCTGAATCTTGAGAAGTTTTTCCGACTTTTTTACCCGTTCGGCGCTGACGACTTTGCCGATCTTCAGTTCTACTTTCATGAAGTCCTGAATCGAGATCAGGTTTTCCTTCGCAGACTGTTGAGTATCGGCATTCTTCTCCGGTTCCGCCTTTTCCTGCTCCTTCTTCTTCTCTATCCTCGGAAAGAGCTGCTCACCTTTTGAGACTCTAATCTCATAATGGGGCTGCCACTCCCACCCGAAAATATCGGAGTACTTTTGCCCGGCAGACCGGGAGCGACTTTCGGAGATTGCATCGGGCATCGTCTTTTTACAGCCTATCTGTTTCCAGATCTTTTCGGCCGTTTCCGGCATGAACGGTGAAAGAAAAATTGCACTAAGCCGGAGAGCGTTCCAGAGGCTGAACATAACGGTTTCGAGCCGCTGCGGATTTGTTTTTAACAGTTTCCATGGCTCCTGCGACGCGATAAAGTTGTTGGCAGCGCCGATGATCCCCCAAATATGATCAAGGATTATATTAAACCGAAGATGAGACCAATAGGTGAAATTATCTTCATCAATGATATGCCCTATTTCATTAATACATGCACGGGCGAGATCACTCGAAGCGGTGGCGCTTGTCCCCAAAGGCAAAGGAATTTGGCCGGCATAATACTTTTCGGCCATCGTGAGAAACCTGCTGAGGAGGTTGCCCAGGTCGTTTGCGAGGTCGGTATTGGTCCTGTTTACCAATGCCTCTTCCGAGAAATCTCCGTCAAGGCCGAAGGGAACCTCTCTGAAGAGAAAGTACCGGAAGGCATCGGCGCCATACTTGGCGACGATCTCATTCGGGTCAACGACGTTGCCGAGAGACTTCGACATCTTCTTCCCCTGAATTGTCCACCAACCGTGCGCGAAGATATTTTTCGGCAGAGGGAGGTCAAGCGCCATAAGCATTGTGGACCAGTAAACTGCGTGAGTGGTGAGGATGTCCTTCCCCACCAGGTGATGTTCTGCCGGCCACCAGAAGTCGCCTTCACGGGCCTTTTCGGCGTGAGGAGCAAGGTAGCGCGTCGCCGAAAAATAATTGACGAGCGCGTCGAACCAGACATAGGTGACGAAGTTGTCGTCGAAAGGAAGCGGAATCCCCCATGAAAGCCTCTGTTTCGGCCTTGAGATGCAGAGGTCGCCAAGCGCATTGTTTCCGAGAAAGCCGAGCACTTCGTTCCTTCGCGTCTCGGGAAGGATATAATGGGTGTTTTTTTCTATGTAATCGATCAACCTCTGCTGATATTCGGACATCAGGAAGAAATAATTTTCCTCCTGTATCCGCTCGACGGGCCGGCCGCAGTCGGGGCAGTTGCCGTCGATAAGGTCCTTTTCGGTCCAGAAACGCTCGTCAGGGGTACAGTACCAGCCGGCGTACTCCCTTTTTTCAATCTCACCCCTGTCCCACAACATCTGGAGAAGCCCCTGGACGGTCTTGATATGGGCATCGTCGGTAGTGCGGATAAATGCGTCATTTGATATATTCAGGCCGGTCCAGAGGGTTTTAAAGTTCTGCACCATCAAATCGGCATGCTCCTTAGGAGACCGGCCCTTTTCTTTTGCCGCTTTTTCGACCTTCTGGCCGTGCTCATCCGTCCCGGTGAGGAAGAAAACCTCGCGGCCCAGAAGCCTGTTATATCTTGCCAGTATATCGGCCGCAACAGTTGTATAGGCGTGCCCGATATGCGGGATGTCGTTGACGTAGTATATCGGTGTGGTTACGTAGAATTTCTTATTCATTCTTCTGGAATTTCTTCCTGTATCTCCTTCTTCTCTTGCTTTTTTTCTTGAACCCATCAGGTTTTTTCTGCTCCTCCGGTTTGTCTGGTCCGGCAGGCGCAACGCCGGCCGGAGGCACGACAGTGCAGCAGATCACGTCGGGGCTGATTCCGCTGTCTTCTATGGGGTTCTCGGCTGTTTCCGGTTCCTCCGTGGGAGGCACGGCGCGGTCGCCGGCCCGCGGATAGGGGGGGACCCCTCCTTCATGATATTCGTACCCGAGGCAGCACATCAGTCTTCCGCATATGCCGGAAAGCTTGCCGGTATTCAGCACCAGTTCCTGCTGTTTGGCCATCTTAATGGAAATGGGCTCGAAAGAGGTCAGAAATAGCCTGCAGCAGAGCTCCTTTCCGCAGAGGCCGAGTCCTCCCACCATCTTTGCCTTGTCCCGCACGCCTATCTGGCGCATCTCGATCCTTGTCTTGAATTTTGCAGCCAGGTCTTTAACGAGTTCCCTGAAATCTATCCTGCCGTCGGCGGTAAAATAAAACACTATCCGTTTCCGGTCTAGAGTGACCTCGGAACAGACGAGTTTCATCGGCAGCCCCCGCGCCATTATCCTTTCGAGGCAGAAGTTCTTCGCGGTCCGCTCGAATTCCTCATTTTCCCGCTTCTGTCGCAGGTCCTCTTCGCTGGCGACGCGCAGCACTTTTTTCAGTTCTTTCCCGGAATCCTCCGGGGCACTGGGTCCGGTGATTACATAGCCTATGCTCAACCCGAACTCGGATTCCACAATTACGCGGTCTCCCCGGGCGACTTCGAGTCCGTTCACCTCGAAATCGTAAATCTTCCCGCAGCTCTTGAACCGTATTCCTACAGTATCCGCCATTCTATCCGGTAAGTTCCTTTCGCAACAACGAAGCGGTATAGTTCCACGTTATGGACTTGTTGAGATTAAACAGGAGCAGCCTTCTCAGGCGGCTCAGCTCCTGATGGATATATATTATACCTTTTATATCAAGGGATTTGCTGAAACCGGCCATATAGCTTTTAAGATCCATATTGATAAGACGGGCAGGATCGCCTGTTATCGCCAAAACAGCAAGGTCCCTGAAAAAGATCAGGCCCTGGTCGAACCAGCGCTCCATGTCATCCCTGGAGGTCCAGCCGTCTTTTTCGGCGCCGAGCATGCCCTTTAGAAGACCGAGAAACCAAGACCTTTCTTCCGACAGATCAGCGGACAGTGCGTAGCCCGGTCGTCCCATCGACAGCCTGGCGACGAGTTCAAGCGCCTCCTGTCCTTCAATTGTCCGACCTATCACCTTCATACACGAATCGGTCGTCAGAGGGACAAAGTTGATCCTCGAGCAGCGCGACCTGATCGTGGCGGGGAGAAGGTCCGGCTTTGACGAGACCAGAATGATGACACTGTCTTCAGGGGGTTCTTCAAGAGTCTTGAGGAAGGCGTTTGCAGCCGAGATATTCATCGCCTCGGCGTCGTCTACCACGACAACTTTTTTTCTGCCTTCAAAGGGTTTGAACGAGAGCGCCTCGTCAACTGCACGTATCTCTTCTATCCGGATCTGCCGGTCTTCAGGGGAAACCAGCAGAAAATCCGGATGCGTCCCTGCTTCAATCTTGAGACAGGATTCGCATTCGTCGCAGGCGTCGATTTGAACTGGTTCTGAGTTCCGAGTTCTGAGTTCCAAGTTCCGAACAATATTTTCACTCCCAACTCGCGACTCGTGTCTCGCAACTGTTTTTAAGCAGTTCATGGCCTTAGCAAAATTTATCGCCGCCGCCTTCTTTCCTACTCCCGACTCACCGCAGAAAAGATAGGAGGACGCGACACTCTGTCTCTTGAGTATCCCCAACAGCATCTCAATCGCCTTTCCCTGCCCTATGATATCCCTGAGAGACATTCCTTTTCAGGTCCTCAGGCCATCCAGAAACGTATCGGCAAGGCCTACTACCTTCTTATGTACCGTTTCGATGTCCCCGGAGCAGTCGACAAGCCTGATCCGTTCGGGCTCCTTTGCGGCCATGCTGATAAACCCTTCCCTCACCCTCTCATGGAAAGAGATTTCCTCGAGTTCAAGGCGGTCTATCTTGTCTGCCGCGCGATTTCTTCTGAGGCCGGTTGCGACATCGACATCCAGGAGGATCGTAAGATGAGGGCGTAATCTCCCCGTTGCAATCAGGTCAAGAGAATCGATGAGCTTCGGGTCGATGCCCCTTCCAAAGCCCTGGTATGCCATTGTTGAGTCGCTGAATCTGTCGGTGATCACCACGTCTCCCCTCTGAATCGCGGGCATGATGATCTCTTTGACATGCTGGACCCGCGCCGCGTTGTACAGGAGCAGCTCGGTGAGAGGGGCCATGTTCATATTGTCAGTGGACAAAAGGAGTTCCCGTATCTTGAGGCTTATTCGCGTGCCGCCGGGCTCAGCGGTCTTCACCACGGTGAATCCCTTCTTCCTGAAATGCACGGCGAGCAGATCTGCCTGCGTGGATTTTCCGGTGCCCTCTATACCCTCCAGAGAGATGAACAGGCCTTTCATGTGAGCGCCTCTTTCAGCCGCATAAGTATCTGAAAGACCTTGATGGTCTCCTCTATCGTCCTTGACCCGGTCCCGCACGAAGGGGTGAGCAGTATTTGCGAAAGAAGAAGCCTGTCCGGTATATGCCGCGAAAGCATTTCGAGCCCGGCATGGAACCTCTCTTTCACCGATTCGGGGCTTTCGTTCACGATTGCGTCCGACGTAGGTACGATCCCCCACGCGAGAAGGCCGCCCTTTTCGAGAAAGTCCCTGAATTCCCCGGGGTAAAGCGATATGGTGTCTACGTAATCGTACGCGTCGAAGTTGACGATGTCGGCTCCGCTTTTGATTACTAGCGGCCAGTCCGCGTTTCCGCAGCAGTGAATACCCGCAAGGCCGCCTTCCTTCTGTATCGTGCCGGTCATTTCTCTTAGCATTCTGAGACTTTCTTCCTGGCTTACGCCGAGATAGGCCGAGCTACCGAGTGCTGAGAGGATCGGCTCATCAATAAAGACTATTATCTTGCCGGCATAGGGCTTCAGCGCGTCTATCTGCCAGCGTGTCTTGGCCTTCAGGAGCATCAGGGAGATTTCCCGGAACTCCTCGTCGAAATAGATTGGCTTTCCGCCGGCGTCCTTCAGCCCGAGGGAAAAGGTAAGGGGACCGGTCACATGGCCCTTCAGAAAGTCGAATTTTCTGTTTTTGACGAGGCGGAGGAAGGTGTGGAGGCCCTTCGCGTAGTCTTCGGATATTGCGATCCTGCATTCCTCTCTCCAGCCTTCATAGAACCTCTCGAGCTCGTCAGAGCCGTTTTTTTCAACCCATACCGCCTGCCTTTCAGCGTCGATCCTGAAGAAAGGCATGCCCTCGGAATACTGGGGAACCATGAACTCTTTGAACGATACTCTTGGGAGTTGCGGCCAGAATGGGATATCGAAAATGTCGAGTACCAGTCTGCAGGCCTCTCCGGCGTCGAGATGGGGCAGGCTGCCTATCCCCGTTGTCGAAAAAGGTTTGATCACCTATGAATGATACCCTATTCACCGGGGTTGTTTCAAAATTTTTCCAGCGGGTATAATAGTGCAATGAGGATGTTATTTATCGTCCTGGTCTTTGTTCCCGCGTTCGCCTCCGCCTTTTTCCCCGACGGTGACATCGCGGCCTTTCAAAAGCAGGCTGCGGTGATGCCTGTCGGAGAACGGATCGCGTTCTGGGCTGAAAAATTCATCGGCACTCCCTATGATACCGACCCCCTCGGGGCCTATGTGAGAAGAGAGGTGATCGTCGCGGACGAAAGGGTAGACTGCATGTATCTTACATTCAGGGCGGTCGAACTCGCCATGAGCAGGGACCCGGATGATGCGCGGGAGGTGGCGCTCAGCATGAGATTCATGCATCACGGGAAGGTCGAACATGGGGAAGTCGTGAACTATGACGACCGGTTTCAATATGGCGACGATATGCTTGAAAGCGGGAAGTGGGGGACGGAAGTAACTTCGGAATTGGGTAAGATCAGTACGATTACGACACCGGCGGGGAAGCCGGTCTTATTTGTGCCGGCCGGGGCCTTGGCGAAAGGGAACGACCTTTTCAGGAGCGGCGACATTGTTTTTTTTGTAAACACGCCCGCCAGGATAGCCGAAGGGATTACCATCGGACATATCGGGGTCCTTAAGAGAGAGAAGGACGGCGTCTATCTGATCCATGCAAGCGGGACAAAGGGAGGGGGCGGAGAAGTCAAAAAGGTCTCTTTCCCTGATTACCTGCAGACAATGCCCTTTGCCGGGATACGGGTAAGCCGGTTCGGCGCAGATGCGCAGTAATCCCGTGACAATGATTCCTGAAGACTCTGACACTATATGTAATGAAAAAAGTCTGCAACTTATGCGTTCCTTCTTCTTTGATGTTTGGTCTTTTTGAGCAGCTTTTTGTGCTTATGCTTGCTCATTTTCTTCTTGCGCCATTTAACTACGCTTCCCACAGACTCACCTCCTTCTTAATAGATTCGAATAGGTCCTATAAGCCTTATTTGACTTATCTTCTCTTAAACTCCTTCGCCTGGTCTATGAACGCCTCAAGCTGAATTTCCGTTGTCAACGATTCTGTCCCGTCATAAGGGAGACTCAGGCACGGGATTCCGAAGTCTGTACCGACTCCCCGCATCAGCCCGCTTACGATCGTGCCCGGCATGCAGCCGAAAGGCATCGCATTGATGATGCCTGACGCCCCTCTCGTGATAAGGTCGATGCTCTTGCCGATGCTGAGGATCGCCTCTCCTTCAAATGAGGAGTGGAGATAAGGACCCGCCTTTGCCAGCAACTCCTTCGAGTCGGGTTCATGAAGGTTCCGCAAGAACCCTTCAAAATTCTTGCCGAATCCGTGCTCGATTCTCTTCTGGAAGAACGTCTTCAGCAGAAGTTTAATCATACCAGACCAATCTTTTTTTATCAAGACCTTACGGAATGCCATATGGTTGATGTAGCATATCCACTCTTCCACAGGGGACAGATATGCCTCGCCGCCCAGCGCCTCGACCTTTCTGACCAGGTCCTCGTTCGAGAACTTGTTGGATCTCACGAATATCTCGCCGACGATGCCGATCAGCGGCTTCGGGTCCTTGATTGTGCTCAAGTGTTCGAAATCGGCCCGCGCCTTTCTGAGGAGGCTCTCGATATTACCATCGGCGCCTTTTATCGATTTACACGCCTTTCGCAGATACTCTTCGTAAAGGGCATCCGAAGAGCCTTTTTCAACTTCGTAGGGCCTCGTTTCATGGAGACACTTGGTGAGCAGTTCTATCGCAATAATACCCTGCCAGGATCTCATGGCGAAATTACCGCCGATGACCCCAAGGTGTTCGTAGAAGTTCTCGTCCTGGTTCGGGGACAGCACCGGGATGTCCTCGTATCCGAGTTCCCTTATCACCAGACGATGAAATACATTGTACTGCCCGAACCTGCACGGGCCCGAACCCGAGGGCATGAAAAAAGCCGATTTGGACGGCACAAACCCGCGTTCCTGGATCTTTCTCACCATATCGCCGGTGGTCACTGCGCAAGGGTAACACTCTTTCCCGGAGACAAACTTCTTCCCGAGATCGACCGCCTCTTTCGTAGATTGGGGAAGTACCTCTGCATCCGCACCGCAGTATTCAAAGGCTGCTGCCAGGGCAAATGCATGGTCGGACATGTGCGGGATATAAACAGTCCGTTTGGAGTAAGACGCGAGGCGTGAGGTGTTTTCATTTCTTAACTCTTTACTCCTTACTCCTGACTTCGCACTTTTTTCCGGCTCCGGACGCCTGACTCCGTGGTTCCCGACGCTGTCAAGAAAGGCCTCGCATCTCGTGATCGCACCTGCGTCGGCGCTATGGGCGTCGATTTCAAGGTGAAGGTAGGGCTTCCCGGACATCTCTTCCTCAAAGAACTTGATGATGAAAGAGTCAGGGCCGCAGGAAAAATTTCCTATGTACACCGCATAGAGCAGAGGGTTTGCCCTGGCGAGCCTCGCCGCGCTGAGTATCCGCTGACCGGCCCGCCAGTACATGTTCGGCCAGTCCCTGTCGATACTGGAAGGTTCCATCGGCAGAAAGTCCATCGGGACCGCCATCACGCCAAGGTCGGCCAATTTCCGTGGAATATTGAGGTTCATTCCCTTGTCGAACGAATTGTAGGCCCGCCCGACTATCACCACAGTTCTTTCCTTCAATGCCGAGAGGAGTCTCTTGCCCTCATCCCTGATCTCTGTCAGAAATGCTTCCTGGGCACCGCGGGCGATGTCATAGGCCCGCGAGATTTCAGAAGCCTTGACGCCGAAAGCCCCGAAAACTTTTTTCAATTCCTTTTTAATGAATTCGTCTCCCCTGCTGAGGTCGATGACCGGTGTCAGGAACTTTCCATTTTCAAAGGCGACCCTGGCGGAGTAAGGGATAGTCTGGGTATAAGGGCATGCGAATCCCCTTTCGAAGGTGTCGTCGGGAAGGTTCAGGTTCACGAAGCTCGGCATAAAGATCGTGTCCACGCCGTTGTCGATCAGGTGCTTGATGTGGCCGTGCGCGGTCTTTACCGGGAAGCAGGTCTCCGAGAGCACCGACTCGAGCCCCAGGTCGACGATCTTTCTGTTTGTTTTCCCCGAGACCTCGACCTCAAATCCGAGTTCCCACAGTAATGTCGACCAGAACGGGAGAAAATCATGGAAGTAAAAGACGTAAGGGATACCGATCTTGGGACGTGAAGAGCGAACAGTTTGAGGCGCGAGGCGCGAGGTGTGAGGTGCGTGGTCTTCATCCTCTGCCTTTTCACTCTTCACTTTGAACTGTTCACTGTAGTTGAGGTGTGCCTTCCAGAGGAGGTCTTCCCGGAGCGCGAATAGGTCGGGAAGGTTGTTCTCCTGCCTGTTCTTCTTCACGTCATACTTCTCGCACCTTCCGCCGTAGAAGAGATATCCCTTTTCGCCCTCAACCTTCACCCTGTTGATCTCGCAGACATTCGGGCACCCCTTGCACTCGAAGGAAGATATCTCATAAGGTCTTTTCGACAACTCAAAGCCCTTAAAGCTGGTGAGGGGGTGCTTAGCCCTGACCCCTGACTCCTTACTCCTTACCTCTTTCTTGTCTTCCCTCTGTTTTTTTGCGATCAGAGCCATTCCGATCGCACCTGTGACGTCGTGGTTGGGCGGAACGGTTATCTCCATACCCAGATACTTTTCAAAGGCGGCGACGACCGATTTGTTGAAGGCCACCCCACCCTGGAAGAATATCTTCCGCCCGATCGGCCGCTTGCCGACTACGCGGTTTATGTAATTCTGCACGATCGAATACGCAAGTCCCGCCAGGAGGTCTTCTCTTCCGGCGCCCCGCTGCAGGTTTGACATCAGGGAATTTTCCATAAAGACCGTGCAGCGCTCTCCGAGCCTGCAGGGATTTCCCGACTTCAGGGCAAGCTTCTGGAATTCGAGTTTTATCGGGATGCTCAGCTTCTCGGCCTGTTCTTCGAGGAAGGAGCCGGTGCCGGCTGCGCATGCCTTGTTCATCTCGAAATCGGCGATCACGCCGTCCCTCAGCGAAATATATTTCGAATCCTGGCCGCCTATCTCGAAGATCGTGTCTACTTCCTTATCAATGAATGCTGCTGCGGTCGCCTGCGCCGTGATCTCATTCTTTACAATGTCCGCGCCTACGTAATCCGCGATCATGTATCTGCCCGAGCCTGTCGTGCCGACGCCTACGATCTCGACTATGTCGCCGATCTCCCGGCCAATTTCCTCGAGCCCCTGTTTGACCGCCTCGATAGGCCTGCCTGCTGTCATGAGATAACGCTTTGCGAGCAGTCTGCAGTCTTCATCGATGACGGCAAGATTCGTGCTTATCGAACCTATATCGATACCGAGATAGGCTTTCACACGTGAAGTGTGAGGCGAGAGGCGTGGGGGGGGTGACTCCTTACTCCTCACTCCTATCTCCTCACTGTCTTTGAGGTGTCTTTCAGAGAACCGGTCCCCCTCTCCGATGAGTGGACGGTGACCTTTTTCCGCAGGCCTTGCCGAACTGATGAAGTCCTCCAGTTTCTTCAGGTCGAACGTCTGTTTCGCCCCTGAATCGAGGTTCTTCATTGCCGCTCCGAAGGCGCCCATGAGGGCATGCTCTTCCGGAACAAAGAGTTCATCGAGGCAGAAGATTTCTCTAAATGCCCTGACCATCCCGGCGTTTGCCGCCACCCCGCCCTGGAAAGAGACAGGAGATTTTATCTCCCTGCCGCGCGCAATCGAACCTTTAAAGTTCCGGGCAACAGCAAAGCAGAGCCCTGCAACGATATCTTCCATTGGGCTGGCGATCTGCTGAAGATGGATCATGTCGGACTTTGCAAAGACGCTGCATCTTCCTGCGATGCGGGGGGGATTCTTCGATTTGAGGCATAATTCGCTGAATTCTTCTATCGAAAGCCTCAGCCTTTCGGCCTGCTGGTCCAGGAATGAGCCGGTGCCGGCCGCGCATACCGAGTTCATCGAGAAATCTTTGGCGGCGCCGGAACCCTCTCCGAGCATAATGAGCTTCGAGTCCTCGCCACCAAGCTCGATGATGGTCCTTATCCGGGGATAGAGCCTGCGCGTGGCATACGCATATGCTACAACTTCGTTGACAGGTTCAAGGCCGAGCACAGACCCAATAAGCCTGCCCGCCGACCCGGTAAGTGAAAGTGAGAAGTGAGGGGTGACTCCTGACTCCTCACTCTTAACGCCCAACACTTCTTTCAGAAGTTGAAGTGCTACGGTAAGGGGCTGTCCCTTATGTCTCTGATATACGCTATGAAGCCTGTTACCACCATTATCGAGGGAAACAAGCTTGACACTCACTGATCCTGCATCGAGGCCGATAAAATTCATCTTATATTATAGAGAAAGTACATTTTAATTTTTGGAAAATTATACCACAGATTTCTCTTCTTGTATTCCATAGTTGCCGTTTCAACCGGCAATATCATTTATTACTCCGGCAACAAAATTCCGTAATTATCATTCCCGCAGTCTTTAGGCGGGAATCCAGAAAGAACAGAGACCCTGGATGCCCGACAAAGGAACTCGGGCATGACGATATTTAATTGCCGGGTTAATAATGATAACGGCAAAGGCGGCTTGGTACGCCAATATGCGCCATCTCCCCTGCTATTATGACAAATAATGTCATCCATCTTGACTTTTATCGTCTTTAAGGAATATTTTATGTTCGATAATTCATGTAGTTTAAGAGATGAGAATCTGGCATAAAAAGTGCTTTTGTAACATCATAGGTTTCTTCAATTATTTTGAGGAGGTGATAATTCAGGGTACTTTTGGCGGGGTATTTATCGACCTTTGGTCGTAACAATCAAAAAGGAGGTTTGATTATGTACAAGGCAGTCAATAATCTTAAGGAGCAAAAAGGTTTTACCCTTATCGAGCTTCTGATTGTTGTCGCAATCATCGGTATCCTTGCTGCTATCGCCATCCCGGGCTACATCGGCATGCAGGAAAGGGGCAGAAAAGGCGCGATCCAGAGGACTGCGACCTCGTCCGAGCCTGAACTTCAGGCGTGGATGACAGCAGCAAAGAAATCAGGGACGCCTCAGGGAGCTCTCCAGGAGGTTGACACAGATTGGGACGGCGCAGTCGGTCCTATGAACAATGATGCGCTTGCCAATGCGGGGGTTGTTAACACCTTTGTCGCCGCAAGGAACAACGGCGACAAATCACCATGGGGCGGAAACCTCTGGCTAAAATCAGCGACACCTGGAGCGGGACAGATCAGTCTCTCGGCGATACCCGCTGATGACAATACGATCCGCTCTATCAGCATGTCGGTGTATGACGGCAAAAGCAACTTCCTGTACAGCAAAATCATTTCTGCTGATTAATCCGGGAAACCGGGGACAGCAAGGGGCGGATATCGGTATACGATATCCGCCCCTTGCAAATTCAAGCGTGTATTTTGAGAGAGGGATGAAAACAGGATTTATTCACAACAGGAAAGGTTTTACCCTTATCGAACTTCTGATCGTTGTGGCGATCATCGGCATCCTTGCCGCCATCGCTATCCCGGGCTATATAGGTATGCAGGACAGGGCGCGTAAGGGTACGGTCCAAAGGACCGCCACCGCTGCCGAGCCCGAACTCCAGGGATGGCTCAATGCGGCAAAGAAGTCCGGGACGCCGCAGGGAGTTCTTCTGGAGGTTGACACAAACTGGGACGGCGAGGTCGGTCCCTGGAACAACAATTCACTTGCCAATGCGGGGGTCGTCTCTACCTTTGTCTCTGCGAGGAACAAAGCGGAAAAATCGCCGTGGGGAGGAGAACAATGGTTTGACGCTTCGGTGGGAGGAGCTCATCTCCCCGGCCAGATTGCGCTGTCGGCGATTCCGTCCGATGACTTTATGATTCGGGCTATTGACATGTCGGTTTTTGACGGAGGGAACAACTTCATTTATAGAAAGATAATTTCGTCCGATTGACCGGTTAATTTCATTGAAAATAAGAAGTTTTTTTTCTTCCTTCCACGCAGCGTGTCGGCCTTCAATGACCAATGAGTCCCTCCTGGTGATCACAATCTTCCTGATTTACCTTTTCGGCCTGTGCCCGTCGATATATGTGGGGGACAGCAGCCTCTTTGCCGCAGCCTCTTTTTCTATAGGCACCACGCATCCCCCCGGCTACCCGCTTTTTGTTCTTTTAGGCAAACTCATGACTTTTCTGCCCGTCGGAAACGTGGCGATGAGGGTGAACCTCGTAAGCGCTATCTCCGGGACACTCGCATGCCTATTGGTATACAGACTCTCGATGGAACTTACTGAAGACCCTTACGCTTCCTGGTCGTCAGCTCTTATCTGCGGCATATCACCGTTATTTTTCCCCGAATCGCTTAAGGCGGAGGCTTATACGCTCAACAGTTTCCTCGGCATAGCAGTATTTTACCTGGGGCTGAGAATGCTTGACGGGGGAAGCATTCTGAAAAACGGCCTGACCGGATTGTTCGTAATCGGCTTGGGCATGGGGAACCAGCATACGATCGGCTTCATGTGCCCCATCCTGTTGTTCCCGATAGCGGTGCGCTGGAAGGAATTACGCCTGAAATGGCTGCCCTTCGCGGTGCTTACTCTTCTTGCCGGTTTTTCGGTAAATTCGTTGATCTATCTGAGGTCCCTTGCGATGGTCCGTTCGGGAGGACTGATCGTCTATTCCTTCGGCGGTTCCTGGGAGGACTTTCTGAGGGTCCTCTTGCGGCTCGACTATAAGGTGTCTTCGACTCCCGGTACGATTGCCCATGCCTTCACATTCGGAAAACCATGGTATTATGCATTCAAGAATAGTCTGCAGTATATTGTATTTACGAGCACGAGACCGGTCTTCCTGTTTCTTCTGGCTGGAATCGTAGGCCTGCGGAAAAAACGTGCAGTACTTTTGTATTTTCTCTTCGCCTTCATTATCTGGTTCGGAGTGCTGGCGAAAATGGTCTGGGCTGTAAAGGACCTCACGAGGGAGGACTTCGAGGTGATGTCGGTATATTTTCTCCCTTCGGTCCCTATCCTTTATTGTTTGGTGGCCGTAGGATTTTCATCGGTACTAGCGCTTATAAAGAAATTGCCGTACAAAATTCTTCCCAAGGCTGCATCCTATGCCCTTCTTGCACTGCCCTTTGCGTTGCTCCCTTATTCATATAAGACGACTGACGCTGACAAGGCCCCGATCGCGTACGACTTCGGAAAGGACATGCTTCTGGCGTTACCCGTAAACAGCCTGCTCTTCAACTACCACGACAATGCTATGTTTGTTACCTTTTACATGAGGGCCGTCGAGAGATATAGGGAGGACGTTCTGGTGATCGACACGTCGGGGAGGAAGGATATTTACGGCATGGAGAGTTCACCCGGATGGAAGTACGCAGGCCTTTACCCTTTTTTTTATAAAGGGGCAAGGAGTTCCGTGAAAGAAATTAACGCCGAGTTTGCGAACAGGGGCAAGCTTTTTTCGAACAATCCCTTTGGAATGACCGAGACGGTTTCAAAAAAATATTGCTATTATCCCTATATTTTTTCTGTTGGTCTCTACCCCTGTAATACCGGTCGCGCCGATATTGAACGTTTCAAGAGGACATTGCGGGCTGCCTTCAAGGCGAACTATGTAAAAATGGCATATGAAGACGCCGAGACGGTTTTCCCAGCGGATGACTTTCTGGTGCAGGAATTGCTGACGGGTTACGCCATGAACACGATGGTATATGCTGATTTCGTAAAACGAGACGGGGAGAAAGCGCTGGGAGACGAACTATACCAAAGGGCTTTTTCTATCCAATATCCTGAAAGATATTTATGGCCTTACCTGAATTTTCTTGTCGGGGACGGCAGGCAGGAGGAGGCTCTGGAAATCGCCAGGAGACTTAAGTCGAATCGAGACTATGGAAAGTTCGCTGAGATGCTCGAGGAAAGGACCATTTCGGCGGTCAGCGCGGAGAGGAGATAAGGGACCTCGACTGCCGGGCTTTTTTAATGGATTACACATAATAATGAGGGTAAGGAGAAGGAGCAATATGAATCTACGTCCTTTTCTACACCCCTTTTCGGATCTGCTTCATGTATATGCTCATAGGGCTGAAGAAATAATCACTTGTAGGCTATAATAAAATGCTACAGACTAATGCATTAAATTTGGTAAAAGGCTTAATGGACGAATTTAACAATCATTTGCCTTTTCTACAAAATGCACACTCATAGATAAGACGGCATGATATTTTTTCGTTTTTTCTTCCCAGGGGGAAACGTAGAGGGCCATACATAATGAATCAGACATGGTGGAGTTTTCTTCGGGGTCTTGTCAGACGCAGATTAGAAGGGCGTCACGACCTGCAGAAAATTATAGGCAATACGGCCTTTTTGTTTGCCGATCAGATTGTTCGTATGGGAGTGGGTCTTGTAGTAGGGGTATGGGTGGCGCGTTACCTCGGACCGGCTCGGTATGGTCAGTTGAATTATTCCGTTGCCTTTGTCGCCTTGTTTTCTGCGGTAGCCCCATTGGGGCTCAATGACATCGTGGTGCGTAACATCGTGCGTGATCCGGCGAGCAAGGAAAAAGTGCTGGGCACTGCATTTGTTCTGAAGCTTATGGGGGGTATGGCAGCCGTCGGGCTCACTCTGATTGGCGCTATAATCGTTCGACCTTCCGACAGGCTGACACAATGGCTTGTGGGGATCATCGCCGTGGGGACCATTTTTCAGGCATTTGACGCGATTGATTACTGGTTCCAGTCGCAGGTCCAGTCTAAGTACACGGTTTATGCTAGGAATTCCGCTTTCTTACTCCTCAGTATCGTAAAAATTTTTCTTATCATCGTGAAGGCGCCGCTGATTGCCTTCGCATGGGCGGGATTGGCAGAAATAGCCGTCGGTTCTTTAGGACTCATAGTCGTTTACGAGGCTAATGGTAACTCTCTTACTTCTTGGCGTGCCAGTTTGCGATCAGCGAAGGCGCTACTGCGGGATAGCTGGCCGCTTATCTTTTCCGGCATCGTTATCATGATCTACTTACGAATCGATCAGGTAATGCTTGGGCAAATGGTGGGTGACGGAGAAGTAGGCATATATTCGGCGGCAGTGCGACTATCTGAGGTTTGGTACTTTATTCCGATGGCCGTTGTCCCCTCCTTTTTCCCGAGCATCGTGGAAGCCAAGGATGTGAGTGACGAACTTTTTTATCAGCGTCTCCAAAAACTATACAACATGATGGCACTGGTTGCCTATTTGGTCGCCGTGCCGGTGACATTTCTCTCGGGGTGGGTGGTGGATATTTTATTCGGTCCTGCTTACAGAAAGGCTGGATCAATGCTCGCAGTACTAATTTGGGCCGGGTTGTTTGTAAATCTGGGGGTTGCCCGCAGTTCTTTTCTTACGACGATGAACTGGACAAGGATCCATTTGATGTCTGTTTTTCTGGGGAGCCTGATCAATGTGGCTTTGAACTTTCTCCTTATTCCCTATTATGGCGGCATGGGAGCGGCCATCGCTTCATGCGTTGCTTATTGGGCGGCAGCACACGGGGCCTGTTTTGTCTATAAGCCGATGTACAAAACGGGATGGATGCTTACGAAGGCGATGATTTATCCTAAGGTATGGTGATGATTAAGATATTAAAAATCCCGGTATGGTTTGTTTTGAAGATAATGGGGTTGTCTACGCTTGTTTCACTGAAACGGGAGGGGCCGCTAAAGGATTATGGCTGGTTCAGAAGTGTCAAGGAGGAGGCTTCGGTCGATGCCGAGGGAATGCCGCTACCGTGGCTGACATATCCCGCAATCGAATTTCTCCGGAACAGGCTTGACCCTGGAATGTCTGTCTGCGAGTATGGCTGCGGGAACGGCACGCTTTGGTGGGCGTCGAAGGTAAAAGCCGTTGTATCCATCGAGCACGACAAAGAGTGGTATAAGAAGATTAATGCGGTCAAACCAGGCAACGTAATCCTTTTTCATTGCGATTTGGAATATGGCGGAGTCTATTCACGGAAAATATCCGAGTTCGAAAACAGATTTGACATCGTCGTGATAGACGGCCGCGACCGCGTCAATTGCGCAAAAAATTCCTTGTGCGCGCTTAAACCGGGTGGCGTTATCGTTTGGGACAATTCGGACCGGCCCCAATATGAGGGAGGATACACTTATCTCCGTGAGAAAGGATTCCGCAAAATTGAATTCGTGGGGATGGGCCCCGGCATAAATACAAAAAATGAGACGGCGATTTTTTACAGAGACAACAACATATTAGGCATCTGAGAAATGAATAATCTTAAGAATGAGACTAAAGGAATCCATTATAAGAGAGATAGCCGATGAACGTAGCCCCAATAGCGTTATTTACTTATAAAAGACCTGTTCATACTTTACAGGCCATTGATTCTTTGCGGAAAAATGAATTATCAGAAAAGAGTGAACTATTTATTTTTTCGGACGGGTGGAAGGGTGAATCCGATAGGGAAAAAGTTTTGGCAGTACGCGAGCGTGTCAGAAAGGCGGCAGGTTTCAGAAGGGTTACTATAATAGAACGTGACTGGAACTATGGGTTGGCGCGGTCAATTGTGAGCGGCGTTAATGAAGTCGTGGGCAAATTCGGTCGCGTCATTGTCCTTGAAGATGACATGGTAACCTCTCCCTTCTTTCTGCAGTTTATGAACGACGCACTCGATCTTTATGAAAATGAGGAGAAGGTGATAAGCGTTCACGGATATATTTATCCGGTAAAGGGAAAATTGCCAGAGACTTTTTTTTTGAGGGGTGCTGACTGCTGGGGATGGGCGACTTGGAAGAGAGGATGGGAGCTGTTTGAGCCCGACGGGGCAAAACTGTTTTGGGAGTTAAAAAATCGCGGGCTAGAAGAGATGTTTAATTTTTCTGGAGCCTTTCCTTATATGTCCATGCTGGAAGATCAGATCAAGGGGAAAAACGACTCCTGGGCCATCCGCTGGCACGCTTCTGCATTTCTTGGCGGCAGACTTACTTTGTATCCAGGGAGATCTCTCATTTGCAATATTGGAACAGATAGAAGTGGTACTCATTGCGGCTCCACGCGCGTGTTTGATACGAAGATCACGGCAGATCCCGTTCGTGTATCACCGATTCCCATAGAAGAAAATACCGTGGGCTTACAAGAGATTAAGAAATATTTTGAGGGGACAAAAAAGTCTGCCTGGTCGCGCCTAAGTCTCGTGAGTAGGGCTGTGGATTTCTTGGGAAAAAGGTGGTGATGCGTCATGCCGAGGCATAAGTGGATCCCCTTTGTCTTTTCTTCGTGGCTGCAGACGATTGTTGCACGCTACGGTTTTTTCGGCAATTACAAGTGTTGGGCGGATGCAAGGAAGCGTTCGGGCGGCTACGATGCCGACATCATTGTCGAAAAGGTGAAAAATGCTTTGCTTCAAGTCAAGAAAGGCGCTGCGGTCTACGAGAGGGATTCAGTTCTGTTTTTAAAGATCCAGTACTCCTGGCCTCTTCTTTCTGCAATCTTATGGATCGCCTCGCAAAACAACAACACGCTGCGCCTTATCGATTTCGGCGGCTCCATGGGAAGCTCATATTATCAGAACAGATTTTTCCTCTCCCATTTGTCCGAATTAACGTGGAGTATTGTCGAACAGAAGGCATTTGTTGACTGCGGAAAGCGGCATTTTGCTGATGACCACTTGAAATTCTTTTACAGCCTTCAGGAATGTCTGGCCACTGGACCATACCAGGCAATCCTGTTTTCGAGCGTTATCCAGTACATCGATAAACCATATGAGCTGCTTTCTGAAGTAATGGACCACGACTTCGAGTATATCCTTTTCGACAGGACGCCGTTTCTTATAAAGGGTAAAGACCGAATAACCGTCCAGAGAGTTCCGCCCGGTATTTACGATGCCAGTTACCCTGCATGGTTTTTCAATCCAGAAAAGTTTCTGGGATTTATGCGAGCAAAGTACGACCTCATGGCGGATTGCGAATCAAATGACAGGGCGAACATACGTTCTGTTTTTAAAGGGTTTATCTTTAGAAGAAAAAAGCGTGAGAGCGGCGATTAGGGATAAAATTCAGGCTGCCCAGTTCAGGCCGGGCATTCTCGGCCTTTTCGTGAATCCATTTTATTTTGCGCGAAAAGGTCTGTTCGAAAACATTGAGGCACTTTCCAAAAATATCAAGGGGAAAATACTCGATATCGGGTGCGGGCAGAAACCATACGAACAATGTTTTCCTGCAAGCGAATATGTGGGGCTTGAGTTTGATACTCCTGAAAATAGGCTCCGCAAAAAAGCGGACGTATATTACCCGGGAGGCGCCTTTCCTTTTTGTGACGGAGAGTTCGATGCAGTTATCGCGAGCCAGGTTTTAGAGCATATTTCCAGCCCTAATCAGTTCCTTTCCGAGACATGGAGAATCTTGAAGCCTGGGGGAAATCTTCTTGTGACGACACCTTTCGTCTGGGATGAGCATGAACAGCCCAATGATTTTGCTCGATACTCTTCTTTCGGCCTGAGGGACTTGCTGGTGCGAAACGGTTTTTTTGTTGTCGAACTGCGGAAAAGCATAAATGATGTCAGGGTTGTCTTGCAGCTTATCAACGGATACCTGTACAAGAAAACTCTAACAGGAAAACCTTATGTTAATATACTCACAATGATCTTGCTTATGGCTCCGGTCAATATCGTGGGAACTATCTTGGGAGCTGTGCTGCCGAAAAATAATGATCTTTATCTTGATAACATTGTTTTGGCGAGGAAGGAAATGAAAGAGGGGGGGTGAAGTGAAAACCACCTATTTCCAAAGAAAGATCCTTATCACGGGCGGGCTGGGATTTATCGGCTCAAATCTGGCTCGTCGCCTTCTTGAGTATGGCGCTGAGGTGACCTTGGTAGACAGCCTGATTCCGGAGTACGGTGGCAATCTCTTTAATGTGGAAGATATCAGAGAGCGGGTGAAAATCAATATTTCCGATGTCCGTGATGAGCACAGCATGAAATATCTGGTTCAGGGTCAGGATTATCTTTTTAACCTCGCCGGCCAGACAAGTCATATGGACTCAATGGCCGATCCGCAGACGGACTTGGAGATTAACGCGAAGGCTCAACTCTTCATCCTTGAGGCCTGCCGGAAATTCAATCCTTCGGTGAAGGTTGTCTTTGCCAGTACGCGCCAAATTTACGGGAAGCCGGAATCCCTGCCGGTCAATGAGCAGCATCCACTGAGACCCGTGGATATCAACGGCGTAAACAAGCTTGCAGGGGAGTGGTATCATCTCCTCTACCATCAGGCATACGGTATCAGGACCACGGTGTTGAGGTTGACGAACACGATAGGACCGGGGATGCGGGTCAAAGATGCCCGTCAGACCTTTGTAGGCATATGGATACGCCTTCTTGTGGAGGGCCGGGATTTCGAGGTCTGGGACGGGGAGCAGCTTCGCGATTTTACATATGTTGATGACGCGGTCGAAGCCTTCCTGTTGGCGGCAGCCAGCGACAGCGCCGATGGGAGGATATTTAACCTCGGAGGCGATTCTGCTGTTAGTCTCGCCGAGCTTGCGAAGATATTGGTCCAGATAAACGGCTCAGGAGCATACAAAGTTCGTGAATTTCCGGCAGACCGGAAAAGGATCGATATCGGCGATTTTTACGCTGATTTCAGCCTCATACGTGAGGTATTGGGATGGCGACCCGAGACGTCCGTAATGGATGGCTTGCGGAAGACTCTGGAATATTATCGGCAGCACCTTTATAAGTATATTTAGAGAATGATATATGAATGGGAGTGTTAAGATACCCCAGACAGACCCAAGTGCCAATTATCGTGCGCACGCGGAAGAGATATCTGCCGCTATATCCTCGGTCCTCGAAAAAGGCAGGTATATCCTCGGTGAGGAGGTGGCGGCCTTTGAAAGAGAATTCGCCGGGTTTATCGGCGTCGGTTTTGGCATAGGGACAGGGAATGGGACCGATGCCCTCCATTTGGCCCTTCGGGCGTGCGGTGTTCTTCCCGGAGACGAGGTGATAACCGTTTCTCATACGGCAGTGGCAACGGTGGCAGCAATCGAACTTTGCGGAGCGATTCCGGTTTTTGTGGACATCGAAAGAAACACGTTCACTATTGATATTTCGCAGATCGAAGGGGCGGTCTCAACCAGGACAAAGGCCATAATCCCGGTGCATCTCTACGGTCACACTGCTGACATGGAAGGCGTCATGTATGTAGCGCGGCTCAAGGGGTTGAAGGTGATCGAAGACTGTGCCCAGTCCCACGGTGCACGTTATCAAGGGCGTATGACAGGAGCGTGGGGAGACGCTGCCGCCTTTAGTTTTTATCCCACAAAGAATTTGGGGGCGGTGGGTGATGGCGGCATAGTCGTCACGGATGATCCAAAGATAGCTCAGAAAGTAAGAGAGGCAAGGGAGTATGGCTGGCGTGAGAGATATATAAGTGAATTCCCCGGACTAAACTCTCGTCTTGACGAAATACAGGCGGCAGTGTTGCGTGTGAAACTCCGTTTCCTTGAAGCCGAAAACGATAGACGGCGGGCAGTGGCGAAGATCTATGACGAATCGCTCACGGACGCCGGACTTTTGCTGCCGTTATCAGAAAGCGCAGCACACCATGTGTATCACCAGTATGTGGTCCGTTCGGCAGACCGTGATTCCCTGCGAACTTTTCTCGAAGACAAAGGCATAGGCACGCTTATTCACTATCCGGTGCCCGTTCACCGGCAGCCTGCGTATCGGAACCGGATCCGGTGTGCCGGCCCGATGGACCATACGGAGATCCTGGCGCGGGAAATACTTAGTCTACCCATGTTTCCTGAATTGACCGCCTCCCAGGCGCTTCGCGTTGTGGAAGCAATCAGAGCCTGGTCTTCCGGCCGCAGGGATAAACGATGAGATATTTCTGCACATACTTTGATTCGCGGTACCTTCTGAAGGGGCTCGCCCTTTACCGTTCTCTCATCAGACACGCGGGATCTTTTCAGCTATTTGTCTTATGCCTGGACACGACTGTGCATCGTGTCCTGGAGAGCATGCTTTTGCCGGGAGTCCGGCTCGTTCTTATGGACGATTTTGAGAGGGGAGACGATCAACTCGTGGGAGCAAAGCGTAACCGCTCGCGTGTTGAATACTATTTTACCTGTACTCCTTCTCTCATGAGGTACGTGTTTAAGACTTTTTCGGATGTCGACCTCATTACCTATCTCGATGCAGACCTTTTTTTCTTTTCGAACCTGGAGTCTGTTGACAGGGAATTTGGGGACAACTCTATACTCATCATCGGGCACCGCTTCCCTCCGGCCTTGAAACACATGGAGAAGAACGGGATTTTCAATGTCGGCTATGTTTCCATAAGAAGGGACCAAGCGGGTTTCACCTGTCTCGAAAGCTGGCGTAACCAATGTCTTCTCTGGTGCCGCGATGTGTCCGACGGGGAACGTTATGCGGATCAGAAGTACCTGGACGACTGGCCTGCGCGATTTTCAGGAGTTAGGGTACTGAAACAGAAAGGGGCGGACGTGGCGCCCTGGAACCTTGCAAACTATCTTGATTCGCTGAGGGTCCACGACGGCCAAGTATACATTGACGAGGATCCTCTGGTTTTTTACCACTTCCACGGACTTGAGAAAACCACGGCTTGCCTGTATGATTCTGGCCTGAGGGCATATGGGGCGTCTATGGAAAAGGTGGTGAAGCGCTATATATATGCGCCCTATTTTCTGGAACTCGATGATGTAGCGAGATCTCTTGGCGACTGCAGAGGGGAAAGCCGTTTCGCAAATCCTGTGACCACGCGGTATCAGCAAAACCTTCTCAGAAAACTATTTGCGATCACGATATTCAAGGTTTGGCTGCTGAGGGATGTTCTACGAGGCCGCTTCCTCTATATCAAGGGGAATCTGATCGTGTAAGAGGTCTCTGCACAATTGTCCGTCAGATGTGAGAAAGTGTTGGCCACCAGCGACGGAGATTTTCCGTTTCTGACGGTGCTCGTGAGATAACCGGCGCCCCGCGAAGCTGTCTCCTGTCCTGCAGGAAGATGGTCCGGCATGATGCCATGGATGGCGACAGGGAGGAATAATGAAATCTACGAAGGAGTTTGCGCCCTACTTGGTCAGTATCATCACGATTGTCATGAACGGTGTTGCTCACATAGAAGATACAATCAGGAGCGTACTATCCCAGGACTATCCCCGCATCGAGTACATCGTCATTGACGGCGGTTCGACGGACGGCACGCTGGAGGTTTTCAAAAAGTACAAAAATCGACTTACAAAAACCGTTTCCGAGCCGGACCATGGCATTGCCGATGCTATGAACAAGGGGATCAGACTTGCATCCGGAGAGATAATCGGGATTATCCACTCTGATGATTTCCTTGAGCCGGGAGCGGTAAAGGCAGTGGTGGAGGCGTTTGCCAGTCATCCTGAAGCCGACATCGTGCATGGTGATTTGAGATTTTGGAACCTCGAAGAAAATCGCATCTATGTGGTCAAGCCTTTCGCTGACATCCAAAAGGGGGCGATTTTTGAGATGCCGGTGAACCATTCCACGGTTTTTATCCGGAAATCGATCTATGACCGGTACGGGGCTTTTGATATTTCATACCGCCTGGCAATGGACTACGATCTCATTGTGCGGCTTATCGGCAAAGGATGCACGTTTTATTATCTTGACAGGGTCCTCGCGGTCATGCGATCAGGGGGAATGGGCAACAGGCATGTCATGGAAGGTCTAAGGGAGGTGCGGGACATTGCCGTAAGACACGGATACGGCAAGATGAAGGCATATGTAGTTTTTATTTATAAGGCGGCCGAACGGGTAGCAGGGAATCTCTTGAGAAAGTTCGGCATGAGGTCTATAGCCGATATTTACAGAACGCTGTCGCGGTCACGCATAACACCGGAAGGCTGACAGCATGGGCAACTGGGTATTTCGGGTATGAACAGGAAAAATGCAGAACAGTATCAGGCGCAGATTGCGGACAAGGTGACCCAAAACGACACCGTGGTGAAGCGCACGATCAGGAGTTTTCTTGTAAAATATCGCTTTCTCCACAAGTGGTACAAACGTATGGTGTTTGTGTCATTGTATGCGCTGCATCGGGTGCCGAATCTTGCCGCCGCACATAGAATACTGGATGTTGGTGTGGGGCCGGGAGACCTCTTCGGGTATCTAAAGCTGTTTTGCAATGGAAACGCAGATTTTCTCGGCGTTGACCTTGCGAAGAACATTCTGCTCCCTGAAGATATCGCATTCTTGGAGTGTGATATTGAGACAGCGCCCCTTCCGTGCAAGGACAGTTCCTTTGATCTCGTGGTCTCAACTTTTCTCCTGGAACACGTCCAAGATTCGTCCAATATATTTTCGGAAGCATACAGGGTACTGAAACCCGGCGGTTACCTGTATGTAGTCACTGAAAACTGGACGTCCGTATTTGTTCCGGGGAAAGAGAATTTTTACCAGGACCCGACGCACGTAAGGCCGTATTCACCCGAATCACTTTCTCGTCTGGCTGAGATGTACGGACTTACCGTGTCATATGTAAAGCCGCTCCGGCGGTGGGTATACATAGCATTGCTGCCTTTTTATCCAATATTGAAAATCATGCGGTTGTCCGAACCGATGAACTTTTCTCCCTATGAGATATTTGGTCCGAAAGTTGTCATTATTGCTCAAAAGCCCTAAGTTCTTTGTTGCGAGGGCGGGAAGAAAGGCAGACCATCTGCTCACCCTTGCATTGCTAAGGCTCCGCTCAAGAGTCGCGAGAACGGGGAAAACCCGTGATGGCCTGGTGGTGTTCATCCTTGAAAATATCGGGGATACAATAAGAACCTCTCCTGTCCTCAACATGATTGACAGGAGAAATTATGTGGTCTGCACCCGATACAATCATCCGATAATTGACATGTTCGGATTCGAGCACGTAATAATCCTCAACAGAAATCCGGGTATCTTCGATCTGCTGAGGGTTCTTCGCAGGCTGGGGAAGAAATCTTTTGCCTCCTCACTGGTCCTTGATCATACCCGTTCAGGCGATTTCGGGATCCTCGCGTCCCGGCTGCTGGATGCCAAGACTATCATCTCGGGTTTTGGCACAACAGTCGAAGGTGATATCCACACGCGGGATATCTTTGTCGATGACGGCGAAACGGATATCCTGACCCTGGCTAAGGTGAGTATAGCCTCGCCGATAGTGGAGGTGCCAGACATCAGGAAAGAGATACACATTACCTGTGACGAGACCTATGTCGACTTCGGAGATTATATAGGCGTGCATATCGGAGGGTTCGGTTCGGTCGTTTACCCTGTATCGCGGCAGTATCCGGGAAAAAGTACTTTCGCGCTTATCACCAAGCTTTTAAACGAGGGGTACAAAGTTGTGATTACCGGAGACAAGGCGGACGCGAGAGATTTTGAGAGGTTCTCGGAGATATTAAAAGGACATGAAGGGTTTGTAAATTTGGCGGGCAGGATCGATGTGAAGGCACTCGGGTGTCTGATGAGGAGTCTGCGCGGCTATGTCACGCCTGATAACGGAACTCTCCACCTGGCCCAGGCGGTAGGCTGCAAGAGAATATATGCTATTCTGGGGCCCACTGCCCCTTTACTAGTAAGGGGGAGAAACACTAATATAATACGGCTTGATTTGCCGTGCTCCCCCTGCCTCGAATTTATAGATTTCCCTTCCGGGTGCGTCAATCCCGAGGGCCAGGTATGCATGAGCAAATTGGAGGCTGAAATTATTTTTAGGGAAATTAAACAGACCTTATGAAGATTCTTCATCTGATATACGATCACATATATAACCCGTGGGTTGGCGGCGGTGGTGCGGTGCGGGTCTACGAGATTTACAAAAAGCTCGGGAACAGCCACGATATCACGATCGTGAGCGGCAGGTTCCCAGGAGCGAGCGGTTATATCGAGGGCAATATCCGGTTCCTTTTTTTGGGGACCGACAAAGGCTATGTGCGGAGCACTTTTTCATTTGCCTGGCAGGCAAACAGATATATTGGAAGACACTGGGCGGAGTATGACGTTATCGTGGAGGATTTTGCACCTTGGAATCCGGTGTTTAGTTGTCTGGTAAAGAACAAACCGGTTGTTCTGCAGATCCAGAATTACATGGGAAAAGAAATATTAAAGAAGTATAATCTCGCCGGCCTGCCTTTTTATCTTGTCGAGAGGTTTTATCCCAGATTTTTTGAAAACTGCGTCGTTCTTCTGGACAACCTGAATAGGCGGTTCCATATCGACGGTGCGGTCATTCCCCAGGGGATTCACGACGAGCATCTGGAAGAGGATTCTGCCGACGGTCACTATGCAGCATTTTTGGGAAGGATCGACATCAGACAAAAGGGGCTTGACATTCTCTCGGACGCGATGAGGACCGCGCCTGTCAAACTGAAAATCGCCGGGGACGGCAGAGACCGCACGAGGTTGTTACGGATGCTGGAGGACAATCCGAGTGTTGAATGGGTGGGAACAGTGACCGGTGACCGGAAGAGGCTGTTCCTGAGAGAATCCAGTTTTCTGGTTGTCCCGTCGAGATTTGAGGGGCAGGGGATAGTGGTGCTCGAGGCCGCCGCATTTGGGAAACCTGCTGTCGTCAGCGATATCCCGGAACTGCGATATGCCGTTGACGCGGGGTTTGCTCTTTGCTTCAAGACAGGAGATTCAGGGGACCTGGCCGAAAAAATGCGACGTCTCCTGAATGATGAAACTCTTCGGAATGAAATGGGACTCAAGGCCAGGGAATATGCGAGGAACTTTACCTGGGACACGATATCTGCAGAATACGCTTGTTACCTGATGCAGGTCGTGGAGGCGAGACAAGGATGAAAAAGGTCCTGGTTTTTCCGATGTACGGAATAGGCGATGTGCTGATGACGACGCCTGCTATCAGGAACCTGAAAGAGCAACTTGAGGCGGAAATTACGTATCTTCATATGTTCAAGACAACAAAAGAGATTCTCCAGAACAATCCCTTTATCAGGGAAAACATACATTTCCCCTTTTTGGATGCCGGCAGACTCGAGGGGGTGAGGTTCCTGCTCCAGTTCAGGAAGAAATTCGACTGCTCGATAAACTTTTACCCCTCAAACAGGAGAGATTACAATCTCGCTTCCTTTATCGTTGGGAGCCCCCTGCGCTGCGGGCACCGGTATGTGCAGAGGAATTTCTTCGAATTGAATTTTCTCAAGAATAGCACAATCGGTGAAGATGACCGGCTTCATAACGTGGAAGAGGATCTGAGGCTCCTCGAATTCATAGGGATCCCGGAAAAGAAACTTTATCCGCTAGAGGTATACCTTACGGAAGAAGAGAAGATGTTCGCGGGGAAATGGCTGAAAGAGAGAAGAGTGGCAAAAAAAATGCTGTGTGGCATCCACCCCGGGACAAGCACATTCAAGAATCACGGGAAGAAAAGATGGCCGGAGAAATCATTCGCCGCACTCATCGACCGTCTTGGTGGCGACATGGGGGACGTCGCGTTCATGCTTTTTGGCGGGCCTGAAGAAAAGACTTTGAGAGATTCGATTGTATCGCTGGTGCGACATCCGGAAAAGGTACTGTCTGTTGAGGGGATCTCTATACGACAATCTGCTGCACTGATGGAAATGTGTGCATTATTTATTAGCAACGATTCCGGTCCTATGCATATGGCAGCTGCCATGAGGGTCCCGACGGTGTCAATTTTCGGTCCTACGAATCCTGTCTGGGTGCGACCCTGGTGGGTAAAGCACAGGGTCGTTAGATCAGGGCTCTCCTGCAGCCCTTGCTTCAGATATTCCCCTAAGCCATTGAAATGTAGGTACAATGACGGATATGCCTGTCTTACTCAGGTGGGAGTTGATCAAGTGTTTCGCGCCTGCATGGGACTGCTTAGTGAACTGCATTTTTAAACTTCCTTTTGGGCATGGCTATTGCTTATAATTGAGTAACCATGAGCAATTATCTGGTAGTCATACCGACGGTGAACGAGTTCCATAGCCTTCCTAAAGTAATTGAGTCCGTTTTGAAGCATAACGGTTTTCATGTCCTTGTCGTCGATGATGCCTCCACGGACGGGACCCCTCAGGTCGTGAGGGAAAAGATGTCGCAGGACCATCGCGTCTCTCTTATAGAAAGGCCCTCCAAACTTGGCCTCGGGACGGCCTATGTAGCGGGTTTCAAGTGGGGACTTCAGAGAGGCTTTCGTTATTTCATAGAAATGGACGCCGACGGTTCCCATAATGCCGATGCACTGCCATGGTTTATCAAAGAGATAGAAAAAGGCTATGACCTGGTGATCGGATCGAGATATATGGAGGGAACGATAAGCGTGGTAGGTTGGGGCTTTAGGAGGCTTTTGTTGTCAAAATTCGGCAATCTGTACGCCTCGCTTATGCTGGGTCTTCGCCTGAACGACCTTACCAGCGGATTCCGGTGCTACAGCAGGCAGGCATTGCAGGATATCGATCTGGACAGAGTGCATTCAAACGGCTATGCATTCCAGATCGAGATGGCATATCGCGTAGATGCAGCCGGCTTCAAGGTCCATGAGATGCCGATTATTTTTTATGAAAGGAATTATGGCTCTTCCAAGATGTCGAAGGGCATTGTGCGGGAGGCGGCAATCCTTCCGTGGAGATTGAGGATAGAGCGCTTAGCGGGGGCTGTTGTCAGGACGTTATTCGGGAAAAAGTATGTTAAAGAAATATCTGGCTAAGGGGCTGTTTTTCATAATCATTTTTCTCCTTTTGACAGGGGCCAAGGTCCTGTATCTGGAGAGGTCCCATTTTATGGCGGGGGAGAAGTTCAACGCGGCCTCGAACTGGAAATTGGCGATAAGGGAATATGATGCTGCGCTTCATTTTTATTTCCCCGGTTCTCCTTATGTGGGCAAATCGGCGGAACGGTTGTGGCAGATCGGTGAGATGTTCGAGAAAGCCGACAAGCCCGGCTGGGCGATCCTCGCCTATTCTTCTATCAGGAGCTCTTTCTATGCGTCGAGGAGTCTCTATACGCCGGGGAAGGAATGGATCGGCAGGTGTGACGACAAGATAGCGGCCCTCGATGTTAAGATATTGGTAAATGAAGGTTCCCTGACGCCCGAACAGTCGGAGACGGAAAAGGAAAAGTTGCTTTACGTGATGAGAGTCGACCGGGCGCCGGCCCCTGTCTGGGCCGTTCTTGTCGAACTCGGCTTCCTGGGCTGGATTGTCTCTGTGGTTTTTATCATCTGGAAGGCGTTCGATGAGCGGGGCAAACTGGCAATAAGACCGGCATTATACGGCCTGGTCTCTTTCGTTCTGACATTCGCCCTTTGGGTTGTGTCGTTATTAAACGCGTGAAGTAGAGGAGGTTAAAATTGAAAGAGAAAGGGTTTTCTTTGATCGAGCTTATCATAACCATCGCCATCATCGGCATTCTCTCGGCTATTGCCATCCCGGCCTATATCGGCCAGCAGCGAAATGCCGCAAGGACTGAGGCATATACAAACCTGCAGAATTTGCGTCTTCTGGAGGAGCAGTTTTTTGCTGAGCAGGGGAGATATACTATAACTCTGCCTACCGCTGCTTCAAAGCGACAAAAGGACAACCCCGGCAACGTTGATCTTATCCGGACGGGCGACGGTGACCCCACCAACGCACTTCCAGGCTTCAGACCTGGAAGCGACCTTAATTTCAGCTATTGGACGGTGAATGGTCAGAGCATTTCAGACACTGCGACTAATCCGCCTACCGTTGCGAATGTCGCTGCAGGTGCCCCTCCTTGTTTCGTCGCATTTGCGCAAGGGAACACGGGCGGAAGGGTTCCTAACGAGACATTCGCTATCGACTGCAACAACAACAGGAACTTCTGATTGCGTATGATAATGGCGGGGGACTAGCGGTGGTTTCTGCTGAACAGGATAGGCTATCGTGCGCAAGATCCAGGGCGCATAAAGCAATAAAGCTTGCGGTCGTTGTTCTTCTTTTTTCTTCTTTTCTGATCTATTTCCTGAATATAGACTTGTGGGACTATGACTTCTGGTTTCATGCAGCAACAGGAAAATATATCGTCTCTCACGGTCATCCGCCGGATAAGGACCCTTTTTCCTTTACTTCAGGTCTCCCGGAGAACAAGAACCTCTTGCCTCGTTGGGAACATTTTGTGCTGGGGCAATACGTGCTTTCGCAGCCCATTTTTTACGAGGTCTTTGATCGTGCCGGCCCGGAGGGAATGATCGTTCTGCGGTCCCTTCTTCTTGTTCTCACCTTGGCCATCGCTTACCGGCGGATGGTCAGATCAGGCGCGAGTTTCCCTATATCAGTCAGCTTTGTTTTTCTCCTGTTTGTCGTTCTCTCTACAGCCAGCGGCGAACGGCCGGTCCTTTTTTCTTTCTTCTTTATGGCGCTTCTCGTGTCTTTGCTTGAAGACTTTAAGGACGGCAGTGGGAAAAAAATTCTATGGATAGTGCCGGTCATGCTTGTTTGGGCCAACATGCACGGCGGGTTTATCATCGGAGATATTACTCTGATTGTATACATGACTGGAGAGGGGATAAAGATGCTGCGGGACAGGAGCAGCTTTACGAAGAAGGAAAGAAAGATTTTTTTTATCGCGACTGTCGCTTCGGTACTTGCTTCGTTAATCAATCCGTCGGGCTGGGACGCATTTATCGTCTCCTTTTTCCCCAATTATAAGATATTGTTCGAAAATACTCAGGAATGGCAGTCCCCCTTGTATTTTCTCGTGAATAAAATCTGGGGCTACTTGGACTACAGAGTTTACAATTATGTGGTGCTATTGGGTGCCTTTCCGATAATCTTTGTTGCGCGGAACAGGAAACTTGACCTGAATCACGTAATGCTCCTCTCGGGGATGGCGATTATGGGCGCGAGATCTCTCCGACTTTTAATTTTTTACGCAATCGTCTTCACGATGTTGATGGCAAAAGAAGTCGACATTATGGCTCAAGGTTTGATTAAGACGCGCCGGGCTCACTCATTTTTGAAAAAATGGGCATCGGGAATTGGGCTTGTCTTGCCCGCGTTAATTTTGCTTCTTGTTCTGGGGATGATGAAGGATGCAACATTTGGTTTTGGGGTTGCCACGCGAGCAACGGTGCCCAAGGGTGCTGCAGACTTCATCGAGACGAACAGGATAGAAGGGAACATGCTCAATGACTGTAGTTACGGAGGCTATCTGACCTGGCGACTTTATCCCTGGAAACAGAACTTCATCGACACGAGAGCGCTGAATATTAAGGCGATGAAAGATTATGAGGTTATAGTTTCGGCGACGAATGTCGAAGGCGGCGGGAAGAACCATCTGTCGTCAGGGGGCCTACCGCTGTGGGAGATGCTGCTTCGCCATTATAAGGTCAATTTGGTGGTGATGGCGCCTTTTGATATATACGGGGATCTGTTCCCGCTGACGCTGAAGCTTCTGGAAAGCGATAAATGGGCCCCTGTTTATTGCGACCGGCTGAGCTTGATATTTGTGAGAAGTGCTCCTCAAAACCGGGGTCTTATCGACAAGTATGGATTATCGAACGATGTCGTCTACAATACCATGATCGCTTCTGCCTCGTCGCTTGCGATGCGCTACCAAGTGAACCCCCGCTATTTGCGCTCTCTCGGTGAAATATTTTATGCGATGAATAGAAAGGAAGATGCGCTCAAGGCATATCAATACGCATTAAAAAGAGATAGTGACCGGAAGACCCGGGAGAGGATAACCAAAATAGAGTCCGAAATCAGGGGAGGGGAAGGGATCTAGTCGCGTGGTCCCTATCGCTTCATTTGTGACAATATTGCTGTGCTACAATAATAGATGTCCCAAAAGGATCTTATTATTGAAGGCGCGAGGCAGAACAACCTCAGAAATATAACCCTCAGTCTACCCCACAACAAAGTCATCGCGATTACCGGTGTCTCGGGCTCAGGCAAGTCTTCCCTTGCCTTCGACACAATCTTTGCGGAGGGGCAGTGGCGGTTTATCGAGTCCCTTTCAACCTATGCCCGGCTCTTCCTCGAAAAACTCGACAGGCCCGATGTGGATGCGATCCGCAACATCAGGCCGGCGATCGCCCTCGAACAGAAAAATCCCGTGCGCGGGTCGCGCTCAACTGTCGGGACGCTGACCGAGCTTTATGAACTCTTCCGGCTGCTCTATTCAAAGATATCGACCCCTCATTGCCCGAACTGCGGGAAGGAGATCAGACGGTGGGACCCCGCACAGGTAATCGCGGAGCTTCTTGAGAATTATTCGGGGCAGAAGGCGGTGATCATTTTCAGCTCGAAGGAGTCAGCCGGGGAGCTCAAGAGGCAGGGGTTTCACAGGGTCTGGGTCGATGGCGAGATAATAGAGCTGGAAGACGTGAGGAACAATGAAGAACTGGATATCGTTCTCGACAGACTGGTGATAAGAGATCCGCAGAGGCTGGGGGACTCGGTCGAGATGGCCTGGAAAGAGGGACAGGGCAGAATAAAAGTGATAATTGTCAGGGGTCAGGAATCAGGAGTCAGGAGCAAAGAAGAACAACCACCCCACACCTCACACCTCACATCCCACCTTGTTCTTTCCTTTTCGGCAGAAAACGCCTGTGAAGAGTGTGGGATCGAGCTTCCGCTTCCGACGGCCCTTCTCTTTTCCTTCAACCATCCTGTCGGCGCGTGCCCCGTCTGTAAAGGTTTCGGCAACACGCTGCTGTATGACGAGGACCTGATCATACCGGACAAGTCGCTTGCACTCGCAAAGGGCGCCGTAGATCCCTGGAACAAGCCGGCCTACCGGTGGTGGAGGAGACAGCTCCTTGATAAGGGCAGAAAGGCCGGGCTCGACATAAACAAGCCTTACGAGGAGTTCACTCCCGATGAGAAGAAACTTTTATTCAAGGGGGGGGACGGTTTCTACGGTATCGACGATTTCTTCGAGGACATGGAGGGCAGAAGATACAAACTTCATGTAAGGGTCTTCCTGAGCAGGTACCGGAGGGGCTTCACCTGTCCCGAATGCGACGGGAAAAGACTGACCAGGGAGGCGCTCTCCTATAAGATCGGCGGCCTAGACATCGCCGAACTCTGCCGGATGTCAGTGTCGGAGAATGCAAAGTTTTTTTCCGGGATAGAACTGTCGCCTTTCAAGAGAGATATCGCGAAGGAACTGCTTAGACAGATATCCATGAAGCTTCAGTTCCTCGAGAAGGTCGGGCTCAACTATCTCACGCTTGACCGGTACGGCAAGACGCTTTCAGGAGGCGAATATCAGAGGATCAACCTATCGAACCAACTGGCGTCCTTGTTGACAGGGACGCTCTATGTGCTTGACGAACCGACCGTCGGCCTTCACGCGAGGGACACGGAACGGATCGCCCGGATAATGAAGCAGTTGGCGGACCTCGGCAATACCGTGATCGTGGTCGAACACGACAGAGGGGTGATCGAGGCGGCTGAATGGATTGTGGAACTCGGCCCCGGAGGCGGGCATAGGGGAGGGGAGATTGTTTTTTCAGGTCCCGCAGAAGCATTTCTCAAGGCGGACACGCTGACGGCGCGATACATGAGAGGTGCGGAAAAGGTCGGAGTGACGAGACAGACGCCCAGGGTCTCCGGAATGACATTATCTCTGGCCGGCGCGAGGGGAAACAATCTGAAGGGTGTGGACCTCAATGTGCCGCTGCAGACCCTCACTGTGGTGTCCGGCGTTTCCGGATCGGGCAAGAGCAGCCTGGTGGTCGGGACGCTTTACCGGGCATTGTCGAAGAGATTCAAAACCGAAAACGAGCCCCCTCTTCCTTTCGACAGGCTCGAAGGCGACACATACCTGAAGGGAGTGAAGCTGATCGACCAGTCGCCCATAGGCAGGAGTCCCCGGTCCAATCCCGTCACTTATCTTAAGATATTCGATCAGATCAGGAAGCTTTTCTCCGAGCAGCGGGAGGCGAGGGCCTATGGTTACAGCCCGGGCTTCTTCTCGTTCAACGTGCCGGGGGGCAGATGCGAGACCTGCAAGGGCGAAGGTTACGAACTGATGGAGATGTATTTCTTCGAGGACCTGTATGTCAGGTGCGAAAGGTGCGACGGGAAACGGTACAGGCCTGAGGCCTTGCGGATACGATACAGAGACAAAAACATAAGCGATGTCCTGAATATGACCGTTGAGGAGGCCTATGACTTCTTTTTCGACCGCCCGAAGATCAGGGCGCAGTTGGGGCTTATGGTCGATACCGGGCTCGGGTACCTGAGGTTGGGGCAACCCGCGACCACGTTGTCGGGCGGCGAGGCACAGAGGCTCAAGATATGCGCCGAAATGGGATCGGCGAGGGTGCGCGGGCTCCTTTATATCCTCGATGAGCCGACGGTAGGACTTCATTTCGCCGATGTGCAGGCACTTCTCGACGTGCTCGACAGGCTGGTCGATAGCGGGAATACTGTCCTTGTGATAGAGCATAACCTCGATGTGATAAGGGCGGCAGACCGCATCGTGGATCTCGGCCCTGAGGGAGGGGAAGAAGGAGGCAGGATTATCTTCGAGGGGACCCCTGCCCAGATCGTGAAGTCGAAAAAGTCATATACCGGGAAATATCTCAGGAGTTATCGGTAGCAGGTGACCCGCATTGCAAAAAAAGGCGTTTGAAGGTATCTTAACAAAAGATGAAAAAAGCTTTCTCCCTATTTGCGCTTTTCGTGCTTGTGGTTTTCGTCCCCGGCTGCAAGGGCAGGAATGAGGCGGTCGGGCAGGAACCGCTGACCAAGATAAGCGGGCCCCCTGCTTACGGTGACGCGCTGATTGACGGCTCGATAGGCGAGCCGACTATCCTCATCCCGATGCTCTCCGGTGATGCGGCTTCACAGGACGTCGCAGGTCTCATCTTCAACGGGCTTGTAAAGTACGATACCGACCTGAGCATTATCGGAGACCTTGCAGAATCCTGGGACGTCTCGAAGGACGGGCTGGTCATCACTTTCCATCTGAAGAAAGGGGTGCGGTGGACCGACGGGGTCGAGTTTACGGCTGACGACGTGATGTTCGGATTCGAAACGATCATCAACAAGAAGACGCCCACCGCTTACAACGAGGACTTCCTTCAGGTGAAGCAGGCTGAGGTCCTCGACAAATACACATTCAGGGTCACGTACGGAAAACCCTTCGCCCCTGCGCTTGCCTCATGGGGAAACCTTGTGGTGCTCCCGAAGCATCTCCTTGAAGGCAAAGACCTCACGAAGAGCGAATTCGGCAGGGACCCCATCGGGATGGGACCGTACAAGCTTACTAACTGGGTCCCGGGTCAGGAACTGATACTCGATTCCAATCATGACTACTTCGAGGGCAGGCCGTATATAGACCGCTTCGTCTACCGGGTGATCCCCGACCGCGCGACCATGTTCCTCGAGCTCCAGACCGGGGGAGTGGACATGATGGACCTGACCCCCATCCAGTACACCAAACAGACCGAAAGCGCATACTTCAGGAACAACTTCCAAAAATTCCGTTATCCCCAATTCGTTTATACCTACATGGGTTTCAACCTAAAGCACCCATTCTTCAAGGACAGGCGCGTGCGCCAGGCGATCGCCTATGCCATCGACAAAAGCGAAATTATCGACGTCGTCCTCTTCGGGCTCGGCAGCCCTGCTACAGGCCCGTACGTGCCGGATACCTGGCCTTATAACCCTAATGTAAAAAAGTATCCGTATAATCCTGAAAAGGCGAGGCAGCTGCTGAAAGAGGCTGGATGGAAAGACACCGACGGCGATGGGATCCTCGACAAAGACGGCAGGCCCTTCCGGTTCACGATCCTGACGAACATGGGGAACACGCTCAGGATGAATACCGCGACGATCATCCAGTGGAAGCTGGCCAGGATAGGAATCAAGGTGGATATCAAGGTGCTCGAATGGTCCACCTTCGTGAACGAGTTTATCGACAAGAGGCGTTTCGAGGCGGTCATCCTCGGCTGGCAGATAAGCCCCGACCCCGACCAGTTCGACATCTGGGACTCTAAGAAGACGAAGGAGAAGGAGTTCAACTTCGTCAGCTACAGCAATCCCGAGGTCGACGCGCTTCTCGAAAAAGGGCGCCGGACGTATAACATCGAAGAGAGGAAAAAGGCCTATTTCAGGATCCAGGAGATACTCGCCGAGGACCTGCCCTATATCTTTCTCTATGTGCCCGACGCAACGCCGATAGTGCATGCCCGGTTCAAGGGAATAAAACCTTCGCCGATAGGCATCACCTATAACCTCCCTAAATGGTACGTGCCGAAGCAGCTGCAGCGGCACCACCTGGAGCCCTGATGCTCGCGTATCTCTTTAAAAGGCTTCTCGAGATCATCCCGACGTTGTTCGGGATCACCCTTATCTCCTTCTTTATCATCCATCTGGCGCCGGGCAAGCCGACCGACATATTCACCGAACTCAACCCGAAGATTACGCCGGAGGCGAGGGAGAGGCTCGAGAAGCTCTACCATCTGGACAAGCCCGTTATCGTGCAGTACGGCCTCTGGCTGAAGAAGATCGCCCGGTTCGATTTCGGCGAGTCTTTTTCGTCGGACCACCGGCCGGTGATCGAGAAGATCTGGGACAGCCGGAAGCCCCTCATCGAACGGAGGCTCTTCGTCACGTTCATGATCAATCTCCTGTCGATGGTCGTCATTCTGCTCGTCGCCCTGCCGCTCGGCATCTTCTCGGCTACGCACCAGAATTCACTCTGGGACAAGATCGCCACGACGACCGTATTTATCGGTTTTGCGATGCCGACGTTCTGGCTGGCGCTCCTTCTGATGATCCTCTTCGGGGTCGAGCTCCACTGGCTCCCCATTTCCCAGCTCAAGTCGATGGGCTATGCCTCCCTCCCGTTTTGGGGCAAGGTCTGGGACCTTACGAAACATCTTCTCCTGCCGATCTTCGTCTCGGCATTTACCGGGCTTGCTGCCGATTCGAGGTTCATGCGGTCCAGCATGCTCGAAGTCGTCAGACAGGACTTTGTCACGGTGGCAAGGGCAAAGGGCCTTCCGGAGCGGCTGGTCATTTACCGGCATGCATTCAGAAATGCGCTCCTGCCGATTATTACCCTCGCGGGGTTGAGCGTCGGCGGTCTGGTTGGAGGGAGCGTGATCTTCGAAAATATCTTCGGGATCCCGGGAATGGGCCAGCTCTTTTATATGAGCGTGATGACGAGGGACTACCCTACGGTCATGGGAATCCTCACGATCGGGGCGTTTTTGACGCTCTTCGGAAATCTTCTGGCGGACCTGGGGTACATGTTTGCGGACCCGAGAATAAGGGCAAAGTAGATGGGTAAGCAGACACTGAGGAACCTTTTCTGGAAACGGTTCAAGCGAAACGGCCTTGCGGTCGCGGGAGGGGTCATTGTGCTTGCACTCTTTTTTGTCGCCGTGTTTGCGCCTCTGCTGTCCCCGTACAATCCCGACGCGATCGACAGGCACAATGTGCTTATGCCTCCCGGTCTTCAACATCCCCTGGGGACCGACGACCTCGGCAGGGACGTGATGAGCAGGATGATCTGGGGTGCCCGCATCTCGCTGGCGGTGGGGTTTGTCGCGATCGGAATCGCGACCGCCATAGGGATGCTTCTCGGCGCGTTGGCCGGCTATTACGGGGGATGGACCGACAGGGTAATCATGAGGTTCATCGATATAATGCTCTCGATCCCGACCTTTTTCCTCATCCTCGCGGTGATCGCCTTTGTAGGATCGAGCATATGGAACATCATGATCGTGATCGGCCTTACGGCATGGATGGGCGTCGCGAGGCTTGTTCGGGCCGAATTCCTGTCGCTGAAGGAACGGGAGTTCGTCCTTGCGGCCAGAGCGATCGGGGCGAGCGACGTCCGGATCATCTTCAGTCATGTCATGATCAACAGCATGGCGCCGGTCCTCGTCTCCGCCGTCCTCGGCGTTGCCGGCGCGGTCCTTGTCGAATCCGCGCTGAGCTTTCTTGGGATAGGCGTGCAGCCTCCGACTCCCAGCTGGGGCAATATTCTCTCTCTCGGTAAAGATTACATAGAGCTGGCCTGGTGGCTGTCGGTCTTCCCCGGCCTCGCTATCCTGGTCACCGTGCTCGGCTACAACCTTCTCGGTGAAGGCATCAGGGACTCGATAGACCCCAGGCTATGGGAAACAGAGAGGCGGTAATTCTTACCACACAATTCAAAGTAACCAAAATTGCCAACTGATGCAGAGACATGCTCCCAAAAAACTTTATAATGTCGCAATTTGCTCCTTACGTTGTCGTCCCTTCTTTTTGAACATTATGCCTGTCTAAGCAGAGCCTAACGTTGCATAAAGTGTGTGTATTTAGGCCGTCATTCCCGCAGTCTTTAGGCGGGAATCCAGAAAGAACAGAGACCCTGGATGCCCGACAAAGGAACTCGGGCATGACGATATTTAATTGCCGGGTTAATAATATGGCATGAATCTGTCCGCAGTCGGCCCTAATCGTGTATTATGGGTATTGATGACGGAAAAGCTATTTAGAGACGCGGCAGGCGAGACGCCCGACCCTGAAAGGACACTGAAAAACCTCGGGTCCTTTTTTGCCGAGAACCCTTCGAGGGTCGATGAACTCCGGGCGAATATCAGGGACGTGTCCCTGCTCTTCAGTTTCAGTCAGTTCCTGGCGAATTACTGCATTTCGAATCCGGACATCTTATTTGAGACCCTTCAGAACATCGAAACTCCCCAGGACAGAGAGACCCTCTCCGAAAACCTCCGGGCGGCCTTGTATGGAGAACACGAGGCAGTTTCTCGCCGCTACGACCTTGTCCGGTGCATGGCGGTTGTCCGGGATTTCAAGATGCGGGAGACCCTGCGTATCACTCTCCGCGACATACTCAGGAAGACAGATCTGGTGGACGTCATGCTCGAACTGAGCGGGCTTGCCGACGTGGTGCTCGATAAGTCGTTGTCGGTCGTGCGAGCGGCGGTTAGCGAGACCTACGGCAGTCCGGCAAATGATGCCTTTTCGGTCATCGCCCTCGGCAAGTTGGGGGGCGAAGAACTTAATTTCAGCTCGGACGTCGACCTCATCTTTGTTTACGGCACGGAGGCGGGGGAGACGTCCGGCGTGACTACCAGCCAGGGCATCACCGCGCATCGGTTCAGCAACCACGAATATTACTGCAAGATCGGAGAGACCCTTACCCGTTTTCTCTCGCTCAATACGGAAAACGGTTTTGCCTACAGGGTCGATCTGAGACTGAGGCCGGAGGGACAGCGGGGCGATATCGCGCTTGCCTTGAGGGGATATGAGATGTACTACGAGTCATGGGGGCGGGCATGGGAGCGTGCCATGCTGCTCCGGGCGAGACCCGTTGCCGGCGATGCGGGATTGGGCCGCGGCTTTGTCGAGATGATAAAACCCTTTGTCTACCGGAAGTACCTCGACTATTCCGCGATAGACGAGATACGCGGCCTGAAACGGAGAATAGACTCCACCTTCAAGAGGGGAGACATCAAGAGAGGTTATGGAGGGATACGCGAAATCGAATTTTTTGCTCAGGCACTACAGCTCATATACGGCGGGAGGGAACCGCTTCTAAGGGAGCGAAGCACGCTGAAGGTCCTGCACAGGCTTCTCCAGAAGGCGCTCATCGGCCAGGAAGATTATTCTCTGCTCTCAGAGAATTACCGGTACCTGAGGACGCTCGAGCACCGGCTCCAGCAGTTGAACAACCTGCAGACCCACACGGTGCCCGCGACCGGCCCGGAACTGGAGGCGCTCGGCAGGAAGATGGGTTCCCGGGACGGGGAAACGTTTATCTCTGACCTTGAAGCCAGGCGGGCGAGGGTAAGGGGGATATATGATTCCCTCTTCACGGGACCTAAAGAGGAGGACGCCGCAGGGGGCACTTTTTTTGACGAGGAGATGTCCGACGCGGAACTCAGGGAATACCTCTCGGGGAGAGGGCTGAAGGATATTGACAAGGCGATACGAAACATCAAGGCGATCAAGGACAGCACCTTCACCTTCCAGACCCTGAGAGGAAGGAGGCTTTTGGGCGAGGTGCTCCCTCAATTCGTCGACTCGGCACTGAAAGGCAGCTCGCCCGACACCGCGTTGAATCATCTCCAGTCATTCGCGAACCTCCTCAGCGCGAACGAGTCTTATCTCGAGATATTCATAAGGGACAAAGGCCTTGTCGATATGCTGACATATGTCTTTGCGCAGTCCGAGTATCTTACGAAGATGCTTCTCGGCAGGCCGCAGTATCTCGAGATGATCGGCTGGGGAGAAAGGCTGTGGAAGAGTCTGCAAGTGCTGAAAGAAGAGATCAGAAGCACTGTTGCGGGGGGGCGGTCGGTCAATGACGCGATACGGCTCGTCAAGCAGGCCGAGGAGATAAGACTGGGACTCCTCTTCCTCCGGAAGAAGGTCGGTGTGGACGGGGCGACGAGGGGGCTGAGCAAGGCCGCGGAGGCGATACTGTCATTCTCGTCCGGCTGCATCGGAGAATGGCCGGGGGACCTGTCGGTTATTGGCTTCGGGAAACTCGGCGGCCGGGAGATCACTTTCGGTTCGGACCTCGATGTCATATTCGTCTCCTCCGGCGATCCGGAGCTGAGCGTTACGAAAGCAGCGGAAAAGTTCCTGAGAATGCTTGTTTCGTACACTAAGGAAGGTGTGGCCTACCGCGTTGATACGAGGCTCCGGCCGGAAGGGGCGAAGGGACCGCTTGTCTCTTCACTGGAGAGCTTCAGGAAATACTACGCGAGGGCAGCGGCCTTCTGGGAATTTCAGGCCCTGCTCAAGGCGAGGCCGGTAGCCGGCAGCGTAAAGACGGGTCTTGCCTTTATCAATATGGCAAGGGAAACCCTGATATCGAGGGGGAAGGAGATTCCCGCCTTCGATATACTCCTGATGAGAGAGAGGATCATGAGGGAACTGGCGAAGGAACAGCATGGCTATGACATCAAGCTCGGCCCCGGCGGCATAGAGGAGATCGAATTCGCCGTGCAATACCTTCAGCTCGTCCACTGCGGCAGTCACGGCGGGCTTCTCGTACAGGGAACGGTCGGTGCCCTCGGCAGGCTCCGGCGGGCGGGTGTAGTAAGGCAGGATGAAGCGGCGCTGATGGAAGATGCCTACATCTTTTATCGGGGCCTCGAAAGTTTCCTGAGGCTGAGGGGTGACAGCATCCTCAGGAGAGACGAAGAAAAAGTGAGGGACGCCGCCGAATACATGGGGTTCGAACGGGCAGATCCCTTTGTTGAGTCCCTCGGGAATAAAAGAAAGGCAGTCCGCGAATTCAGCGAAAAATATCTCGGCCGTCCGTAGCCCTGTAGACTTTCATCACCTCTTCCCGCGTGACGACCGGTTCCACGTTGAACCCGAGTGTTTCGATGTTTTCCCTTCCGCCTTCCTGGCGGTCGACAAGGGCGATAACCTTTACGATATCCAGGCCGGCCTCCTTCGACTTATTGATCGCCTCGATGGTCGATTTGCCGGTGGTGATGACATCGTCCACTATTACTACCCTGTCACCTTTTTGAACGTTTCCCTCTATCCACTGCATGGTGCCGTGCGACTTGGCTGACTTCCTGACCACGAAGGCCTCTACCGGATTGCCTTTCAGATATGATGTGTAAGCCACCGCGTCCGCGATCGGGTCCGCCCCGAGGGTAAGTCCGCCTATGCCCCTGGCGCCGGAATCTCTGATCATGTCGTAGATGAGATTGCCGATGAGGTGCATGCCCTCGGGGTGGAGGGTGACCGCCTTGCAGTTGAAGTAGTAATTGCTCATCCGTCCGGAGACGAGCTTGAAGACCGGCTCCTCGCTGTATTTGAAGGCCTTATCGATCAAAAGCTTGATGAGACGCTCTTTCATCTTTGCAGCTTCCTTTCAGATGGGATCGATACTTATTAGGTATCTCATAATTGAATGCACATTCTAACCGGAAAATCTCCCTTTGCCCCTGCCTACCGGCAGGCAGGCCTCTTTGCCTCAGCCCCGGCTGATCCGCCGGGGCGGAAAAGAGGGGTAATCCCTCCCTTTAGCAAAGGGAGGTTAGGAGGGATTTTTCTGACAATTATGTGCCTGCCTTTTGAGACCGGTAGTATTATAAACGATATCCAGAGTAAGGGGAAGGGGAAGGCGGTCAGGGCGGGGCGGGGATTACTACCCGCCCTGCATCGGAAAGGTTACATCTCTCTGACTTCTATGCACTTGTCGGGACAGACTTCTACGCAGCTCATGCAGCCGACGCATTCGCCTGCCTGATAGGGGTCGGTCTTGCCGTTTTCTCCCATCTGGTAGACGCCGACCGGGCAGATGTTCACGCATTCACCGCATCCCGTGCAGCAGTCAAAATTCACGTTGACCAAAAACATTCGTTACCTCCTTATGGAATAATATTTTTTTACTCGCATAGAAACATTTGAGCAGGACGGTCCTCTTGTTGCACCATGCGGAAAACTGATCGACGGGAGTTCCTGCCGCCTACTCTACCGGCGTCACTACCGCCATTACCACCAGACGGCTTCCCTTGTCGGCCTTGAAGCCATGAGGGGTCATCGGATCACATAGGATACAGGTCTTTTCGGCGGCCTCGACTGTTTCGTCTCCCACCGTGAAACTCCCTTTCCCTTCGACCACGTACATCATAAGACGAAGAGGGGCCTTGTGAGGCGTGAGTTCCTGCCCCGGCTCAAGACACATGAGGGCGATCCTCATCTCGGGTTTATCCGAAAGCATCTCCCTGCCGATCCTGTCGGGGGAGAATTTCATCAGCTTATTCAGAACCAGAATTTCCATATGAACCTCCTTTATTATACCTGATTAATTATCCCACAGGTCCGGTGTGGAGGCTATGACAAAGGTCATACGGCACCGAACAAAAAATATGGAAGCCGGCTGCTTTTTGCGGCGGCACTTCCGCGCTTTGCCGCTTCCATGCTATCGTATGGGATATGTTTTTCTTTAAGACAGCACAACTCCTGATTGTTACCGTTACCCTTGCGCCTTTCTATTTCCTCATTCTCCTGGTTCTGTATCCCTGGCGGCTGCGTATCGGGCCGAGACTCGTTCAGTTCTATTCAAAAATCTGCCTTCTCATTTACCGGGTGAGGATCGAGCGGGTGAAGCACTTCCGGGCCTTCAAGAAAAAGAGGAAAGGGCTTCTCATCATTTCGAATCACACCAGTTTCCTGGATATCTTCGTCCTCTCCAACCTGTTCGGTACCGCCTTCGTGAGCAAGGCGGAGGTGAAATATTATCCGATCATCGGCCAAATCGCGTGGCTCATGGGGGTCATCTTCTTTGAGCGGACCGGCCGAAAAGAGAGAATCAGGGTGCTTAAGACGGTTGCGAACTGTTGCCGTGACCGGATAATTGCTGTTTTCCCACAGGGAACGACCGGGCGTATTTCCGAGCGGCTGCCCTTCAGCAGGGGCATCTTCAAGGTAATGGATCTCAACCCCGGGATTACACTTTTGCCGGTGACGCTTAACTACGAAGAGGACGCGGAGATCGCATGGCATGCACCGCAGTCCCTGAGGGAAAATGCGGCAAAGGTCAGCCGGCGGCAGAGTATCCGCGTAAAAGTCAGTATTCACAGCCCGGTAGCGCGGAGGGAGTCTGAGGGGAAGACAGCGGCAGAGATCTGCAGGATGGTGGAAGAAACGGTGCTTGGGGACCTGGAGAAGGGATATCGGGAAGTCTGAAAATCCCCGGCCTTTACCCTTTGTCCGCTTCCCGGCGCTCATGGTATTATAAAAAGGCGATTTACAGGGTTGAAAGATCATATGAATAAAACTGACTATGGGATATGGCTTGGTGTGGCTGCGGTGGCGGGTGGGGCGATCGGGATTCTTGCGGACCGGAAAAATCCTGCGAAAGGCGGGCTTCTGGGCGCTGTCGCGGGGGTCGCGGCAGGGATGGTAGCCGCAGGTGTTTACGAATACTCGAACCGCGAGGGAATCCCCTTCTATACGAGCCTGTCGCCGCTGTACGAAGAGGCGGACGTTGCCTGAAGCGTTCTCAATCGCCGGCTAATAATAGATCAGCTTCCGTTCCAGATCGGACGAGCGTGAAGTCCTCTTCGCCTCATCGAGGGTAATGGCGTCCTGCCTGCAGAGCTGGATAAGGTGCTGGTCGAGCGTCTGCATCTTATATTCGTCGCCCCCTTTTTCTATATGCGACTCGATCTCATCGAGATGACCGTCCCGGATACACGCCTTTATAGTGGAGGTAGCATACATTAACTCCAGGGCCGGCACGACGACTTCGCCGCTTTTACCGCGCACAAGCCGCAGAGAAACCGTGGCAACTAGTATCTCCGCGAGCCTGTGACGGATATTCTCCTGGGCCTGGGGGGGGAAGTACCCCACTATACGGTTGATGGTTGAGGCCGCATTGTGTGTATGAAGGGTCGACAGAACGAGGTGTCCGGTTTCTGCGGCCTTGACGCAGGCGTCGATCGTTTCGAGATCTCGCATTTCTCCGACCATGATCACGTCGGGGTCCATCCGCATCGCGGCCTTCAGAGCCCCCCCGAAACTGTCGGTGTCGATGCCCACTTCCCTCTGGATGATGCAGCTTTTATTTGCATGGAAAATATATTCGATCGGGTCTTCAATCGTGATTACGTTATATTTGAAATTGTCGTTGATATACCGGATAATCGATGCGATGGTCGTGGATTTCCCGTTGCCCGTGGGTCCGCAGACGAGGATCAGGCCGTTGGCTGCCTTCGCTATATTGCCCAGTGCGGGCGGGAGGTTCAGCTCCTCGAATGTACCGATATGATGGGGAATGACCCGCATTACGAGCCCGATATTGCCCCGCTGGCGGAAGATGCTCACCCGGAAACGTCCCACATTCGGCAATGTATATGAGGTGTCGAATTCTTTCAGTTCGTCGGGCATCTTCCGGCCGTGCTGTTCCATGACAACGGCCGCTACAAACTCTGTGTCCTGCGGCGTCAGGTTGCTGAGCTTCGAGTGGATCAGGTGTCCGCGCGCCCTGAAGAGCGGGGGGTTGTCTACCTCGAAATGGATATCGGAGACCCTTTTTTCAAATGCGATTTCAAGAATTTGTGTAAAGGTGGCTATGTCCATAATAGTTTCCCCCTTGCGTGGAATATCGGTCTGTATCGGTGCCCGGGGCTCATTCAGGACCCCTTGTCGATCTGCTTGTGATAAAATGCATTTTCCAGTGCCATTCCGGCCTGGCTCGCCAGAATCTCCAGGAGGTCTGCCGGCACGGGAGAAGCCTCTTTTGTCCCGAAGTCTCCATAGGTGAGCATCACGACCTTCCCGCGACTTTTTACCGGCACAAGGATTATCGCCGGTGAAAGGGGCGCTCCAATGGCGTCGAAGAGATGTTTTTTGAGAATATCATCCTCCCTCTCACCGTAAAAGACTTTCCCTTTTTCGAGCGCGTCACTGAAGACCGAAGGCGTCGCCAGAGGGACCTTCAGGCGCGTGACTGCAGTCGGACCCTCGTCCTTCTCTGCAAACACACCGACGGCCCTTTCCCCCGCGAGTTCTGACTGGCGAACAACAAACGTTATAGCCCGCTCACACACGTCGGCTGCATATTGAAGAAGGACGAGTGAAGGGTCTGCCGCATAACGGTCCCTTAGCGCAAGTACGTTCTCTTTGAACCTTCTTAACCGATCGTCTCCCGCTGCCGGGACTTTCTGCTCCAGGAAAAAACGGGTCACATAGGACCTGAAAACCTCAAGAAATGTAATCGCATCCCCGATGAATGTTGCCTTCCCCTCTTCCCGTAAGGGTTTCGGGAAGACCGCCCGTGCGCCCTCACGATAGGACTGGAGCAGAAAGTCGTAATCCGGAAACAAAGCCGCCTGGATGACGGGAACCTGTGGATATCGTTCCTGAACCCGCCGGCGCAGGCCGACTATCTTTTCCCGGGAGAGGATCCTTTTCGATGTTCCCGGATCATCGAAGACCAGGACGGGCAGGACCCCGATTTTGCCGCATTGCTCCATGATGCGGAGGAGTTCCTCCTCACCGTCTGTGGCAAAGACAAGGACGCCGTCTGCCTTGCAGATCGTCATCACAGAATGGGTAATGAATTCATCCTCGCTGAACAGGACGATTCCATTTGTCAGTTCCTCCTTTCCCAGCGTTCCCTCGCTGCCTCTTCTGCTTGCCGAGGATTTCTCGAGGAAAAGGACAAAAGCCTCCTGATCTCCCTCCGGAAAACCGCTCAGGGTCTCCTTTATCTTCTGACGATGAATCTCGACCGGATCGAAAACTTCGTCTTCCGGGACGAACTGGGGCATCTTCCGCTCGAGGTGCTCAAGGTCGCCCAGTCCGAGGTCATCGGCGGTAATGACCGGCTGCACGAGTTTTTTTTCGGCCGGAGTTTCCGGCGGAGCCACGTCCGCGAACAGTTCCTCATCGGGTGATACAGTTTTCCCGGCCTGGCGGTCCCGTTCCCTTTCGTCGTAAACACGAAGGGCGTCCATCAGCAGCATTTGTGCGTCGAGACTTATTTCCTGCTCCATCGCGCTGAGGGGGTAGCTGCATTCCGGAGAGACCGAGACCGCGTCCGAATCAAGGGTGAACGTCCCCGTCTTCCAGCCGATCAATTCGACGAGGGTGATCTCGATAAGCTTTTTGAGGCCTCTCGATGCATCTTCGCGGCCTAATCTGCCGAGTTCGATGAGCGTGTTGATCAGGGGCTTGCGGCGCTTACCGGCTTTTTTCTGGACTTCCAGCGCCTGCGTTAGGTCTTTGACGGTGATGGCCTTCATCTTTACCAGGACGGTGCCGATGCGGACTTTGTTGCTGAGATGGCTTGCGCCGACAATATACCCGTTACTAAAGATGATCCGGCTTTCCCCCTTCTTTCCCCTGACGGAAAAAGTGCCGGACTTCCTCGTCGTATTGAGCAGTTGAATGATATCAACTATGTGTAGTTGTTCTAACTCTCCGGTAAAGGCCATAAGCGTATGAGGTGCCAGTACACAACAATTCTATAATAGAGAAGAATACCATAAGAAATGAAGACTGGTAAATATGTCCGGCCGGGGGCGTATTCCTCACAAACAGGCGGAGTCGCGTGCCGTTACTGCTCATCGCCTACTCGAATCGTATTTTCCCGAAGGATTCCGGCAGGTGGATATTTCTTGACGGGAGCGGCACCCATGAAGCCCAGTGGGGATGGGAAGTCCCGTCGCCGCACTTGTAGAGGTTTACCCTCCATTCATTGCCCGGGATGTTTCCAGGAGTGCAGACAAACTTTTCGATTAGCGAAAACGGGATGAAGAACTCCAGTATCCACTCCGTAGGCCCGGCAATTTCCGGATCGACAACTGTCGGGAGTGAATGATAGACATGGATGGCGGCCCCGTCCCTCCTTGAGAGCGGCATAACCACTTTGATCCTGTCCCTCGTATTATCGGGATTCGAGATGAAACTTGCCCGAAGCGTTCCGCCGCAGTTGAACTGGAAATTGAAATGCTCGCGGTAAGGCCCCGGCCTGAAGGCGAAGCCGACGCAGCTGTCTTTATACACCGGGTCCAGGTAGTTCGTGTGCACACATCGGACATACCTGTCTTCAACGTGAAAGATGCCTGCGATGCCCCGTCTGGCGTAGAGCAGTTTCGCGACGGTCTTCGGCCGGTGGTTGCTGCCTTCGGGACGGAAGTGGGAAATCTCAAGCGTTTTGGCGCGCTTCCAGACAGGCCCTTCCCAGTCGCCTTTCATATCCGGTTCACGGTCTGTGAATCTGACTATATACATTTCAATAGTCCCGCCCCCATTTTATACAGTCCCGCCTTCCGCATCGGGCATATCGAACACCGGCTCCCAGCGGGCCTTGAAATTCGCGAACGTCTCTTCCTCAATCGCCTTTCTCATCTTTCTGAAGAAGTCGAGATAAAAGTATAGATTGTGATATGTGTTCAGCCTCATCGAAAGGATTTCCCGGGAAAGGAAGAGATGCCGTAAATATCCCCGCGAATAATTCCTGCAGGTGTAGCATGCGCAGCCCGGATCGAGCGGACCTTCGTCGTACTTGAACTCCTCCCTTTTTATGCTGATCCTCCCGGCGCTCGTAAAGAGCGTCCCGTTTCTCGCGTTTCGCGTCGGCATAACGCAATCGAACATATCAAAACCCGCTTCCACCGCCTTCAGCATATCCCCGAGGTCACCGATACCCATGAGATATCTCGGCCTTTCAACGGGCAGAAGAGGCGCGGTATAGCAGATGACCGTGTGCATCTCCTCTTTCGGCTCGCCGACGCTTACCCCGCCCACTGCATAGCCGTCAAATCCTATCCCGAGGATCTCTTCCGCACTCTTCTTTCTCAGGTCCCTGAACATGCCGCCCTGGATGATGCCGAACAGCGCCTGGCCTTCGTTTTGGAGTTCCCTGCAGTGTTTTGCCCATGCCGTCGTCAACTCTACCGACCTCAGCGCATACTCGTATGTCGAGGGATAGGGGATGCACTCGTCGAAGGTCATTGCGATGTCGGACCCCAGGCCCCTCTGGATCTTCATCGCCTCCTTCGGCCCGATGAAGTGGGGAGAGCCGTCGATGTGTGATCTGAAGGAGACGCCTTTCTCCCCGATGTCCCTCAGGGCCGCGAGACTGAAGACCTGAAAACCGCCGCTGTCGGTAAGCAGGGGTCTGTCCCAGCGCATAAACCCATGGAGTCCTCCGAGCTTCGCAACCACGTCGATGCCGGGCCTCAGATAAAGGTGGTAGGTATTTCCGAGGATGATCTCTGCGCCGATATCTTTCATCTCGTCGGGAGACATCGCCTTCACCGTCCCAAGAGTACCCACCGGCATGAACGCGGGGGTATTGATGATGCCCCTTTTGGTCTCAATGACCCCTTTTCGGGCGCTGCCGTCAGTTTTTAGTACGTTAAAGACCATTTTTCTTCCTTATCTGAGAATGCTTTCCAGACATTATTATACGCGAAAAGACATCTGTCGAGATCGTTCCAGGGGCCGAAAGGGAATGTCTCGCCTCCCCAATCAGTCAGAATGACAAAGGGCGCAGCTCTTTCAGCGTTCCGCGCCGGTGTGCTACAATCATCTGCGATGGAAAGCGGAATGGGGAAATTGAGAGAATTATAAAAGTGTCTCATTAATTGAATGCACTTCCAGCCGTAAAAGCTCCCCTCGCCCCTGCCTGCCGGCAGGCAGGCCTCTCTGCCTCAGCCCCGGCTGATCCGCCGAGGCGGAAAAGAGAGGTATCCTCCCTTTGGTAAAGGGAGGTTAGGAGGGTTTTTTTGATGGTTATGTGCATACTATTGCGAGGCAGTTAATAAAGGGGATAAATATTTCTTCTTCGTATTGACCGAATATGCCGACGCTGAACTGGATAGGAAAAGAAGCGGTAGTCAACCACCACCTGCAGGTCCCTTTTCACCTGCTTAAAGACGTGCCCGACCTTTCCTGCGGCGAGCCCGGAGACGGCAATCTGATCGTCGAGGGCCGAAGGTCGTTTATTGCGCTGGCTGTCTGCTCGGCCGCGACCGGCTGCATGCCGAGCGCGTCATCGTGAGGCAAACTCCCTATGAGGTCAAGGTGTCATGAAGACAAAACAGCCAATAGAGGCCGTGATATTGTCGGCGCGCGGACATAAGGTGATCCTGGATGCCGACCTTGCCTCAATCTATGGAGTTCCAACCAAGCGGCTGAATGAACAGGTGAAGCGCAATGCAGAGCGCTTTCCGGTGGATTTTGCTTTTCAATTGACTGCCAAAGAATGGGCGGACTTGAAGTCGCACATTGCGACATCAAGTCTGTCAGGAGCCGGAGACGATCCAAGCGAAATGAACCGGTCGCAAATTGAGACCGCTTCATTTCATGGGGGACGGCGAAAACTCCCTTGGGTTTTTTCCGAGCACGGCGCTATTATGGCGGCTACTGTGCTGAACAGCCCCCAGGCAGTGTCAATGAGCGTCTATGTGGTCCGGGCCTTCGTTCACATGCGTGAACAGCTTGCCGCCAATGCTGCGATTCTCAAGCGGCTGGCAGAGATCGACAAGACCCTGCTGAATCACGACCAGGCCTTGAAGATTATCTGGCAAAAACTGCAGCCCCTGCTTCAGCCGCCGCCTGAGACTCCGAAGCGGCGTATCGGGTTTCACAGGGAGGACAAGTGAAACCTCTCAAGGACTATCAGGAAAGGGTCCTGGATTCTCTTCAATCGTTCTTCCGCCAATGCTCGAAAGACGGCAGACCCGAAGCGGCTTTCCAGTCGGTGAAGCTTCAGAACAACCAGGTTCCAACACCATACATCCCTGTTTATTCTGCGGGACTGAAACCCGGCATGCCTTACGTATGCCTGCGCGTACCGACAGGCGGGGGCAAGACTTTGCTTGCGTGTCATGCGGCGGGCATCGCGATGAAATCACTTCTTCGCGCAGACCGCGCGGTTGTGCTCTGGCTGGTGCCGGGCAATACCATTCTTGACCAAACTGCTGAGGCCCTTCGCGACCCAAGGCATTTCTATAGACGGGCGCTTGAACTTGCCTGTGGCGCGGTGGAAGTCGTGACCATCGAAGAGGCGCTGCGGCTTTCCCGCGCCACGGCATCCTAGCCAGCGCGAGCAGTTGTTTTCCGAGGCGATCGCACTCCGCGCCGATCTTGAGAGGATTGCTATCGCAGAAGGGCAGGATACGGGTGAATATCTCCGTCCTATACTTCTGCTTCAGGCTGAGCGCGTGGATAAATGCGAGCCTTTGCGGGACAGTCTTGCTAGCGACTACGGCATCACAAAGGAAGAGATAAAGATCTCGACCGGCAAACTCGAAGAGCTGAAAAAAGTAGATGATATCGCCTCGCCGAAATGTCCGGTGCGGTTTATCATCACCGTCGAAAAACTGCGCGAGGGATGGGATTGCCCTTTCGCCTATGTGCTTTGCAGTCTTAAAGAGACGCGCTCTGCAACGGCCATCGAGCAGATTGTCGGCCGCATCCTCCGGCTCCCGGGGGCCGAGGAGAAGCGGCATCCGGATCTTAATTGCGCCTTTGTTTTTTCGGTCTCTGAATCCATTTCTGAAGTGCTTACCGAATTGCAGGAGGCGCTTGAAAGCAACGGCTTTACTGCTGCTGAGGCCGAACGGATCATCATCCCTGTGCCGCAGGGCATCCTGCCTCTCGGCGTACAGCCGAAAACGGTCCAGCTGCCCCCGGATGAGATAGACGCCGCAGTTGCAAGAGTTCAGGAGGCGGCGCTTGGCGGAAAGGCGAGAATCGACTCCCAAAAAAGCGAGATCACCGTATTGGTTCCACTCGACGCCGGAGAGACTGATAAACTTACGAGTTGCGTGAAGACCCCGGAGGCCAAGGCCAAAGTGGAAGAGGCCGTTATGCTCGTGTGCGAGGCCGAGAAGGCATTTGGCGGCACAGGAAAGACCCGCATGCCTTCACCCTACGAACTTCAGCTGGATTTCTTCGTCCCGCTTCTCTGCGTGCGTGAGGACGGTTCGCTTTTTGAGTTTGAAGGCACGTTTCTGATAGAACATCCGTGGAAGCTTAGCGCTAAAGACGCTTCCCTGTCCCCCGATTATAATCCGTTGAAGAGACCAACAGGATATTCCGGAATTGTGGATGTGGCCGATACCGGCAAGATTGAAACCAGCGTGGTGTCGGAAACTGAGGATAATGATTTTGTGGGCGCGTTGCATCAGCAGGTCCTGGCCCTCGGCGGCTCAGATGACTGGACGGTTGGCGGCCTTGTCGCCTGGCTTGACGCCAATATTGAGCATCGGGATATCACGGCAGGCGAGTCAGCCGAGTTTCTGCGAAAGGTTGTGAGAGGGCTCATGACGAAGCACGGAATCACCGATGTCAGTCTGCTTGCGCTTGACCGCTTCAGACTTCGCGATGAGATTGAAAGCCGCATCCGGGAACATCGCTACAGCGAGCGCAGGGCGGCTTTTCAGGCTTTTCTGCTGCCGGACTCGATGCTTGCCGTGAGCGATGAGCGGACAATAAACTTCAAGACGATGGCATATGAGCCGAGCTGGCTTTATGAAGGCGGCTTCCAGTTCAAGAAACATTATTTCGGGCCGAAGCCGGGGGAATTGAGGGAGTTCACAGGCAACAGGGAGCTTACCGAAGAATTTAAATGCGCTCAGCTTATCGATGGGCTGCCGGAGGTGGAGTTTTGGGCGCGAAATCTTTCTAAGAAGGCCACGTCATTTCGTCTGCAAACATCTACTGATTGGTTTTACCCTGACTTCGTCTGCATGCTGCGCGATGGTCGCGCCCTGGCGGTGGAATACAAGGGGAAAGACCGTTATGATACTGCCGACTCGGAAGAAAAGCGCGCCGTCGGAAAGGTATGGGAATCGCGAAGCGGCGGCCGCTGCCTATTTGTGATGCCGACCGACGGTGATTTTTCGTCTATTACTAACGCGATAAACGGAGCGAGAATATGAAATCCCATAAAGGCCAACTGGTCTGTGAACACCTCGAAAATATTTCTCTCGATGCCCTTGAAAAACATCAGGACATAATCAGGGAATATGTCAAGGGCAGACATGGCATTTACGCTCTTTACCGGAATGGCCATCTTTACTTATGTCGGGCTTGCTTCTGACCTAAGAAGAAGCATGCCTAAAGATGCATCCGTGCGACTCTCTCACATGCAGTGGGTGGCGGCTTCATCGCCAGCCGCATTAGCGGCTGCTTCTCCTTGGATAATAACCCTTTCTTGACTTGGAAATATTCCCTCGGATAAGATAATATGCTTGATAAATATCATTTCCCCGGGTTTAATGTAAGTCGGGATACGGGATTCAGGAAGGTTTGCGCGGGTGAAAATTGCCGTGGGTTGTGACCATGCCGGATTCGGGTTAAAGGAAGAGATAATCGACCTCCTGAAGAGTCTCAATATTGAATTTGTCGACTGCGGCACAAACGGCACACAGTCCGTCGATTACCCGGATTTTGGAGAGAAAGTCTCCGTGCTTGTTTCCTCCGGAAAGGTCGAAAGGGGCATTCTCATCTGCGGGACCGGCCTCGGCATGTCGATGGTCGCCAATAAGTTTCCTAACGTCAGGGCCGCGCTCTGTAACGACCTTTTCTCGGCCAAGATGAGCCGGCTCCATAACGATGCGAATGTGCTGGTCATGGGAGGCAGGGTAATAGGGAAAGACCTTGCCTATGAGATCGTAAAGACCTGGATGACAACGCCGTTTGAAGGCGACAGACATATAAGAAGGCTGAACAAGATCAGAAAGATAGAGGAAGATTTAAAGACAGATGGAAAATGATGATCTCAGGATTGTCGACCCGCAGGTCTATGATGCGATCGAGCGGGAACGGTGCAGGGAGCACGAAAAGATAGTCCTTATCGCTTCTGAGAACTACGTAAGCAGGGCCGTCCTGGAAGCGCAGGGCTCGATCTTCACCAATAAATACGCCGAGGGCTATCCCGGCAGGAGGTATTACGGCGGCTGTGAGTTTGCGGACATCGTCGAAACTCTTGCCGTCGGGAGGGCTAAGGAGATCTTCGGCGCAGAACACGTCAACGTACAGCCCCATTCCGGCTCTCAGGCTAATATGGCGGTCTATTTCGCGGTACTGAAGCCGGGGGACAAGATCCTCGGCATGAACCTCAGCCACGGGGGCCATCTCTCCCACGGCGCATCCGTGAATTTTTCGGGGGCCCTGTATCAAAATGTGCCGTATGGGGTGAACAAAGACGGGCTTATCGACTATGATGAAATCCGGGGCCTTGCACGCGCCCACAGACCGCAGATGATCGTCGTCGGCGCCTCCGCCTATTCAAGGATAATAAATTTCAAGGTCTTCTCCGAGATCGCAAAAGAGATAGGCGCCTATCTCATGGCCGACATTGCGCATATCGCCGGTCTCGTTGCCGTCGGGCTGCACCCTTCTCCGGTGCCCTTTGCAGATTTCGTTACTACGACGACGCACAAGACCCTGAGGGGCCCCCGGGGGGGGATGATCATGTGCAAGGCCGAATTTGCGAAGGCCGTGGACAAGATGATATTCCCCGGGATACAGGGCGGGCCGCTCGTCCATGTCATCGCCGCCAAAGCAGTGGCGCTCAAGGAGGCGATGACCGAGGATTTCCGGGTTTACCAGAAGGCGGTCATCGATAATGCTAAGACGCTTGCGGCCGGGCTTGTCAGGGAAGGCTTCGAGATCATCTCGGGCGGCACCGATAACCACCTAATGCTGGTAGACCTTACCCGCAAGGGCATCACCGGGAAAGATGCGGAGCAGGCACTGGACAAGGCCGGCATCACGGTGAACAAAAACGCCATCCCCTATGACCGGCGTCCCCCTGCAGTGACGAGCGGCATCAGGCTCGGAACTCCAAGCGTCACCACGCGCGGCATGGGCACGGCCGAGATGGAGGAGATCTCCGGGATTATTTCCGAGGTCATCAATAACAGCAAGGAGCCTGAAGCGATCGCGGCCATTGCCAGGCGTGCGAGAGCGCTGTGTGATCGCTTCCCCATGTACCGATAAAAGACCCTGACGTGGTACAAGAACCGGGGAAACCCCGGAAAGGTCTTGTGTTAGTATAAGACCATGGCTTATAAGAACAGATTGATACGACATTTTCCGGCATCGGGTAAACTATCTTTCCAGCCGCTGTTTGCCGGCACCGTCACTTTGTTGCCATGAAATGTCCTTTCTGCGAGAACCTTGAAGACAAAGTAATAGACTCAAGGACGAGCAGGGAAGGCAACGCAATCCGCCGCAGAAGGGAATGCCTGAGATGCGGCAAACGGTTCACTTCCTACGAGAGGGTCGAAGACCTAGTCCCCATGGTTGTGAAGAAGGACGGCAGAAGGGAACCGTTCGACACCGGCAAGATAAGAAACGGACTCCTTATCGCCTGCAAGAAAAGACCTATAGAGACGGACAGACTCGACTCCATCGTCGATTCCATCGAAAAAAAACTCGCCGGTCTCGGCGTCAAAGAAATCCGCAGCACATGGATAGGCGAACAGATCATGGCCGAACTCAGGCAACTCGATAAGGTAGCATATGTAAGGTTCGCATCGGTCTATCACCAGTTCAAAGACATCAACGATCTGATGGATGAGGTGAAGACGCTTTTCGAACATAGGGAGAGGAAGCAGCCGTGAATCCCCTTCTGCCAGGACCTTGAAACAGCTCCGAAAGGCGAAATGTCAGGCCGATGTACGCGTGATCGCCGGCCACACATGGTGGGACATGAGGGGCCGCTGGTTATGGACTTTTTTCACTATATCCGCCTTCTTTGTTGTGCTTATTTGGGCGGCTGCAAGGTTTACAAGGAAGCCTGTTTTGTGGTTTAATTATATTTCCGGATTGCGCTTGGGGAGTCGTCCAATGGCAGGACGGCAGACTCTGGATCTGCTTATAGGGGTTCGAATCCTCTCTCCCCAGCCATTGAAACAGTGAACAGTAAGTAGTGAATAGTAAATAGCTATCTGGCGTCGTTCCGGCATTTTAACTATTTACTCATAGCTCTCTACTACTTACTGCCTTTTATGGTCCCATCGTCTAGTGGCCTAGGACGTGGCCCTCTCAAGGCTAAAACACGGGTTCGACTCCCGTTGGGACCGCCAAGCTTTTCAAGGGAGTGCACGGTTTCCGGACGCGCCACCTGCTTAGCGCGTCCTCTCTTTTATACTCCAGTATTTCCAATAAGGGACTGCCTCGATCAAAAGGCCCTCCCTCTCGAACTTCGTCTCAGTATCGAGGGTGACAAGCAATGCCTTGTTGAGCCTGTTCTTCTCAAGGAATTTGAAGAGTGTCTTGATGTCGTCCTTTCCAATCTTCTCCTTGATCTTTATCTCAACAGGAAGTACAACCTTGTCATGGGCATGGATAATGTCGATCTCCTCTTTCTGCGGGGTTTTCAGAAAGAACTTCGCATCAAGGCTGTTTACAAAGAACTGCTCCAGAACCGACGGCAGATCGGCCTGAGGGTTCAGCGCGAGTGTGAAGGCCGTGTTGCAGGGATAGAGCCTTTTTACCTTCTTCTCGCTGGTAAGGAGATTGCTGGAATAATTGTAAAGCTTCTGCAGGAACAATGCATATTCAAGATAGGAGATGTAATTCGCAATAGTCCTTTGGTCAACGTTCAGGTCATTGCTCAGGTTTTTGTAGTCCAGATAAAAGCCCGGACGTGAAGCAGTGATAGTCAGCAGCTTCATAAGGAGATCTGGCAGGTCGAGCTTAAAGGTTTGCGGAATATCCACAAAGATGACCCTCTCAAGGAGGCTCTCTTTCAGGTATTTCCTCAGCACAGGCTCGTCCATATCGAGGGCCTCGATGAAACCGCCTGTTTTCAGGAACACAGACATATGCCTCTTCAGGTCCTTCTCGAAGATCTTCTCCCTGCTTTTGTCTATCCCGACTTCTTTGAACTCAAGGTACTCCTCAAAGTCCAGGGGCTTGGTCATAAAGTCAAAGAACCTTCCAGCCAGGCTTTCCCTTGTGCCCTGCCACATGGTTATCTGTGCCGAACCTGTCAGAAAGAGCTTCAACTTTGGGTTCGCATCGTAGAGAAGTTTCACCTTTGAGGGCCACCCCTCAAGTTTCTGTATCTCATCCAGGAATATATAGACTTTCTTTTTTGAGATATCCTCCCGGAGCACATCTGTCTCGTATTGTTTGATAAGCTCCTCCAGATCGTATCTCATCTCATCGAATGAGAAATACATGATGCTATAGGGATTCACGTCTTTTCTGAGAAGCTCATCGATGATCTGGTACATGAGGGTCGTCTTGCCGACCCTTCTTAACCCGGTAAACAGCACTATCTGACGCTTGTCCACATACCTGACGATCTCATCAAATATCTTTCTTTTTCTGCCGGTAAACTCCGGGGATACCTTTCCGGCCTTCCACCAGGGATTAAAGCTCTGCAAATCCATTTGCTCTCCGATGTAACTGAAATATAATTTTAATAGCATTATAATGTAAGTGTTGAATAATTGCAAATGACTAAATGCGTTGAATATATGCTATAATCGTTGAAATTATTGCGGGGAAGCGGCTGGATGTCTGCGACAACTTCCAGCCGGGTGATGCCGAGGATTGGATCGAGGTCGATGTAAAAGGACCGAATGTCTTTGCTGTCGGGGTGTCCTTCCGCGGTTGTTGCTGGCTTCAGGTAAACGGAATCCACACGTTTCCTGATTTTTATGATAGAGACTATGATGAGTGGATACGGTTAGAATAGACTTTGCTGATTGCTGACAAGTAGCAGACTATCTTTGTCTCTGGTAGAGGGAGGCTCTTCCTTTACTGGCGCTGGGCGTTCACCTTCATTGACGACAGTAACCCCGATTTTTTCGCCCGGTTTGATGAGAAAGTCTGCAAGAAGATCAGTAAGGCATCCCCTGGCCCCTGATCTCTTTCTTTTCCGCCTTCCCGAAGACCCTTATCTTTCCGTATACCCCGTCGTATCCGGGGGAGATCGAGACATCTCCCGCACGCATCCTGCCGATGGCGTCGGCCAAGAGGGGAAAACCGGCCCGAACGATCGTCTCAGGCGGCAGGTCCATCAAAATAGAGAACTCATTCCCGAGATTATTGATCAGCGTGAGATACTCGTTCTGTACGGCCTTGCTGTTGACGCCGACCTTCCGCGTCTCTGCGACAATCTCGAGCAGCGGGATCAGCGAATGAAAAGAAGGGGCACCCTTCGGCCGGAAGCCCTCTTTCCTGTCCGCCAGTTCTTCTACTCTGTGCATGACGCCGATGGTGAGCCGCTTGCCGCATACCGGACAGAGGCCATTGCGCGTTATGGTCTCTGCGGGCGGCAGGCAGACATCGCATGCCCTATGGCCGTCGTAGTGGTATTTCCCTTCCTCCGGGAAGAACTCTATCGTACCTGCGAAGCCCTCTCCGCTCTTGACGGAATTCATCACTGAGTCGAAGGAGATCTCCGTGTCGAAGATATTCGCCTCGCGGCCGATTTTTGCAGGTGAATGGGCGTCCGAGTTCGAGATGAGCATGATGTCGTCGAGCCGCGAAAGCCGTCTGTTCATGAGAGGGTCGGACGACAGGCCGGTCTCTATCGCATAGATATGTTGTGTCAGGTCCTCGAAACACTCCTCAAGCGCGTCGAAGCCCGAGGCGGCGCCGAAGACCGAGAAATGGGGAGTCCAGGCGTGGGCCGGCACGAGAATGCCCGAAGGAGACGCGTCGAGGGCGATCGCCAGCAGGTCCTTCGCGTCGAGCCCCAGGATCGGCCTTCCGTCCGCCGAGAGGTTCCCTATCTTCGAAAGTGCGGAGTTGATGCGTTCGGCGTCGGAGAAGTCCGGCACAAAGAGGAGGCAATGTATCTTACGTGTCTTTCCGTATTTACGATAGATGCAGCTTATCTCGGCCGAAAGGAGAAAGTGGACACCTGCTCTGCAGGAAGCCGGCACATCGGCATGGAACTCTTTTTTCAGGCAAAAGAGCCCGTTGCCGGCGTTTTCGGTCTTTTCGCGGAGTTCGCCGAGCCATCCGGGATGGGTAAAGTCCCCGGTGCCTATTACCGAGATGCCTTTCAGCTGCGCCGAGCGCCAGATGCCTTCGGGCGACATGTCCTTGCTTGTTGCTCTCGAGTATCGAGAATGGATATGGAGGTCCGCGATGAACCGCATGCCGGATTATACCATGAAAGAGCTGCGGGGTTCGCCGCCTCAGAGACCTGCGAGCGCCTTATAAAGCCCTGTTATCAATTCGGCCATCTTTTTGTAATCGAGTGTCTCCGGGGTATCTCCCGATGAGTGGTAGTTCGGGTTCCGATAGAAGGCGGTATCGGTGACCATGAACGCCGGATAGCCGAATTTCCAGAAACTCCGGTGGTCCGAAAAATCGACGCCGGGTATCAGGGAGGGGGCATTCAGCGATTCGACAGGCATTGCGCAGCACTCCCTGAAGGCCTTTGTGACTGCAATGGTAAACGCCCGTGAAGACAGGTTTCCGACGAAAGAAATGAAGTCTCCCCGGTCCGGGTAAAAGAGCCTGAAGAGAGAAGACGGATACAACTGGGACCCCTTTTCGCTCCGGTAGTAGCCGAGCATCTCGAGTGAGATCATCCCGAACAAGACCGCTCCCTCATCCCTGAGGCCCTTTGCGTGGACGTGGCTCCCCATGCGGCTTGTCATGAATACCGGCGGTTCTTCAAGACTGAATGCCACGAAACGGACCGTCCGTTTCAGGGGCTTTTCCGAGGCAAGCCGGGCAAGTTCGAGCAGTCCTGCAACCCCGCTTGCGTTGTCGTCGGCGCCGGGCGAACCCGCAACCGTATCGTAGTGTGCGCCGACGAGGAGGAGGCCGTCGCGGGGGGGGCCGGTGCCCCTCACCTCGGCGAAGACGTTATAGTATGCGTTCCCTCCGTAGGTGAACGTCTGCCTCTTCGGTCCGTATCCGTATGAAGAGAACCTCTGTTCGATATATTCGGCCGAACGAACGAGGTTCTCCGTCTGCCGGTAGCTCCTTTCGCCGATGACGCCGGAGAGGTACATGACTGTTTCTCTGAGGTTGGATTCGACCTGATCCATATACAAGTCTAAAACGGGGCGGCAAAAGAATCAATGGTCTGAGGCGGAAGCAAGTAGTCCCTTTTTATGCTGTTTTGTTATAATGGGAAAGGTTTAAACGCCATGTTCGCAGGAAGAAGTGCGCGAGACAAAATGAAAAGAACTCCAGCGGACCGTTCGGGGGACCGGCGGAAGAACAAGAATGTCTCCGGCCGGCCTGCGAAAGTTTGTGCCGACAGAGAAGAACCCGGGAAGTCCGAAAGGTTTCTCAGTACCATCTTCGACAGCATCAAAGACCCCTTCAGCATTGTCGACTGTGAATTCAGGATAATCAGGGTGAACGAGGCGTACGCGCAGATGAGGAACAAGGCGGTGAAGGACCTTGTCGGCAGGATATGCTACGAGGTCTTATGGCGAAGATCCTCTGTCTGTGACGATTGTGTGGTAAAAAAGACGCTCGAATCGGCCGATCCCTGCGCGAAGGACAAGCGCCTCAGCTTTCCGGACGGCACCGAGGTCTGGGTGGAGATTTACACCTATCCGATCCTTGCAGATGACGGGGGTGTTTCGCATGTAATCGAGTATACGAGAGACATTACGGGGAGGAAGAAGGCGGAGGAGGAGAGACAGCGCCTCATAGAAAAGCTCGAATTGCTGTCGAACACCGATGTGCTCACCGGTTTGCTCAACAGACGGGCGCTGATCGCCAGGCTGGAATACGAAATAGAAAGGGCTCAGAGGTACGGGACGGAGTTGTCCCTAATATTGTGCGACCTAGACCGCTTCAAAGAGATCAACGACTCCTTCGGCCATGCCGAGGGCGACAGGGCGCTCCGTATCATCTCAGAGATACTAAAGTGCTGCCTGCGGAAGTCGGACGTCGTCGGCCGATACGGCGGCGACGAATTTATGATCGTACTGCCCGGAACCTCGGCAAAGGGCGCCGAGGAGTTTGCCGAGAGGCTCAGACATGCGGTCGAAAACACGGGCTTCCAGACCATCAACGGGAAGTCGGTCATGATGTCGGTAAGCCTGGGTGTTACCGGGCTGCAGATGCATGAACGGGACGCCGGGCACGATGCGCTCATAAGGCGGGCCGATGCCGCATTGTACAATTCAAAGAAGAAGGGCAGAAATACGGTCTGCGTCGTCGGGCATAGGGCGCTGAGGCAGTGCGGGGATATCGGCGCGAAAGAGTTGCCAAAAGAGGCCGAAATCCTGTAAAATCATATATCTAATTTCAGGAGGAAGAAATTGAAGGCAGGAATCCATCCGGAATACAAAGACGTGAATGTCAGCTGCGCATGCGGCGAGACCTTTACTACGAGATCGACGAGGTCGGAGATCCATCTTGACATCTGTTCGAAGTGTCATCCTTTCTTTACGGGCAAACAGAAGATTGTGGACGCAGAGGGCAGGGTGGAGAAGTTCAAAAAGAAATACGCAAAAAAGTAGATAGGCAGAGCGGCATGAAACGGACAGGAAACCTTCGCGGTTTCCTGTTTTTTTCTGCCCGGAGGAGTCACGCAACTGGATAACCTTTCAGAGGTAACGGAATTGAAGAATATCGGCGGACAGGCGGTAATCGAAGGGGTCATGATGAAGTCCCCGGGGAACTGGACGGTCGCGGTGCGCGACCAGGGCGGCACGATCCACCTCAGGAGGGAAAGGCTCAGGCCGATCCCGCGCTTTCTCAAGCTTCCCGTGATGAGGGGGGTTATCGCGCTCTTTCAGGCTCTTGCGCTCGGCATCAAGGCGATAGAGTTTTCGGCTGGAAAGGCGTACAACGAAGAGGCCGAAAAGCCGCTTAGCAAGTTGTCGATCGCCCTGACGATCATGGTTTCGGTCGTCCTCGGCATAGGCCTTTTTATCCTTCTCCCCCTGTATGCAACGAAGCTCCTGGGACTGGTTTTCCACGGCATTTCGAAGCACTCCCTGCTTTTCAATCTCACGGACGGGATTGTCAGGGTGCTCATCTTTTTGCTTTACGTCGTCCTGATAGGGATATGGAAGGAGATGGCCAGGATCTTTATGTACCATGGCGCCGAACACAAGGTCATCCACGCCTACGAAGAGGGGAAGGAATTGACCGTCGAGAACGCGAGGCAGTACAGCCCGCTGCATCCGCGCTGCGGAACGAGTTTTCTTATGATCGTGATGGTCGTCAGTATCCTCGTCTTTTCGTTCATCCCGCAGGACTGGCAGTTCCTCTATAAGTTCTTCTCCAGGATCGTGCTTATCCCGCTTATCGCAGGCTCTTCCTTCGAACTGCTGAGGCTCTCTGCGAAGATGAAAGATAACAGCATCATGAACCTGATGATCCAGCCGGGGCTGCTCCTTCAGCGGCTGACCACGCGGGAGCCCGACGACGCTCAGCTCGAAGTGGCGATCAGTGCGCTTCGGGAAGTGCTGAAATTAGAGGAAGAACATGTTTGATAAGCTGCTCGATATAGAGAAGAAATACGACGAACTGACTGGAAAGCTCGGCGATCCGAAGGTCCTTTCGGTCCCGTCGGAATTCCAGAAATATTCAAAGGAGCACGCCGAACTCCAGCAGATCGCGCAGAAGATCAAGGAGTATAAAAAACTCCTGTCCGACCTGGAGGACACCGAAGGGCTTCTCAGCGGCGGAGACGGGGATATAAGGGAACTTGCCCAGGCCGAGCTGGAGGAGCTGAAGAAAAAAAGGCTCACGATCGAGGACGAACTGAAGTTCATGCTCCTGCCCGTCGACCCGCGGGACCGGAAAAACGTGATACTCGAGATCAGGGCGGGCACCGGCGGCGAGGAGGCGGCGCTCTTTGCTGCGAGCCTGCTTCGTATGTATACGAAATACGCTGAGTCAAAAAGATGGAAGATCGAAATTATCAACATGAACGCCACCGGTCTTGGGGGGATTAAAGAGGTGGTCGCCTCGATCCAGGGCAAGGGCGCTTACAGCAGGCTGAAATATGAAAGCGGCGTACACAGGGTCCAGCGCGTCCCCTCGACCGAGGCCTCCGGAAGGATACATACTTCCGCGGCGACGGTCGCGGTGCTTCCCGAAGCGGAGGACGTGGATATCAAAATCGATGCGAAAGACTTAAGGATTGATACCTTCTGTTCGTCCGGGGCAGGAGGCCAGAGCGTCAATACTACTTACTCAGCCGTGAGGATTGTGCACGTGCCTACGGGTCTTACTGTCCAGTGCCAGGACGAGCGCTCCCAGACCAAGAACAAGGACAAGGCTATGAAGGTCCTGAGGGCGAGGCTTTATGAAATCGAGATGGAGGAGAAGGAGAAAGAGCGGGCGCAGCAGAGGAAATCCCAGGTCGGTTCGGGGGACAGGTCCGAAAGGATTAGGACGTATAATTATCCGCAAAACCGGGTTACGGACCACCGCACTGGCCTGACGCTGCATAAGCTCGAGCAGATTCTCGAAGGGGCCCTCGATGAAATCCTGGACAATCTTATCACGTATTTCAACGCTGAAAGGCTGAAAGAACTGTAAACGAATCGCCGAGAAGGAAGGCCTTTTAAGAAAGCAGCTTTTATGTTTTTTTGTCATGTCAGCCTCTGTTATGCAGCAGTAAACGTTGGCAAACAAATCTTACAATGCCGGACAGTGACGCTGAAAAATGGCTTGTAGCGACACCTTACAGACCTATCAGGAGGCCAGCCAGCCTTTTTCTGAAAGATACCCGACGTCACAACTGCGGCACGTGGAAGACAAATGAAATCATGTCGTCATTACAAGACTTTTTCGGCGTTATTGTCCGGCGGTGATGAAACATCAGGGCAAAGTAAGATATGCGATTGCTTGACGCGTTAAAATCGTCTACCGAATATCTCGAAGAGGCGGGCATCGAGGACGCCTTTGCCGACGCCGAAATCCTGACTTTCGATGCTGCCGGAGCCGACAGGCTTGCCGCGTACATGGAAAACCCCGAAATCACGAAGGAACTTCTTTCGAAAATTCGCCGGCTTATAAGGAGGAGGGCTAAGGGTGAGCCGCTTCAGTATATCGTCGGTCATGTTGATTTTCTCGGCCTCACCATATACGTCGGTAAAGGAGTCCTCATCCCTAGGCCAGAGACCGAACTCCTCGCTGAAGAGGCGATAAGAACAGTTCAAAGTTCGAAGTTCAAAGTTCAAAGTCCAAAGTCCTCAAGCCGTCAACGGTCAACGATTCCGGCCCTTCGTATCCTCGATCTCTGCAGCGGGACCGGCTGTATTGCCCTGGCTATTGCGAAAGCTACGCCGGATGCGGATGTGTGCGGCACTGATGTTTCGAGGGCTGCGCTCCGTTTCGCAAAAAAAAATGCCGAGGTGAATGAGATTGAAAACGTGAGCTTCCTTGAGGGATCTTTGTTTGCGCCGATACTGGGCAGCGCGCTCTTTGATCTTATCGTCTCGAACCCTCCGTACATTATTTCAGCGGACATCCCCAGGCTCCAGCGGGAGATAAAGGACTGGGAGCCTCTGGAGGCGCTTGATGGGGGGACGGACGGGCTCGACTTCTACCGGAAAATCTTTGCGGATGCTGCCGGACATCTCAGACCCGGGGGGGCAGTCCTCTGCGAGCTGGGGTTCGGACAAGCGGCTGCGGTCAAGGAGATCGCGCAGAAATCCGGCTTCAGGGACATTTCCGTCAATAAAGACTATGCGGGCATCGACAGGATACTGAAGGCAGAACTCTGATAATCTGCTTTTCACATTTCAGTTATATGACTGACATATTCTGTCTTGGGCAGATGTGATGGCGTTTTTAGCACATCTGCCCAGGTTCTCTATCTAACGCCAGGTCCGGCTACACTTCAGCTTCCACCGCCTCCTCAAGCATCGCCTTGATAGCCTCGTATTCCGACTCATCCAGGGCCAGCATTTCGCGCCTCCTCTCGCCTTCGAGGATCGCGAGGATCTTATGGAGGTGCGTCCTGTCGCCGATCGTGTCGGCGTAGCCCTGCACCGTCGCCTCCAGATAGTTCGTCGCATTCCTGAAGTCCTCGCCGGCCTCATCGTTTTTCCCTAACTCCATGTAGGAGGCCCCTCGTGCGAAAAGAAACGCGCCCTCGTCGGGCTTCAGTTCTACCGCCTTCGTAAAATCTTCAGCCGCACCTGCAAAGTCCTTTTTCTGAGCGTGCGCCATTCCCCTATAGTAGTATGCGCGAGCATTTTCCCGGTCCAAAGTGATGACGTAGCTGAAGTCCCTAATGGCCTCGTCGGCATCGCGCAGCTTAAGATAGGCGGCCCCACGGCTCAGATAGGAGATCTCTTGGTCATAGCCGGCATCAGCGGCCCTTGTGAAGGCCCAAATACTGTCTCTTAACTTTCCTTCGACGAAAAGACGTTTGGCGTCTTCAAATAAATCATTTGCTTTCATGTCTTTTCTCCTTTCCCTTTCAACTCTTTGTACCGTTTTTCAGGGGATGTCAGCCACCGGACTTCTGTCCCCCACGGGCATCCAAAGAGGATGAAAGCTATCCTCTTTAATTTCATTATACCTCGCGGCAGAGGCAATTAGCCCAAGAAATTCAGTTCGGAGCTAGGGGAAAAATCTTTATTTTGCGGGGCATTAGCAATTTTTCAACTCCTTGTGCCGACGAACTACTCCGGTTTACTCCTCGCACAGGAGAAAAGGCGAGCAGTGCTTTCTCGATCTGGCGGTGATATCCTCTCTGAACTGGGGGCGTTCCTATGAGCCAGCCGGGAACATCCACAGCCTGCTGCATCAAAAAAGCATTGACAATAACTTAAGATAGGTGTAAAAAAGATTCAGGGGAGGGGTGCAAGAGAAAAAATATACACAGAAGGGTAATGCATCCTAGGTCCATCTCCCCTTCCCCTGCTGTTCAGTCCACCTTCTTAGCGTCTATGTTCTGCATCTCCTCGTTCCGGTTGCCCTTGAGACTTTTGGTGTTGAGACTCCTTTTGGTGTTGTTGCTGGCCCCGGGGTTGAGAACGCTGCTGCTGGGGTTGCTGCTGTTTCTGAGGTTGCCGAACCTGGGGCTGTCTTTGTTGATATTGTCTTTGTTGTTGGCCCTTGGGCTGCCGAACCTGAGGTTGCCTTTGCCGCTCCCGCATCTGTTGCTGATGACGCTGAACCTCAGGCCTCTGTTGATATTGCTGTTGCCTCTGATGCCTTAGTTCCAGTCTCTGTTGTTGCGGCCGGGGCCGATAGCCTTGCACGCCCCAGTATCCCTGCCTTTCCCAGTGTCGATCATTATGCCACTTCCTCCAGTTCTGGCGAAGTCGTGAGTAGGGAACCCGTTCATAGTTCCACCGGTGTCCGTCCCAGTCATGGTCTCTGTAGTATCTTCTCCACCCCGGGTCCACATCAAAATAAAACCTTGGCACATAGTTATAATAAGCCCACCCCCGGTCATAATAATGAGAGCGGTACCAACGGCCTTCCCAGAGGCGCCACCACGAACCGTTCCAGAAAAACAGGTCTATATCTATACCGGGAACAACGTACACATCGGGCGTATCAGGCAACACTATCACATCCGGAGGTGCCTGAAATACGATGGGTGGCGGCAGAGAAATTCCAATACTTATATTCACTCCCGCCATAGCGGGAATAGGAACGGCAATCGCCAACGCCAAAAGAATTGTCCCAAAAAGTAACTTTTTCATTTTGTCGTCTCCTTTACTAAAGCATAATGGTTTCATAGAAAAAGTCAATCGGCCATCTCAAGGTGTAATAGCATAAAATCCATCAGGATGTCACAGGATCCGGTCCCTTTTTTATCAGCAGGAGAACTAATCCGCTACCGTCCGTCCGCGAGTTGCTGCCGGTTCAGTCTTCACATTTACACGGGAAAAAGACGAGAAGGGCGGCTTTCATCTTCTCGATGGCTTCTTCCTTCGACCCGGCTTTTGCCCGGTAGCCCGGCATCTCCTGACATTCCGCTATCCATTGCCCGTCGTTATCCTGATAGACTATGAACTCTCTCATCCTGTTCGAATATACCATATCCGCTGAGTGCGTGGCGACCGCAGAGCGCCGCCGGCGGGCAATTTATGGACCGGACGGAGGTCGTTCCGCAGGCTCAATCATCACCGCACATGTGTGTAATAAATAGTATGGTTTCGGGTACAATAACATAAAACTTATCGGAGAGATCAGTTGGACAAGCTTGTCATCACTGGCGGAAAAAAACTGAAAGGGACGGTCGAGATCGGGGGCTCGAAGAACGCTGCGCTGCCGGTCATGGCGGCGTCGCTCCTGGCGCAGGGAGAACACCGGATCGGCAACGTACCGCATTTGAGGGACGTATCGACCATGGGAAGGCTTATAGCCAATCTCGGCGCGGGATTCCACCTGGAAAACAATACCGCCCTGCTCGACTGCAGCAAGGTGAAGAATTACGAAGCTCCTTACGAGCTTGTCAGCACCATGCGGGCGTCGGTCCTTGTGCTCGGTCCGCTCCTTGCGCGGCTCGGGAAGGCAAAGGTCTCTCTGCCCGGTGGATGCGCTATCGGCGCGCGTCCGATAAACCTCCATTTGATGGGATTCGAGAAGATGGGGGCATCGATCAAGCTCGAAGCCGGCTATGTCTTCTTAAAGGCTAAGAAACTGAGGGGCGCGCAGATCAATTTCGATATCCCGACGGTGACCGGGACCGAGAACATCATGATGGCGGCTGTCCTTGCGGAAGGCAGGACTGTGATCGAGAACGCGGCCCGGGAGCCCGAGGTGGTGGACCTTGCAGATGCGCTGAAGTCCATGGGAGCGAGGATTGCCGGCGCGGGGGAGAGCATCATCGAGATAGAGGGGGTTTCGCGCCTGAGGCCGCTCAGGCACGAAGTCATCCCTGACAGGATAGAGACCGGTACCTTCATGGCCGCCGCAGGGATTACGGGCGGCGAGATAACGATCAAAAGATGCAACCTCCAGCATCTCGACGCAGTGATCAATAAACTGAAGGACACCGGCATGAAGATCCGCCCACTCAAGACCGGTGTCAGGGTGACCGGACCGGAGAGGCCGGCGTCTGTTAACGCCAAGACCATGCCGTATCCCGGGTTTCCGACCGACATGCAGGCCCAGTTGATGGCGATGATGTGCGTCGCTGAAGGCACGAGCGTAATCTCCGAGAGCATATTCGAAAACAGGTTCATGCATGTGGCGGAACTCAGAAGAATGGGGGCCGACATCATCATCGAAGGCGGGATGGCGACGGTCCGCGGGGTCCCGAAACTCAAGGGGGCGCCGCTCATGGCCACTGACCTGAGGGCGAGTGCCTCGCTCATTGTCGCGGCCCTTGCGGCCGAAGGCGCTTCGACGATCCACCGAATATACCACCTCGATAGGGGATATCAACGGATCGAGGAAAAACTCCTGAAGCTCGGCGCGGATATCCGGAGAGAGAAAGAGTAAGCGGTAATGAGGAATGGCTGCCTTTTGAGTGCAGCATCAATTTTATTTCAGCTCTGTCTTAACACGCATCCTTCGCAGGTCTCTGTTTCCTTCTTTCCCTTGCACATCCCCGAAATCCCATGATGGCAGAGGGCGAAATCATATTTCAGGGGATCTTCGGGATCGAATTTCATAAGCGACCGGGTGACCTCCACGGCCATTTTCCAGTCCTGGGACTTGCGGCGCGTAAGCCCGAGGCAGCGGGAAATCCTCGCGATATGTGTATCGAGAGGAATGATCAGCTTGTTCTTCGGGATGCTGTTCCATATCCCGAAATCGATGTCCCTGTCCCTGATCATCCAGCGGAGAAAGAGGTTCGCCCTCTTGCAGGCGCTGCCGTTCTCCGGCGAAGGGAAAAATTGGCGCAGCCCATAGGGTTTCAAGTCCTTTCCGTAAACAGCAGAGGTGTCTGTCCTCAGGAACGTATTCATAAGCCCTGCGAGCGCACTTCCGATGTCCCGATCTTCCGCCCGGTAATATGATTTGAAGGCCTTCTCGATTGATGCATAATCCCTAAGCAGCGTGTGCAGTAGATATAGCAGGCAGAGCACGTCGTCGTGTTCGTTGAAGCGGTACTTTATGCCTGCAAACAATTTGCGGTGTTCGGTCACATCGAAACCGAGCATAAAGGCATAAGGGCTTTTGCCCATGACCCCGAGAAGTTTTTCGACCACAGCCGAAAAGAGCCCGACCCGGCCGTAGGCGAACGAGGAGGCAAGGAATCCCGCTATTTCGATATCGAGGGGGTCCCGGTACCGATGAGGGAACCTGACAGGGTCATGCGACATCCGTCCGGCGAAATCGTACTCCAGATAGAATCTGTCGAGGATGTTCTTGAGGCCCTTCATGACAATATTATACCAGCCCCGCTATTTCACGAGGTGGTAGGGCACGCTCGTCGATACCACGCCCTTCTTAAAAAGCAGAATGCCTTTAATCAGAAGCGCGGTCTGGTTGTGGAGGAGGTGGTGCCACCATCTGCTCGGGACGAATTCCGGAAGCACGACCGTGATCACGCCGTCAGGATATTCCCCCCGGACTTCCTCAAGATAATCCAGAAGAGGCTCTATAATGGAGCGGTAAGGCGATTCCAGTATCACAAGAGGTACACCCATGCAATGCCGGTCCCATTTAGCCTTGACCTTCTCCGTCTCCACCGGATCGAGACATACATAGACAGCCGCGACATCGTCCGAAAGCGCCTTCCCGTACTTGATCGCATTGAGCACGGCCATCTGTATGCCGGAGATGGGTATGATGACGGAATGGTGCTTGAATGCGCCCGCTTTATCGAGGCAGACAGTGAGTTGGTCGGCTACGGAAAGATAGTGCGCGTGTATCCTCGTCGTCAGATATACGAGCCCCGGGATGGCGATGAGAACTATCCAGGCGCCGTGAGTGAATTTCTCGACTGCGATGATCAGCAGGACCACCGCCGTCGTCACCGTTCCGATCCCGTTTATGACAATGCCCTTAAGCCAGCCTCTTTCTTTCTTGGCGAGCCAGTGTCTTACCATTCCGGCCTGGGAAAGGGTGAAGGCGGTAAAGACGCCGACGGCGTAAAGAGGGATGAGGGCATGCGTATCTCCCCTGAATATGACGATCAGGAAGATGGAAAGAAACCCCAGAATCAGGATGCCGTTTGAGAAAACGAGTTTGTCGCCCCTGTTACTCAACTGCCGCGGCAGAAAGCGGTCCAGCGACATGATCGAGGAGAGCCGCGGGAAGTCGGCAAAAGAGGTGTTCGCTGCGAGGATGAGTATGAGGGTGGTGGAGAACTGGATTGTATAGTAGATTGCCCCCTTCGCGAAGACCGTCCTGGTCAGCTGCGAGAGCACTGTCTCGTTGCTGTTGGGCAGGATGTGAAAATGATCCGCGAAAAAGGCGATTCCTATGGTCATCACCCCGAGAATGACCGCCATCCAGGTCAGTGTGATGCCCGCATTTCTTGCCTCGGGCGCCCGGAAGGCCCTTACGCCGTTCGATACCGCCTCGATTCCCGTCAGCGTTGCACAGCCCGAGGCAAAGGCCCGCAGGATAATGAAGATCGGAAAGATGCCGGCTCCTGCCTCATGCATATGCTCGAAGTACGGACGTGGGAGTGAGAGATACTTTACAGACGAGGCGGCGATCAGCAGGAGGATGCCGCCGATGAAAATATACACAGGGATCGAGAAGATCGTGCCCGACTCCCTCACCCCTCTGAGGTTTATAAGCATGATCAGCACAATGGCGATGAGGCACATCGTGACCGTGTGGGCGCGGGTCGCCGGGAATGCAGAGGTGAGTGCCGCGATGCCGGATGAAATACTGACCGCCACGGTGAGGACATAATCGATCAGAAGCGCCGAGCCGGCGACCAAACCCGGATATGTCCCGAGGTTTTCCTTGGCGACGATATAGGCCCCGCCGCCCGAAGGATAGGCATGGATCGTCTGGAAATATGACGTTGCGACGATGGCGATAAGCGCGACTATGCCGATTGCAATCGGCACGGAAAAATGCAGAAGGGCGGTGCCGCCCAACATAAGGGCGAGGAGAATTTCCTCCGGACCGTAGGCGACGGAGGAAAGCGCGTCGGATGAGAACACGGCCAACCCCGCCAACTTGTTCAGCCGTTCGTGCTGTTCCCTGATCGTCTCGATCGGACTCCCTATTAGAAAACTTTTAATAGACATTCATCGCTCCGTCCTTAATTTTTACCGCACAGGTAATTAAAGTGTATTACATTTATCGCGCACTTCAAGAGAAAGACTATGTGCTGTTTCCTCTTATACGGTGGGCTAAACGGAGGGGAAAAACCGCCTGCAATGCCGCGGATTTGATCCATGTCCATTGCCCTTCCAAATGCCTGCGAGGTTAGCTGACGGGCTCGGGCCTGGAAGTGCCCTATCCCGGAGGCCTGTCGACCTTCGGAAATACGCCCCTACTATCGGGTCCCCCGTATCCGCTCTTTGAACGGATCTCGGCTACAAATTATTTTAAGAATAAAACTCTGTGTGAGTTTTGTCAATAATTCGAATTCGCCGGAATCCGTCGTTAGGAATGTATTCGTGCGCGCATCATCGGGAGGGCGATGCAACACGCTTAACTGAATCCGCTCAGGCCCCGTCCCTGCGCAAAGGTGAATTGAAGATGCATGTGAGAGTTTATTTTTGTGCCGCAGAAAAGATAGGGTCCCACATGCTACATAACGCCATAGAAGCGGCAGACAATTATCCCGGTTCACAATATTCGTGCGGCAGTTTGTCCGGGAATAAGTGACAATATTGTTTCAGTTGCAACAATCTTGTGCCATATAACCCTGGACTGCGCCCGCGATATCCTTTGTTTTAGGCATTCTTATCAGTGGCACATCTATTGCTCAAGTAATCTTGTCAGAAATCTCTAAAGGAGGATTTATGAGACAGATAGCGGTTTATGGAAAAGGCGGTATCGGTAAATCAACAACAACACAGAACACGGTTGCCGGCCTTTCACAGGCAGGCTACAAGTGCATGATAGTGGGCTGCGACCCGAAGGCCGACGCAACAAGGCTTATACTGCATGCAAAGGCGCAGACAACTGTGATGGACCTTGCGAGGGAACGCGGCACAGTAGAAGACCTCGAAGTAGATGAAGTGCTTCTGACCGGATTTAACGGCATCAGGTGCGCCGAGTCCGGGGGGCCCGAGCCCGGGGTCGGATGTGCTGGCCGGGGTGTGATAACCGCCATAAACTTCCTTGAGGAAAACGGGGCCTATGATGCAGACACCGATTTTGTTTTTTACGATGTCCTCGGCGACGTTGTCTGCGGCGGCTTTGCAATGCCGATGAGAGAGGGCAAGGCAAAAGAGATATATATAGTGACATCGGGCGAGATGATGGCCATGTATGCGGCAAATAATATCTCACGAGGCATCCTTAAATATGCGCACAGCGGAGGCGTAAGGCTGGGCGGGCTGATATGCAACAGCAGAAAGACGGATAAAGAATACGAGCTGATTTCAGAACTAGCAAAAAAACTCGGGACACAGTTAATACATTTTGTGCCGAGGGACAACCAGGTGCAGAGGGCCGAACTCAGGAGGATGACGGTCATCGAATACTCTCCCGAGCACCCTCAGGCTGAAGAATACAGGATGCTCGCGAAAAAGATCGCCGACAACAGGGACCTGGTCATCCCTACTCCCATTTCCATGGATGAGCTGGAACAACTGCTCATGGACTTCGGGATAATGGAGGGCGAAGAGGCAGCGGCTTAAAAAAGAAAAGGGCGTAGAGACCGGGGTTTTTTGTAGGGGCAGACCTCTGTGTCTGCCCGATATCAGGGCGCCCACAGGGGGACGCCCCTACACAATTGAACCCTTCCATATAAAGGAGAGATAATGAGCACAACCATAAAAGACACACAGAAGATGATAGCGGAAGTCCTCGATGCGTATCCCGAGAAGACGAAAAAGGAGAGGGCCAGGCACCTTACGGCAAATGATCCCACCGGACAGTGCGGCAGCTGCAAGGTAAAGGCGAATACGAAATCGCGGCCGGGCGTCATGACTGTCCGGGGCTGCGCCTACGCGGGGGCGAAGGGCGTTGTCTGGGGACCGGTGAAGGACCAGATCACTATCAGCCACGGACCGGTAGGATGCGGGCAGTACAGCTGGTGGTCGCGCCGTAACTATTATAACGGACAGACGGGGGTCGACACCTTCGGCACGATGCATATCACAACTGATTTCCAGGAGAGAGACATCGTCTACGGAGGCGACAAGGGACTCGACGCTGCACTCCATGAGCTGAAGGAGCTCTTCCCGCTTGCAAAGGGCATCGGCATCCTCTCGGAATGCCCGGTCGGACTTATCGGAGACGATATCGAGGCGGTATCGAAACGCGTGGCGAAGGAATTCGGTATCCCGATAGTTCCTGTCCGATGCGAAGGATTCAGGGGAGTGAGTCAGTCCCTCGGACATCATATCGCAAACGACACGATCAGGGACTACGTCCTCGGCAAGGGAAAGCTCGAAAAAACTACGCCCTACGATGTGGCGCTCATCGGCGATTACAACATAGGCGGCGACGCCTGGGCATCGAGAAAGATACTCGAAGAGATGGGGCTGAGGGTGATAGCGCAGTGGACCGGGGACGCCTCCGTGAATGAGCTCGGCATCGCGACGAAGGCAAAGCTCAACCTTATCCATTGCTATCGCTCTATGAATTATATATGCAGGCATATGGAAGAAGAGTACGGCATCCCATGGGACGAGTTCAATTTCTTCGGCCCGACGAAGATATATGCAAGCATAAGAAAGATCGCCTCTCATTTCGACGATCGTATCAGGGAGAATGCGGAGAAGGTGATCGAAAAATACAAACCTGTCATGGATGCGGTGGTTGAGCGGTTCAGGCCGAGGCTGGAAGGCAAGAAGGTGATGCTCTATGTGGGTGGTCTGAGGCCGAGGCATACCATCGGCGCCTATGAAGACCTCGGGATGGAAGTAATCGCCTCGGGATATGAATTCGGTCACAACGACGACTACCACAGGACCTATCCCGTGATGAAAGAGGGCGCCGTAATCATGGACGACGCCACCCTTTATGAATTGGAGGAGTTTACGAGGAGAATGAAGCCCGATATGGTCGGCTCGGGAATCAAGGAGAAATATTCCTATCACAAGATGGGCGTGCCCTTCCGCCAGATGCATTCCTGGGATTACTCGGGGCCGTACCACGGCTTCGACGGGTTCCCGGTCTTCGCAAGGGATATGGACATGACGGTGAACAACCCCGCATGGAATTTGATACGGAGGAAGAAATGAAGACGATCAGAATCAAAGACCATAACGAGCTTTTCCAGGAGCAGGCTTATCTGGAGCAGTTCGAAAATAAAAGAGCGTTCGAGGCCCCCTGGCCGAAGGAAAAGGTAAGGGAGATCGCCGAGTGGACGAAGACTGCTGAATACCAGGAAAAGAACTTTGCCAGAAAGAATATAAAGATAAACCCGGCAAAGGCATGTCAGCCTCTCGGGGCTATCTTCTGTTCGTCGGGGTTTGACGGCACGATGCCCTTTGTTCAGGGCGCGCAGGGCTGCGTAGCCTACTTCAGGAGCCATCTCAACCGGCATTTCAAGGAGCCCCTTGCCGCGATATCCACTTCGATGACAGAGGACGCGGCGGTCTTCGGCGGGCTGAACAACATGCTTGAAGGGCTCGAAAACGCCTATACCCTTTACCACCCGAAGATGCTTGCGGTATGCACGACCTGCATGGCCGAGGTGATCGGTGACGATCTGCACGCCTATATCAGGACCGCAAAGGAAAAAGAGCTGATACCCAGGGATCTGCCGGTCCCCTTTGCGCACACGCCGAGCTTTGTCGGCTCATACGTTAACGGCTACGACAATATGATGAAAGGGATCCTCTCTGCCATCACCACAGGCAGGAAGGGAGAACCCAATGGAAAGATCAACATCATCATGGGATTCGATACCTACACAGGCGATTACCATGAAATAAAGAGGCTGCTTAGGATGTGGGGCGTGGATTTTACGCTTCTGTCGGACGCAAGTGCGATCTTCGATTCGCCGAATACCGGCCAGTACAAGCTCTATCCCGGCGGCACTCCCCTGGAAGACGCAATGGACTCGATAAACGCCTCCTCCACCATCGCCCTTCAGCAGTATTCGACGCTTAAGACGATGGATTATATCCGGAAGGAATGGAGCCAGAAGGCGCTGGTGCTTCCGCCCATAGGAGTAAAGAACACCGACTTCTTTTTTGAACAGCTGAGCAAGTTGACCGGAAAGCCGATTCCGCAGGAGATAGAAGATGAACGCGGAAGGGCCGTCGATGCGATGGTAGACTCGCACCCCTATGTCCATGGAAAGAGATTCGCCCTCGTCGGAGACCCCGATCTACTGCTCGGCCTCGTCAGTCTCCTGATGGAGATGGGCGGGATTCCCGTTCATATCGTCTGTACGATGGGGGACAAGAAGTTCGAAGATGAGATGCAGGGTCTCCTTGCGGAGAGCCCCTTCGGCAGCGAGGCAAAGGTTTATGCGGGCAAGGACATGTGGCACCTGAGGTCTTTGATGTTCACCGATCCGGTCGACATCCTTATCGGGAATTCCTATGCGAAATTTCTATGGCGCGATACAGGCACGCCTCTTATAAGGATGGGCTTCCCGCTATTCGACAGGCACCACCTCCACCGGTATCCGGTCATCGGTTATCAGGGAGTTCTGAACCTTGTAACCATGATCGTCAACAGCGTGCTTGACGAGATGGACAGAAAGACGATTGATACGATGAGCTTTGACGTAATCAGGTGAAGATAAATAATTCCCCTTCCCCCTCTTACCTTAAGAGGGGGTGAAGAAGGCGGGACAACCCTGAATTGGTTCCTCCCCTTAAGGTAAGGGGAGGTTAGGCGGGGTATGAAAGCTGAAGTTAACGGTAAAGGATGAATCATGATAACCCATATGGATAAGCTGACTGAACACGGATGCGCACCCGGAGCGAAGGACAGGGTCTGCCGGTCCCGGGGAGGAGAATCCTGCGCCTTCGACGGCGCGATGATCGTTCTGCAGCCGATCGCCGACGCCGCGCATATCGTCCATGGGCCGATCGCCTGCTGCGGCAATTCCTGGGAAGGCAGGGGTTCGCTCTCCCGTGAAAGGGGCGTGTCCCTGCTTCGCATGGGCTTTACCACCGACATGAGCGAGATGGACATTGTCTATGGCTCTGAAGAAAAACTGCTTCATGCCATCCTTCAGACGTGCAGAGTTGTGAAGCCGAAGGCGGTCTTCGTCTATGCGACCTGCGTGAGCGGACTTATCGGTGAGGACATCGATGCGGTCTGCAGGCAGGCGCATGAGAAGATCGGAATACCCGTTATCCCGGTGAACGCGCCCGGGTTTGTCGGGCCGAAAAATCTCGGCAACAGGATCGCGGGGGAAGTCCTGCTCGATCACGTGATCGGGACCGGTGAGCCTCCGCTGCTCACGGAGCATGATATCAATCTCATCGGCGAATACAATATCGCGGGAGACCTCTGGCTGATCGAGCCGCTGCTCGCGAAGGCAGGCATCAGGGTCCTCTCCCGGCTCACGGGGGACGCGACCTTCGAAGAGATCACCTATGCCCACAAGGCGAAGTTAAACGTGGTGGTCTGCGGCAGGGCACTGATCAACGTGGCGAAGGAGATGGAGAGGAAATACGGGACACCCTACGTCGAGGTGTCTTTCTTCGGAAGGACGGAGACGACGAAGGCTGTGCGGCTGATAGCCTCGAAGCTCGGACTGGAAGGCAGGGTGGAAGCCGTGATAGCGGAAGAAGAGGAAAGGCTTGAGGGACGGCTGAAACCTTACGGATACCTGAAGGGTAAAAGGGCGGTGCTGTATTCCGGCGGGGTGAAGAGCTGGTCGTTCATCTCGGCGCTTCGCGACCTCGGCATAGAGACGGTTGCGGTCGGGACAAAGAAGAGCACCTATCACGACGAGGAAAAGATGAAGGAAATCCTTGGCGAGAGGGCCCCGCTTGTGGAAGACACCTCCCCCGGCAACCTGCTGAAGCTTTTGCGGCAGAGAAAGGCCGACATGCTTATCGCGGGCGGAAGGAACCAGTATCTTGGGATAAAAGAAGGATATCCTTTCGTCGACGTCAACCAGGAGCGCCATACGCCGTATGCGGGATATGACGGGCTCGTCAACCTGGCGGCCCAGATCGACATCGGCATGAGATTCTACGGGAAGAAAGAGGAAAATAGGTCCAATAAGTCCTATAGGACGGATAGGGCTTATGCTGTTATCAATCCCCTTAAGCATTCCCAGTCGACCGGCGCGGCGATCGCCTTCCAGGGCGTGCACGGCGCGCTTCCGGTGATCCACGGTGCGCAGGGATGCACGTTTCTCGGAAAGGCGCTGCTGACGAGGCACTTCAGAGAGCCGATCGCACTTGCGGGCACAAAGCTCTTTGCCGAAGACGTGATCATGGGAAGCGATGGAAAATTGATCGAGACCGCCAAAGGATTTATAGAGAAGAGCAGGCTTGACGTGATTGGCATCCTTACATCAGGACTTTCCGAGGTCAAGGGAGATGATACGCAAAGCGCTATAAAACGAATCCGAAGCGACTATCCTGAGTGCAGGGTTCTTTGCGTCCCCACCCCGGACTATGAAGGCGGGCTTGAAACTGGCTATGCGAGGGCGGTTGAAGAAATGGCCGGTTTTGCCGGAAAGAGCGGAAGAATGGAGAGACAGGTCAATGTATTGGCCGGACTGCATCTCACGCCTGCCGACTTTACGGAACTGCGAGAGATTATCGAATCCTTTGGTTTAAAGCCGGTGATCCTGCCTGATCTCTCCGCACTCGATGGAAGCAGAAAAGGCGTTTCGCCCCTGGCGATCGGCGGGACTACAGTTGAGGACATCGAGCTTATGGGGTCTTCTGAATTCACGATCGCCGTAGGGGCGAGCATGGAGCGAGGCGCAGAGATCCTGACAGAGAGGTTCGGCATTCCCTGCAGGGTCTTCGACGGAATTGCCGGACTGGGGGACTCGGACGCTCTCATGGAAACGCTCTCGTCGCTGAGCGGAAAGCCGGTGCCGCCGAAATACGAAAGACAGCGAAGGGTCCTTATCGACGGGATGAGGGACGCCCATTTCTTTTACGGGAACAAGCGCATCGGGATCGCCCTCGAACCGGACCTTGCGCTGCAGACCGCGAGGTGGCTCACCGAGATGGGGGCGAAGATCACGACTGTGGTGCTGCCTCAGCCGTCGGAGGCGGCCGTCAGGATACCTGCTGAAAAAGTCATCATCGGCGACCTTGCCTCGGTCGAAGGGGGGATCGACCTGCTGATAGCCAATTCGCACGCGGAAGATACGGCTAAACGGCTCGGGATACCGCTGTACCAAATGGGATTTCCGTTACAGAAGATCCTGGGGGCCAATAGCAGGGTCGGCGTGGGATACCGCGGAAGTCTCTTCATGATCAATGAAATCGGGAACGTCCTGATGTTGCAGGGGCAGGGAGTTGGCAACCATGACTCCAGATAATCATCCTTGTTTAAGGACAGAGTCCGACATGCTGAAAAACGCCATAGAATCGGCAGATTATTATTATGATTCACGTAAACGCAGACACGCCCTCGGGTGCCGCAATGAAAAAGGTATTGACCCAGTTGCAAGCCGGCTGAGGAGCCTCGACTATGGACGTTTTTCATCACGCGGACTCTATTTGGGGCGGATTTGCGCGGTTGAATAGGAGAGAAAGGAGGTCTTACGGAATGAAAATCGCATTCGCGACTACTGACGGTGTTAATGTGGACGAACACTTCGGCAGGGCAGGCGCATTTGCCGTCTATGATCTTACGAAGGACGGCTTTGCCTTCAGTGAGACAAGGAGGTTTGCCAGGGGCAGGGACCGGGCCGTCGAAGAGTCAAAGGGGATGGGACAGACCCACGACGACCTTGTGGAAAAGAAGGTGAGCAGGCTTGCGGACTGCAAGATCGTCTATCTCACCGAGATAGGCGGCCCTTCGGCGTCGCGGCTCATACGAAAGGGCATCATGCCGGTGAAGGTGAAGGAGACCGTCTCGATCGAGGATTCGCTCAAAAAACTGTTGGAGACGGTCAGAAAGTCGCCGCCGCCGTGGCTGGCAAAAATCTTAAACAGCGAGACAAAGGAATAACCCCACCCTTCCTCCCCTTAGGTTAAGGGGAGGCGAGGAGGGGTTAATCCAATAACTTAACGCATACAGGAGGAAGAAAAGATGAAGATGATAAGGGCATTTATCCGGCCGGAGAAAGAGCAGGAAGTAGTCCAGGCATTAGAGGGGGCCGGCTTTCCATCGCTAACAAAAATGCCGGTGTTCGGGAGAGGTAAACAGAAGGGACTGCAGGTCGGGCCGGTCCATTATGACGAATTGCCCAAAATGCTGGTTATGATGGTCGTCAACGACGGCGATGTGGACAGGGTCGTCAATCTCATGATGGATAAATCCAGGACCGGCTTTGTCGGCGACGGCAAGATATTCATTAGTCCCGTTGAGGCAGCCTATACCGTAAGGACCGGGGAGGCAGCCTTATGAAAGAGATTACGGCCATCATACGGCGAGATAAGCTCCCAGAGACCAAGAAAGCGCTGGAGGATCTCGGTTTTCCTTCTCTCTCTATCCAGAGCGTTGACGGTCGGGGAAAGCAAAGAGGAATGGTCTGCAACAATGATCTGGACCCGGACCTGCCGGAAAGTTTCTGCACACCTGCAAAACTGAAACCGACGCCCGCGACCTACGCCCTTGTGCATGCCCTTCCAACGGTCGCACTTTTTGTTCCCAAAAGGATGCTTACCATGGTCGTCCCCGACGACCTTGTGACTAAAATAGTCAAGTCAATCATCAGCGTAAATAAGACCGGAAAGACTGGAGACGGCAAAATATTCGTTTCGCCGATTGAAAACGCAATAAGGGTCAGGACATCAGAAACAGGCGGCGAGGCGATAGCGTAACCCCTCCTTGCCTCCCCCTAAGATAAGGGAGGAAGGGTGGGGTTATGAAAAATGTTCACGAATTCAGGGAGGCATTATGGCGATTGTTGGATATACAAGAGGCGGGCAAGAATGGACGCCCAGGTTCATAGATTCGATCGATGTCGAAAAGTGCATCGGCTGCGGCAGATGCTATAAGGTATGCAGCAGGGACGTCCTCGAGCTCATCGAGAAACCATTCGAGGGCGAAGATGAATTCGGCGACGATATGGGCAACAATGTCATGTCCGTTGCGAGGCCGGAGAACTGTATCGGCTGCGAGGCCTGCTCAAAGGCATGCACCAAGAGGTGCCACATCCACGTGGAAATATGAATGGGTGGGAGACAATCCCCCTATCGAGTAAGTAACGCCCCCGCCTTTGACACCCCCTCTTAAGATAAGAGGGGGGAGGGGGAGTTATGGTTCCCGGCTGACCGAAGGGTTGATGCAATTATGAGAGGCGTAATCATAAGGCGGGCAGGAACTGCCGATATTCCGCAGATGTGCGATCTCCTGTCCGAGCTTTTTTCGATAGAGGCGGATTTCAGCCCCGACAGGAATAAGCAAGCCCGGGGGCTGGAGCTCTTACTCGGCGACGCATCAGGCTCATCGGCCGTGTTCGTGGCGGAGCGCACCGGAGAGATTATGGGCATGTGTTCCGTGCAGACACTCATTTCCACCGCGGAAGGCGGAGCTGCAGGGCTGCTTGAGGACGTGATCGTACGGAACGAGCACAGGGGGAAAGGGATAGGGACAAGGCTTTTTTCCGAGGTCGCCGGATGGTGCGCCGGGAAGAACATCTCAAGACTTCAGCTTCTCCGGGACGCAGGCAATATGGAGGCACTCAAATTCTACAACGCTAACGGTTGGTCCGATACCAAGCTCCTCTGTATGCGCAGGTTTCTCTGAGGGTTCCTTGCCAGGCAGCCTACGAGAATGTCGTATTAAAACAGAAATGTAGATATGGTCAATTTCCGTTTTTATGCAAGCTGCCGTTTTCTAAATCAATATAGGCTGGCATTGAGATTGCTTTTACTCTCCATATTAAAGCGGGAAGAACCGCAGAGGAAGAGAGGGACAGATCGATGAGAGACTTAACACCACTAAAGAAAAATAACATAATGGACATTCATCCGTGTTTTTCGGAAGAGGCGCACCATAAGTTCGGCAGGATTCACCTGCCGGTCGCTCCCCATTGCAACATACAGTGCAGGTACTGCATAAGGAAATATGACTGCGCTAATGAGTCGCGGCCGGGCATAACAAGCAATGTGCTCAGCCCTCAGGCAGCGCTCGAAAGGGTGAGGGCGGTAGTGGAGCGGAACGAAAATATCAGCGTGATAGGCATCGCGGGGCCCGGGGACCCTCTGGCGAACGAGGCAACTTTTGAGACGATGTCCATGGTCCACAGAGAATTCCCTGAACTGGTCCTCTGCATCTCGACGAACGGCCTCGCCCTCCCGGACAGCATCGAAGGGCTGATGAGGTCCGGGGTCAGGAGCATAACGATCACGATCAATGCCGCAACGCCAGCCGTAGCGGAAAGGATCTATTCGAGGGTTTCTTACAAAGGAAAAAGGTATACCGGAAAAGAGGCGGCGCAGCGCATCGTCTCAAACCAGTGGCGCGGCTTGATAAATGCGGTCGACGCCGGGTTCATCGTGAAGGTGAACACTGTCCTCATACCCGGAATAAACGACGCCGAGATACCCCTGATCGCGTGGGGGGCGGGAGAGAGGGGAGCGGACATAATGAATATTATGCCGCTCATACCGCAGGCGGAATTTGCGGACCTCTCGCGGCCGTCGCGGGAAACGATAAAGAGAAAGCGGAAGGAATGTTCGGAGCGTATCCCCCAGATGTCCCACTGTAGACAGTGCAGGGCCGATGCATGCGGCATACTCGGTGAAGACAAGGATATGGAGCTTGAAGTCTTGAACGCCAGAATAGGGGAGGAATACTGTGACGCCGTCTACTGAAACAGTCTGCCTTTCCGAAAGAGAAAAAGAACGATACAAACGACAACTCATGCTCCAGGGCTTTACGATGGGCCACCAGGAGAGGCTCAAAAATTCGACTGCTCTTATAGCCGGAGTCGGCGGACTCGGCGGGGCCGCGGCGCTCTATCTCGCGGTTGCCGGAATAGGCAGGATGGTGTTGGCCCATTACGGACGGTTGACCCTATCGAATATGAACAGGCAGATTCTCATGCGCCACGAATGGATAGGAGAAAGCAGGGTCGATCAGGCCATAAGGACGATCCGGGACATAAACCCGGATGTCCAGGTCGAGATATACGACGAGAGATCGGAGGAGGGCAATATCGACAAACTTCTGGAAGGGATCGATATGGCAATCTCGGCAAGGCCTAATTTCCGGGAGCGGCGGACATTGAATGCTGCATGCGTAAGAAAAGGAATACCGATGGTCGAGGCGGCCATGAACGGAATGGAAGGCTATCTCTTTAACGTTATTCCGAACGTTACCGCCTGCCTTCACTGCCTCTATCCCGTTGATGATCCTTCTTGGGAGGAGTTGTGCTTCCCGGTTCTGGGAGCTGTATCGGGCATGCTGGGATGTATGATGGCCATTGAAGCGATAAAACTGCTCACCGGTTTCGGTAAGCCGCTACGGTCGCAGATGCTTGTATTTAACACGATTGACACGGACTTCAGAAAATTGAACATACATAAAGACCGCAACTGCGCTGTATGCGGCGGAAAGGAATAATAATGATGGGAAGAGTCGGCCTGTTGTGCATGACCGCATTATGGCTCTTCATTATGTTCTCCCCGGCTTTTTCTGCCGAACGTCCGAAAAAGATCACCGTCTCGGCAGCAATCAGCCTCAAGAACGTTTTTGAGGAGATCGGCAAGTATTACGAATCCAGGAATAAAGGGGCGAAAGTGGTGTTCAACTTCGGCGCATCGGGGGATCTGATGCGGCAGATCGAGGGCGGAGCTCCTGTTGACGTGTTTGCATCAGCCGCGCAGAAGGACATGGACGCACTTGAGAAGAAGGGCCTTATCGCTCCGGCGTCACGGGCCGACTTTGCCGCGAATTCCGTGGTGCTCATTGTGCCGTTGAATGTAAAAACACTTATCAAGTCATTTGAGGAACTTAAAAAGGAAGGCATAAAGAAAATCGCGGTCGGAAACCCGAAAACGGTGCCCGCAGGCAGGTACGCCGAAGAAGTCCTTGCCAACTTTAAGATACTTGATGCTGTAAGAGATAAATTGATTCTCACGGAGAACGTCCGCCAGGCGCTTGACTACGTGGCCCGCGCCGAAGTAGATGCAGGGATTGTATATTCGACCGATGCAATGACCAGAATGAAAGAGGTCCGAATTGTCGCGGCCGCTCCTGAGAGGAGCCATAAGGCGGCTGTCTATCCGATTGCGATTGTGAAGGGGACAAAGAACGAGGTAACTGCAAAGGCTTTCATCTCTCTGGTAACGTCGGCGGAAGGGAAGATGATTTTGAGTACGTATGGGTTTAAGGCGGGTCAATAGATGCTGGATAGCTCTGCTTTATTTTCTCTCGGACTTTCTCTTCAGGTTGCGTCGGCGGCGACTGTTTTTGTGGTCGTGATCGGCGTCACCGCCGCCTACTTCCTTGCGAGCAGAGATTTCAAAGGCAAGGAAATGGTCGATATTCTGTTCACACTTCCGCTTGTTCTGCCGCCTACAGTTACCGGCTATTATCTCATTATCCTTTTCGGCAGAAACGGCGCTATCGGCCGGTTCATTTATGAGTGGACCGGCTGGACGATCATGTTCACGTGGTATGCCGCTGTGCTTGCATCCTTTGTCGTAGCGCTGCCTCTTATGATCAAGACGGCAAGGGCTGCAATCGAATCGGTGGATAAAAATCTCATTAATGCCTCCTATACACTCGGCCATTCCCGGACCGGGACGGCAATGAGGGTTATTCTGCCCCTCGCAAAGAAAGGCATCATCGCCGGTGGAGTGCTTTCTTTCGCGCGGGCCATGGGTGAATTCGGCGCAACACTCATGCTTGCAGGAAATATCCCGGGAAAAACCGATACCATGCCGCTTGCGATCTATTCAGTAGCAGGAAGTGGTGAGTGGTCCGGGGCACATGCAATGGTTGCGGTATTTACGCTCATCTCCGGTACGCTCCTCTACATCGCAAACAGGTTCGGCAAAAGGATGATCTGATGGGCCTGTCTGTTTCGCTGAAAAAAAAGGTCAACGGGTTTTCCCTCGACGTCGAATGGGAAATCGGGGATGAGCTTGCCGTGCTTTTCGGCTACTCGGGAGCCGGAAAATCCATGACACTGCAGGCAATATCGGGGCTTATGGAGCCCGATGAAGGGACAATAAGAATCGACGGGACTGTTTACTTTGACAGTGCTGCGAAGATCAATGTTCCTGCACAACTGCGTTCCTGCGGCTATGTTTTCCAGGATCTTGCCCTTTTCCCTCACATGACTGTAAGAGATAATATCCGGTATGGCGCAAGCGGATTGAAAAAGAGTGAACGGGAGGAGGCCTTAATCAAAATGATGAGTGCCTTTCGCCTTAATGGACTCGAAAACCGCCTCCCCTCAGAGATATCAGGCGGGCAGAAACAGAGGGTCACCCTGGCGAGGGCACTTATAAGAAGGCCCGGACTGCTTCTCCTTGACGAGCCCTTTTCGGCCCTTGATAACCCGGTGCGGGCCGAGATGAGGAAGATCCTCAGCGATATAAGACGTGAGTTCACTATCCCGGTCATCCTTGTGACACATGATATGTCCGAGGCATATAGTCTGGCAGACAGGATGATTATATACGCCGGAGGAAAGGTTGTTCAGGCAGGCGTCCCCTCAGAGATATTGCACAGCCCGGTATCCCCTGATGTTGAAGCACTCATCAACCCGCCGGGATTTATCCGGCCTTCCGGCGATGCTTTTAGCTTTCTGCCTCTGCCCATAAGTTCCTGAAAAGATACTACATAATTGTTTGACTAAGACAATTGTGTAGCATATATTCATTGCGTTGTCCTTATAAATCAAGCAGATTTCCCCTGGCACGGTTTTGGCAATTGTAATTCAAGGTAAAGAGATGGAAACTCTTAAAGAAAAAATAAAGGAAATGGAAAGGGAAGAAATAATCAACGCCCTCAAGGATTGCAACTGGGTCATGGCAAAGGCCGCCAGGAAACTTGGCATAACCGAAAGGATGATCGGATATAAGATCAGGAAATACGGACTACGGATAAAGGAGGTGCGATGGATCGAGGATGGGTAAAATGAGGGGCCGGTCATGCAATCCTATGTGCCAATAAATTTTTATAAGGAGGAAGAGATGAAGAAAAGGATTCTTAAGACAGCAATGCTTCTGTTGTTAATTTTGTTTGTTTCAAGTGCCTATGCCGAAGACGCCAAGCCTGCAGGCACGAGCCTGGACGACATCAAGAAGATGCTCGGGTTGAGTATCTATCTGCAGGGTGGGTATACGTACAACTTCAAAAACCCCGACTCCGGCGAGAACGACCTGAGGGTCTTTGACCACAAGGCCGACAGTTTTACCTTAGACCTTGCAGAACTAATGTTCACGAAAGATGCTCCCCTCGGCGGTGTCGGCTACAGGCTGAAGCTGTCTGCCGGCGAGACCGCGAAGTTCATCCACTCAAGAGGGCTCGGAGAAGGCGATGACCCGTTCGACCTCACCGAGGCGTATATCGACTATCTTGCGCCGATAGGCAGGGGGGTTAAGTTCCGGTTCGGGAAATTCGTCACAATGCATGGCGCCGAGGTCATAGAGGCCAAAGACGATATGAACTATTCCCGTTCTTTTCTGTTTAATTATGCCATACCCTTTACCCACACCGGGCTGATGGCGGGATATGCCTTCTCCGACCAGGTGAACGCGAACGTGTACATCGTCAACGGGTGGGACAACACGGATGACAACAATGAGGGAAAGACGTTCGGGCTGACCCTGGGCTATACGCCAACTGAGCCGGTTGCACTGACGTTCAACCTCATGTATGGACCTGAAAAGGACAATAACAACCACGACAACAGGTTCCTCTTCGACTGGGTAGGCACCTTTAGGCCGGCGAAGGAACTGACCCTTGTAGTGAATACGGATTATGCAACAGAAGAACATTCGGCAGCCGACGGCGGCACCGCAAAGTGGTATGGCATCGCGGGATACGCGAAATACGACTTCAGCGATCTCTTCAGTACCGCGATACGTGCGGAATACTTTGATGACAAAAACGGACTGAGGACAGGTACGGCCCAAAAGCTGAAGGAGATCACGTTCACACCTGAATTCAGGATAGCAAAGGCGATCATAGTAAGGCCCGAGTACCGGCATGACTGGTCCGACCAGATGTCTTTCGATTCCGGCAGCAGTAAAAGCCAGGACACGATCGCGCTCGGCGTAATGTATACGTGGTAAACAATGGAGCACGATAAGGAGATAACGAGATGAAACGATTACTGGGTGTAGGATTCTTGATTTTATTCATGATTTCGGCAAGGTCGGTATTTGCCGAAGACCAGGTGCCGAAGGCTAACCCTCCTTCTGCGGCTGAGCAGGCAGCTCCTGCTCAGCCGGCACCTGCAGCCCCGGCACCGGCGCCTGCTGCGGAACTTAAGCCGGACCCGTCCGGTGCGAATACGGGGGGGGCGGCTGACATTGTGGGGGGCAGCGCGGGAGCTCCCACAAAGGAAGATATGGAAAAGCTTTCTAAGAATGAGCCGCTCGCCGCAAAATTGGCAGATGTCATAGGACATAACAGAATTGCCATAAATTTTGTCTGGACGCTTGTGTGCGGGTTCCTCGTCATGTTTATGCAGGCTGGATTTGCCATGGTTGAGACAGGTTTTACCCAGGCCAAGAACGCCGGGCATACTATGGCGATGAACTTCATGGTCTATCCGCTCGGCATGCTCGGCTACTGGATATGCGGTTTCGCCTTGCAGATGGGTGGTGTCGGCGGCGGTACACTAGGCAGCGGTCTCGGCCTTTTGAACAACGAGTTCACCATCCACCTCTTCGGAAAGGACTTCGGGCTCTTCGGTACGACCGGATTTTTTCTCTCCGGGGCGAGCTATGACGCCGCGATTTTTACGCTCTTCCTGTTTCAGATGGTGTTTATGGATACGACTGCCACGATTCCGACAGGTTCGATGGCCGAGCGTTGGAACTTCAAATCCTTCGTTATTTACGGTTTCTTCGTAGGAGGAGTTCTCTATCCTCTTTATGCCAACTGGGTATGGGGAGGAGGCTGGCTGTCCCAGTTAGGCAAGAATTTTGGCTTAGGACACGGGCATGTAGACTTTGCAGGCTCGTCGGTGGTCCATATGGTGGGCGGGGTTGCGGCGCTGGCAGGCGCAATTGTGATCGGGCCGAGGATCGGAAAGTATAAAGATGGTAAAGTCCATTCGATACCCGGCCATCACATACCCATGGCTGTAGTAGGGACCTTTATCCTCGCCTTTGGGTGGTTCGGGTTCAATGCCGGCTCTACACTGGCTGGCACCGACCTGCGTATAGGAGTTGTCGCCACGAACACCATGCTCGCATCGGCGGGAGGCGCATTCTCCGCAATGGCATACATGTGGATGCGCTACGGCAAGCCGGACATCAGCATGATCGCAAACGGCATGCTCGCGGGACTGGTCGCAATAACGGCGCCTTGTGCCTTTGTTACCGCGCCGGTCGCAGTTCTGATTGGAGCTATTGCCGGCATCCTGGTCTGTATTTCGGTCTTGTTTGTGGACCAGAAGCTCAAGATCGACGATCCGGTCGGCGCTTTTTCAGTCCACGGAGTGAACGGCGCATGGGGTGTCATCTCTCTCGGCCTCTTTGCCGACGGCACTTACGGCGACGGCCTGAATGGTGTCGCCGGAACCGTAAAGGGGCTCTTTTACGGAGATGCCTCACAGTTTGCCGCTCAGTGCATCGGCACACTGACCAACATTGTCTATGTGTTCGTAGTGTCCTATATCTTTTTCAAGATACTTGACAAGGTCGTAGGACTGAGGGTGCCGGAAGAGGTGGAAATTGAAGGGCTTGACCAGGCGGAGGTCGCGGTCAGCGCCTATCCTGACTTCCAGACAAGGCACAGTCATAGATAATAAATAGGAGGATATCATGAAAAAGATAGAAGCGATAATTAAACCCTTCAAGCTCGATGAGGTGAAGGACGCCCTTAACGCTATCGGCATACAGGGCATGACGGTGACCGAGGTGAAGGGCTTCGGAAGGCAGAAGGGCCACGTAGAACTCTACCGCGGGGCAGAATACGATATATCCTTTATCCCGAAGGTGAAGATCGAGGCGGTGGTCGCTGCCGGCATGGTCGAAAAGGCGGTCTCGACGATAGAAGAGAAGGCCAAGACCGGCAAGATAGGCGATGGCAAGATCTTCGTCTATTCTCTCGAGCAGGTGATCAGGATAAGGACCGGCGAGACCGGAGATTCCGCGATCTGAACCGCTAATAAAACATAATGAGAATGGGGACAGGCGTTGTCCTGTCCCCATTTCTGAAAGACATGCTTTCAATAACATTAGGCTCTGTATTTACCTTCATCTTGGTGCTTCCGCTTTCGGTAAAAAAAGTGGAGGAAAATATCGAGGTCTTTCTGCTGGCAATGGCTGTCATCGCCGTCACTGCGGCGCACGCAATGGGGCCCAAAGCAGTCTGGACGCCGGACCTGGTCGAATCCGCCCTTGCCGAGCCGATAAAACTTACACTGGCGACGCTGATATTCGGCGGTCTCTTCAGGGCATTTCGGCCTGCCCTGAAGAAAAAAATAGTAGCCTGGGAGTCTGCCGTAGGCCCACGTCTATTCGCTGCCATGACCATATTTACACTCGGCCTTCTGTCGAGCATCATAACGGCCATCATCGCCGCCCTCATTCTCTGTGAAATAATCAGCGCCCTCAGTCTCGACAAAAAGTACGAGACGACCCTTACCGTGCTGGCCTGCTTTTCCATCGGGCTTGGGGCCGCACTCACCCCCATCGGCGAGCCCCTGTCAACCGTAGTGCTGGCAAAGCTGCGCGGAGGCGCACACGAAGTCGACTTTTTCTTCCTGCTGAGGCTTGTCGGCGCCTACATCATCCCGGGTGTGCTTCTTCTGGCAGGATTCGGCGCTTTGCTGAGGGGCAGCGAGGTCCCTTTGCGGGAAAGTGTCACGGAGGACCATCCTGAATCAGTCCGCGACATTTTCACGAGGGCAGGGAGGGTCTATGTGTTCGTCGTATCCCTTATCCTTTTGGGAACGGGATTCAAACCCTTTATCGACGCCTATATCGCCCCGTTGCACCCCGGCCTTTTGTACTGGATCAATATGTCATCCGCCGTCCTCGACAATGCAACGCTCGCAGCTGCCGAGATCGGGCCGCAGATGAGTGTCCCTCAGATAACAGGAATCCTCATGGGTGTGGTCATCGCGGGCGGCATGCTTATCCCGGGCAACATACCGAATATCATATCCGCTTCGAAGCTTGGGATTTCGAGCAGGTCATGGGCAGTGATAGGCATACCCCTCGGGCTTGTGTTGATGGGGGCCTATTATGTCATCCTTTTTGTCGCTTGAACCCCCAAATCACTCACGCTTTCCCCTCGATAAAACGATAAGAAAAAACAATAGAGACATTTCCCCTTTTTTGCTCTAAGATGTGAAATAATACCTTTTGTCAAAGGGGGCAGTTTCCAGCCCTGTGAGTATAAACCACAGCAACCTTTTTTCGGGGGTGTGATCATGAAAGTAAAAAATCTTCTCGAGGCCAAGGGCAAGGACGTTGTTTCGATCGATGCGGGCAGTTCGATCGAGGACGCCATCAGGGTGATGAACGGCAGGAAGATCAGCGCCCTTCTGGTCACCGACCATTGTAATAACGTCGGGATTTTTACGGAAAGGGACGTGGTCCGGGGTTATCTCACCTTCGACGGAAAAAGTTTCAAGGAGATCCCCGTGAAAGACGTGATGACGACGAACCTTATCGTCGCGCAGATGGAAGACGACCTGAACGACGTGATGGCGGTCATGGTCGAAAAGAATATCCGTCACCTCCCTGTGGTCGACGCCGGGAACGTGATAGGGATGCTTTCGGTCCGGGACATCATTCAGACTCAGGTGGGCAAGCTCCACTCCGAGATCCATTATCTAAAAGACTTTATCACCGGCGGGTATACCGCGTAGCGGTCCCGGGCGACCCCCGCGGGAGCCCTGCGCATCCGATAAGTCAGGCGGCCACGCTACCGGGCCGCCGCCCTCAGCGTTCCATGATACCTCCGGCCGCCTTTTTTATGTTACATTTAAGTATGGAAAAGGTTTCTACCATCTGTCCCTATTGCGGCTGCGGCTGCGGACTTTACCTGCACGTGGAAAACGGCCTCATCACCGGGGTTTCCCCGAGCGCCCATCACCCTGTGAACCACGGCAGCCTCTGCGTGAAGGGGTGGAATTCCCATGAGTTTGTCCAGCATCCGGACAGGCTGAAATACCCGCTTGTTAGGAAGGACGGCATACTCCAGAAGTCTTCCTGGGAGGACGCCCTCGATCTGATCGCTTCAAGACTGTCCGGGACACGGGAGAAGTACGGACCGGATGCCATCGGCATACTCAGCTCCGCGAAGTGCACAAACGAAGAGAACTTCGTGATGATGAAGTTCGCGCGGGCTGTCATCGGGACGAACAATATAGACCACTGCGCACGTCTCTGACACAGCACCACCGTGGCCGGTCTGGCCTCCGCGTTCGGTTCAGGTGCGATGACCAATTCGATCAGCGAGATCGCCGATGCGAGGGTGATCTTTGTGGTCGGTTCGAATACGACCGAACAGCACCCGATGATTGCGATGCATATGCTCGAAGCGGTCGACAGGGGTGCGACACTTATCGTCGCCGATCCCCGGAAGACCCAGATCGCCGCGTTCGCCCATACACATCTGAGACAGAGAAGCGGCACTGACGTCGCCCTTCTGAATGGTATTATGAACGTGATCATCGGCGAAGGACTCGTCGATATTAATTTCGTCAGGCGGAGGACGGAGAACTTCGACGAATTCGAAAAGGTGGTGAAGAGATGCACCCCTGAAGTTGCGGAAAAGATAACCGGAGTGGCCGCCTCTGATATCCAAAGGGTGGCGAGGATCTACGCGACAGAGAAACGGTCGATGCTTTTTTATTCGATGGGGATAACCCAGCATGTGACGGGCGTGGACAACGTCCGCTCCTGTGCGAACCTCGTCATGCTGACCGCACACATAGGCCAGCCGATGACCGGCCTCAATCCTCTGCGCGGCCAGAACAACGTCCAGGGGGCCTGCGATATGGGGGCGCTGCCGGACGTCTATTCGGGATATCAAAAGGTGGCGGATGCCGGGGCGCGGAAGAAGTTCGAGTCCGCCTGGAGGAGGAAATTGCCTTCAGCACCGGGGATGACGATGATAGATATGTTCGACTCTGCGCGTGAGGGCAAGCTGAAGGCGATGTATATCGTGGGTGAAAACCCCGTCATGTCGGACCCGGACACCTCGCATGTTGTCGAGGCGATCAGGAAACTGGATTTTCTCGTGGTGCAGGATATCTTTATGTCCGAGACGGCGGAACTTGCCGATGTCATACTCCCGGCGGTCACCTTTGCCGAGAAGGACGGGACCTTTACCAACACCGAGCGCAGGGTCCAGAAGGTGAGGAGGGCGGTCCGGCCGATGTACGGCGCGATGCCGGACTGGAAGATAATATCCGAGCTTTCGAAGAAGATGGGGTACGAAATGGGTTACCGGGCCGCCCACGAGATTATGGAGGAGGCGGCGCTCCTTACGCCTGTGTACGGCGGGATACTCCACCACCGGCTCGATGCCTTCGGGCTCCAGTGGCCCTGCCCTGATGCGGACCATCCGGGTACCTCTTTCATGCACCGGAAGAAATTTGCGAAGGGTCTCGGCACGTTCAACCCTATAGAATTTACTCCGCCCGAGGAGACGACGGACATGGCGTATCCGTTCATCCTTACGACAGGCAGGCTGTACTTTCGTTACCACACTGCCACGATGTGCGGGCGGACGGCGACGCTCGAAAGGGAGGAGCCGGAATGTTTTGTGGAGATAAATCCGAAAGACGCCGGCAGGATCGGCATAAGGAGCGGAAATTCCGTGAAGGCGGTCTCGCGGAGGGGAGAGATCGTCGTCAAGGCGTTTGTGACCGACAGGACGCCCGAGGGGATTGTGTTCATCCCTTTCCACTTCAGGGAGGCGGCGGTCAATCTTATCACCAGCCCTGCAGTTGACCCGGTCGCAAAGATACCGGAGTTTAAGGTCTGCGCCATAAATCTCGTGCCGGTAATTCCGAAACCGGGCGAGAGGCCGAAGAACCATTACAACCGCAAAGAAGATCTGAAGATCCTGAACGAACTTTACGAAGAGCCGGAGGTCCCGTCGTGAAGAGCGACCTCGTATTAAGCAAGGCCCACCTCTCCTACTGGCTGAGGCAGCTCAGGAAGGAGGCGGACCTGATAGGCCCTCTGCGGTCGACAGACGGCGACATCGTCTTTAGTTCGGTCGAAAATATCCACGATATCGTCGCTGACTGCCCGGCGAACCTGCCTTGCCAGAAGGAGTTCTTATTCCCCCAAAAGGAAGAGATGTATAAATTCTCGCCGAAAGGGACCGAACGCCCCGGGAATCACAAAAAAAGGGTCATTTTCGGGATCAGGTCCTGTGATGTGTCCGCGGTCGGGCTCATGGACACGTTCTACGGCGGGCAGTACGAGGACGATTTTTATATGGAGAGAAGGAAGAATACTTTTTTCATATCCATCGCTTGCAACAGGCCGGATTCGAGTTGTTTCTGTATCGGCCTCGGCACCGGCCCTTTCCTGAAGGAGGGGTTCGACATACAGCTGACGGACCTTGGAGACAGGCATATGGTCCAGGTCGGCTCTGCAAAGGGCCGGCAGATGATCAAGGGCTTCGACCATATCTTCAGGAGGCCGAAAAAGGCGGACTATGATGACCAGTACGAGGCGAACCTCAGCAGCCAGTCGAAGTTCGAAAAGAGGATAACCCTCGACAACGTGCGCCGGAAGATTCTCGCAGGTAAGGTCCCTGATTCCTTCTGGGAGGGGGTCGCTTCGAGGTGTTTCCAGTGCGGCGGGTGCGTATATCAGTGTCCCGTCTGCACCTGTTTCAATGTCGTCGACTGGAAGGACGGGGGCGCGGAAAAGGGCATCCGGATGCGGATATGGGACGGCTGCATGTTCAAGGGGTTCACGAAGATGGCCGGGAACGTATGGCCTGCGGAGCAGATTGCGGCGCGGACGAAGCGCTGGTATTTTCATAAGCTCCTGTACTGGCCCGAGCAGTCCGGCAAATTCGGATGTGTGGGGTGCGGCAGGTGCACTATCACCTGCCCGGGGAAAATCGACATGGCGACTGTGGCGAACCGGCTGGAGAAGAAGGATTAATTAAGAGGGGTATTGCAGGACCGTGAAAAATACGAAGGTGCATTGGACATGTAAGGATGTGACAAGAAAGAAAAACGGCAAGCGCGGAGAACTCTACGCGCCGGTGATGGTGAGGGTCCTTGACGTGGTCGAGATGACCCCGGACGTCAAGCTTATCAAGGTCGAAAAACCGAAAGGTTTTTCCTATAGTCCCGGCCAGTTTCTCATGGTCTCCGTCTGGGGCGCGGGGGAGGCCCCTATTTCGATCACGTCCACCGAAGGCGTCCACAACGAGATAGAGCTCTGTATAAGAAAAGTCGGCCTCGTCACGTCCGCGCTGCACAACCTTAAGCCGGGCGGTCTGATGGGCGTCCGCGGCCCTCTGGGCAACAGGTTCCCCGTTGAGATGGCCCTGGGTAAGGATATCCTCTTTGTCGCGGGAGGCATCGGACTAGCGCCTTTGCGGGCGCTGGTGAACTTTGTTCTTGTGAGAAAGGGCGATTTCGGCAGGGCGGCAATGATATACGGTTCGCGGGGCCCCTCCGAGGTGCTCTTCAGAGACGACCTGAAGGGATGGGCGGCAAAAGGGATGGACATCACTGTGACGATTGACAGAAAAGCGGAGGGGTGGAGGCAGAACGTCGGCCTTGTCACAGAATTTCTGGGCAAGCAGAAAATTCCGATCAAGGAAGGATATGCCTTCATTTGCGGGCCGCACATCATGATAAAGAACGTGATGAGGGACCTCTCCCTCATGGGTATGCCGACGACCCACATCGTTACGACCCTGGAGGCCCATATGAAATGCGGAGTGGGCAAGTGCGGGCACTGCTATATGGACGGGAAGTACATCTGCACGGACGGACCGGTATTTGAGTATCCCGAATTGAAGAAGTCCGGCGCGTTTTAGTCTGAACCATTCAGTCTCAAGAAGTGAAACAAGCGGGGGAAAAGCGGGAAAAATGGTCGGGGCGAGAGGATTTGAACCTCCGACTTCACGGTCCCGAACCGTGCGCGCTACCAAGCTGCGCTACGCCCCGAACTAAAAGACCGGTACCTGAAATATTAAGTGTCTTTGCGGGAGAAAGTCAAGTCGATTACCGCGGAGCTTCTCTGCTAAACTGTCATATGGAACCCTACCGCAAGATACCGATTTTGAAGATCACCGGCGATTCCCTGCAGGCCGCCGACGACCTGGTGGCGGTCGAAAAGAAGATCAGGATTTCGGTCAATGGAGAGAGCGTCCTCAGCCTCTATTGCAGCCCTACGATGGTGAGGGAATTCGTGGTCGGCCTCGTCCATAACGAGGGGCTGATATCCGGAGAGTGGTGCGCCGAGAGGATGACGATAGAATACGGCAACGAGATACGTGTCGATATCCCTTCTTCCGGAACAGTCAGGGAAGGGGAGCGGGTCGTCACGTCGGGCTGCGGAGGAGGGGTGAGTTTCAGCCGGGGGGATGTCGGGCGTGTGACGGACAACTCCTTCTTCAGCGCCGGCGCGATCAGGGGCATATTCAGGGAGTTCCAGCACCGGTCCGATGCCTATAAGCTCACAGGAGGGGCGCACAGCGCCGCTCTCACCGACTGCGGAAAGATACTCGCCTTTGCCGAAGATATCGGGAGACACAACGCCGTCGATAAGGTGATCGGTTACTGCCTCCTCGAAAACATCTCTTTCGGGGGGAAGATCATGCTCGCAAGCGGAAGGCTTTCCTCCGAGATCGTCAACAAGTGTGCGGTCAGCAAGGTGCCGGTGCTCGCCAGTCGCGCCGCGCCGACGAGTCTCGCTGTCGATATTGCCGAAGCGGCAGGCATCACCGTCATCGGCTTTGTCCGCGGCGACCGGATGAACGTATATTCGGGGAAAGAGCGGATTACTTTATAAGCCCGGGGCGTTGCGGTGTCTTGTCCGGCATATTGTACGATGGGGGAAATATTCGCATCCGGGATGCCGTGCGGTCCCCAGTTGTCTGACGCCGCATTCCCGGTGGATTCATTCGGACTTCAAAGAAGGTGCTACGGAGAGCGGTCCGGGAGAAAGGAAAAAATAAATGCTTGAAGAAGAAAATCTCACTTTAAAAAATAAGATCGTCGAGCTCAAGGAACGTCTGAGTCAGATCTATTCCCACGCTGCAATCGATGCCAACAAGAGCAAGGCCTTTGAAAGCGAGTTCTCTCTCTATCTGAAGGCCTGTGAACATCCGCGCAAAGAAAGGATGTACGGCATCAAGCTTCAGCATGACGCGACAAAGTTCGGTATGGTCGTCCTGGCAGTCGTACTGGCGTTTGCCGCGTATGTGCTCAATGTGCAGATCCTTCCCGGTATTCTCGTGCTCCTGGGGTTCGGGTTTGTTGCGTGCGGGCTGATGTATCTGCTTCTCGAAGGAGAAATCAGGAGCAAGAGGGCGGGCGACTATTGTGCTCAACTGGAAACATACTTTATGCAACACCGCTGGACTTCGGAGCAGAACGAGGCAGCCAATCTGCCGAAAATTCCGCTCTGGGAAGAACAAAGGGAGCGGTGGGAAGAGGACCTTTTTGCCGGGGGGCGCTATGGGAAAAGGGCCGTATATGCGCCCCTGCGCGTTGCGCTGACACTGGCCGATTTACTGGCACTTTTCTGTATTCTATACTTTTTTGTTGCGCACAGTTCCGGGATTTCGTGGGTTGTGATGATCGCAGGATGTCTCGCATGGGCTTCGGTTGTTGCGGTCCAGATGCTCCTCGTGCACGCGATAATCGACAAGGTTGGGAGAAGACTGCAGAAGGGGCACGAAAGCCCGGGCGGATATCAAGGGACAGTGAGCGGCAGGCGGCCCGGCACCTGGGTCAATCTCCTTAAACTCTTTTTTGTCATGGATATCATCTTTCCCGTGGAAATCAGGAAGGGTCCGGAGTAAAGAGGGTGGCTGAGAACGAACTTTCTCCCGGGAAGATAACTATTCGAAGACCGGCAGCAAAAGCACCACCCTGGTCCCCTCCTCTTTCACCGGCTCGATCCTGATCCCTCCCATGTTGTTCCTGACCGCCTGTCTCGCGATGGCCAGACCGAACCCGGTGCCTTCCGGTTTCGTCGAGTAGAACGGCGAATAGAATTTTTCCATGTCTTCCGCTTCCAGCGGAGGGCCGGAGTTGAAGATCTCGATGATGACGCTATGGGGCGGCGCTCCCGAAATATGGGAGGATATCCTCACGAAAGGATTTTTGCGATCGACTGCTTCCAGACTGTTTTCGAGTAGGTGCCAGAAAAGCGCTTTCATGTCTTTGCGGTCGGCCAGGACATGCGACGCTCCCTCGGCGATTTCAATCTCCATGCGGGGCCGTGAAAATTTCCCCCGCGTGAAAAGGCCTTCCAGCACTTCATCGAACAGGTCCCGGAGCGAAACCTTCTCACGCGACGGCTCCCTCTCAAAGACTTCCATATAGGTCTTGATATCGCGGACCATGTGCTCGCATTTCGTGCTCTGGGAGAATATGAACTCATACACGGGATATGCGGGATCTTTTACATCGGCATTCTTCATGAGCCGGTGAATGTTGCCGCCGATCACGGTGACAGGGTTCCTGATCCTGTCGGCGATGCCTCTGATGATTTCGGCGTCGCACCGGGTGGTCGTCTCTATGTAGGCGTCCGTCTCGACGAGGAGGCAGAAGTCGACGAGCTTGTCCACCAGGCGTATGGCCTCTGTCGCTTTTCCCGGCGGCAGTTCCGAGAGTATGACCTCCTGACAGAACTGGCGGACCACCGAAAATCCCATGTTGGAGAACCGCTTGTCGAGTTTGATCTCGACATGCTTCACGCCGACCTTCCAGAGATAGCCCATGAACTCTTCATCGAGCCCCCTGGAAAACAGGGACTCGAACCAGTGCGCCCATGCCTCAAGAAGATGGCCCGGCCTTTTTTCATGCTCGATGATGAGTTTTGCCTCGGGAATATTAGCGAAGAAATCGTAAAAATAGGAGGCGAAGCGCTCCTTCCTGCCGACGAAGAGGTCCTGAAGGGCAAGGAGTTCTCTGATTTCGGGCGCGGCAAGACCGAGCCACTGTTTGAACGTATGAAGCTTATCGTATGGGACATGAACGTTCGGCATAGTGATAGCTGATTCAATTGTATCACAGAATAGTACACGTCGCTTAAGCCATATAAATTTCGTTACGGATATTTAGGATTCCATCCCCCGGTTGTTCTTCTTGCATCTCCCCCGGGTAACGTACTATGATTAGACGAGGCAGCGCGAAAAGAGGTAACCGCCTCAAGGAGGTTATTTATGAAGACGGCCGATACGATCATAAAGGCGGTCGCTCCGCCTACAAAGGAAGAAGAAAGCGGACTGATCAAGTTCCTCGCGCGAGTGCATAGCGAGGTTGCGAATTTCGACAAAACGTTCGAATTCGGGGTGAGTCCGGTTGCCTCTCCTCCCGTGGCGATAGACGGCAGCACTGACGAAGTAAAGAATGTCGGGTTCGTGATTGTCCGCGATAACAAACTACTCTCCGGAAGGACATATTGTCTCTACACACTGCTGAAAGGCGACATGCTCTGCGCCTATATCGGCGTGTATGCAAACGGGGGCATAGAGACGATCAGGGAACTCGCTCTGCTCCGAGATTATGCAAAGGGCAGGGCCGTGCTGCTCGACTGGCTGAAGGCGCTCGTAAAGGCCTCCTGCGAAAAACCCTGATGGTCTGCAAAAGTTTCTGCCGGGGTGAAGTGAGATGACCATGAGGCTTTTCGGATTCCTGTCTGTTTTCTTCATCTTCTTTTCCCTGACCGGCACGTCCGCTGCCATAGTCTACCAGTACTTCGACGACGAAGGCACGCTCATCGTCACCAATATCCCCCCCGGTGCAAAACGGCCGGTCCCTGCTCCCGTCGAAACGCATGAGCAGGAAACCGGGCAGACACCCGAAAAGCAGTACCCCGGCATCAAGCTCGACTTTATCGACGACGTGTATTATGACTTTTATCCCATAACGGCGCATACGTTCCAGGAAGCCGTGATGGGGACGAGCATGAATGGTCCTTTCGAGGCCCGGGAGAACAAACGATATGCCGCGCAGACGAGGTGGAAGATGGGATGGTCCTATAAGCTGAGGTCGACTTACGCGATAGAACGCCCGTATGTCTACGTCACGCCGGAGATCTACGACGTCCAGTTCAGGTCCGATATTACCGTCCTCCTGCCGGTGCTCGCCGAAGATTCTTCTCTCAGCGCCCACGACCGTATGCTCTGGGAGAAGTTTGTGCAGGGACTCCTCGCCCACGAACATGACCACATTGCACTGATAAAAGACGCCTCCTTCAGGCAAGAGGCGATGCGAAAGATGTCCGCATTAAGGGAGATGACGCTCGAGTATGACCCTGCCGCGGTCGTTGAAGATGCGATTCGGGGCGCGGTCGAGGCGCAGACCGCAAAGATCGGCCATGACCTGATCAGGGAGATAAAGGCCAGAAACGACGAATACGACAGGCTCACCGAGCATGGGCTTAAGCCGGAGATGAGGCAGGTTTTCTTCCGGTAGCATGGGAGAGACTTGGAGGCTGATAGACTCGGGGCGCTGCGGCGCTGCCTTTAATATGGCCCTCGACGAGGCGATCGCAACGCTCGTCAGAAGAGACTGTCTTTCGCCCGTGCTGAGGCTCTACGGATGGGACAGGCCGTCGCTGAGTCTCGGATGCTTCCAGAAGGCTTCGGAGGTGGATGCCGGATACTGCAGGTCCCGGGACATCCCTATTGTACGGAGGCCGACCGGCGGAAGGGCGGTACTTCATGATGAGGAACTTACCTACAGCTTTGCGGCGACAACCGGTTCAGGCCCTTTTTCGCAGGGCCTTCTCGACAGTTACCGGAAGGTGGCGGTCGCCTTTCATCTTGCATTTCAGAAATTGGGGGTGCGCGTTGAGGCAAAAGACCGCAGGGAAAAGGGGAGGGTGCTCGCCGGCAGTCCCCTCTGCTTTCAGTCGAGTTCCTATGGTGAGATCCTGATAGAAGACAAAAAAGTGGTCGGCTCTGCCCAGAAACGATGGGAAGACGGCATGCTCCAACAGGGATCTGTTCCCTACGTCTTTCGCGAGGATGAAATTCGCAGGATCTTCGGCGCCGGGCAGTACACTGCGCTGAAAGACTGTACCGTAGGGCTACGGGAGGCCCTGCCGGGCATCGGGGAAGAGAGGCTCAGAGAGACGATCGTCTCATCCTTCGGGGAGGTCTTCGGTATCAGGTTTCTTCAGGACCGTCCTTCTCCGGAAGAACTGTCTCTTGCCCGGGGGCTTGAGGAAGAGAAATATCTTCAGGACCACTGGAACTTCCGGCGGTAGCCTCCGCAGGAGGCGGTTCGGTTGCCGCGGGACCCGTCTTTTTTATTTCGAGCTCGTAATAGTAGGTGAATACGATGGCGATGATCACCAGGCCGAGATAACCCTGTATCACATAGGAGAGCAGTTGGAAGGGGATCGAGATGATCGTCCCTATGATCGGTATCAGGTTGAACGGATAGACGACCAGCATCACGAAAAAACTTACGATGACGTATGCGATCAGCAGGATGACATAGAGCCAGAAGGCGTTCTGATGGTCCCAGACGAATCTCAACCCTTCCATGAAGGACTTTGTCGCCCCCTTGCCCTTGAAAAAAAGCGCGGCGATGCCGTAGACCGTGACCGCGATCCCAACGAGCACGAAGCTCACGCCGACCAGTATAACCAGGAGCGAAAAAAAGATGCCGAGAAACAACGCGAGGGTGGAGTCCTGGCTTTTCGCGGCCGACACGATCGCCGCCACGCCGCCGCCGAACAGGCCGAGGATGAACGCGATGAAGATGAAGACGATGCCTGCGACGAGAGAAAACCACATGATCGGGAAAAAGAGCTTCTTCGCCTCTGCAAAAAAGCCCCGCATGCTGAACTTCAGGTCCGGATCGAGAATGCTTCTACCGATGAAACCGACTGCCCCGCCGAACACGTACAGTCCGAGCGTTGTGACCAGGAGGATATACACGAGGAGACTCGACAGGACGATCAGCACGAGGCCGAAGTATTTGGACAACAGTTCGGCCGGGTTTCGAAGCATGCCGAAAATGTCCTTCATCTGGGCGAGCCCGGTAAGGTCGAGCCCGAAGATGATGAAGGCGATGCCCAGGGGAATCCCGACCATGATGAAAAACGCGATGCAGTTGAACAGCATCAGCCCTGCCTGGATCGCCACGAGCTGCCACCTGCTGTTTACGAGCCTCAATCCGCTCCTGATCGCCTGCGAATAGGTCATCTTATTTCATCCTTATCTTAACGTTACCACAAACAGACCGCTATTATACATCCTCTACCGTCATCTCCTCAAAGGAATCTTTCGGGAGTTCCCTGAGGAAGCGGGACGGCCTCAGAAATCCGAGTGCGTTCCAGTCCTCGGACGAAATCGGGTAACACAGGCGGAGGTCCTCTTTTGCCCTCGTGACGCCCACGTAAAAGAGACGCCGTTCCTCCTCCTCGTCGTCGCTCTTGAGCGATTTTGCGGAGGGGAACTTCCCGTCGTTCATCCCTATGAGGAAGACCGCTTCCCATTCGAGTCCCTTTGCCTGGTGCACCGTCGAGAGGACCACTTTCCCTTCGGCGCGGTCGGCATCCCCGGCCTCGGTCTCGGCCACGCCCTGGAGCGCGAGTTCGCTAAGGAACGTGTCGAGAGAATCATAGCGGAGGGCAAACCGCGACATCTGCTGGATGTCCTCTATCCGCATTTCCGCATTGGGGTAAGTGGTATAGAGGTAGTCCTCGTATCCGTTGTTCAGGACGTGCTCAATCGCGGAAGACGGAGAGGAAAAATATTTTTCGGCCCTCAGTTCCGCCAGGACGCCGACAAGACGGTTGAACCCCTCGGCGGATTTCTTCAGCACGGTCCGGTATGCCTCCGGCAGTGCGTCTGCCGGGCTGTCGGACTTGGCGATGAATTCCCATATCTTGCCAGCGGTGATGTTGCCTATACCCCTGACCAGCTTGAGGACCCTCTTCCAGCTGATCTCGTCGAAGGGGTTTACGATGATCCTCAGGTAGGAGACGATGTCCTTGACATGGGCCTGCTCGAAGAACTTGAGGCCGGACCGGACTTCGAAGGGGACCCCCCTCCTCTGCAACTCCATCTGCAGCTGCATAGACTGGTAATGAGAGCGGTAGAGCACCGCGATATCGTCAAAAGACCTTCCGTCGGCATTCATGTCGATGATCACCGAGGCGACGAATTCCGCCTCTTCGAAGACGTCTTTGAGCGGCACCACGTTCGGCGACTCGCCGGTCTGCCGGACCGCATGCAGTTCCTTCGAGAACTGCTTCCTGTTGTTCGCGATGATCCTGTTTGCGAGATATAGTATCTCGGGGGTGGACCGGTAGTTGGTAGTCAGTTTGAAGATGACCGCATCGGGATACCGTTCGGGAAACCGCAGGATGTTTTCGAAATTAGCCCCCCTGAAGGAATAGATCGACTGGGCGTCGTCGCCTACTACCATCAGGTTCCGGTCGCCCCCGACGGTGAGGTCGATGATGTCGGACTGCAGCTTGTTTGTGTCCTGGTATTCGTCGACAAGGATATGCCTGAACTTGAGAGAATAATATTCGCGGATCTTCTCCTGGCCTTCGAATATCTTCTTCCATGAGACGAGGAGGTCGTCGAAGTCCATGAGGTTCAGCGTAAATTTCTTCTTTTCATAAAGCGCGATCACCTTTTCGATCTCCTCGATTGCGTTCACGAAATGGGGAAACCTCAGCGTCACGACCTCCGGCGTCGCCGAGCCGGTATTTTTCGAGAGGCTGCAGATCTCGGCGAAGACCGCACCCTTCGGGAGCACGATCTCCTTCCTGAAGATCTCGGAGACGCAGGACTCAAAAAGTTCGCGGGAGTCTTCCCTGTCGATGATCGAAAAGCCCTGCCTGTATCCGGCGAGGAGATAGTGCTGTCTCAGGATGAGGTTGGCGACGTGGTGGAAGGTCCCCCCGAAGAGACCCATGGTGTTCCTGCCGACGAGCTGCTCCGCCCTCCGCATCATCTCGCTGGCGGCCTTGTTCGTGAAGGTGAGGAGGAGGATGTTTTCAGGTCTTGCGCCCCCTTCTATGAGTCGCGCCACCCGGTAGGTGACGACCCTGGTCTTCCCGGTCCCGGCGCCGGCGAGCACGAGGGCCGGGCCTTTTTCATGCATCACCGCCGCAAACTGCTCCGGGTTGAGGTCCTTTTCGTAATCGACCCTGAAAACGGGCGGTTCCCTGTGGAGATAGTACTTCTTCATAGATGCTATTGTAGCAGAGACGGTGGGGTTTTAAGAGAATGGAGCGCGCCGGGGATGCTGTCAGTTCCGGCCCCCCTTTCCTCATCCGGTGTCCAGCATTTATAATATCTTCATGAAAAGACACGTAGCTCATGCGGTAAGGAAAAAGGGCTGATCCGGTGGCAGACGAAAGCAGAGGCAGGAAGGACGGCAAAGCCGCGCGGGAAGCGATCGAGATTCTCCTTAGCGTGTTGCCGAAGTCCGAAAAGGAGATTTACCATATCGCCCATTCCTTCGGACTCATATCCCGCGAGACCGGCATCCCGGTCGAGCGCGCAACGGATTTTATCATCGCCTGGAGCGAGAGGTTGCGGACTGCGGTCCCGGATTTCAGGGAGCGGTATCCCCGTTACAGGAAGCCCTCGCTCTACAGGTATCAGGTGCAATATGCGGTGCAGAGCGCTTACAAAAGGGTGCAGGAGATGCCGTCGACCCGCAGGTTCATGGCCCTGACAGGGAAGAGCGCCCCGCCGGCGTCGTTCTGGGCCAGGCCCGGGCAGACCGGCGAAGAACGGCCGCTCAGGAAAGGCAGGCCCCGGCAGCCCGACAAGGGTGAAGAAAAAGCTTGACAGCGCTTTTCATAAAGGGTAAAAGAAAATTAAGAAGCCAAGACCGATAGTGGTGGTCTTGCTGCTCTTATACTCAGCAGACGGGTGTAGAGTCATCCGGGCATAGGGTGAAGGCGAAGAGGAAGTACACTGTATGCCGGTGATATACAAAACCGCTGGGATATAAAAGAAAGCAAGCACCACTTTTTTTGTGCCTCGACCACCATTTCCCCTTTTTAGAACTTTTCTCTGCCGGTCTGCAGAAATTGTCCTAATGCCAAAAAGCTGCCACTTCGACACCGAACCGCGGCATTTCCCTCAAAATCTTGATTAAAAACCCCTCAACAGGGTATAGTATCAAATTAAATTTTCCGGAGGTGTCGGATGTTTACAGGACTTGCTTATGCAATGGGGCCTGCCCCTCAAGGCGGGCAGGGCGCTGGCGGCGGACTCATGGGCTTCCTTCCTCTGATCCTGATCTTCGTGATCTTCTACTTCCTGCTCATCAGGCCTCAGCAGAAGAGGGCCAAGGAACATAAGACCATGCTCGACAACCTCAAGAAGGGCGACAAGGTGATCACCTCCGGAGGGGAATACGGGGTTGTGGAAGAGGTGAAGGGCAATACGGTCCTGCTGAAGATCGCCGAGAACGTGAAGGTGAAGTACGGCAAGGCGTACATCGCTGCGCTGAGGCAGGCGGACGACGAATAGGCGCCGCAACTCCCGCCGCGGACCTGACTCCCGCTTCCCGTGACCGAATTGAACATAATGGCGAAAGCAGAGCATTTTGAAGATATTTTTGCGGAGGTCAAATGAAAAAGAATATTCTCTGGAGGATCCTCTTTATAGGGTTTACGATACTTATCGCGGCGGTCTTTTTCCTTCCGAACACTCCTCTTTTTAAGTATATGCCCGAGTGGTGGCAGAAGAGCATGCCCAGCAAGGGCATTATTCTCGGACTCGACCTGCAGGGCGGTCTCCATCTCGTCTACGAAGTCGAGGGAGACAAGGCGGTCGAAACCTCCGTCGACCGTTACGTGCATCTTATCAGCGATGCGCTCGCCAAGAAGAAGATCCAGGCCGATGTGAAGAGAAGCGGTCTCAATATCGAGATTTCCCCTTCCAGTCAGGAGATCGCCAATTTGATAAAAGACAACTACCCGGTCCTCGACACCGTCTCGACCGGCCAGACCCTTGTCCTGAAGATCGCGGACAAGGAGGCGGCCAAGATCAAAAACAGCGCAGTCGACCAGGCCCTCGAGACGATCAGGAACAGGATCGACCAGTTCGGCGTCTCCGAGCCGACGATCCAGAGGCAGGGAGAAAACGAGATCGTGGTGGAGTTGCCCGGCGTCAAGGACCCGAGGCGCGCGATCGAACTTGTCGGCAGGACGGCCCAGCTCGAATTCAAGATCGTGGACGACGAATCGCCGGTCGCGGCCCAGCTTCCCTCTGCGGTCCAGCCGGGAGACGAGGAGAGGATACTGAAGGAGTTTGCGGACAAGATCCCTCCTGATGACGAGATACTCTTCGAAAAGAAGGTGAACCGCGAGACCGGAGCGGTGGTCAGGACGCCGCTTCTTCTGAAAAAGCAGGCGGCGCTTACCGGAAACCTTCTGAGCGACGCAAGGGTGAGCCTCGATACCAGGATGGGGGGCGAGCCCTATGTTTCGATATCATTCAACACCGAGGGCGCGAAACTCTTCGACGAGGTGACCGCCGCGAACGTCAAAAAACGGCTCGCGATCATCCTCGACAATACCGTCTATTCGGCCCCGGTGATCCAGGAGCGGATATCCGGCGGCAATGCGCAGATCACCGGGAATTTCAGCATGGATGAGGCAAAAGACCTGAGCATCGTGCTGAAGGCCGGCGCGCTCCCGGCGCCGCTGAAGATGCTGCAGAACGTCACCGTCGGCCCCTCGCTCGGGGAAGACTCGATCCGGGCCGGCATGATCGCCGGACTCATCGGCACGGCGATGGTCATCCTCTTCATGATCGTCTATTACAAGCTTTCCGGCGTGGTCGCCGATTTCGCCCTGATCCTGAACATCGTCCTCCTCTTCGGCGCGATGGCCTCGCTGAATGCGACGCTCACCCTGCCGGGCATCGCGGGCATCATCCTCGCGATCGGCATGGCCGTCGACTCCAACGTGCTCATGTTCGAGCGGATACGGGATGAGATCAGGACGGGCAAGACGCCGAGGTCGGCGGTGGATTCCGGGTATCATAAGGCCTTCTGGACGATCTTCGACTCGCACGTGACGACGCTGATCACGGCCGCGGTCCTTTTCCAGTTCGGCACCGGCCCGATCAAGGGCTTTGCCGTGACCCTGAGCCTTGGCGTGATCATCAACCTTTATACGGCGCTTATCGGGACGAAGACGGTCTTCGATCTTATCAACTCGCGTCGTGACGTCAAGAAACTGAGCATATAGTTTACAACTCGTAGAGGAGGCAGGATGTTAGAGATAATCAAAAACACGAATATAGATTTCATGGGGAAGAGGAAATTCGCCTTCGTCTTTTCGGGCATCCTCGCGATCATCGGCATCATCGCCATAATTCAGGTAGCGAACGGGCGCGCAAACCTCGGGATCGATTTCGCGGGGGGCACCGCGATCCAGCTGAAGTTCACGAAACCGTTCAGCCTTGCCGCGGTCAGAGGGGCACTTGAAAGCGGTGGGGTGAAGGACTTCGAACTGCAGGACATTCCCGCATCGAACAAGGTCCTCATCCGTGTGAAAAAATCGGAGCAGCAACTCGGGAAGTCAGCCGACGCCATCACTGGTGTCATTACTCAGAAGCTGCCTGACAATCCTTACGTGGTGGACTCGACCACCGAGATAGGGCCCAAGGTGGGGAGCAGGCTCAGGACCGACGCTGCGAAGGCGATCGCGATGTCGGTCATCGGCATCCTTGTCTATATCGCGATCAGGTTCAGGTTCGATTTCGCGGTCGGCGCAACGATCGCGACATTTCACGATGTGCTCGCTGTCCTCGGCGTATTCTACCTGCTTGGCCTGGAGATAAACCTCATTGTGGTGACTGCACTGCTCACCATCGCCGGATACTCGCTCACCGACACGGTCGTCGTCTTCGACAGGATAAGGGAGAACCTCAAGGCCAGGACGAAAGACCCGGTCGAGGCGGTGATGAACCTGAGCATCAACGAGGTGCTGTCGAGGACGATCGTCACCTCCTTTACCGTGCTTCTTACGTCACTTGCGCTCTTCTTTTTCGGAGGCGAGGTTATCCATGAATTCGCCCTCGCGATGATCATGGGCGTGATCGTCGGGACATATTCATCGGTCTTTGTCGCCAGCCCGATCGTACTGCTCTGGAGCGGCAAGAAGAAGCCCCTTGGGAAAAAATAATAGCTGACGCGGGATGCAGGCCTCCGCCTGACGAATACGAAACGGCGGGAGAGGCAGAGAAGCCTGCCCCACGATGGAAACGCCGTGCGTAAAAGTGGACCCGCGTTTTACGAGTCTTATGTATAACCGATGGCTGATAAACAGGACAAACCCCGAATTTCTGCAGTACCTGTCGAAGAACGCATCGGTCTCCCCTCTCTTTGCCCAGGTCCTTGTAAACAGGGGCTTCCGGACAGCCTCGGCGATCTCTGATTTTCTTAGTCCGAGTATCTCCTCTTTGACGGACCCTTTCGATATTCCGGGCATTTCCTCTGCGGCATTCAGGATCGGAAAGGCCGTCAACCGGGGAGAGCGCATATTGGTCCACGGTGACTATGACGCGGACGGCGTTTCGGCGACGGCGATCCTCTGTCTCGCGCTACGGTCGCTCGGGGCCGACTGTCTCTATTTTATCCCTGACAGGTTTGCACATGGCTACGGGTTCCAGCTCTGCGGGGTCGAGAAGGCGAAGGCCGCGGCCGCGTCGCTGATCATCACGGTCGATTGCGGGATTACCTCCTTCGACGCTGTCGATGCGGCACGCAGGGGAGGGATCGACGTGATTATCACCGACCACCACGAGCCGGCGAGGGGAATGAAGCTCGAAAATGAAAGCTCGAAGTCTCAGAACGGTCAACTTTCAGCGTCCGACGCCTTATTGCCCGATGCCGTTGCGGTCGTCAACCCCAAGGTTACGAACGCAGGGAGCGCCGTAGAGCATCTGTCCGGCGCCGGGGTTGCGCTCAAGCTGGTGCAGGCCCTCTACCGGGAGCGTCCGGACGACCTGCTGCCGTTTTTCGACCTCGGGGCGATCGGCACGATCGCCGATGTTGTGCCGATGACCGGGGAGAACAGAATCATCGCGCGTACCGGCCTGTCATTGATGAATAACTCCGGCCGCGTGGGGGTGAGTGCCCTGCTGAAGGTCTCGGGGTTGGAGGGAAAAGATCTGAAGGCAGGCAGGCTCGCGTTTTCGATCATCCCCAGGATCAACGCTGCCGGGCGGCTCGCATCATCGATGGAGGTGGTGAGGCTCCTGACGACGGATTCAAAGGATGATGCGGCCGAGATCGCCGCCGCTCTCGACAAGCTGAATGCGGAGCGGCAGCGCATTGAGGAGGAGATCTTCCAGGAGGCCGTTGCAAAACTCGGGGAAGACGACGCGTCCCCTGCGATTGTCCTTTCGGGCGCCGGCTGGCACGAGGGCGTAATCGGCATCGTCGCCTCCAGGATTTCGGACCGGTGTTCCCGGCCGGCAATAATTTTCTCGGTGAAAAACGGGATCGCGAAAGGCTCCGCGCGGAGCGTCCCTGCCTTCGATATCTGCAAGGCCCTCTCTGACTGCCGGGAGATGCTCATCAGCTACGGCGGACACAAGCAGGCTGCGGGCATCAAACTCGAAGCGGCGAAGCTCGGTATCTTTACCCGGAGGATGTGCGAACTGGCCGCATCCGCGACGGACGCAGGGGCGGCGGATGCCGGCATCGTGATAGACGCCGATGTGGGGCTCTCGGAGATGAATTTCGGGCTGATGAAGGAACTCAGCATGCTCGAACCACTCGGGCTCGGGAACCCCGAGCCTCTCTTTGGTGCGAGGATGCTCAAGGTCCATTCTCCTAAGGTCGTAGGGAACAACCATCTGAGGATGAAACTCTGCGAGCGGTCATGCCGCATGGACGCCATAGGATTTGGTATGGGCGGTCATATCGACGACTTCGATCTCTACGGGACGATAGACGCGGCCTTCAGTCCTTCCGTCAACGAGTGGAACGGCGCAAGATACCTCCAGCTTGTCCTCAAGGCATTCCGGCCGAGCGCGTAAAGAGGATATTCCTTGAATCTCGTCCCCCCCTGAGAGTATATAATAGAGCATGCGCGATACTCCGTCACTGAAAGAGCTGATCGAAAAAGTCCGGCCTTACAGCCACGGCAAAGACCTTCGCATCCTCGAAAACGCGTACCACTTTTCGAGGGAGGCCCACTGCAGCCAGAAGCGGAGTGAGGGGTCCCCGTACATCAAACACCCTCTTTCAGTGGCCTCCATACTCGCGGACATCAAGATGGACCTTCCCTCGATCGCGGCCGGCCTCCTGCACGACACCATCGAGGACACGGACACCACGATTGAAGACATCGGAAGACTCTTCGGGAAGGAGGTCGCCTTCATCGTCGAGTCCCTCACGAAGCTGTCGAAAGTCGAATTCAGGACCAAGAAAGAGGCGCAGGCCGAAAATTTCCGCAAGATGCTGCTTGCTATGTCGGAAGACGTGAGGGTGATCCTGATCAAGTTCGCCGACAGGCTCCATAATATGCGTACGCTGCAGCACCTGCCGGAGGGCAAGCGCCAGAGGATCGCGACCGAAACGCTCGAGATTTATGCTCCGCTTGCGAACAGGCTCGGGATGGGCTGGCTGCGCACCGAGTTCGAAGACCTGAGTTTCAAGTTCCTGATGCCCGATCTCTACGAAGAGCTCGTCCGAAAGGTCGCCAAGAGAAAAGAGGAGCAGGAAGGCTATATTAAAGACCTCATCGAACTTATCACGAAGAAGCTGCAGGAGGAGGGCCTGCCGGGCAGGGTCACGGGGAGGGTGAAGCACCACTACGGGATCTACCAGAAAATGCAGAAACAGAGGATCACCTTCGAGCAGGTCCATGACGTGATAGGGCTGCGGATCCTGACCGATACCAAGGCGAACTGCTACGCCATACTCGGGCTGATCCATTCACTCTGGACCCCCATCCCCGGTCGGTTCAAAGACTACATCGGCGTGCCGAAGTCGAACATGTACCAGTCGCTCCATACGACGGTCATCGGGCCGAAGGGCGAGCGGGTGGAATTTCAGATAAGGACCGACGAGATGCACCGGATCGCGGAGGAGGGGATCGCCTCGCACTGGAAGTACAAGGAGAAAGGCGAATTCGACGAAAAGAGCAGCAAGTATATCTCCTGGCTGAGGGACCTAGTGCAGGTGCAGAAAGAGGTGCCGGACGCGATGGACTTCCTCGAGGCGGTAAAGGGCGAGGTGGTCCCCGAGGTCGTATACGTCTTTACCCCGAAGGGCGAGATCAAGGAGATGCCGATAGGCTCGACCCCGGTGGATTTTGCCTACAGCGTGCATACCCAGGTCGGCCACCGGTGCGTAGGCGCGAAGATCAACGGCAAGATCGTCCCGCTGAGGTATAAGCTGAAGAACGGCGATACGATCGAGATCATCACCTCCCAGACGCACGGGCCGAGCAGGGACTGGCTGAAGTTCGTGGTGACCCAGAGGGCAAAGACCCGGATAAAGCAGTGGATCAAGTCCGAAGAGAGGCATCAGAGCGTCGAACTCGGGATAAAGCTCCTCGAGTCGGAATTGCGAAAACACAATATGAGCAATGCGCTGATGAAGTCGGACGAAATCCTTGCGGTGGCAAAGGCTCTCGGCATGAACTCCCTTGAGGACCTCTTCGTATCTGTCGGGTTCGGCAAGGTCTCCCCCCACCAGGTGGTCAACAGGCTAAAGCCGGAAAAAGAGGTCGAAGAGCCCGAAGCGGTGAAGATACGAAAGCCGGCGAAGGAGCATAAGGGCGTCAGCATCAGGGGGATCGACAATATCCTCTACCATACTGCGAAATGCTGTTACCCTGTTCCGGGCGACAACCTTGTCGGCTTCGTCACGATCGGCAAGGGGGTGACGATCCACAGGAGGGACTGCGGGAACCTCGAACGGCTTGTGTTCGAGGACGCACGGCTTGTCGACGTCGAATGGCAGCCTGCCGACGACTCGACTGCGAACGCACGCCTTTTCGTCGAGACCATAGATAAACCGGGAATCCTGGCGAACCTATCCGCCCTCATCTCTTCAGTCGACATCAATATCAGCCACCTCGAGGCGTCATCGACCCAGGACAAAAAGGGGCATATCACATTCATTATCGAGGTGAGGGACCTTTCGCAGCTGAGGGCGCTTATCCAGAAGATAAGTCAGATGGAGGGCATACTGAGGGTCAGGAGATAGCGCGCCGCGCTCCGGGGTGAAATAAATACTTTTTGTGGTATATAATGGTACATATTTGCATGAGAGGGAGAAACGACGCATGAGGAAATATACGATCTTGTCAAGCCTTTTGGCGGTACTGATTTCCGTCCTGTTGTTCAGTGCGAAAGTCGATGCCTTCGGTGGCTGCGAGGAGAATTGTCAGAAGTGCCACACGCTCGAGAACAAGGAGGTCAAACAGATACTCGCAAAACTCAACGCGCCGGCCGTGAACGTCCTGGACATAAAAATGAGCCCGGTGCGGGGACTCTGGGAGGTTACGATCGACGACAAGGGCAAAAAGGGGGTGCTCTATGTCGGTTTTTCGAAGAAGTATGTGATGCCCGGCCCCATATTCGAGGTCGCCACCTCGGCGAACAAGACACAGGAGAGCCTCGGCGCGGTGAACGAGCCCGCCGACCGCTTTGTCGACGTGTCGAAGGTCCCACTCGACGACGCCCTGGTGATGGGCGACAAGAACGCCCCAATAAAGGTGATCGTGTTTACGGATCCCGACTGCCCCTTCTGCGGGAAGCTGCACGGCGAGTTGAAGAAGGTGATTGCTGAAAGGAAGGACATCGTCTTTTACCTGAAGCTGATGCCGCTGAAATTCCATCCCGACGCGCATTGGAAGGCCGAGAGCATACTGTGCGCAAAATCGATCGAGAGGCTCGAGGAGAATTTCGAAAAGAAGCCGATCCCGAAGCCTGACTGTAAGACCAAAGTGGTGGATGAGACGATAAAGGTCGGGCAGGAACTCGGGATCACCGGAACGCCCACGCTGATCATGCCGGACGGGCTTGTGGTAGTGGGGGCGCGTGACGCCAAGACGATCGAAAGTCTTGCTTCGGCCTCAAGGAAAAAAGGGTAGGCCGTGAAGTCCTCCGCCAAGCATATAGCCGTTTTTTTCATTTTTTCTTTCGTCCTTTTGCCGTCGCTGACCTTTGCAGGGGTGAAGATAGAGCTGAAAAACGGCAGGACGATCACCGCCGATTCCTGTGAGGATGCCGGCGGGGTTTTCATGTGCTCCAGGATGGGCGGCACATTCGATATCGAAAAGAAGGACATTGTGAAGATCAGTGAGATAACGGGCGGCAGCGAGGACTACGATGCCGTGCCCGACGGGACGGATACTCTGCAGCAAGCGGATCAGGAAAAGAAGGACGGGGGGAAAAAGGATGACGGAGACCAAATGAAGGAGGTCCCGGCCGGAGGAGGAGCACCGAATGCGGATAGCAGGGCTGCTGACAGGAGAAGGCGTCGCGCAGAACTTTCTGCGGAATACGAAGCGCTTATGAAAGAAAGGGAGCAGCTGCAGGAAGACCTGAAAAAGGCGCCTGACTGGTTGCCCGTCAACCGATATCAGGACCTCCAGAGACGCAACGCCGAACTTAACGTGAAGATCAGAAAGTATACTGAAGAGGTGGACCGGTTAAACCGGGAAGAAAAGAATATCGACGAAAACAAAGAAAAGAAGGACTGAGCCTCAGGGGAAGGCCTCTCTTCGGCACGTCTGCCCTCGTTTGGAAATGTTTTTTATGCAACCGCAAGCTTTACTGTACCCGGTATGAAGATCCTTCAGGTCATCTATGAAAGTCGCGGGAATCCCTTCGGCATGGGCGGCGCAGGGGTGCGCGCTTATGAAATATACGATAGGCTGAAGGAAAGGCATGAGATTACGTTCCTCTGTATGAAGTATCCCGGCGCACGTGACGGCGAGTCCAATGGATTGAGGCACATCTTCGTCGGCGCCGAAAGCCAACGGCTTACGAAGAGCGTGCTTGCATATACGATCGAAGCGGCCCGGTTCGTCAGGAAACACGGGGACTCCTTCGATGTTATCATCGAAAATTTTCTGCCGTCGACCCCTTTTTTCTCGCGTTTCCTTTCTAAGACTCCCGTGGTCCTGCAGGTCCAGGGCGTCATGTACGGACATGTCTTCAGGAAGTTCGGGCCGCTCTTTTCGTTCCCCCTCTATGCCGTTGAAAAATGGTACCCGCCGCTTCATGACAAGTTCATCTTCGTCTCGGACGTAACGAGGGAGAGGGTGATGCGCGGGGTGAAAAGAGCGGTGAAACTCTGTCGGGTGATTCCGAACGGGATCAACGGGGAACTTCTCGAACTGACGCCGGCGGAGGGCGATTACATCTTGTTCTTCAGCAGGATAGACGCTTATACGAAAGGGCTCGATATCCTTCTGTCCGCGTTTTGCGCGGTTGCACCGCGGTTTCCCGGCCTCAGGCTCGTCCTGGCGGGGCATGAAGCCGACCGTTTTTCGAGACTTGCAGCTGACCTTCCGGCGGATATAAAGGAACGGGTGACCTATGCAGGGTTTCTGACGGGGCCCGACAAAACTGCCTTGCTGTCGGGCGCGAAGATGGTCGCGCTCCCTTCCCGGCACGAATCTCTACCCGTAAGCATTGTGGAAGCCGCTGCATGCGGCAAAGCGCTCATCGTCAGCGACATCAGGGAACTGAGTTTTGTCGGGGAAAACGGTTTCGGCCTGTCCTTCCCTTCAGGCTCGACCGCCGGCCTGGAGGAAAAGATGGAGTCCCTGCTGACCGACCGCGTGCTGAGGACGGAATTAGGGAGGAAAGGCCGCGAGTTTTCGCGGCATTTCCTGTGGGACAGCATTGCGAATGAATTTGAAAATACTTTAGTATCAATCGTGCATGAAGAAGAGTAAAAGGGAAAAAATACCCCGGGAAAAGCCGGAGGTGACAGGGGGCGCTGCCGGAGTGGAACGCGGTTTCCGGCATCTCCTGCCCGTAGTATTTCTTGTGTGTACCACTTTTCTGGCCTATGCCGCAGCGCTGAAGGGGACTTGGGCTTTCGACGATACCGCAATCGGACAGTATGCCAGCATCAAAAATGCCCTCACCCTTCATCTCGGTTACCGGAAGATCGCATATCTCTCTTTTCTGGTGAACCGGTTGATTGACCCGGTGAGCCCTGTCAACTACAGGCTGACAAATATCTTTATTCATATCTGCAACGTGCTCCTTGTGTATGCCCTTGTGCTGAAGACCTTGAAACTGCCTGCGTGGAAGGAGAAATACGGCGAATATGCTTTCAGCTCGGCACTTCTGAGCGCGACGATCTTCGCCCTCCATCCGATCAATATCAATGCGGTCTCATATATTGTGCAGAGGATGGCGTCACTTTCGACGATGTTCGTCCTCCTCTCACTCCTCAGTTACATCATTGCGAGGACCTCTACAGGCGGATATCGCGCTTTCATACTTTACGGAACGTCTCTCCTCTTCGTCATCTGCGGGATATTCTCAAAGGAGAACGCCGTCATGGCTGTCCCCCTGATAGGGCTGTACGATGCGGTTTTCTTCTTCGGCTTGCAAAAAAAGAAGTATTTCGTGAATATGGGGGTCGGTCTGGTGCTGGGGCTGCTCGCGTTGGCAGCATCTTCGCTATTTCTGCATTTTGACAAGGCACTCCTCGATATCGGGGCTATCTTGCTCCACCCGCACCGGCAGATTCCTGATCTCGGCTGGACCGCCACGGACGTTTACTGGACCCCGGTCGAACATGTGTTGACAGAGTTCAGGGTCATCGGAAGATATCTGTTTCTACTCTTCTTCCCGCTTCCGAGGTTCCTCGTGTTCGACTGGTGGAATTTCCCTATTTCGACCGGTATTTTTTCACCGATCACTACTTTGATTTCGCTGCTTGTAATTATTTCCCTTATCTCTTTTGCCGTGATCAAATTAAGGAAATTGCCGTTTCTTTCTTTCGGCATTTTGTGGTATTTTATCGCCTTGTCCCTCGAAAGTTTCGTGGCGCTCGGATCAGACCTCTATTTCGAACACCGGAATTACCTCCCTGCGGCAGGACTGGTTTTCGGGATCACAGCGCAGGCGGTGGTCTTTCTGAAGGCTTCTGCGGCACATAGGAAGACGGTATGGGCGGTGGCATGTGCAGTAGCGTTGTTGCTCGGCGGGCTGACATTTCAGCGGAACCTCGTCTGGAAGGACTCGATCACGCTCTGGAAAGATACGGTCGGCAAGACCACAGGGAATCTGAGGGCAGAGATCGCTCTCGGGAACTCATATCTCAAGATATCCGACCTTACCGCCTCAAAGACATGCTATCAGGATGCGATGAAGATCAGCGCTGAGGAGAAAAGGCCGCATTTCTTCGAGGATGCAGCATATAGTCTCGGGATGGTGTCACTTTTTATGGGAGACCTCGCCCAGGCGAAAAAGGTCATCTCTGTCATGGATGCGAATATCGAGGGTTCTGTCAGAACATCGATCGTCAAAGGGTATTACCGATCTTTGGACGGAGACCTCGATGGTGCGATATCACAATATAAAAGCATCTTGCCCTCCGTTTACGGCCTGGACCAGGTTATCATATATACGCTTCTCGGCGAAGCCTACTCCCAAAAAGGCTCGGCTGAAGCGGCGCTCGCGAGTTACGGGAAGGCGATTGATCTTGATCCGTCTTTTTCAGCTGCGTACTATGGGATGGGGACCGTCTATCTGGGCAGGAAAGACCTGAAGAAGGCCGGTTACTATATCGAGAAAACGCTGTCCTTAGATCCCCGCAACGTTCTTGCGCTGGCGGACATGGCCGATATACTGCTGATCAAAAAAGCGCCTGCCGAGAAGGCGGAAGAGTACGCGCTGCTGGCCGTCTCGGACTCACCGGTTTTCCCCACACCCTACCTTACGATGGGAAGCGTACTTATCGTAATGGGGAAAGAAGACGCTGCGGAGGATTATTTCCGGAAGGCCGCGGAACATGGCGCCAAGGATTACCTGATACCTTTCAGTAAGGCGCGCGCATATCTTCTCAAGGGGGAAAAGGAAAAAGTGAAGATCTTTCTGAGAGAGGTCATATCTATGAAAGACACGCCGGAGGAGCTGAAGAGATCGGTCAGCGGAACTCTGGAGGAGATGTAATACAGCGAAAGCAGGTCGCCGATACTCGTGCGCGCCTTGTCGTTATCGTGCGCCGTCGTTGTCGGTATCGCGGTCTTTCCTTTCTATATCGAGTTCCATCAGGGCTATCTTCTGACTCAATTCCTTGATTTTCCCTTTGAGGTCGGAAATGACGGAAGAAAAGTAGAGCAGGGCCAGGATGAGACAGAAAATGATCCAGGCAAAGACGAGGGCGGGCGGGTACCCTATCCCGAGCATTCTGGCCAGGGGATCTACGATTCTGTCCGCGAAGGTGCTGGCCATGAGCACGATCGCGACTGCAAACCATGCAATAGATAGCTCCTCCCTGAACCGCCTGCGCCTTACGAGTTCGAAGATGACGAAAAATAGGACCACTCCCAGCCCGAACAGGAACAAGCGCATTCCGGCAGACATTATCTTCCCTTCCCCCTTAGCAGTACCATAACAATGGCAAGGAACATTTTCAGGACATACAGAAGCGGTCTGAAACCGCTGTGCATTGATTTGCCGGACACGTCTTCTTTCATTACGACGGGCGCCTCGACGATCTTGAACTTCCTCTTATGAAGGGCCATAATGATATTGACATCAGGGTAATCGAGCGGGTAATTGTCTCCTTCGGCAAGGTAGGAGAACGCATTTCTGTTGATAAGCTGAAAGCCCGAAGTCGGGTCGGTGATATTGATGCCTGTGTAGGCCTTGGCGACCAATGAAAAGAGTGCGACACCTATTTTTCTTATCACTCCCATCCTGTATCCGCCGCCGACGAATCTCGAACCGATGACTACGTCGGCATCATATTGCTTCAACGTTTCCATGAGGCTTGCCGCCGAGGAGGAGATGTGCTGTCCGTCCGCATCCATTGTGATCGCATAATCATAGCCTTTTTTCGTCGCGAAACGGAAGCCTGTTTGAAGAGCTGCTCCATAGCCGAGATTGAAAGGGTGGTTGACCACGAGCGCGCCTTCCTGAAGGGCGATGGCCCTCGTCCGGTCGGTCGAGCCGTCGTTGATGACGAGTATGTCGGAAAAAGGAATGTTGTGTTTAATTTCTGCGATCACCCGGCCGATGGTCGTCTCCTCATTCAGGGCAGGGACGATGACGAGATTTTTCATGGGGCTGCCACGGTGCAACTGATTCGTATGAATATACGAAGTCATTTTGGTAATTATACTGAAGAGCCGCCCGGGTTAGCAAGACTCACGGCTCCGGCGCATCCCACGGCCCGCTTCTTTATCCGGCGGTCTTGAAGTTGGATAAAGTCAAAGTGGGGGAGGACTGACAGGCACTCCGAAATCATCAACGGCACCGCAGCGGAGGCGATGGGTGTTCATCTCTTGATGGAGGCGACGTTCCTTGACAAGGGGCGGTAAATGCTAGTAATCTTATTACTATTATATTGAGGTGCTGATGCATACAAAAGGAACTGCTGTCTTAATATTTCTTCTGTCGTGTTGCTTTTTTTTAGTGTTCGCGGGATATTCGTCTGCAGGGACGAAATCTTACAACATGGTTCAACCTGCGGGCAGGTCTTTAGCCGCTGCTGACGGTCCGGCAACTCCTCCTGCTTTTCCTGCGCTGCCGGCAGCCTCACGGCCCCCTATCCCGTTTGTGCCAACTGCGACTTCAACTGCTCATCCGGCGCCTCCTGCGCCTGTCCAGCCTGTTGTACCTCCCACAACCGGGCCTGCTGCACCTCCCGTTGCTCAGCCCGCAGTCCCACGCGCGACGCAGCCTGCCGTACCTCCGGTAGCTCATCCTGCAGCGCCCACCCCGGCACAACTGCCGCCCGTCGTGAGGAGGGGCGAGGTTAGCTTCAACTTCGACGACGCCGATGTCTATTCAGTCATACAGACGATATTCGGCGATGTGCTCAAGGTGAACTATATAGTCGACCCGAGCGTCAAAGGAAGGGTGACCTTCAGGTCGGTCGAGCCTATCGCGAAAGAAGACGTTCTCCCGCTGATGGAAGTGATCCTTAAGCTAAACGGCATCGGTATTGTGGAGGAAGGCGGGCTTTACAGGATAATCCCGATCTCAGATATATCGAAGGAGCCGGCGCCGGTGGGTCTCGGCCGGGACCCCGAAAAGGTAAAAATAACCGGGAAGGCCCTGGTGCAGGTTGTCCAGGTCAAATATATACAGTCGTCGGAAATGGTGCGGGTCCTCACGCCTTTTCTTTCCAAGAACGCAGTGATCGTAGATGTGCCGAAGAGCAACTACGTGATCATCGTCGATACCGACACAAACGTAAAGAGGCTTCTCGAACTTGTCAGAATATTCGACAGCGAAGAGTTGAAAGAGGTGACGCCGCAGGTATTCGTATATTCTGTCCAGAACAGCAAGGCGAAAGACGTTGCCTCTCTTCTGCAGCAGATATTCCAGGGGCAGAAGCCCCCCGCTTCCAAAACCGCTGCACCCGCCCGGACGACTTTGCCGGGGCAGCCGCCTCAGCCTGCGCTTGCTCAGCCGCAGATTTCGATGGGGCCGCAGGCAGGAGAGGCGCTTGTTTCGGAGGTCACGCGGATCATCCCCGATGAAGTGACGAATTCGATCGTTATATTGGCCACGCCCGAAGATTATGCACTCATATACGATACCATCAAGAAAATCGATATCCCGCCGAGACAGGTGATGATAGAGGGCCTGATCGTCGATATTACCCTGAATGATAATTTGAGTTACGGGCTTTCATGGTCGCTGAATACCGATGTCAGGTTTTCTGGCATAAAACCTTTCAAGAATGGCGTGAACCTCAGTGGTGATGCATTTAATAATGCGGCAGGTCTTTCATCAACTCCGCAGGACAAAGGATTTACTTTCATAGGTAAGGACCCGTCAGGGAATTTACGTGCGGTGCTTACCGCGCTTGAAGACCGGTCGAGGGCAAAGGTGGTTGCTGCGCCGCATATCCTGGTATCGGACAACCGCGAGGCGAGAATACAAATAGGGCAGCAGATCCCTATCGCAACTTCGACTAACTCTCAGATTGCTTCAACTACGACCGTTACCCCGGTTCTTACTTCCACAATACAGTATAAAGATATAGGAATAATCCTCAAGGTAAAGCCGCAGGTGAACGACAGCGGGCTGATCTCCCTCGAGCTTTCACAGGAGATTTCTGCGGTCAGTTCCAGCACAGTAACGGTTGGTGGGCTGGGTGAGGTCGCGATCGACAAGACAGAGGCGACCTCGAACCTCGTTGCCCGGGACGGTGAGACGATCATCATCGGCGGGCTCATACGGGAAGACAATACTCATGGAACGACGGGGCTACCCTTTCTCAGCAGGATCCCGATTCTCGGCGCCCTCTTCGGCAACAAGGAGGACAAAGTCACGAGAAAAGAGACGATCATCCTCCTTACGCCCCATGTCATAAGAAACGAGAAAGAGGCCGGCGAAATCACATCGAACTATATAAAACGCTATAAAGGGGCCACAAAGGACACAGAGATAGATAAATTCATAAAAGAGGGAACGCCGAAAGATGGGAACGGTAAAAACGATGCAGGCGGCGGCGTTCCTCCGGAGGGACAACACTGAGGATGCAGGGCACCACTGCCCACGGGATCGCTTCTCTTCCTTCGGGCATCTGCTTCTTGCAGAATTCGGCAAAGCTGCGCCGATGCCAAAGTAGTAGTGCAAGATAAAATGCCGCCGAATCTGCACGACCTCTCGACACTGACTCGATGATATCAACTGTTGCCCATGACGGAAATAATTGCAGAGGGTGGGTTAGTCTGCCCATGGGCGAGCCTTTAGTGAGAAGCTATTTTTAATTCTTGAGAATCATTAAGAAAACTTAATTTGACCTATCATGCGTCTGCTGGAATAATTGTAAATTAAGCAGTCTGTTATTTTTATAAGGACTGAGAAGAAAGGGCTGTGATTCATATGAGGAAGGGCGTGAAAATTTCCGGTGAGGTGCAGGTGCGGACAACGGCTGGAAGTTTACCTTTGAGGGCGACTGTGGAATGTGCCGCTCATTTCACGATAAACATGTGTTAAATAATCAACACAATGTATAAAGTTGGATACAGTAAGAGAAAAAGCAAAGGCACTGGAGAATGAAAAATAGAGTATTTTGGGGTAGTTATGCGGATAAGAAATTGACGGAAGATTTGGCCTGCTTTTTGCTTAATTCTACTATATCAATTTCAAACGTCAAAAAGATGTTGACATATCTAATATCATTTTGTATATTTTTGGGGACAATTGGAGGCTTCTTTGAGAGGTCCGAAAAGACGTGGCGGACTGCATGAGTATATTAGATTTTTTGTAATTTTTTTCTTGCTTATTTCGACCGGATGTGCTACAAAAGAAGCACTGAAGAACGCATCTGACGAAGAGGAACTGAAGGCGAGGGTAATGTCATACTGGAATCTCAAGATCAACGGAGAGTTCGACAAGAGCTATGAATACGAGGACCCCTTTTACAGGAAGACGGTGAGTGTGGTGAAATATGTAAAGGGTGTTAATACGTCGGCTGTCAAATGGAGGCACGCCGAGATAAGAGATATAAAGAGAGTGGCCGGGGACATGGCCGATGTAGACTTGTCTTTACGGGTGGAGATAATGCTACCCGAGGGTGAGCAAGCCCGCAGAATCGAACGGAATTTTCCGGTGTCGGACAAATGGATAAAGGTCGATGGGGTCTGGTACCATCAACCTTCGAGACGAGGTCAAAGATAAGTCGTAGGTAGCTTTAATATTTATGGAATAATAGGCTGTTCAACAGAAAATGATTTACCCGCAAAAGAAGCCCGGGATAAGCCGGATGGATTTTGGGGACAGCCAAAACTAGAAGGAGGTGGTGGCGAAGCTAAACGGAAGTCATCAGGGGAAGATAGCCAAATAAGATCAGTCTTTAAATCTGACGGTGTCAGAGGAATTTTAGATCATAATTAAGTAAAGGAGGAGATCAGATGCAGAAAAAAATGAGCATTATTTTTATGGCAGTTCTGCTTGTCGCACTGTGCGCAGGATTGTCCTTCGCTGCCGCACCCTACGGCGGGTATGGCAACGGTTACGTTGACGGAATGGTTACGGGCACGACTAACGGTGCCGCGACCAATGTTTTCGTCAATCCCCAGGGAACTGGAGACGCCCTCATCTACGGCTACTACAACGCCAGAGGCAACATGGGCAACCTGTTCTCGCTGACAAACACGGCAAGCTATGGCGTGAGGGCGAGGATACGGTTCCTCGAGGCAAAGCACAGCTGTGAAGTCATCGACTTTGACGTATGCCTGAGCGCGAAAGACGTCTGGACCGCCTACATTCTGGATAACGGCGGCGTTGCGAACCTCAATGTAATCGATGCCGACACTTCTATCGACACCGCTGCGCCTCGCGGTTCCATCGCCGGGCTTCTGCCTACCCTGTTCCCGGATGGAGTCGACTTCAGGTACGGCTCTGCAGTCCAGTGTACTGACGCAGGCGGTAAGTCAGTGACGCTAACTGCCGACGACACCCTTGAAGGGTATTTCATTGTTATCGCCGAAGATAAGTTAAGTGAGACTACCACTGGTAGTACCACATGCGGCGTTAAAGGTACTAACGGCGCAGTAAAGACCCTTTGGGATATGGACAGGGCGGGCGGATCCGTTGACAATGTTCTCTTCGGAAACGATTACAGCATAAGCTTTACCGATGGAAAGACCTATGCATACAATGCAACGGCGATCGGCGATTTTACGAACACTGTTTTCTTCGATGACCCTATAGCTGCTACTCCGAACCTCGCAAATGGAGGCGACAATAATACTGTTGTTCCCCTCAATTTTGCGCTCACTAAGAGTACGGTTTCGGGAAGCTACTATGATCTCGGCGCAGGCACAGAGGTGATCGTCAACTTCCCGACGAAGAGGCTTACGGTGGGACCGGGCGTCGCGGATGATATCTTCGACGACTCCAGAGTGGTTATCACGGCTTATGACACTGCTGAGAATTCGAAGACGACCGTCTGCCAGCTGTCGCCCTGCCCGCCTTCGCAGAGCACCCAGTTGCCGAATGAGGTCAACGTAATCTCTATTAACACGTCCGCCATCTTCGATTCGGTCGTAGAAGTTCCGATCACGATCGATTATCCGTTCGGATGGCTTAGCATCGACCTGGTGAACGCTTTGGTAGGGACACCGGCCGGACCGCTTGCACATCAGAGCACAGCAGGCGGCTTATACTCTTACGGTCTGCCGGCGATCGGTTATGTTGCAACCGACATATCTTCAAGCGGATGGAACTGGATGCTGCCGCTCGTGTATTCCAACACGGTTGATGCTACCCCACGGTAGATGCGGTTAATGCTACCCCGTAGTGGTTGCATAATTTCTTGCTGATAAGGGAGGGGCTTACGCCCCTCCTTTTTTTTTATTGAGTGACCGCCACTTTTAATCATCCCTTCAAGCGCATCGCCCGGCGTCACAATAACGGTGTGTAGCGGCGATTCCCGCAACGGCGCCAAATAGCATGTTTTACGGATTGAAAGACAAATGTTGTCCAACGCTGACAATTCATGGCAGCTTTCCATGACAGTCAAACCAGTAACTTTACATTAAGAATAGTTAATTTGACTAAATCTAAGAAAAATATTAGTATAGTCAAAGCTTGAGGCATTGTAAGCAACTGGCATCATTTCTGCTAGTGTATTTACGAATATGATTTGCAGTTTGCGGAGGTAATACTCATGAAGGTAGTTCTGACGAACACAATGACTAAGATCGGTAAAATATTCCTTATTGGGGCGTGTCTTTTGTCCGGTCTTCTGGTGCTCCGGCCGGCCCTTTTGGAGGCTGCGACACAGCAGTACCTGCCGCTGCCCGCGGGGCAACAGGTCTTCCCTTATTATTGTGTGTCGGATCAGCCGGCGCTTGGGGATGGGACCGACATTCAGCAGATAAGGCCTCTCGGCGCAGGGTCAGTGGCTAACGGCGGCAACCTTATCAGCCTTCTTGCGGGTTTTCCCCAATTTGCAGGCAACGTTGATGTCTATATGGGAATCTATGCGCCTTCCATAAGCCCTGACGTTTATCTCCTTGATTCCTCCGGCGCTCTTGCCCCGTATACCCAGCTTGTGCCCTGGATGCTGAACGTGCCGCTTGTGTGGCAACCGATATTCGGGGACATATCCACGGCTGCCGTTACGCCCGGTGTCTACTACTTATATCTGGGGGTGACCCCAGCCGGCGACACGGCCGCCGACAATTTCTACATTTGGGAAACCTCTTTCCTCGTAACACCTCCGTATTTCTCTATATCTAACTCTTGCGTCAACTTCGGCCAGGCCAGTTCTGGAGCGACGCAACAGGTGACGATAACGAACCCGGGCGACGCGGCGCAGGATATGCTGACGATCGATGGTATCGCTTCGTCCACAGGCGATTATCAGATTATCGACGACACATGCAGCGGTCATGCACCGTTCGCAGCCGGCGAGGGCTGCAACTTTAATATCGTATTTGCCCCGGCAGCGGCCGGCCAGGTCAGCGAGGGGAACATCCTGATTGCGGTCAGCAGGGTCGCCTCGTCGGCCGGGCACTCCTCAGCCGGTTTGCCGGACTCCTTCCAACTGCCGATAATGGTAACCGGATTGCAGCAGGCATGCAGTCAGCCGCCCCAGATCAACCCTTCAGCCAAACAGTTCGCCTCGTCCGGCGGACAGGATTCTATCACAGTGACGGCGGGGGCAGGCTGCAACTGGACTGCTCAGTCCGATGCCGCCTGGATCACCGTTAGCTCGGGGGGGAGCGGCACAGGAAACGGCCTGGTTTCCTACTCTGTTGCGGCCAACGCTGGAACGAGCCTGCGTACAGGCCATATCGCCATAGGTTCCCAGACCTTTACCGTTACCCAGGACGGGGCCGGCAGTACTTGCCAACCCTCCGTCGGAGCTGCGCAGCCCGCGACTTTTGGGGCCTCGGGTGGATCGGGCTCGATCAATGTGACGGCGCCCACCGGCTGCACATGGACCGCCGACGTCTCACTTTTTTACAGTACATGGCTGAGCATCACCTCAGGGCGTCAGTATACCGGCACCCAAACCGTTAGGTTCAGTGTGGCCGCCGGCACGACAGCGAAGAGCGGGGGCCTTACTGTTGCGGGTAAGACGGTTGCCGTGAGCCGTACGAGCTCAGGCTCCAGCTGCTTTTACAGCATAGCGGCGAACGGGGCGACTACATTCGGCACCTCCGGAGGCAATGGAAGTTTCACTGTTACGGCGGGATCGGGCTGCCCCTGGACGATAAAGAGCACCAAGAGCTGGCCGACGTCATTTTCACCGGCGAGCGGCAGCGGCAGCGGCACCGTAAGTTATACCGTTCCGGCAGCAAGCGTATCCGATACGGCGACTATTTACATTAATGAATCGCCGGGGACGCAACTGGTTGTTACGCAGTCAAACAGCGCTCCTCCGGCATGCAGCTATTCCGTCTCTGCTGTCCCGCTTTCCTTCAGCTCCCAGGGAGGCCCCGGCACCTTTACCGTAACCGCCTCAGGCACAGGCTGCGCCGGCTGGGGCCTTTCGAGCGATTCGTCCTGGCTCACCTTCACGTCCGGAAGCACCGGGACGGGAAGCGGCTCGGCGATGTTTTCGGTTTCCGCCAATACATCGACGAGTCAGAGGACAGGGGTTATCACCCTGGATGCAACCCATAAGGTTACAATAACGCAGAGCGGGGCGCAGACGCCTGCCTGCACGTATTCTCTCTCTTCTACCGATAGTCAGCCCATCGCATACTCGACAGGCACGGGCGATGGTACTTTCACCGGTACGATCGCGGTAACAGCCGGTACCGGCTGCACCTGGAGCGCTGCGAGCAGCGCAAGCTGGATCACGATTACCGCGGGAAGCACCGGGACCGGAAACGGCACTGTGACTTATACGGTCCCGGCAAATACGGGCGGTGCGAGAGGAGGAACGATATCTGTGGCTGACAAGACCTATATCGTGGTGCAGGCCGCCGCGTCGTCGACTTCTGCACCTCCGTGCGTTGCATACATCGCTCCGCAGACAAGCCAGAGCTTCGGCTCCGTCGGCGGCAGCGGCACGTTCCAGTTTGTCACGACAGGCTGTGATCAGAAGACATGGAGTGTGACGCCCAGCGCCACATGGATAACCATTACCTCGGGCGGCAGCGGTACGGGCGACGGTCCTTCCACTGCGAGTTACAGTGTTTCCGCCAATACACAAACGGCCTCAAGGACCGGCAGCATCACAGTCGGCGACTCATCCATCCCGCAGCCATTCGGCGTTTCGCAGAGCGGCGCCTCTCAGATCGTATATACCCAATTTGTATTGAACAGTTCTAACAACTTCTACTCAAATCCCGCGGCTCCTTCGGGTACTGTTGCGAAGTTCTTCAGCTTCCAAATTCCCGCCACAGGTTGTCCGGGCAATACGGTACAAATATGGCTTGCGGGACTGGTTCCCTATGCAGGCAATAATAATATGCTGGGCACCGACACTGATTTCGGAACGACAGACTACGCCTTGACCGTCTACAATGCCCTTTTTCAGCATGGGGCCAATGCCAATACGAGCGCGTTTAATCTCGCCTATCCTGCGGGCTCATCCTCCCATTACTGGTATGCATTCTCAACAAGCGGCGAGTCAGAGATGTTCGAAATTAGCAACTCTGTTCCCAACAAGACTTACTATCTCGCCGTGGTCAATGATGATCCTGTTTACACTCAGTGGAGGTTATCTATCTACTGTAAATGAACCATAGCTGGTTCCAAAGGGATGGAGCCTGGCGGCATTAAGAGTCAACGGGCGAGGATTTCCCCGAAGAAGGGGAGACTTCGCCTGTTCATTTTTCGCGCACCTTGACGCAGCCCTAGTCAGTTTCAAATAATTGAAATAACATACCAGCTTTTTGTATACTGGTACACAACGGTTTTAGGAGGATATTGTCCGTATGATGTCTCGTAAGATGTTATTGAGTTTTTTGGGACCGGTAGTGCTCAGCCTACTTTTTTTGCCGGGCAGTTCCCCTGCGCAGGACGACCAGGTAGTAGCAAAGATCGGCGGCGCGAAAATTCATATGTCCGACATTGACAGGATTATCGGCTATCAGGAGCCTGACAGACGAAAGGCCCTGGAGCAAAATCCCCAGATGAAGGCGACAATGCTGAAGAGGACCGTCGAGGGACGGGTGATTTCGGCGTTGGCAAGAGAAAAGGGCTTCGACAAGAGACCCGACATCAAAGAGCAGATGGAGCTCTTCCTCAATGATTACCTGACCGCGGAATACGTAAAGAAAGAAGTCCTTGATAAGGTGTCGGTAACGGAAGATGACATGAAGCTCTATTATAAGACCCACCAGGATGAATTCAAGACGCCGGAGATGGTGAGGGCCAGCCACATTCTTATCCGGGTCGACAGGTCGGCCCCGGCGGAGGAAAAGGACAAGGCAAAAGAGAAGATCGAGGGCATATTGAAAAGAATAAAGGCCGGTGAGGACTTTGGAAAGCTCGCCTCCCAGATGTCTGAGGATGCAGTCTCAAGAATAAAGGGCGGCGATCTCGGTTTTTTTCAGAAGGGGAAGGCGCTGCCTGAATTCGAAAAGGTCGCTTTCTCACTTAAGCCGGGGGATGTCAGCGGCCTTGTAGAGACAAAGCTCGGATATCATATCATCAAGGTCGAAGAAAAGAAGGAGCCGGTTCTCGAACCCTATGAAAAGGTCAAGGAAATGGTGAAGGAAAGGGCATTGGCTGCTTTCAAGAAGGCGCGCCTGGAGGAGTTTGTCGATAAGGCGATGAAGGACGCAGGGGTCGATATAAATACGGACCTATTCTTCGCGAAAAAGCAGGACAAAAGCGGACCGGTCAAGTAGATATTTATGGGTCTCCGGGGAAGCATCGAAGAACTCCCGAATCACGTGAGCTAAAAGAGATCGCTGTCGCCCCAGCTGTAGTAGAGAAGGTCTTCCAGTTTCTCTTCGGTAATTCGGTCTCCAAAGATTACGAAGCACGGGGTGAGATCGTTCGGCTCGGGAACGGTTGAGAAACCTGCATTTTCAAGAAGCTTGCTCCACCAGCCAGGGTGGCGTGAGAACCATCCCTCGATCGTTTCGACTCCCTGGAAACAACGCTTGACAACGGTGTCCAGCAGGTGCGTGACGGATTCGCGATACCGGTTATCGAAGAGCGCATCACCCCATATGAGCTTATTCCCACGGCGGACAAAGACGCTCCAGCCTACGAGCATCCCCCTCCTTCGGACGGAGAATATTCTGTGGACCTTGTCGGGACAGTCCAAATATCTCCACCTGATGTATGCGGCGTCCCTCCGGACAAGCAGACCGTAAGATAGGCCGGCGCGACTGAAAAGGTCGTCCCACTCGCTGCCGACTGATGTAACTTCGTCGACTGCGAAGCCTGAAAGGAGCCTCCTGAAAAAAGGAGTGGGTTTCAGTGGACTTTTCGAGAGGTCCTTTACCCAATAGGGTACGGGGCTGATATAGGTATATCCCAGATACCTCATCCCCAGTTTTCTTATATGCCCCGTGTTGAAGCCGTAGATGAAAGGTACTTCTTCCTCGCAGAACCTGGCATAATAATATTGGGAAGTCCTTGCGAGAAGACCCGTTTTCCCCAAGCCGATATTCCGCACTGCGGGGCTGGTCATAGTATCCCCTATCTGTAGCGAGATGAACTCGGCCGGAGAATCACCGGCAGAGTAAAAAGGGACAGGGTATCCCGCGTAGTGGACCGCAAGCGGCACGGTATCCGAGAAGGCGAGGGCGACCTTGTGCGAGCCGTAGGGGTTATCCCTGAACTTCCAGTGCCAGTGCCCAATACTCCTGTTCGTATAGAATAGTTCGTTGAACATCGGCAGGATTCTCTGTTCGTCCCCGTCGGCGTATGGCCTTATAAAAAAAGAGTCCTTCTTCGCCGCAATAATCTCATATCCCATCCGCCCGTCCGCATACCACTGCTGCTGGCTCTTCCAGCCGTCGAGATAATGCCTAAGCTGTTCGACTGCATCCTTTCCGCCGGAGGCGGCCAGCTCATCGAAGTTCCGGGTGAATTCCTTGATGATAAACCCGCACGTAAGCGAGACCTGCCTCCCCACCTTCTCCCGCTCAGTGATTTTGAATCCATTTTCAGAAAGCACAGTCGTAAATTCCGAAGACATATGGACGGCGGTGAGGTGCTTGATCTCCCTGCTGTAGCAGACCTCATCGCCAATAAGCAGGGTCCCCTTTTCCTTCAGGAGCCTCCTGGCCCGCCCCATTACCAGAGACAGTGGAGAGAGATACTGCATCGATTCCTGGAAAAAGAGGACATCGTAGAGGCCGTCGGCAAAAACCGGCTGATCATCGAAGAACCCGGACTCGACGAACAGCACGCCCTCTTTTCCATACTTCTGCTGTGCGTATGAGATGAGTTCGGGCGAGGGCGCTATCGCAGTCACTTCATATCCTTTTTGTGAGAGGAGGTGGGCGGAATATCCCAACCCGCAACCTACATCGAGGACCCTCGCAGGCGGCGGGGGAAAATAAGAGAGGAGCCGCCCGAACATTTCCTCCTGCGCCTCTTCTATCGTCAGTTGTGGGCGATCTTCCGGCCAGAGACCGAAGTGAAGGTGGTCGCCCCTGAGGACGGCCTTGTAAAAAGAGAACGGCTCGGGAAGTAGCGGGGTGGCCTCCTCACTCATGAAGCAATTCCTCCAGGGAATTCCCCACGGAGAAAAAAAGCGCATTCTCTTCCGGATGCAGTCAGGTCTTCCTCCAACAAAGCGCCGTATGGGAGGTCAGCTTCTTCCCCCCGTCGGTAAATCTGCAGTAATATTCCCCTTTGTCGATAGAATCCCATATTTCCCGCGAGAAAGCAAGATTTTCTCCAGAGCCGAAATAGCCTACTGAAGGAAGAAACAGGGGCGAAGGACTAAATTCGAAGAGATACCGCCCCCTGAACCTTGCAGGCACCTGAAAAAGCGGCGGGCTGCTCCAACTGCCGAAATCGACGCAGGTGGAACTCTGCGACGCGCCGGGAATCAGGGAGACGAGGCGATGCATAAAATGACCGTTAAAATGTTTTTCGTAATAAAGCTCCCGGGTACGGGACATTATGTCGAGCTTCTCCACTGAATGCGAATGACGGTGCACCGCCCTGGCCAGGGGAACGACATAGAGCCGGTATCCCTTCTTTTGCATCCTTAAAAAAAGATCGCTGTCTTCATAGAAGAGGAAAAAGCGCTCATCAAAGAGGCCTCCGCAATCCTCGATCGCGGTCCTCCTGAGGAAGGCGGTGCCTCCTGAAATGTTCTTTACCCTTATCGGCGATGACGATCTCCAGAGCGCGAGGTTCTTATTCCTTTCCGAGAGGCTATAGAGAGAAGCGAAGACGGGCGACAGGCAAGAGAGCTTGACCGCCAGGTCTCTGCCTGGCGACGGCAAAAGCGACTGCGGGAAATAATATGTCATGAAGCTGTCCCAGAAAAGGAGGGGGGACACAGAACCAACATCAGGCCTGTCTTCGAGGAACTTCCTCATTGTGCGGAGGCAGGGCGGGACAATATATGCATCGGGATTCAGAAGAAAGATATACTTTCCGCGGCAGAGGGTGTAAGCACGGTTGCAGGCCCGGCCAAATCCTTCGTTTGTCTCATTGAAAAGCAGGGTAACTGGCCGTCCTTCAAACATGGCCCGAAGGCGTTCCTTTTCCTCCGGCTCGGCCGTGTTGTCCACTACGAAGACCTCGGACTCCTCATCCTCCTGCAATACAGAGCCGACGGCTTTTTCTGTCAGGTGAGCCGAGTTATAATTGACGATTATCGTCGAGATCATCTACGAAGCGATGATTTCTCTAAGTCTGGAGTAGACACGCTCCACCACATCCGGGTTCCCGAATTTCTCCCTGAAATCTTCAACAATCCCGATCACATCGGCCGCGGGCAGTTCGGCTGTGTCGAGCGACGGCGTACAGTAGTCCCATCTTCCTTCCGGGCGCGGCGGGACCATGTTATTCTTATATGCGATTCTTGCAAGCTCCGTGGCGGGGAAAACCTGATAAATAAAAGGGATGGCAGCGTCGGGCTCTATGCAGGCATTCAGGTCGAAGGTTTTCTTAACGGCGTCCTTTGTCTCAAATGGCATTCCGAATATATTAAAGGTCACAATCATAACACCGTATTTCTTAAGGATCTTAGCACCCTCGACAATGGTCTCGTTGAACATTTTCCTGTTAAGATACTTGATGCGATATTCTTCATCTCCGCTTTCAAGCCCAAAAAAGACCAGTTTGAGCCCGCTTTCTACCATAACCGAGACGATGCCTTCATCCATGGTATCTATTCTGCTCATGACTGAAAAGGGAAGCCCCACGTCGTGTTTATAACGTGAGCAAAATTCCTTGATCCACGCTTTATTCAGGGTAAAGGTCTCATCCAGAAATTCGAGAAACTGAGGTCTGTATCGATCTGCCGCTTCCTTCATATTTTCGACTGCAGTTCCTACATTATATCTCCGAAGGAACCGTTTGATTCCGCCATAAGACTCGATCAAAGCGCTGTTGCTGCAGTAGGTACACTTGAAAGGGCAGCCCCTTCCGGTAATAACCGGCAGGGAAAATATCCCGGCCGGCGACAAAGTTCCCAGGAATTTTTCGGAAAGTCTATTTGGGCCCTCGTCATCGAAAAGGCCGAAATCCATATAAGGATAGTCTTCTAATTTTTCGACCAGCCACCTCTTCCAACCAGTCGCAGACGGACGTTCTCTGAAAACCAATCCCGCAATGTCGGGGAAGTCTTTCTGTCCTGACGTTGCACAATACTGCGCCAATTTCAGCAGGGGTTCTTCCCCTTCTCCGATACAAATGACGTCAACCCCCGGATGGCCGAGAACCTCTTTCGGAGCGAGGATCGCATGATATCCCCCCACGGCAACCAGGCCGCCATAAGATCCCCTGAGAAGGTCTATTACTTTCTTGATGAGGTGCCAATTGAAGGTCATAACAGAGAACGCGACAATTGTCGGGCATTGTTCCAAAATTCGCTTGACGACATCTTCCGGTGAATCTTTAACTTTTCCCTCGATCTCGCGGTAAATGACAAGACCTACATCAACGCCATTTTTTTTGAGGAATGACGACAGAAAGCCTATCCCCATATTATATTCATGATCATTTGTGTGAAAGCAAAATACGATTTTCTGTGTCATTCACTTCTTCTCCTGCAACTAGACAATCTTTTGCGCAACTATATAATAACCCAAACAAGACAAGCTTTTCCTGTTCACGTCCAGACCAGACTGTTCGAGCAGATTCAGCCAACCACTCGCATTCCCCGGCAGAGAAGTATTGTTCTCCTTTATGGTGATTATGGAGAATCCCGCGTCTCTTAACAGTGATTCAATCGTCCTTTTCGTAAAAAATCGCAGATGTGTGATACACAGGATTCCGGCGGGAACATAGTCCCACCGTCCTGCGATAAGATCTTCAACAATGTTCCAGTGTCCTATATTGGGGATGCTCAGTAAAAGATATCCATCTTTGTTGAGCAAGGATCTTATTTTATTAAGGAAAATTTCGGTATGTTCCACATGCTCAAGCACATCCAGACAGGTGACGCAATCGAATCTTTCGGTAATGTCAGCAGTCAGAATATTTCCCTCAATTACCAGGTCGAGCTTCGATCTTGCTTTTTGTGCCTCATGCGCATTTATTTCCACCCCCACGACCCGGCAGCCCAATTCCTTCCGGACTGCCGCGCCAAAATTTCCCCGGGAACAACCGATGTCGAGCAGGGTCGCAATGCCTCCGGGGATGAGCGGCAGGACATCAGACCGTTTTTCTTCATAATAATCAATAAAAGGATGAACATAGGCATTGAGTGCGATGCAGGTTTGCGATTCCGGCAAAGATCGCGGTATACAGAAAGGGTCCTCCGGAATCTCCATCTGTGACAGAACCTCGGATCTTATCAAAAACATCCAAGGTTCTCGATTGTCGTATGGCATAACTTTCCGCTCCTGATCGAAGAGGGAAGCGACAAACCGTTCAAACCCTCTCAGCGTGGAGTAGGCAGCCACCCGCCCCGATCTAAATCCCCTGATGTCTGAAGGAAGGACGCACTGTGTGTGCTGGTTGAGGGTCATGATGTCCAACATAGCCTCTATGGTACCTTTTTCCATTATAAGTGCCGGTTCCTTTACTATCAGGACATATGGTGTAACAATGCCCGGGATATGGTCTGCGATTAAGGTCCGCAGGGAAGACTGGTGAGTTTCTCCGGTCATTACGAGATGAGCGTCACTCGGCAGGGCCTCTCGAAACATTTTGAGGCACAGGATAAATTCCGAGGAAGATTCATAGGAGGGAGAGATCATGGTAAAAACCGTTATCTCTTTACTCATGGTCATGCTCACTTTCATCAAATTGATTGACAATGGGCACCCCCATCCACTGCCAGGGTTCTTTCGCGATGATTGCCGACAGGCTGTCGGCATATTCCTGGAGGACTTCGGATACACCGTGTCCTTCCCCGAAGGGTCTGCTGATAGTAAGACGGCGGATGTAACTGTCTTCGTCTATAAATGAGACGGTATTCCAGACTGTCAAGAAAAGCCCTTTCTGCTTTATCCCCCATGAGACCAGGTTCGATGGAAGAGAAGACGTTAAGTTGAGAAATCTCACCGGCAGTCGTTTGTGGGGGTAAAGACTTCTCGGCAGATCCAGCAGAACAAAGAAAATGCTCCCGGATTTAGAAAGTGGGACCAAGGAGCGAGCCATCTTAGTGGCATAATTAGTGAAGATGTAGGAGGCCACGCGTTTTTTCCCGGTGAATTTATAGTTAATTTTTTCATACAACCGCTTGACGCCAGGGTTTAATCGGGAATCGTCTACGCTTCGCGCTATGGTATGTACTTCCTTTCCGATTGCCGATCCCACAGCCTGAAATGATGTATAAAAACTGCCGACGTGGCCGGTTAAAAGAAAAACCGGCCTTTTCAGATCCCGCACCATGAGAAGGTTGTCAATGCCATCCAGCACAAAATACTTCTGCAAATTGTCCTTCCTTATCAAAGGGGCGAGATATGTGTCACTTTCCCTGATTATCCTGACCTGCAGGGTCTTTCTCACCATGTCTTCTATCAGGGGATCATCGTAGTTTTTATTCAGATATTCAGACAGCATTGCAAATCCCCTGCGGGCTAATGGGACTTCGGAGACGAGGTAATCATAGATATTATTCTTGTGGCGCAGATTTCTTATACCCAAACTCCACAATGGCAAATGCCAGAAGTAGTAACGGAATCTGCGCAGTTCCGTCCGGTCGATCATTTTAGAAGCCCCGAAAAAACGGATTCCAGATTTAAGGCTACCGCCTCCCCTCTGAATTTGCCATGGACTACCTCCGGCCCCCGCCGTCCAAGTCTTGCACGCAAGCGCCTGTCATCGATGACACTTATTGCGGCCTCCATCATCGCCAATGGATTTTTCTCCGGGACGAAACATGCGTAATCATGCTTTTCGTCAAAGCCGAGATATGACGGGATTGCAGTCGCGACCGCGGGTATTCCGCACGCCAGGGCTTCCGCGAACGGAAGGCCGAAGCCTTCCTGAGCTAGGGAGGGAGCGAGATAGAGATCACTTTTGTGGAATATCTTGACCAAGTCCCTGGGTGAAATATGCGTGTGGTATTCATCGATCCTCGTAATGCCGGCCTCGCCTGCCGAAGGAGCACCCGGTGAAACCCGGATCAAGTAAATGTCTCTGCCTCTCTGGCGAATGTTCGAAACTGCTTCCAATGCATAGGGTATTCCCTTAAAAGAGCATTCAAAGAGTCCCACAACTATGATCTTGATTTCCCCACCGCCTTTCAACCGAATTAACCGTCTTCGCCATAATGAGATGGGACGAAATATGTCGATATCAACAATTTGTCCGACACAAAATACTTTAAAGCTATCCTTTCCGAACCGCTGCTGCAGCAGTTCGGACAACCACCGGCCTATAGTAATTTTGGGGATTGGAAGCCTGTAGACGGCCTCGATTTCGGAGCGCAAAGGGGCGTATTCTTGAAAGTCGCCTTCATATCCCTGGCAAAGGTGAAACTTGAGAGAGGCGTTTAATTGCATAACGGCGCGCACAGTCGTCCAAAATGTAGCGATCGCAACATCCGGCGAGGTTTTTTGCGGGGAAACAGGCGATGCGAGATCGGAGACATACTCCACAGTGACAGGGTGGGGGTACCATCTGTGGTCACCCCTGCAAGATCTGATGAGGACCCGGTGCCCCTTTTTCTCCAGGGCGCGAGCCTGATCAAAAACTACCCTGACCCCACCGCACAGCTCGGTAGACTCGAGGAGATAACATATGTTCATTGTTCGCCGCCGGAAAACTTACTGTCTATTCGCCATTCGTGGTTAAGTCTTACCAGGCCCAAATCTCCACCGAAGTTTTCTACTGAGAACATCTTTGACCTGTAGATATCGTAAGGAAGAAGGGCATGGTCATCGCCCAGGTAAACGAGCATATAATACTGTGCCGACAGCAGCGGAAGGGACGGGAATTTCAGGCTTACTTCCAGGCCGTCATAAAATGACAACGGCGGAATCCCGTCCATTTTCGAGGTAACGCCATATACCGGCTCGTCGTCGTTTCTGTTGAGGCCGATGCCGATGTGTCCTTTGATGCGACCAGGCGGCTCCGACGTCCTAATTACCACTTTCAGCCAGATGTCGCAGCCAGTATTCATAACTGTAATATCATGTCCGGCTTCATCGATGATTCTCGCTGAAGCAATCCAGCACTTTTTGTCCTCAGCCGTGTCAATAGCCCCGGCATTTATATCGGAAACTGAAAATCCTGCATCTTTCGCCCTTACCCAGTCGTTATATGCATTGATGGTTTCGGGAGCGCTACCGATTTTTTCCAATTTCCCATTTTTCAGCCAGACGGCCCTGCCGCATAACTCTTGCACAAGGTAAAGCGAATGGCTGCAGAAAAAAATCGTTTTTCCCTCTTTCCTAAACTGCATCATCCGATCGATGCATTTCTTCTGAAAATGTTGATCGCCTACGGATAGTGCTTCATCGATGATCAGTATTTCGGGATCAATGCTCGTAGCAATGGAAAATGCCAGTCTCACATGCATGCCGGACGAATAGGTCTTTACCGGTCTTTTTATAAAATCGCCCAGTTCGGAGAAATCGATAATCTCTTCCTTCTTCCGATCCACCTCCTTTTGAGTGAGTCCCATGAGGTAGGCGTTCAGATAAATATTTTCCTCTCCCGTGAGTTCCGGGTTGAAACCGGCCCCGAGTTCCAGCAGGGCGGCAAGTCTGCCATGAACTGAAAGTTCACCCGAGGTGGGCTTTAATGTTCGGGAGAGCATCTTTAAGAGTGTGCTTTTCCCGGCCCCGTTTTCGCCGATTATGCCGAAGGATTCTCCTTTCCGGACTGAGAAATTGATGTCTTGGAGGGCAATAAAGTCCGTATGGAGTTTCTTCCCGGTGACGATCTCCTTAAGCCTTTGTACCGGCGACTGATAAATGCGGTAGATCTTGCAAAGATTCTTTGCCTCAATTGCTTTACCGTCACCGTCAGGGAGATATTGAACTCCGCCACTCATCGTGATTTAAGATACTCGGCGATGTCTCGCAGCGACGCTAAGTGAGTCGAGTCACTGTCAGATATTTTTACAGAAAATGTTTCTTCAATAAAGAAAAAAAGCGTGACCATGTCCAGGGAATCCAGGCCCTGATCCCTCAGCGGCGACGCCTCGTCCAGGGTGTCACTATCGACCTCCCAGTCGATTTCCTTCATCTTTTCCCGCAACTGATTCAGCGTGATCACCATCGGCCCTGTTCAGCTCCTTTCGAGTACCCCGCTCGACCAGGAAAAACCCGTGCCAAAGCCGCTTATCAGGATCTTTTTGTTGCCCCTGTCCGCAATTTCCTTTTCCAGGACGATCGGGATGCTCGAGGATACCGTATTCCCGTAATCGAAGATATCGAAAACCACCTTTTCCCTTGCGAGGTTAAGTCGTTTTGTCAGCATATCTATGATATACCTGCTCCCTTGGTGGAAAACGAATTTATTGATATCGCAGAGATCTATTTTACTCCGCTTAAGAAGTGCAAGTAAATCATCAGGTACATATCTTATTACAAAATCGAGCACCGCCTTGCCGTGCATCCGCAACTTATTATCGATGCAGATTAATTTCATGTAATCCGCCCCCACCGTGCCAAACGTCATCGCGCGGGAGACGTATAAGGGGCTGGCGGAAACGAGGGTGACCGATGATGCATCGCCGAAGAGCAGCGACGTATTCTTGTCGTTTAGGTCGATGATCTTCGAGTAGGGGTCCGCGGTGAAAAGGAGGCCTTTTGTAAAACCGTTGTCCCTCATAAATGCCTGCAGGATGCCTAATCCGTAGACGTAGCCCGAACAGCCGAGAGAGATATCGAAGGCGGCGCACCGCACGGGCAGGTCGAGCCGTCCATGAACAATGGCAGAGGTGTGGGGAATATTTGTATCCGGGTTTTGGGTGACCACGGTGAGAACTTCTATTTCGGAGGGATTGAGAGAGGTTTTCTTCAGCAGGTTCTCATAAGCCTTCAGACAGAGATCGGAAGTATCTTCATCGGCCCCTCTTAATGAAACCCTCTTTACCCCGATTTTTTTTTCGATAAAGGTGTCATCGATTTTGAAGAGTTCTTTCCTCTCGTAATTACTTATTCTGCCTTCCGGTATATAAGAGGCGATCTCCTGTATACCTATCGCTGTCCTTTTCGTAGGATTTCTCTTGTGACGGATATTCTTCATAGTATGCTTTCGATTCGGGCCGATCTCTGCCTGATCATAGCCAGTCTGCAAACTCGTATTTCAGTTTGTTGAAGACGAAGGCCCCGCTGACAAAAAATACCGAGGCCCAGGCAGCCGAGAACAATAACATTGTCCAGTTTCCCATGCTGCCATTCACGAGGACCGACTGGTATGCCGACACAAGAGGGTACAGGGGATTCAGGTACATGACGCGCCTCGCCCATTCGGGAAGCATATCCACAGGGTAGAGGATTGGGGTGACGTACATCCAGAAGTTGACCATCACCTGCACCAGTTGAAGGGTGTCCCTGAAATAAACCGAGAGTGTCGAAGTCAGGAAGACCACCCCGGCAGAAAAGAAAGTCTGCACGATGAGGATCAGGGGCACGAGCAGCAGTGCATCGGCCGATACATGGACCACCGAAACGTAGAGCATCAACAGGAAGAGGGCTATCCCGTAGCTCAGCAGAGGCGCCAGGACAGCCTTGGCGGTCAGGATCTCCGTAGGAAATGATGACTTCTGGATGAGGTTAGAGTTCTCTATGACGGCCGAAGTGCCGCGCAGGAGCCCCTCGGACATAATGATCCACGGGAAAAGGCCTGCCATTAGATAAATGCTCGAAGCGACGCTGCCGCCTCCCCCGATCCTCATCTTGAAGACGTGCACGAATACGAAGAGATAAATGATAAGCATAAGGATGGGGTGCAGGAAGTGCCAGAAAAGGCCGCCCACAGACCCTGCGAAACGCCCTTTTATCTCGTTTGCAACCATGCGCGCAAGGATATGCCGATACCGGAAGAGATTCCCTATTATATCGCCGGGGGCAGTCGAAACTTCTATCAAAAACCTTTTGGCTGTCATTAAGATCTTATCTAAAACGATTGTGCATGTTCAGATATCCGGTTTGCTTCAGCGAATCAAAATCGGTATAATAAATCACCTGTGAAAATATTGTACCATTTTGTCGCAATTGGTGACTATTATCCGTAAGACCTCTGCGCCGTATTTTTTTGGGCAATCGGAAGAGATTATCCGGTGATATATAATCCGTAATGCGAAAAGGGAAGAATAAGGAAAGGTTTACGCTGTCGGAAAAGGAAGCCTGAAGCCATGACTTTTTCCACTTCATGTGTGAGTTGGCCGATCTGTTCTCTGTATCAAAGATAATGTTCCCGTCTTCTCCCCCGTATATTCCTCGCAAGACTTCGGCCACTCCCATCCATTTCTTGGGATGGCTCTCTCTGGTTGCTGTGGCAGTCATGAGGATATGGCTCACAAGTTCACAGCGTCTTACCGCCCTTGGCTGGGCTATCTATGACGATCGCCTTTTTCTGAATCTCGGCGACTCGTTGAAGAAGGGGAATTGGCTGGGAGCTTACAGCGACCTGACTTTGGCAAAAGGCCCGTTCTATCCTTTCTGGATCGCGGCTATGTCGAAGCTGGGTGTTTCTCTCCTTCTTTCCCAACATCTTCTTTATGTCGCGTCTTGTTTTTTGTTCGTCATAGCTGCCAGGCCGCTTCTGCGTACGCCTCTCTCAATGTTTCTGGTGTTTACCGTCTTGATTTTCAATCCCATGAGTTACTCTCAGCCCATGATGACTCAGGTGCTGCGCGAAGGGATTTATCCCGCCTTGACTTTGTTCGTAGTATCCTGCGCCGTAGGTTTGCTGGTCAGGGCGACCCGGCCCGCCACGACGTTCACCCCCTGGGCGGCAGGACTTGGGCTGTCGCTGTCGGCCTTCCTGCTTACCCGCGAAGAGGGGATATGGATCTCGCCGTTTCTCTTCGTCGTTGTTGGTGCGGCTGCATTAAGGGTATGGAGCACCTCTTCCGGCTTATGGAGGAGCCTGTCTGTCGTGGTTCTCCCCTTGACCCTCGTAGTTGTCATCATGGGGTGTGTTGCCGGAATGAACAGGACCAGGTATGGTCTTTTCACGGTGAACGAACTGAAGTCAACGGATTTCCTTGACGCATACGGCGCTCTTTTGAGAGTGAAGCATGTCGGATCGGACCCTGTAGTACCGGTCCCTCGGGAAGTCCGCAGCAGGATCTATGCGGTGAGCCCCGCCTTTGCAGAGTTAAGGCCCTTCTTGGAGGGTGATCTCGGGAGACATTGGCTTGACGTGGTTAAAAACCTGCGGAAGCTTTATGAGGAGGATCCTCAGTTTGCGAGGAAGGCCAGAGTGTTCCTGGATGGAGATCCCTCCGGCATATGGAAGAGGGCATTTTTCGACGAAAAAAGAGAAATTATGGGCGGGTGGTTTATCTGGGCCTTTCGGGATGCGGTTGCGGCGGCCGGTTATCATTCCTCGTGTCCCGCCGCCGCTGCTTACTATCGACGACTGGGGGTTGAAGTGAATGCCGCTTGCGCCGAAGGAAGACTCGATTGCCTGGGAAAAAGGTCTACCCTCCTGCCGCCCTGGCGCAATGAGTATGCTCCTCTATTGCTGAAGACATTTGTCTGGGGCGGCCTTTCCGCTATCCGGTTCGAAGGGACCAATGTGCACTCCGATCCGAGCATCGGAGATGAGAAATCATTTAAATTGTTTCGGGACGTCACCTTGGAGAATCTTTCCCCCTCTGAGTTTCGGGTGCAGGGATGGGTCTTTAGTCCCGACAGACGCTTGGACATTGCTGTTGTAAAGAACAACGGTGTGCCGGTCAAGGAGTCTGTCCCCCTGCCCAGTCCCGACGTTTACGCGCATTTTCTCTCAAAGGGGGCGGATGTGTCGAATGCGAGGAACTGTCGTTTCGATATGCGGCTTGCGCTTTACAGCGGGGCATGCTGCCTCTCCCTTTCATCCGGCGGGAAGCTGATAAGGAATATACCTCTTGACGGAAGTGTAACATACCTGGATAGCGACGGTTTGCACTTTCATCTTGAAGTTCTGGGAACGAAAAAGGACAGTATGAAACTCCGTGTCTTGAGCGGGATAGGCCGGCTCTATCAGTCTTCCATGCCTATTTTGGTCATCCTTTCATTGATCGGATATGCGGTGGTCGGCATATTGGCGTGCAGAAGAAGGAGAGGGGGGGAGATCCCGACAATCGCTACTGCGCTTGCGCTTGCAATCATCGCACGGTTATGCATGCTGGCTGTGATACATGTGACTTCATTCCCCGCGATTATCCCTCAGTATCTTGCGCCTTTGTACCCTCTTCTCATACTGTTTGTTGCGTTGGTCTTGACGGACTCCTGTCTGAAGCCTGGAGAGATGGTCCTCCGCGCGAAGAAGGTGAAAGAAGCCCTATGAAATACGGCGCTCTTGTTTTTTTTGCCACCGGACCATATAATGCAGACTCAGGCTTGGGGAGTCCCCGGGAGGTAAGATGAAGGAGCTGACAATATTAATGCCCTGCTTAGATGAGGCGGAGACGATAGGCTCGTGCATAAAAAGGGCAAGACAGCTGCTTGAGGAAAACGGGGTGGACGGCGAAATTCTCGTCTCTGACAACGGCTCGACCGACGGCAGCCGGGAAATCGCCCTTGCCCTTGGCGCAAGAGTCGTGCAGTGCCCGGCGAGAGGATATGGCGCCGCCCTTATGTTCGGGATCGAGAATGCCGGGGGAGAGTTTATACTCATGGGTGACAGCGATGACAGTTACCATTTCGATGAAGCCATGCCAATGGTTGAGCGCCTCCGCGCCGGATACGATGTCTGCATGGGGACAAGAATGAAGGGGAGGATTATGCCGGGCGCGATGCCGCGGCTCAACAGATATCTGGGCAATCCTGTTTTGACCGCCCTCGGAAGAATATTTTTTGACATCACGGCGAGTGACTTCCACTGTGGTATGCGCGCGTTCAGAAGAGATAGAATTATCGGGCTGAATCTCGTAACGAGTGGAATGGAGTGGGCGTCGGAGATGATCATAAAGGCGAGGCTGGGCGGGTTGAAGATGACCGAAGTCCCCACGACCCTTTACAAGGACGGCAGGAAACGTCTGCCCCATCTGAGGCGCTGGCGCGACGGGTGGAGGCATCTCCGATTTATGCTGTTACATTCCCCCAAATGGCTATTTTTCATTCCCGGTTTTATCTTGATGTCCGTGGGCTTGGCAGGTGAAGTGATCTTAACGCGAGGACCTCTTCAGATCGGGCCTGCGACCCTGGATGTCCACTCACTTCTGGTAATGGCGTTTCTGTTGATAGCGGGCGTGCAGGTCATCTTAACCGGGACGTTTGCAAAAATATACGCACACCTTTCAGGGATTTTGCCCCATGACGAGAAATTTGACAGGACGATAAAACGGCTTACTCTTGAAAAATTGCTGGCAATATCGCTGGCCTTCGGTTGCGTGGGAATCTCGGGGCTGTTCTATATGCTCTGGCAGTGGTATGGTACAGGTTTTTCCCCTCTGAATTACGAGGTCGCCATGCGGTTGCTTGTCCCTTCGCTCACGATGATTGCCTTGTCCGTCCAGGGGATATTCAACGGGTTTATGCTGTCCGTATTATTCCTGAAAACGAAGGCATCATGACCGCATGCGGAGGGTAGATTATATACTGAGAAACTGGAGGTACAAGGTCGTCGAACCTCATGTCCCAAGGGGATGTGCCCTGGTGGACATCGGGGGATATGACGGCTCCCTGATAATGCGCTTATACGATAAAATAGAACGCGGGGTCTGCATCGACCCGTTGATCGAAGAAAGGAAAGACGGTAAGGTCGAGTTCATAAAGCGTCGGGTGACCGAAACACTTCCTCTGCCGGATTGCTCGTGCGACGTTGCCACAATGCTTGCCGTGTACGAACACCTGGGAAATTCAAAGGGGCAGATAACGTCGGAGATCTTCCGCGTTCTGAGAGACGGCGGTCTCGCGTTGCTGACGGTGCCGGGCAGCGCCGTTGACCATATTCTCAAGGTGCTGACGGCGCTGAAGTTGGCCGACGGCATGTCTTTTGAGGAGCATGAGCATTTTGACAGTGCGGAGACAGTGACGTTTTTCGAGCAACGTGGCTTTACGCTGAGAAAGCGAGTGAAATTTCAGATGGGTCTGAACAACCTGTTCGTGTTTGAAAAAGGACAGGCGCCCCGGGCAAAGCCTGACGATCAGCAGGCGAGAAAGGACGCGTAAAACAGTTATATGATCCTTAGTGTTCCCGAGTGCAAAGAGGCGCTTGTCCTTGCCCCCCATCCCGACGACGAGGCACTGGGGTGTGGCGGGACGATCGCGCTTTTGAAGGAAAAAGGCGTCTCGTCGACGGTCGCGTTCCTCACCGACGGTGAAAGTCTGAACGGGGCGCCTTCCCTGGAGATTGCGGAGGTGCGACGGGAGGAGGGACGGAAATGCTCCGGGATGCTCGGATGCAGGGAGCCGGTCTTCATCGGTCTTCCCGACGGAGAGGTGGGAAGCCACATCGACGAAGGCGTCATCAGGCTGTCTGCCGTAATCGAGCTGAAGAAACCGGATCTGGTTTTTTCGCCGTCTCCCCTTGATTATCATCAGGACCATCTGGCAACGGCGAAGATCGCTATGAGACTGATGAAAGAATCGGGGACGTTCCGTTTGGCCTTTTATGAGGTCTACTCGACGGTGAGGTTTACCCACCTTGTCGATATCTCGGAGGTTGTCGAAAATAAAAAAGAGGCAATTTTGAATTACCGGACAAGCCTCTACGGAAGGCCCGGACAATATGTACGCGCATCTCTCGGTCTGAATGCCCATAGGTCCATTTTTGTTCAGGACGAAGGCTATTATGAGGCGTTTCACATTGTCGAAATAAATAATGGGTTGGCGGTTTGAATTTTTTGCCTCTCTCTCTTGCATTTCCGGATTCTTGGGCGGATAATGAATCAGGAAGTTCTAAGATAAACGTCAGTAACTGTCGGCGTTGAGGTGGCATATGCCTTTATTAGCGTGCAATAATTCGCCAGCGGGCAAGGTCCTCTGGGGTTTTGTTCTCTGTACAGTTCTCATATTCCCTTCTTTGTTGCTTGCGGGCGAGCGGCCGGGCTACGGAGAAGGAGTGGTCCTTGTGAAGTTCAGAGGAGGGTATGCCGGCGATGCTTCAACGAGGAGGCAGGAAGCCCTGAGCGCGATGGGCATGAGGATAATGAGACGGTTACCGCTCATTGATTCTTATCTCGTCAGGCTGAGCAGTGTCGAACCGGCGGTCCAGGCTGTCAAGAGGTTGAAAACGCTTCAGGACGTTGAGTATGCCGAGCCAAATTATGAAAGAAAACTCCTGGGCGTAATACCCAATGATCCGTTGTTTGGCGCCCAGTGGGGCCATCTTAACATTCAAAGTCCTGATGCCTGGCAGATCTCGACCGGAGGACATGATGTCGTTATCGCGGTAGCGGACTCCGGTGTTGATTACACACATCGTGATCTGCAGGCGAATATTTGGGGCGGTAGGGGCTATAACGCGATCACGGGCACGAATGACCCGATGGATGACGAGGGGCACGGTACGCATGTTGCCGGTATAATCGGGGCCGCGGGCAACAACGGCATCGGAGTGGCGGGAGTGAACTGGACGACCTCCATCATGGCGCTGAAATTCGTGGGTCCGGACGGAACTGGGACTGTGGCGGAAGAGATCGACGCTATCGGGTACGCGAAGGACCACGGGGCGATGATCTTTAACATGAGTTACGGAAGCAACGATTTTTCCACTTTTGAGATGGAGGCCATACAAAACGCAGGGGAGATTCTTTTTTTGGCGGCGGCAGGAAACGAAGCCGTTAATAACGATATGGTCCCTATTTATCCCGCCAACTATGATCTGCCGAATATCATATCCGTAGCGGCTTCGGACCAATCGGATCAACCCGCCTTCTTTTCGAATTTCGGGAGGAACACGGTGAGCGTATCAGCACCCGGGATCGATATCCTGAGCACGGTGCCCGGCAATGGCTACGAGAGCATGAGCGGCACCTCCATGTCCGTCGCCTTTGTCAGCGGACTGGCAGGGCTCGTACTCGCCGCAAAGCCTGGGTTGACCGTTTCCCAGCTGAAGGACCAGCTCCTCAGGACCGCCGACGTGCTGCAAAGCCTCAAGGGATTGTCTCTTACCGGCGGGAGGATCAATGCCCATCGGGCGCTGTCGACGAGCGTGACGGGGCCATATATTTACGCGATTTCACCGGAAAGGGGTCCGGCCGGCGCGGAAGTCACAATCAGAGGGTCGAGATTCAAGGCTGCTGCGGGCACGGTTGTTTTTTCCAATAACCTCAATGCGCCGATTGTCTCGTGGTCGAATGAAAAGGTTGTCGCTGAAGTCCCTGACGGTGCAGTAGCAGGACATGTTTACGTAGTGACGTCTGAAGGGAAAAGCAACGAGGTCGACTTTGAAGTTACCCCTTATCCCACTAATGTGAGCCTGTCATTTCCCCACGTGCCGCTTGTGAAGGGGCATTATTCTCTTTTCGTGGTTTCAAACCCGTTGGAGCGGCCGGTCACGATATACATGAACGTCGTGGAAATGAACGAAGGGGAGCGGACCCTGAAGACTGTTGTGCTGAATAAGTTTGAGAAGCGGATTATTGATGTGACGCATTACGGCCCCGCAGAAGACTCCCTTTTCATAGAGTGCGAATCCCTGGAATTTTTCGGGGCGGCGGCAATATTGGTACCGGAAGACGGGGGAGGGGTTTTGGCCCTCCCGCCCCTGATCGGAGGGCCGATGCATCTTGTAGGAGGAATAACCCCACGATGAAAACCATCTATTTTGCATTGGTGATATGTATCATGTCTTCGTGTGCGCCGCAGGCAGCGGTCAGGAAGGCGTCCGACGATGAAATGCTCGCCGAAAGGGTGGGCATTTATTGGCAGGCCAGGCAGAACAATGACAGGACTGCGCTGAGGGACGCGATAGATCCCTCGCTGAGAGATGAATATATGCGCCATGTGGATTCCCGCAAACAGGGGCCTGACGGGTCCGGAATTGCTTCCTACAAGGTTGAGCAGATCGTGCTGGAGGCAGAGGGGCAGGCCATGGTGGAGACAAAGCTTACCGTAAAGATCCTGCATGCGCTTCTCGGTTCTCCTTATATGATCGAGCAACGGGTCAGGAACAGATGGGTGAAAAAGGATGGGGTGTGGTATGTCGAGCTGATAAAACCGGACCTCGCTGACGTACTCATAAAATTCTCGAAAGACGGAAAGGAGGTGACAGGGCAGGAGATGCAAAACGGAAAGAAGCGATAAAAAGGAAGGGGGGTGAGAACAGGATTTCTTGTCTTAAGGAGTGGAGTGAAATTAGCAAAATGATTGCACCATATGAACTAAGACAAAAAAGGGGGATGACATGAAAGGGTTAGTGCTTGTTCTTGCTATAGTTGCTTTGCTTTTCTCGTTCGGCACAGCGGGCGCCGTTGACAATAGCTCCAAGATCCCGCAGAACCTTCAGGATGCCTATACCAGCGCAACCGGGACAAAGGCGAACTTTGCGATTTGGTTCCCTGTTGTTCCTGAGCTGTCCGCAATGAGCTGGTCGAATATCCTGATCGTCTCGAATTTTAACAATTTCTCGATCAACGTTTCGTGCTGGTTTACCGATTTTTCCAACGAGCAGACACAGAAGTCCTACACACTCCCGTTCTTCGGCAAGAAAATAATCACCTTGTCTGAGGCCGGGTTCGGAGACTCATTGTATGACGTTTACTGTGTGTCCAACCAGTTGTTTGGCGCTGCTGTTCTGCTGGTAGAAAATGGGAGTATCGCGACTGCCTGGCCGCCGCTGTTCATGTATTAACTGCTCCTTTTGTATGGTCGTCGGACGGAAAGCGACCGCGGTAAAAGAGGCGATAGGGCGGCTGCAGCGCCCTATCGCCTTTCTCCGGGGAAGCGACAGCCCCCTGAACCGTAGGAAATCTTAAAAGCCCCCTAGAAGTTGCACGTAACTAAGCGCCGTCTCGACGCTCGCGATATACATTTCGGAGGGTCCCAATAGGCCCGACACATAGAGGTCGATCCTGATGTTCTGCCCGGCTGCCTGGGAAACGGCGGGCGCCTTCTTGATATCGAGAAACGCGAAGACGTCTATCCCGGCTGCTGCATAGTTGTTGGCTACGAATGACTTAGCGGCATCGGCATCTGCAAAAGCGGTTGAGGCAAGCTGATTGGGGGTAAGGATCGTGAAGCCGCTCGTGGGCAGCAGCCCGCTTAGCAGCGACATGACCGTCTGAGAAATGGTCTCTGCCTCGGATTGCGTAAAGCCGGCCGGGCCCGAATCGAATTTACCCAGGACAATAATGCTGATAGGCGTACTGGGTTGGCTGCTGTCGCTGATCGACCCCAATGCGGCAACGGGATACCCCGAGCTGTAAGCAGCTGTTGTCCCAAATGCGATAACACATAGAATCAGACTCAACGTTACTAATGTTTTTTTTAACATAATCTTCTCCCTCCTTCTTTTCAGACCTTTTTTTTGCGACACTCAATTACCCCCGTATTAACACAAAGAAACCAGGACTCGAATAGTTCCTGATACTCACCTCCTTTCTTCTTTCTTGTAAACAGTGCGCCCGCGACCGCTCCTGCCGACTATCCCGGCACCCTCACCATAAAGCAGCCTGTCCAATTTTCCAAAACGCGTGCGAGTGACTTCCTTGCGGTTTAGAAACACCTTATCTTACTATGGCAGGCGAGACTTGTAAAGACATTTACGGTTCGTCTGCTCGATTTTACTCAACGCTGACAGTGTTACCCCCACAGACGGCTTCCGCAGGCCGGAAGACGTTGCCGGTGCTCCTCTGAATGCATAAATGAATTACGATCATTCCCGCCGGAAGCGGTTCGGTGCTGCCCAGCACCTGCCAGTTTACCCCTTGAACGTCGGCGAGCAGGAGATTGGATATCACCGGTCTTAGTTCTGAGATGTTTTCGAAGGTGACCCAGTCCCCCGTATAATACAGGCGGTATTGATGGTCAGGATAGAGGAGTTCGGCCCAGACATAGATGTCAACGTTTATGCCGTTCCAGTCATGCGCAGCTACGGCGATATCGAATTCGAGGGCGCCGGGCCTCGTCACGATTCTGCCTCTCTCTCCTTTGTCGAAGATGACCTGGGGTAAAACGCCTGACAAGGAAGGATGGGTATCGGTCCAGAATCTTCGATAGAGTGATGCTACATGTCCGATCGCATCAGGAATCAGCTCAGCGGCCATTGTCTCAAGGTCGTGATCGCCTATGTCGGTGTCCAGGAACTCGGATAAGGCATGGGATTCCGAGGTGCCTTCGAATTCAAGCTTTATTCCGTCGAATGGCGCGCCCGGAGCAGTAAGCGAACGAAGAAGAGAATCGAGGAGCACTACTTTGTGCCTTGCCGCCGAGAAATCGTACCCGTCGGTGAGCAGCAAGTCCGGATACCCTGTCCGGATCGCATAGACATTTTTTAAGTCCCCGCGGGAAACAGGAATGCTATGTCCCCTTCGGGCGCCATGATCGACGATACCGTCGGCGTCGTCACTATCAAACGTCGCCGAAAAGGATGCCATCGAATAGAAGATGTTGAAAAGGACCGGCTCGTCACGATAGCCGCCGTCCGGAAGGAGCTCAGGATCAGGCGGGCTGACCGCCAAGACAGGGAAGGCCGCCTCGAATGACAGTGGCCCGGGGTATCCGTACCTGATACCCGTGTACTCCTCAAACGAATCGTCCCCCGTTGCCGAGGCGTCGGAGATGTGGGGATCGAGGTGGACGTGCGCGGGAGTTGCCATGTCAGCCAGAAGATGGGAGACCCTACCAAGAAGGTAATACGCTGCCCCTGGATCTTGCCCATACAGGTTCTCAGCCGCCCTGTAGAGATCGATTGCACGCTGGTACGCGTTTTTTGATTCCACGTTTACGGGAAAACCGACGACGTCTGTCAGCAGGCCGCCCGCAGGCCCCCCCGCGGGGTCCCAAAAGTGAGTCCCCCAGTTTAAAAGGCCCCACCAGGCGAAGACCCCTCCCCCGAGTCTCGGATCGCGATCAGCATCCTCGTCGTAAGCCCCTTCAGAGAGGGTGCTCCTGTAACTACTGCTGCCGCGTGGACTCCCGGCATAGAGGAAGAGTTCCTGCGGCACCGTCGATACTCTGGTCGCTTCGGACGTAACCAGCTGATGGATCTCTGTCCAAAAAGCGCCTGCATTGCCTTCCAGATAGGGGGAAAAGAACGCGAAAAAAACCGCAGCCGGCAGAAGAAAAATGCTGGAGACAAAAGTCCCTATGTCAACGGCCGCGGCCTTGATCACGAGCAACTTCCTTTTTTTGCTATCGATTCTGCCAGGCGTTGTGCTTCCGCCAAAGCCCGCCAATATTATCGGCGGTTGAAGAGGCGCATGAAAGCGTCTCTGGCTGATGGAACGGCTTTATTGCCCGATGGGACCGGTGCAGGCGGCTGGCTTGCAGCAGGCTGCGTTGGCGGAGCGGGCGTTTGGGACACTGGCGCAGCCGGCTGGCGGGCTGCCGCCGCACGGTTCGGGGGAAAGGCCTGCGCCTGGGCTCCGGGTGTCGGCCGGGCCATTGCAGCGGCGGGAGCCGGAGCCATATCCCGGGTTTTAGGCATCGTGGCATCGTTCAGATAGACATCAATCTTCTCTTCCCCTCTGACCATTACCACCTTATTTGTGTCTATCTCCTTAAGGGTAAAGCCGCTGAGGGACTCTCCGAGTTTCACCGGTATCTGCTTTTTTCCCCTTGAGGGCGAATTCTGGGGCGCCTTCCTGTCCTCCATGTATGCGATATGCAGGTCGTCTGTAAGCAAGGTCCCGTAGAGGACGAACTCGGGTTTGGGTAACGGGGCAGCCGCGTCCTTTTTTTCGACCGGTATTTTTCTTTCCGGGTGGAAAAGGTTCTGTTCGGCGATCACGACGTAATCCGCCGGAGAGGGAGTCTTGACTTCTTCCGGTTTCGGGGCGGCGGGTGCGGCTGCCGGCTGCTTTTTGGGGACTTGCACGCGGATTCTCACCGTCTCGCCGAACATGGGAAAGACGGCATAACTGAGGAACATAACGAGCACCACGGCAAGTATGACGTTGATCACGCTGAGGTTGCCCAGTATGCGCCGCGCTTTCTGCATATTATTTCCCTCCCGTGAGGGCCGAGATATCGAGTTTTACCGTCAACTCTTTCGGGTCCCTGAAATTTCTCACTCGAGTATCGAGCTCCTTTACGACAAGATAGGGGGTCCTTGTCTCTATCGAGTAAAGGATATCGCTGAGCGCCCTTGCGTCGGGAATCACCGTATCGATGCTGACGGTGATGACCTTGAAATTGCCGTAGTCTTCGGGTTTGCCGACACGCTCACTCGAAATCGATCCTCCTCTGCCGGTGACGATGCCCTTTATCGTCTCCTGAAGGGTTGCTGCCGAAAGCGACAGCGTCTGTCCTTCGATCAGCTTCGTACTGTCCGCCTGTCTCTCGCCCTTCAATGCCGCCAGACGCTTCTCGATATCGGGCTTTTCGGCGATCAGGGCGGCCGACTTTTCGAGTAATCTCAGTTTCACCGCCTGCTCTTCCTTGAGGGCGTCGATGTCCGTCCTGATCTTCACGTAACCGTAACGATATGCTCCGGCGACCAGGAGGACCAGCATAAGGGGAAGCGTGATGGCGAGCGTCTTATTTTTTTTCACTCTTCGGCCCTTCAGTCTCTGTCTTTTTCTGACCTGCCGCAGGCTTTACAAGAGTTTCCTCGATCTTCTTTGCCCCCTCGATTTCCATACGTATCACGAAACGGTCTGCATTCATCCTAACGTCCCTGAACGTCGGGGACGCGAACTCGACCTTCCTGAAGTACTTCGATGCCTCGAGTTTCGGCAGCAACTCGGTAGCCGCTGCAGCGTACCCTTCGATATCTACGCCCGTTTCGGTGATCCTGACCCGGGTAAGCCACGTGGTCTTCGGCAGGACGGTGGTGAGTTCCCTCAGGAGATTCAAATCGAGCGGCCTGTCCTCTTTGAAACCCTTCACTGTCGCGACCTCGGTGCTCAGCGCGTCCACCTCTTTTTTCAGCGCCTCGACTTTTTTCACTTCATCCCGTTTCAAAGAGACCTGCCGCGTCAGCTCAGCGAGTCTTTTTCCCTCGACGCGGAGGGGGGCCATCAGATAACCCGCCCAGGCAACAATGATCGCCGCCAGAAGGATGAAAGTGACCGTTACAGGCGGCTTTTGCTCGCTGTAAATTCCCTTTGTGAGAAGATTCGCCCCCCGCGGTCTTGTTTGCAGGGACTCCACCACCGCCCCCACGGAGGCGAACGGACTTCCCTTCGGGATCTCGCCCTGGAACCTCACGCCCGCGTCCGCAAGCCTCATGAACGTGAACGGGACCGTTATCCGCATCTTCAGCATCTCCGCGAGCGTCGGGTTATTGTCCTTCATACATACCGTCACGTTCGGGGACCGGCCCTGGGCTTTCGCCGTCTCTATAAGAGACCTGACCTCCGACGTTATTACATCGGCCCTGGCATTCGTTTCTGCAGAGGCAAAGGGACCCGAAAAGATATGCGACAGGGAATCGCCGGCAAACCACGCCCCCTCATAATCCCTGGAGTCTATCTTAACGAAAATCGTGTCGGAGCCGCCCTTCATCTGCCTGCAGAGCGTTCCGAATCCCAAAAGGTTTACCGTAATCCTGCCGATGGTGAAGCCGCTTTCGGCAAAGCTAGCGAGATAGGGGCGCACCATGTCTGCTCTCGCCGCCATAATGAGGATGGTGATCTTTCCGTTATTTTCCGAGAGGAGCCTGAAATCGAAAAAGGCGTCCTCTGCGGCGAAAGGGATAAGCCGGTCGAGTTCGTATGAGACAACGTCCGCGAGGTTCTCCTTCACGGTGGAAGGGAATTCTGCGGTCTTGATGATCGTCCAGGCCTTCGGGATGCTCAGCGTCAGGTTGCTCCTTGGTGCCCCGAATTCGTTGACCGCGACGGCGAGGGATGCCGCAACTTCGTCCGGATTGGGAAATCGCTCCGCTTCAAAGAAGGCCTCTTTTGCCTTCCTGACGGCGATCCCCGACAGGAACCTCGACCCGTAAGCGATCGACAGGCCGCCTTTCTCAATCGATACGGAGACGACCTTTTGCGGGAAGATCAGGTCGTCGGAAGCGTTGAAGGTGAGCACCTTCAGCAAAGCCTTGCCTACGCGTCTGAGCCTTTCTCCCGACCCTGCCGCGAGGGACGTCAGTTTCCTTATCGCTATCGTTTCAGCCATCTCTATGCCGGACTCTTGTAGTATTTATATTTGAAGGTGTTGTCGCCTTCGATGGTAACTGTTGCCTTGATCGTATAACCGCCTTTCGCGTCGCCCTTGAACCCGGAAGACTCTATCGAGAAGACGTTGCCCGTCATTCCATGGGTGATGAACTGGTTAAAGGAGGCCTGGACGACCGCGGTGAGGCCCTGCATCGCCGTTGCATAATCGACAGGGTTCTCCCGGGCGTCCATTATCGCAGCGACGACGTCTGCGGTCATGCCGGGGATCGCCATCAAGACCTCCTTCGGCGCGGTGTCTACGTTGATTTGGGCGCTGTTCGCATTCACCGTAAGGAAATCGATAATGCCCTTCTTTGTCCCGTCGCCGTATAGTATCTCAGGTGTCATCCCCTTTACGAGCAAGAGCTCTTCAAGCGTATCGAAATTGGCGTTTTTCGCCTTGTAGGGGTTTGGAAGGGCCATATAGTAGTCGCTTTCGGCGCCGTTCAACCTCACAAGGTCATCGGGGTCTTTCCAGTCCAGAACGGAATCGGCGATCGTGTCGGCCTGCGTCCCCTCAACACCCATATTAATCAGAAGGTTTTTCAGTATTATAACAGATGTGTCGTTGAGAGTGTTGAGGTTTATCTTGCCCGATTCATCGGTAATGGCGACCGTATAATGGTCGCCGCCGGTTGTCACGGTGTAGGGGGCACCGTCGACTCTCCAGGTCGTGACGCCTTCGACATCGGTCTGCACGTTCGGGTTCATCCTGCGGTAAATGATCTCCATCACCGCTCTTTCTATGCCGGCCTCCGCGAGGAACTTCTTCTCGACGCCCTGTCTGAACGCAACCGCGGCAAGGGACTCCGTCCGCGACAGATATGAGAAAGAGAGGACGATCACCATCAGGACAGCCAGCACCCAGAGGACCATGATCAGTGCGATCCCCCGGCTGTCGTCCGTGAGGCCGGGAATGCGCTGGCGAGCGGGACCTATGTTTTCACTGTGTTTTGTCATTATCTGTTCAGACTCGAAAAGGGTGCCGGTGCGGCACTGTTCTGCATATTCTGCAGCTTTGAAAAGATCCCCGGTATGGATACGGGGCCATTCTGCGAATTTGTAAAGGAAGGCGGAGTTGAAGTGGCGTTTTGCGAAGAAGCCGTCCTCAACGGGATGATGATCGAGAAGTCCCTCTCACCCGCAATGAGGTGGAGCTTCACCTTCTCGGGGACCGTGACGTCGTCGGTCCATGAGTCCACCCAGGTCCCCTTTTCGTCCGTCGGCCCCTTGTAAAAATATTCGAAATAGATTTTGTCCATGAGATTGAAGAGCGTTGTTTCCCTCGGGTTGTCCATGCCGATCACGGTTTCGGTCGCCTTCAGCGACTGCTTCCCGTCCCTGTCGGTCTCGACCTCGTACGACACGACCGCATATCCCTTGTCACCCCCCCATAGGGAATAATTCGTGGACAACTGCATCGATTCGCGGTCACCTTTAAAGTAGCGCTTCCTCTCGCCGTTGTCGTCATAGGTGAGGCCGGACTGGGACTGGATCTGGGCCTCGACGGCATTCAGGGATGTCCTGAACCGCTCGATCGATGCGAGCTTCTTTTCGCCTCTGGCGACCGCCTGGATACTGACCTTCATCGCGCCCGCGATGATCACCACGATGATGCCGAGGATCGCAAAGGAGATCAGGAGTTCCAGAAGCGTGAAGCCCCGCTCGTTGTCACTGAGCAGCGCGCGTCCGGATGCGGGTCCCCTCTGCCGGCAGTTGCGCGTCATACTTTTTTCGGGATCAGCTTCATCGTCTTGAGGCTGACCGCGCGCTCCTTGGTCCCGTCGGTCCAGTGGACCGTCAGGGTTATATCCAGAAGTTCCACCGGCAGGTTTTCGGTGCGCTTCTCTTCAGTTCCGGCGATCGAGCCGTCTATCCGATATCCGTTATCCGTTGTTTCGGACCACGTCTTTTCGTGTATCGCCTCGTCATCGAGGACCTCCCGCATCTTGGACTCCGCCGTCATCACGGCTTTGGCATAGCTGTCCGAAGCGCCGATTCCCCTCATGTTTGCGGAAAAGAGCTGCAGTATTACGACCAGGGCAATGCTGAGCAGCGCAAGGGCCACGAGGACCTCCAGCAGCGTAAACCCTTCCGGGCACTGGACCCGACCCCGACGCCGAGACCCGCAGGTGGGCCGCATTATTGCACCACCGGACCCGCGATCGGGTCTATGGTTATGGTCGCGGTCTTCTTTTCGTTCCAGAGCACGATCGTGCCGCCTTCGATGCCGCCGGCGGGAGAGAAATCGATCCGGTAGGTGCCGCGGTCGATCTCTCCTTTATGAGGATCGATGATCTTGATGTGCGCACCGTCGGGAACGGCCTTCCCGCCGGCGTCGCCGATCCGGTACCGGCCGGCGTCCATGTCGATAGTGACGGTCTGCGTCTCGCCTGTGATCTGCGCGAGCGCCTTCGCATGGCGCATCATCGCGGCGATTTCACGCACCGACGCGCTGAACTTGCTCGCGGGGAGGGTGTTGGCGAAAAACGCGGCGGCGAGGGACATGAGAAGCGTGATGAGAAACATCACGATGACCAACTCCAGAAGCGTAAAGCCTTTTTCTTTTTCCATGTCGATACGGCCGGCTACATCGGCAGGTTCGTGATACTGAATATCGCCATCAGCATCGAGACCACGATAAATCCGATGATCATTCCCATGGCGAGGATCATGGCAGGTTCGACGAAACTGACGAACCGCTTTATCGAGACTTTCAGGCTTTTTTCATATGTCTCCGCGACCTTCAGGAGCATGGTATCGAGCTGTCCGGTTTCCTCGCCGACCTTGATCATCGAAAGGGCAAGGGGAGGGAAAACGGCTGCGCTCGTCAGCGGCGCAGCGATGCCCTTGCCCTCTTTGGCCCCCTTGGCGACACCGTCGATAGCCGAGGCGATCACCTGGTTGCTAATGACGTCCTTCGAGTTGTGCAGCGCCTGAAGCAGGGGAACGCCGCTTTTCAACAGGGTGCCGAGCGTACGGGTGAAGCGGGCCGTCTCGATCTTCCTTATCACCTCGCCCATCATCTTTATCTTAAAGGAGTCCCATGAGTACCTTCCCGCCTCGCTCCTGGTGTAATTCCTGAAGAGGACCCATGCCCCTGCGGCGCACGCGAGCAGGACCCACCAGTATGCACTGATGGCGTTGCTCACACTGATGATGATCTGCGTCGAAAGGGGAAGCGCAACGTGCATCTCGGAAAAGATCGTCGAGAATTTCGGGAGCACATAGACAAGAAGCACGATGATCGAAAAACCGCCGGTCAGGAGCAGGATGACCGGGTAGATCATGGCCGAAAAGACATGGTCCTTCAATTCCTGGGAGGATTCGAGGAATTCGTTCAGCTTGTCGAGCACCACGTCGAGCACTCCCCCGGCCTCGCCGGCCCGGATCATGTTTACGTAGAGCTTGGGGAAGGCCCTGGGATGCTTCGAGAGCGCGTCGGAGAAGGAACTTCCCTCCCTGATCGACTTCAGGACCGATTTGACGATGTTCTTCATCTCGCCGCTTTCGGAGATGTCCGAGAGAATATTGAGGCTCCTGTCGAGCGGCAGTCCGGCGCTCAGGAGCGCCGACAGTTCCGTCGTGAACGTGAGGATGTCCCCCTTCGACGATTTCCGCAGGAACCTTTTGCTGATCCCCTCTCTGGGGGTCGTTATCTTCAGGGGGATTATCCCCGAATTCTTCAGCCGGTCGACCGCATCTTTTTCATCGGCGGCTTCTATCACCCCTTCCACGATCGCACCGTCGGTCGTGGTGGCCCTGTAGGAAAAGATGCCCACTTAAACCTCCTGGGTCACCCTGAGCACTTCGCTGAGTGTGGTGACGCCCTCCCGTATCTTGTCGGCCCCGTCTTCGAGGAGCGTCCTCATGCCGTGCCGCCGTGCCGCGTCCCTGAGCTGGTTGGCATCCGCGCTCTTGAGGATGAGCATGCGGATTTCTTCATCGATCATCAGGAGCTCGAATATCCCGAGTCTGCCGTAAAAGCCTGTGAAGGCGCACTGCTCGCACCCTGTCCCCCGGTACATCGGCACCTCTGGACCGATGCCGATCTTTGCGAGTCCTTCGCGGTCGGCGCCTGTCGTGTCCAGGGTTTTACAGGAAGGGCAGATCACCCGCACGAGCCTCTGCGCAAGGATCCCCCTTACCGTCGAGGAGAGGAGAAAGTTTTCGACGCCCATGTCGAGCAGCCTCGTGATCGCACTCGGGGCATCGTTCGTATGCAGCGTCGAGAAAACGAGGTGGCCGGTCAGGGCCGACTGTATCGCAATCTCGGCGGTCTCAAGGTCCCTGATCTCTCCGATCATGATTATGTCAGGGTCCTGTCTCACTATGTGACGCAGCGTGCTGGCAAAGTTCAGTCCGATCTGCGGCTTCACCTGTATCTGGTTTACCCCCTTGAGCTGGTACTCGACGGGGTCTTCGACAGTGATGATCTTTACGTCGGGCGAATTGATTTTGTCCAATGCCCCGTAAAGCGTGGTGGTCTTCCCGCTGCCTGTAGGACCGGTGACGAGGATAATGCCGTTTGGTTTGGTGATGAGCAGATTGAAGAGCGAGAGCGTCTTCGGCGGAAAACCGAGCAGGTCGAGGTCGATCACGATCCCCTCCTTGTGGAGGATCCTCATAACGACGCTCTCGCCGTGGAGCACGGGTATGGTCGAGACCCTTAGGTCGACCTCCTTGGGGCCGACCTTCAGTTTGATCCTTCCGTCCTGGGGCAGTCTCCTCTCGGCGATATTCAGTTTTGCCATGATCTTGACCCTCGACACAATCGCCGCCTGGAGTTTCTTCGGCGTTGACTCGGTCTGATGGAGGACGCCGTCGATGCGGTACCGCACCTTTAATTCATCCTCGAACGGCTCGATATGGATGTCGCTCGCCCTGCTTTCGACCGCCCTCGTGAGAATGAGGTTGACGAGACGTATGATCGGCGCTTCCGAGGCAAGGTCTTTGAGATGGCCGACGTCCTCTTCCTCGTCCCTGATGAATTCGAACCCCTTCTCTCCCATGTCCTCGACTATCTTGTTGATATTCTGGGGCTCCTGCCCGTAAAAACGGGAGATGTATTCGCCGAGGGCCTTGGGGTCGGCCGCGCAGACCGAGACCTCCGCGGACGTCGCCACCCTAAGGGCATCGATCGTCTGTTCGTCCGCCGGGTTCGCCATCGCCACCTTCAGACTGTCCTGCTTCATCTCGAGCGGGACGATCATGTTTTCGCGGATGAAACGGGATGATAAGCCGTTTATGACAAAGGGCACTTTCGGCAGGTCGTCCGCGCCGAGCACGGACCTGTCCGTCGTGGGAGCAGACTCTGAATCAGTCATAAAAAATTATAACACACGGATTGCGCCTTTTACCAAAGACCGTTTTGCGCCGTCTAAGATGTAACCGTAAGGACAATTGGTGCGACATTTACAATGCAACCTTCTTTCTTTACTTTACCCTCAACTTTGTGGCCGTTCCGATCAGGGGTTCTCACGTGCGCAACAGGAGAGTACAATCTCATTGAAATTGAACGGAACCTGGCTAAAAAAATGCCGGATGTTCTTCCGATATACAAAAAATATCTTCCCTTGCTGAACCTTGAGGTAATCCCTTTGCCTTCCCCGGCAGAAATCAATAAGCTGTCCGGGACCACTTCCGATAAGGACATGCCTGTTCTCGCTTCGGCGGTCAGCGGCAAGGTGGACTTTCTCGTGACAGTGGACAAGAAAGACTTCGGCAAGATGAAAGGAAAATGTTTATTCAGAATAGTAACGCCTGTGGAGTTTCTCGATGCTATCATGCCGGAGGTTCTCAAGGCGGTGGATACTGGGGAAGAAGGGCAAAGGTGATCATGAGGCCACCAGGAGGTTCTTCACTGTAAGAAATATAGTATAATGTAAGAAAATAAATAAATTGGAGGAAAAAATGCCTATAGCTGTACTTACCTCAAAAGGACAGATGACGATACCGAAAGAGATACGCAAGGCGCTGGATCTGAAGCCAGAGCAAAAGGTGACGATTGTCATAGAGGACGATCATGCCGTGATAAAACCGTTAAAGGGCGATATTCTCGATATCGGGGGAACGGTAAAGGCGCCTGTCGGAGACCACCCTTCCGATTTTCGCAAAATCCGTGAAGAGGTAAAAAAACGGATTGGAAGGAAGGCTGCCGGGAAATAGCCCATGACGAGAAAGTTCATAGACACCAATATATTTCTGAGGTATCTCACTAAGGACGATCCTGCTAAATACGCAAAATGCAGGGAGCTTTTTAAGCGGGTCCTTGAAGGGAAGGCAGTACTTGCAACTTCAGGATTGGTCATTGCCGAACTGATCTGGACGCTTCTTTCATATTACAAGGTGCCCAAATCTGATGTGATTGAAAAAATATCGATTATAGTTGCCACCGGAGGCCTGTACATCCCCGACAAGGATATTATTACCGATGCCCTCGTCCTTTACGGCAGACATAACATAGACTATATCGATGCCTACAATGCGGTATTCATGAGATATCACAGGATGAACGCGATTTATTCTTACGATGAGGACTTCGATAAGGTGGAAGGGATGAAGAGGGAAGAGCCGTGATGATGCGGCTGTGAGGGATTGCGGACTTTAAAGAAAGAACCTGATGGCAAGAAGCGGGCTAAGAAGCACAACTATTGTGCCTTAGAATTTGAGACTGCATAGAATGTAAAGGATCTCTTACAGTAATGTTCGAAAACGTAATAGAGCAATACTTGACTGACATGGCAGAGATTCGCAACACACGTGCAAATGCGCCGGAGACCTCGTTCTATCCTGCCTTGGAGAAACTGCTCACGCACATTGGGAACTTATATTTATAAGAGATACGTCAGTAGAAATTTTGGTCGGCCTATTGAGTGCCTACTTATTTGACAAAGATAGACAACCAACCGGATGCCCACACACAAAATTGGGCAACCACGTAGGGTTGCCCCTACAAAATAAACACGCATGAAACATGACCATGACATACACCACCGCCGTTCAATCCGCCTGAAGGGATACGATTATTCACAGGCAGGGGCATATTTTGTGACAATCTGCGCAAAGGACAGGGAATGCCTGTTCGGGGATATTGTCGATGGGGAAATCCATTTGAATCGCCATGGCCATATTGCCGGTGAATCGTGGGAATGGTTATCCCGGCAATACGGCCATGTTGATATTGATGAATGGGTTGTAATGCCCAATCATTTGCATGGAATATTGATTATTAATGGCGATTGTAGGGGCGGTTCGCGAACCGCCCCTACGGATATCCCATGACCACGCAACCTCTCACCATACGTTCCTGGCCGAGGGCGATCCTCCATCTGGACGCCGACGCTTTTTTCGCGTCCTGCGAGCAGGCGGTGCACCCTGAACTCAGGGGGAGGCCGGTGATCACCGGCAAGGAGCGCGGGATCGTCGCAGCTGCAAGCTATGAGGCGAAGGCGAAGGGGATCACGAGGGGAGTGAGTCTTTATGACGTGAAGAAGATCTGCCCCGACGCCGTGATAGTCCCTTCTGATTACGAGACCTACAGTCTTTTTTCGGTCCGGATGTTCGAGATACTCAGGCGTTTCTCGCCGGACGTTGAGGAATATTCGATCGACGAGGCATTCGTGGACCTGACAGGCCTGAGGAGGAGCTTCCATGGTCCTTACGGTATGATCGCGAAAAAGATGCAGGAGACGATCGGGACGGAATTGGGGATCACTGTATCGGTCGGCGTCAGCCTCTCGAAGGTCCTGGCAAAGATAGGCTCGAAGCATAACAAACCGCACGGACTAACCCTTATCCCGGGCAGGGACATCCATCTGTATCTCGAAAAGCTGCCGGTCGAAAAGGTCTGGGGGATCGGGCCGAATACCGCCGCCTTTCTGAGGAAGTTCGGCATCATCACCGCCCTGCAGTTTGCGAAAAAGGACGAGCAGTTCATACAAAAACATCTCTCCAAACCCTATCAGGAGATCTGGCATGAGTTGAACGGAAGGTCCGTCTATCCGGTCGTGACCGAATCGAAGAGCAGCTATCAGTCGATCAGCAAGACAAAGACCTTCACGCCTCCGTCCGGCGACGAGACCTTTGTCTTTGCCCAACTGTCGAAGAACCTCGAGAACGCCTGCATCAAGGCGCGGCGCTACAAGCTCTCGGCGACGAGGCTGATCCTCTTTCTTCGCACTCAGGAGTTCAGGGATGCCGGTCTGGAGATGAAATTGAGCAGACCTACTGCGTATCCTATCGATCTTTTTAAGCCTTTGCGGGAAGGCTTCGAGCAAATCTACCGTGCCGGTAGCCGGTATCGCCAGACCGGGGTTGTCCTTTCAGGCCTTGTGCCGGAGGAGACGGTCCAGTATACGCTTTTTGACGACACCGCAAAGATAGAGAAGTTCTCGAAGATCTATAGCGCCGTCGATAAGGTGTCCGAAAAATTCGGGAAATACACGGTCTATCACGCGTCGAGTCTTCCCACGAAGCTCCAGACGCAGCACGAGGGAGAAAGGGGCGATGCCCCGCAGCGGAAAGGGGAGCTCTTCAAGGGAGAAAATAAAAGACAGAGACTCGGCCTGCCGGTGCTGAAAGTGAAGGTGTAGGGGCATGGCCAAGATCAGTGCAGGCATTCTTCTCTTCCGGAGGCAAGGTGGTGTTTTACAAGTCTTTCTTGTTCATCCCGGAGGGCCGTTGTGGGAAAAGAAAGATCTTGGCGCATGGTCGATCCCCAAAGGCGAAATCGATCCGGGGGAAGATGCGCTCTCGGCTGCCCGGCGGGAGTTCGAAGAAGAAACAGGACTGCCGATCTCGGGGAACTTTATTCCTCTTTCGCCGGTAAGGCTGAAAAGCGGCAAAGTGGTCCATGCATGGGCGGTCGAAGGCGACTGCGATCCGGAGGCAATCAGGAGCAACACGTTTTCGATGGAATGGCCTCCGCGGTCCGGCAGGCAGCAGGAATTTCCGGAGGTCGATCGTGCGATGTGGTTGGGCCTGGAGGAGGCGAAAGGGAAGATCAACAAGGGGCAGGTCCCCTTGCTTGAAGAACTCGGGCGCGTCAGTCCTTAGTAATAACCACAGAGACACGGAGTCACGGAGGAAATGAAGAAATACAAGAAAGTTTGTTGTCCCAGATGTGATGAGGACGTATTATTTCGGGCTTTCTCTTATTTTTAAACTCCGTGACTCTGTGTCTCTGTGGTTAAAAGCCCTTTTCAGGTTAAAATAAGTACATGGCATACAGGACGAGCAGGGAACATTTCGAAAAATTGGTCGATAGGGCGATCGAGACTCTGCCGGAGGAGTATACGAAGTACTTCACGAATATCACGATAATCGTGGAGGACCTTCCGGGTGCCCATGATCTTGAGCGGGGCGGCGGGAGAGGCGGCCTGCTGCTAGGCCTTTTCAGCGGGGTGCCCTATCCTCATAAAGGGGGGTTCTTCGATATTCCCTATCCCCTGCCGGACAAGATAACCCTCTACCGGAAAAATATAGAGATGATCTGCTCGTCCGAGGAGGAACTTCTCGATCAGATCCGCAAGACCCTCATCCATGAAGTCGGCCACTACTTCGGTCTATCCGAGGAGGACCTGAGAAGATACGAGTAGCATGCGGTTTTTCTTGACAAGGCGGAAGCGTTTAAGATACTTTAGAGAGTTTGCATTAATTTTGCGATTTTCTAATAGAGAGATAGACGGATCTGGACAAGATGAACGTGAGTGCGGCGGAAGCCTCGGCCCCCCAGTGTCGGGAAAAACGCCAGATCCATAACTTCTTTCCTCAGGAACGTCGTGACACCGGAGACCTCCGCTAATGAATCCCGGACCGGTCGACCTCGCCTCTCTTTCCGTAATCATCCTATTGTGCGCGCCCTTGCTGGTTTCGCTCCTCTCGCGTAGCCAGAGGCTTCTTATTTATTCAGGATTTGCCCTGACGGCCGCCGCCTCGCTCCTAGCCGTTTTTGCCGGGGCATGGACTGTATGGAGCGGAGAGACGCAGAAACTTATTATGCTCATTGGGCTCCCCGACCTGCCGTTTCATCTCAGGCTCGACCCTCTTGCCGGCTTCTTTCTCGTGGTGATCGGACTCCTCTCGTTTTTTGTTTCGGTGTACTCGATCGGTTATGTGAAAGGGTTCCTGGGAAAAAGGTCCGTGACGAGCCTCGCTATTTTTTACTGTCTCTTCCTTGCCGGCATGTACATGGTGGTCCTCTCCGATGACGCCCTGATCTTCCTGATTTCCTGGGAGGTCATGGCAGCCGCTTCCTACTTCCTCGTGATGTTCGAGGACGAGCGCATCGAGAACCGGAGGGCCGCCTTTCTTTATATGGTCGTTGCACATGTGGGGGCTATCGCGATCCTGCTTTCATTCGGTGTGCTTGCCGGTCTCGCAACCGGCTTCGGAAGCTTCAGCGGTTATACGTTCGATGCGATGCGGAGCGCCCACTTCCCGGTCGAATGGGCCACCGTTGCATTTCTCCTGTCTTTTTTCGGCTTCGCCGCCAAGGCGGGTGTCATCCCCCTTCATGTCTGGCTTCCCGAGGCCCATCCGGTCGCTCCCTCGAACGTCTCGGCGCTGATGTCCGGCGTGATGCTGAAGACCGCGATCTACGGGATCATCCGCGTCACCTTCGACCTCATCAGGGTATTCCCCTGGTGGTGGGGGGCGATTGTGCTTGTCTTCGGCCTGGTTTCGGCGGTCATGGGCGTGCTCTATGCCCTGATGCAGCATGACTTAAAGAGGCTCCTCGCCTATCACTCGGTCGAGAATATCGGCATCATTCTTATCGGGATCGGTCTCGCGATGATATTCACCGCCTTCAAGCTGCCTCTCCTTGCGGCATTGGCCCTTACCGCAGGTATTTATCATACGCTGAACCATGCAATGTTCAAGGGGCTTCTCTTCATGGGCGCCGGGGCGGTGCTCCATGCGACGCATGAGCGCAACATGGAGGAGATGGGAGGGCTCATCCACCTTATGCCCTGGACCGCCGCACTCTTTCTGATCGGCTGCATTTCGATCTCCGCGCTTCCCCCGTTTAACGGGTTCGTCTCGGAGTGGCTCACCTTCCAGGCATTCCTGCTCTCCCCGTCGCTGCCGAGCCCTCTGCTGAAGCTCCTGATACCGATGGGCGCGGCCCTGCTAGCCCTCACCGGGGCGCTTGCCGCTGCCTGCTTTGTAAAGGCGTTCGGCGTGACGTTTCTCGGACACTGGCGGGGGCACCACAGACCGAACGTACGCGAGGCCGACTGGCCGATGCGGATGGGAATGATCATGGCCGCGGCCGCATGTCTCCTCCTCGGCATCCTGCCCACCCTTGCTATCGGCTGGATGGATGCGGTCCCTCAACAGCTGATCGGCGCCAGTATCGGCACTTCCGCAGGCGCCTTCGGGTGGATGTGGCTCACGCCGGTTGCCTACCAGCGCGCATCGTATTCGGGGCCTATCGTATTTTTCGGCATACTCGGCATCGTGATCGCCGCATATCTGCTTCTCCACGTGAGGCCCGGCGCGATCCATAGGGTCCCTATCTGGGACTGCGGTTTCGAAAAAATAGACCAGAGGATGCAGTATAACGCGACCTCCTTTGCGATGCCGATACGGAGGATCTTCGGTTTTCTCTTCAACGTAAAAGAACGGGTGAGGACGAGCCAGCAGACCGTGCATAAGGCCTTTCCCAAGAAGTTGTATTATTCGCTGCATGTGAGGGACCGCTTCTGGGGGTGGCTCTATAAGCCGGTGATCAGGGCGAGTTTTTGGGGATCGCGGAAGGTAGGCCGTTTACAGCAGGGCCGCATACAGGCCTATCTCATCTATTCGTTCGTCACGATCATAGTCCTTCTGGTGTTTCTGAGATGAACCTCTACCCCTTTGTGATGGAGATCCTGCAGGTGCTGATCCTGCTTGCTATCGGGCCCGCGTTCGTCGGATGGGTCAGGGTGCTCAAGTGCTGGGCGCAGGGCCGGAGTTCCGCCGGACTGTTCCAGCCGTACCGGGACCTGAGAAAGCTCTTTTCGAAGGACGTGGTCCTTGCGGAGAATGCCTCCTGGATCTTCCGTTTCATGCCTTATCTTGTCTTCGGGACGGCGGTACTTGCCGGCGGCATCATCCCGATACTCTCTACGGACCTGCCCCTTGCGGCGACGGCCGACGTGATCGTGCTCGTTTCGCTCTTTGCGATCGCCAGGTTCTTTACCGCGCTTGCCGGGATGGATATCGGCACCGCCTTCGGCGGCATGGGCGCGAGCCGCGAGATGACGGTCGCCTCCCTTGCGGAGCCGGCGATGCTCATGGCGATCTTCACGATGTCCCTTGCAAGCAGGTCGACTTCGCTTTCGTATATGGCGCAGTTGGTGATGAGCGGACAGTCTGTGCTGAGGCCTTCGATCGTCTTTGCCCTTCTCGCCTTCATCCTCATTACCCTGGCCGAGACCGGCAGGATACCGGTGGACAATCCGGCGACCCATCTCGAACTGACGATGATCCATGAGGCGATGATCCTCGAATATTCCGGCAGGCACCTGGCACTGATCGAATGGGCTTCGATGATGAAGCTCTTTCTCTTTACCGCGCTGGGTATCGCCGTGTTTGCGCCGTGGGGCATCGCCTCTTCGGCAGACCTGCTCGCGGTGGCAGCCGCCCTTTTTTTTATGCTGCTGAAACTCGGAGCGGCGGGGATCGTCCTGGTCCTGATAGAGACGGGACTGGCGAAGATGAGGTTGTTCAGACTGACCGAATTTCTCGGGTCCGCTTTTCTATTGGCGACGCTCGGGATGCTGTCGTACTTTATTCTGGAGTGATGACGAGAATCCCATGAGAGAAATAGCTATTACCGGAAAATCTCCCCTCGCCCCTCTTTGCCAAAGAGGGGGACTTAGACCTCCCTTTGGCAAAGGGAGGAAAGGAGGGATTTTATGAATATTCATAACGCGGCGCAGATAATCAGTTTCCTTGCGGCGCTCGTGCTCCTGTGCGCCTTCGGCATGCTTGTGCAGCGGAGGATGTACGGCCTCATCCACCTCTTCGCATGGCAGGGGCTCTTCCTTTCTATCAGTACCGCTGTGGTCGGGTTCGTCGCCGGGAAACACCACCTTTACATCTCCTCAGTCCTGACGCTTTCCCTCAAGGTGGTCCTGCTGCCCTACATACTGCATGTCCTGATCCAGCGCCTCAAGATCCAGAAAGAAGTCGAGACGGTCGTAAACGTGCCGATGACGATGCTGATCGGCATCGTGCTTGTGATCTTTTCGTATCACCTCACCGCGCCTGTGAGGGAGATTTCTACCCTCGTCACCCGCTCCGTCCTCGCAATTGCGCTTGCTACGGTCATGATCGGGCTTCTGATGATGATCACGAGAAGGCACGCCGTCACCCAGATTATCGGGTTTCTCGCGATGGAGAACGGGCTCTTCTTCGCCGCCACCAGCGCCACGTACGGCATGCCTCTGGTCGTGGAACTCGGCGTCGCTCTCGACGTGCTGATTGCGGCCTTCATCTTCGGGATATTCTTCTTCCATATCCACACCACCTTCGACAGTCTTGATGTTGAACAGATGGCAAGACTGAAGGAGGGCGACTGAATGATGCTTCTTATCCTCCTCGGCGTGCCTCTTTTTGCCGCAGTCGTTCTGGCCTTTGTAGGTGACAGGAAGTATGCGGCCGAAATCAATATCCTCGGCTCGGCGCTGAATTTTGCCGCAGGGCTGGGGCTTGCCTTTCAGGTCTATTTAGAGGGCCCGTCTCTTGCGGCCGGAAAGTTTTTTTTCGTCGACGCCTTCAACGTCTATCTCGCGGTGCTCACTTCTTTCGTGTCGATGACTACGGCCGTCTTCAGCAGGAGGTATATGCGAAGGGAGAGGGAGCACGGCCGCGTCGGACATATGGGGATGCGGTTCTACCACGCGATGTTTCAGGTCTTCATCTTCGCGATGCTCCTCTGTCTTCTGACGAACAACGTCGGCGTCCTATGGATTGCGATGGAGCTGGCAACGCTGTCCACCGTGCTTCTCGTCTCACTCTACCGCACGCCGACTGCTATCGAGGCGGCATGGAAATACTTCATCCTCTGCGGCGTCGGCATCGCCCAGGCGCTCTTCGGCACCGTGCTCCTGTATTTCGCCGCCGAGAAGGTGCTGGGCGAAGGAGGTGATGCTCTCCTCTGGACGAACCTCAGCCTGGTGAGCGACAAGCTCGAACCGACCGTTCTCTCGCTCGCCTTCGTCTTCCTGATGGTCGGCTACGGTACCAAGGTCGGTCTTGTGCCGCTGCACAACTGGCTCCCCGATGCGCACAGTGAAGGCCCTACGCCGATCTCTGCCGTGCTTTCCGGACTGCTGCTGAACGTGGCCCTCTACGCGCTTGTGCGCTGCAAGGTGCTGGTGGACGGCTCCACCGGTACGCACCATGCGGGGGATATCATGATGGGCTTCGGGCTCCTTTCGATCCTGGTTGCGGCATTCTCGCTCCTCAGGCAGAAGGACATCAAACGGATGTTCTCATACTCGTCGATCGAGCATATGGGGATCGCCACCTTCGCGTTCGGCCTCGGGGGACCGATCGCGACCTTCGGCGGCCTTCTCCACATGCTCGTCCACAGCCTCGCAAAATCCTCGATATTCTTCACCGTCGGGCATGCGTCCCAGATGCACCGGACGCAGGAGATGGACAGGATAAAGGGGCTGATCAAAGGCAACCCGCTCGTAGGCTGGGGGCTCATGTTCGGGGTAATGGCGATCGTCGGAATGCCGCCCTTTGGTGTCTTCACGAGCGAGTTCCTGATCCTCACGGCAACGATAAAGGACGCGCCGCTTCTGACGCCCTTTCTCCTTCTCGGGCTCGCGGTGGCTTTTGCTGCGCTGTTCAGAAAGGTCCAGCCTATGGTCTCGGGGGAAGTGCCTTCGTACCAGAAGCCGATGACCGTCGCCAACCTGCCGGTCCTGTTGCATATGGCCCTCGTCCTTATAATCGGCATATATATGCCTGACTTCCTGAACCAGTGGTTTCATATCGCGGTGGAGTTGCTGAAATGAGCATTCTGAAGGATGCAATCTCCTCTCAGCTCGGCGCTGAAGTCAGGTTTGTCGAAGGTTATCAACATCCGGCGCGGACCATATTCTGCATCGTTCCGCAGGAGAAGTTTGTCGATGCGGCGAAGGCGATGAAAAAGGCATATGCGTTGCTCGCGGCTGAATGGGCGACCGACGAAACGACTTTCGGCAGGGGATATGGGATATTCGCCTGTTACCGCTGGGGCCATGAATACCTTATCGTAAAAACGGAGACCGCGGCCGATGCCCCCGTGTTTCCGAGCCTGACGAAGCATTTTTTACCGGCCTGGCGCTTCGAGAGGCAGATACAGAGTCTGATGGGCGTTATGCCGCTCAACCATCCGGACACGAGACCGTGGATCAAGTTCGAGGACTGGCCGGAAGACGCCTGGCCGCTCAGAAAATCGTTTGATGCCTCGAAGCCGATGCCGAGGGTCGAGGGAGAATATAAATGGACCAAGGCTGAGGGCGAAGGCGTCTATGAGATCCCTGTCGGGCCCGTCCACGCAGGCATAATCGAACCCGGCCACTTCCGGTTCCAGGCGGTGGGGGAAGACGTCCTGAACCTCGAGGAAAGGCTGGGCTACGTGCATAAGGGAATTGAAAAGAGGTTCGAGTCTCTTTCCTGGGACGAGGGGTACCGGCTTGCGGGCCGGGTATCGGGTGACACCACTGTCGCGCATAGTCTCGGTTACTGCATGGCGCTCGAATCCATGACGGGATGCAATCTACCTGAAAGGGTCCACTGGCTGAGGGCGCTCTTCCTCGAAAGGGAGCGCATCGCCAACCATCTTGGCGATATCGGTGCGATATGCAATGACGCAGCCTTCGCGTTCATGCTCTATCAGATGATGCGGCTGAAGGAGATGCTCCTCCGCACAAATCATGCGCTCTTCGGCCACCGGTTTATCATGGACAGGGTGGTACCCGGAGGCGTTGCGGTCGATATCGACACTGCCTGCCGTGAAGTGATACTGGCCGAACTCGACCGGCTTTCGAAGGATTTCGAGAGGCTGGTAGTCATTTACGAAGAGAACCCTTCTCTTGAGGACAGGGTAAGGAACACAGGGATGCTCAAACCGAAGAGGGCGAGGGAGATATGCGCGGTGGGGATAGTGGCGAGGGCGAGCGGTCTGAACCTCGACTGCCGTATATTCAACCCCTTCCCGCCGTATGACCAATATGACCGGCTCGAACTCGGTGTGCCGGTGATGATCACCGGCGATGTACATGCCAGGACATGGGTCAGGATACAGGAGGTGCGGGAGTCGATAAGGATCATCCGCTGGATATTGGATAATATGCCCGATGGTGCGATATCGGCTCCTGTTGCGGCGCCTTTTCCCGACAAAGCAGGTTTTGCCGCGGTCGAGGGCTGGCGGGGTGAGATCATCTACTGGCTCCAGTCCGGACCCAACGGCGAGTTGAACCGCTGCATGGTGCGAGACCCTTCCAGCGTCAACTGGCTCGGGCTCGAACGGGCGATCCACGGCAACATCGTGCCGGACTTCCCGCTCTGCAACAAGAGCTTCAACCAATCGTATTCGGGGCACGATTTATGATTGAAGGCTTTGTAAAAAGTCCATATGGTGCGTTGCTCTTCAAAACTCGTCACTGCGACGTACCGGTAGGGGCGACCCTCTGTCCAGCTGTCATTCCCGCGAAGGCGGGAATCCAATCTAGCCCGAGAATGGATGCCCGACTGAGGACCTCGGGCATGACGGATAAAGTGGAAACGCTGTGACTATTATTATGAAGGATTGTCATGATTAGAATACTCCGCCAGATATTCCGCACGGGCATCGTGACCGAGCCGCTTCCAGATCAGGTGACAAGAGAGATCCAGGCAGCCGGACTTAAACTCGAAGCGGCGGTCAGGGAAAGGTTCAGGAGGAGCATCACGATCCGGCAGGTCGACGCGGGCTCGTGCAACGGCTGCGAGCTGGAGATCCACGCGATCAATAACCCGATCTACAACTGCGAAAAGTACGGTATTCACTTTACCGCATCGCCGCGTTTTGCAGACCTGCTGCTTGTTACCGGGCCGGTCACCAGGAACATGGAGATCGCCCTCAGGAGGACATACGTCTCCACTCCTTCCCCAAAGTTCGTGGTCGCAGTCGGTGATTGCGCATGCACGGGCGGTATATTCGGTGAGACGTATGCATCCCTGGGAGGGGTCGACAAGGTGATACCGGTCGACGCCCGCATTCCAGGATGCCCGCCTACTCCCTTGCAGCTTATGCAGGGGCTGACGCGGCTGTTGGACGGGGCGGACACAAAAAAATAGCACGTGCTTCTGTCTCACCTGGACGGGTTTTGAAAAAGCCGCAGTTCCTGGGTCGTCACTTCGTAGGTCAAGCAAACTGTTCCCCGATATCGTCGCGTGCCGCTCTGCCAGGGTTGCAAATATTTCGCGAAACTTATAATATTTAAAGGGATTTCTTAACCCTTTGTAATGCACAGCGTGAGTTATGCCGGGACCTAAAAAGAAAACAATAATCAGGAAAACAAGTGTTGCCGGGAAAGGGCGCACCCCACAGCAGGCTCTTACCGAGACGTATCGCCATTCAACCGCTGAAAGTCTCATGCGGCCGGAGGTCGGGACGCAGGCGCAGTTCAGGAAGAAGAAGCCGCCTGTCATCTATCGCTACGATTCGTCACTTTCACCTTCCCTTGAGTGGGACGGGCAGAATCCAGCGCGTGAACAGGGTGAGGCTCTTATAGCTAAGCTCTATGACGTTACTGCGTCGTTAGCTGAACTCCGGACAAAGCTCAAGACCGCAAAGACGGAGGAACAGAGGGCAAAGATTCAGACAGAAATTGATAAGGCCCAGTCTGCTGTCAACTCGATTGCGGACGGGCTCAAGGCCCTCGGCAAGCCGTTTCTTAATTGGGCGGGGAAGGCTGAGAGATTGTCGTTCGACGTACCGACGCTGCCGTTGTTTGTCCATGAGAGGCTTTCGACAAAGGCGATCATCGAGACGCTTGCAAGCCACAAGAAGGACAAGCAGACTGATATGTTCAGTCTCTTCGGCGATCCGCAGCATTCGATTACGGACCAGATACTCAAGGCATATGAATATAAAGACAAGTGGGTCAACCGCCTTGTCCTCGGTGACTCGCTTGTTGTGATGAACTCACTTGTGCATTACGAGGGTTTGGGTGGCCAGGTGCAGATGATCTACATGGACCCGCCCTATGGCGTAAAATTCGGCTCGAACTTTCAGCCCTTCGTGCGCAAGCGCGACGTTAAGCACAATGAAGACGACGACATGACCCGCGAGCCCGAGATGGTCAAGGCTTATCGGGACACATGGGAACTGGGCTTGCACTCGTATCTCACCTATATGCGCGACAGGCTGCTTATTGCCCGCGAACTCCTTACACCAAGCGGTAGCATCTTTGTGCAGATAAGTGATGAGAATCTGCATCATGTTAGGGAAGTTATGGATGAGGTATTTGGGGCGGAGAATTTTGTGGCCGTTATAGCATTTGCCAAGACATCTGCTTTTACATCTGAATTGATTAGCAGTGCTTACGATTTTTTGCTGTGGTATTCAAGAGACAAAGATCTTATTAAATACAATCCCTTATGGCAACCAAAGCGAGAACGAACTGAGGGAGGCACCTATAACTGGATTGAATTAACAAACGGGGATTGTCGAAGACTAACTGCCGCTGAGGTTCGAGGTGACGTTGAGCTTCCAAAAGGGAGACGTTTCCGCGCTGACACCATTGTCAGTCCGGGTGCCCCAACCGGTGGTTCTAAACCCGTCCTCTTTAATGGAAATGAATACTTGCCCAGCCCAAATAGTCATTGGAAAACAACTTGGGAAGGTATGAATGAATTAATTAAGAAGAACCGTATTATTCCGATAGGGAAAATACTCGCTTATAAAAGATATGATGACGATTTTCCGTTTATGCCTTATGCAAATGTTTGGGATGATACCATCCTTGGCACTTATTCTGAAAAGTTTTATGTTGTTCAAACTAGCCCTTTGACGGTTGAACGCTGTCTCCTCATGACAACCGATCCAGGCGACTTGGTGCTCGATCCAACTTGCGGCAGTGGCACGACGGCATATGTTGCCGAACAATGGGGCAGGCGGTGGATTTCGATTGATACGAGCCGAGTACCTCTTGCTCTTGCACGGCAGAGATTGCTGACAGCCACATTTCCATATTATGAGCTGAAGGAACCCGATCATGGACCGGCAGGCGGCTTTGTCTACAGGCGCAAGCAGAACAATAAAGGTGAAGAGGTCGGCGGCATTGTGCCGCATATCACGCTGAAGTCCATCGCCAACAATGAACCACCCTCAGAAGAAGTGTTGGTTGACAGGCCGGAAACTGTAAACAGCATTACTCGCGTTACTGGGCCGTTCTGCCTCGAAGCGACGATTCCTACGCCTGTTGATTGGGAAGGCGACGGTGTCGAGGATTCCGGAGCGCCGGAGGCGAAGGAATATGGCTCTTTTGTCGACCGGATGCTTGAAGTCCTGCGGCGGTCTCCGGTGCTTCATCTTGACGGCGGAAAGACCGTCGAGCTCAAAGGGATCAGAAAACCCGCAAAGACACTTTCACTTTCGGCAGAAGCTGTTGTAAAGAAAAACCCCTCACCCCAACCCTCTCCCCCAAGGGGCGAGGGTGAAGAATTAACTCCCCCTCTTAAAGTAAGAGGGGGCGCGGGGGCGTTATCCCATCCCTTGAGGGGAGGGGATGAAGGGGAGGGTGATTCTTCGGTTGCGATTCTCTTCGGCCCTGAAAACGGGGCGATTAGCGAAAAACTTGTCTATGAAGCTGCGCGAGAGGCGCATGCGAAGAATTATTCACATCTATTTGTGATCGGCTTTGCCATTCAGCCGGGTGCGAGAAATTTCCTGGATAATTGCGAGGCCGCTGTCGGAGTCCCGGCAACCTATGTGCAGGCAACGCCTGATCTGTTGATGGGCGATCTTTTGAAAAATATGCGCTCAAGCCAGATCTTCAGCGTATGCGGCCTGCCGGAGATTGCCTTGAGAAAAATAAAACCGAAATCCGGTGAACCTGCGAAGTATGAGATAGAACTCATCGGCCTTGATGTCTTCGATCCAGTGACTATGGATATAGATCACCGCAGCGGAAAAGATGTGCCTGCATGGTTCCTTGATGCGAACTATAACGGCCTTTGCTTTCATGTGAGCCAGGCATTTTTCCCCCGCACAAGCGCATGGGACAACCTGAAACGGGCCTTAAAAGCTACCCACGACGAAAGCGTATGGGACCATCTCGCCGGGACCGTTAGTGCGCCATTTGCGGCTGGTGAACACGGGCAGATCGCGGTGAAGGTAATCGATGATAGAGGGAACGAACTGTTGGTAGTGAAGAGTTTGAAGGAGACAAAGGCATGATTACCAAAGTTAGAGTGCATAACTTTAAGCAATTTGAAGACGAGGACTTTGATCTCCGCGAGCATATAATTTTGGCGGGGCCTAACAACTCTGGGAAAACGACTCTTCTTCAGGCAATAAAAGTGTGGCATCTTGCCTTGCAAAAATGGACTGCTGAGCGAGGTTCTGGTTCTCAGGCTAAGAAGCGGTCTGGCGTCCCTATAACTCGTAAAGATTTTACCGTGCTGCCTCTTCGGGAAATGAACCTTCTATGGAAAGATTGTTCTGTCTCTATGAAAAAGGATGAGTCAGAGGGAAAGCCGGGATATCCCCGTGTTATGAAGATATCCGTAGAGGGGAGAACGCAAGCCGTCCCATGGGAATTGTCGTTTGAGTTTAGATATCAGAGCAGCGAGCAGATTTACGTTAAGCCCGCGCAAGAACATTTGGAGAGTTTGCCTAATGCCTTGAAGGAATTCGGGGTCGTGCACGTTCCGCCCTTTTCAGGTATCGGCGCTGAGGAAACGAGATATGATCGCCCATATCAAGACATGTTGATAGGACAAGGTAAGGCAGGCGATATACTTCGTAATCTTCTTCTTGAGATTCACAAAAAGGAAGATAAATCCTCGTGGACTTCTTTTTCCAGAGAGATTGAAACAATTTTTGGCTATAAACTATCAGCCCCTGAATACGAAGGCAAACCATTCATTTTTTGTGAATATATACCAGGTGTGCCAGAAGGAAGAGGCAAAGAAGGGTTGCCCAGGCTTGATATTGCAAGCGCTGGCAGTGGCTTTCACCAAGTCTTGCTGATTTTTGCCTTTTTCTATGCCCGACCTGCGTCTGTGCTTTTACTGGACGAGCCAGATGCCCATCTTCACATCATTCTTCAAAAACAGATTTACGACAGGCTCAGGCAGATAGCAGCCGACAAGGATTGTCAGTTAATCATCGCGACACATTCTGAAGTGCTCATAAATAGCACAAGTCCTGAAATGATTCTTTCGTTATACGGCAAACCCCATTGCTTGCTTCATGATATTGAACGGCAGCAAGTGGCGGAAGCACTAAAGAGGTTGACCGCGATAGATGTGCTTCTATCTGAACAATCGCCCGGCATTCTCTACGTTGAGGGTGAAAGTGATTTTAATTTGCTTAAGGCATGGGCTGAGGTGTTAAAGCACCCGCTGTACGATTGGTTTATGCGTAAACCTTTTTGGCATAGCATGCAAGGGCGGCAACCAAAAGAAGCGCGCGGACATTTTTTTGCGCTTCAGGCGATGGCGCAGGGAATAAAGGCGTATATGTTGCTCGATGGTGATAACAGAGAGATTGCAGATCACGAGGTAGCAGCAGATAGACTAGTTATCGGCCGTTGGCGTAGGTATGAGGCTGAGAATTATCTTATTCATCCTACCGCATTACTGAGATTTGCGGAACATCATACGGGTCCTCTATTTCTGAAGGGAGCAGAAGATTATCTTCATGACCAGTTACCTCCGGCCGTTTATCGTTCGCCTCTCGATCAGCACGATTATCTGGAGAGTACTCCGGCGAGCAAAACATTGCTGCCTGAACTCTTCCGTAAGCTTGATATGCAGATAGGTAAGAACGAGTATTATCTGATCGCCGCCCAAATGAAACAAGACGAACTGTGTAATGAAATCAAGGAAAAACTTGATGGTATTCAGCAAGCGTTAATGGGCAATGAGTAACAGCTACGAAGTTCCCGAGCCAATATTAAACTCTCCTTACCTTGAGCCTTCTTCGTACTGGCGCATAATCGAAGGCGAGCCGCCGGTGCAAGTAAAAGGTCGGAGACCGGCAATGTATTATTATCGCCCGCCCGTAAAATCGCTCTCTGATTCGGCAGAAGGTCTCGGCACTGCAATTGAGCTAAAACTAATCAACCGCATTCGTGAACGCATGAAGGAATGGCTGCCTCTGGCGCTCAAAGGCGGGGGTGGCGTAACAGGAGTTACCTATGAACTCCTTAATTACTGGCATCGAGACGGAAGACAACATAAACTCTTCTTCGCCCAGCTTGAAGCTGCTGAGACAGTAATATTTCTTAAAGAAGCCCGCGCGGACTTTTTGCAGGGAATTTCTATTCCACCCGACGAGCCGAGCGAAGATCGCAAAGCCGAAGGGTTCAAGACATTCAGTCGTTATGCCTGCAAGATGGCCACTGGGTCCGGCAAGACAACGGTCATGGGCATGATAATCGCGTGGAGCATCCTTAACAAGATCAACAATAAGAGTGACAGCCGCTTTTCCGATGCAGCGCTTGTTGTCTGTCCGAGCGTGCCAATCAGGAGCAGGCTGCAGGAACTTGACCCTGAACGAGGAGAGGCGAGCATTTACCGGACCCGTGATCTTGTGCCGACTCATTTCATGCCTGACCTTACAAAAGGGAGAATACTGATAACGAACTGGCATGTATTTGAGCCGCAGGTCATGCAGACCGGAGGTATCAGTGCAAAAGTGGCAAAGACCGGGGTTCCTGTAAGCATTACAGAAACGATTACCATCGGCGAAAAGACAACTACCGCCCGTGGCACACGGTATCTGACGTTGGAGGACCTGACAAAGCAGGTTGATGCCGGGATATTGCATATCGTTTCTGAGGACCGCGACAAACAGGGAAATCTCAGGAAAGTGAAGGTTGAATCCACGAAGTATGTGGAGAGTGATACCGCATTATTGAACAGGGTGCTCGGACGGGACATCGGCGCAAAGCAGAACATCCTTGTTCTTAACGATGAGGCCCATCACGCTTACAGAATCAGGAGGCCAGAACCAGAAGAAGGCGAGGAAGACCTTTTTGGCGAAGAAGAGGAGATCGAGGAGTTTTTCAAAGAAGCGACTGTTTGGGTGGAGGGGCTTGACCGCGTTCACAAACATCGTGGCGTAAATTTTTGCATTGACCTCTCCGCAACTCCATACTTTCTTGGAAGAATGGGGCCGGACAGCAACCGCATCTTCCCCTGGGTTGTGAGTGAATTTGGGTTGACCGATGCAATAGAATCAGGGCTTACCAAGATACCTCAGCTTGCAGTGCGTGACACAACAGGCAAAGAGATCCCCGGCTACTTCAATATCTGGCGCTGGATTTTGCCGCATCTGACAACTTCCGAGCGTGGCGGCAAGAAAGAGGCGCCAAAACCTGAGGCGATCCTCAAGTGGGCGCACACACCTATTGTGATGCTCGGGGGGCTTTGGGCGGAACTCTGCATTGAGTGGGAGAAGAACGTGGATGATCCCAGGCCGCCGGTGTTTATTCTCGTCTGCAAGAATATAAAGATCGCCAAGGTGATTTATGAGTGGCTTGCTGAGAATAAACCTCCTGCTGGAATTCCGCCATCGAAGATCGACGGGTTTCGTAATAACGGTAAGATTAATACTATTCGAGTCGACTCCAAGGTTGTTCATGAGATGGAAACAGGAGAAGCGAAAAACGACGAAGAACGATGGATGCATTTTACATTAGACACCGTCGGCAAATTGGATTGGCCCAGGGACAAACAGGGCCGAACGCTCTATCCCGAGGGCTTCGAGGAACTGGCAAAGAAACTGGACAGACCGTTATTCCCGCCCGGCAGAGACATCCGCTGTATCGTCAGCGTCGGCATGCTAACAGAAGGCTGGGATTGTAACACCGTGACGCATATAATCGGCCTTCGGCCCTTCATGTCTCAACTGCTATGTGAACAGGTCGTGGGCCGTGGGCTGAGGAGATCAAACTACGATGTAGGTGAGGACGGAAAACTTACTGAAGAAGTAGCAAAGGTTTTTGGTGTTCCCTTTGAAATAATTCCTTTCAAGGAAACGAAGGATGGCCCCAGGACACCACCGGTCAAACGGCACCATGTCTATGCTATCCCGGCGAAGGTCCGCTATGAAATTAAGTTTCCGCGCGTTGAGGGATATACTCAGGCAATACGCAACAGAATATCAGTGGAATGGGATGTAATTCCGGAACTCATTCTGAACCCTCTCCACATTCCTCCCGAGGTACAGATGAAAGCGGCCCTTCTTAGCAATCAAGGAAGGCCGTCTCTTTTGGGGCCGGGCAAGCTGGAAAGTGTGGACTTGAACCCATTTAGAACAGGACGTCGATTTCAGGAATTGGTCTTTGAGCTTGCCCGTGACTTGACTCGGGTGTATGCATTACAGCCAGGTTGCGAGGTTCCCGTTCAGGTCCTTTTTCCGCAAATTGCTGGAATAGTTGATCATTATCTAAGCGAAAAAGTAAAACCTGTCGAACCAGCAAATATCCTTGATGTTTTTCTTTCCCCGTATTATGGCTGGGCCATAGAAAGCCTTTTAAACAGTATAAAGCCTGATGTAATTACAGGTGAAACTCCTGAGATAGCTGTCTATGAGTCAAGCAGAGGGCCGGGCTCGACTTCGGACGTTGATTTCTGGACGAGCAAAGAAGTCCGTGAAGTTGAGCGGTCGCACCTTAACTATATCGTTGCTGACACCCGCATATGGGAACAGTCAGCGGCATATTATATCGATACGCATCCTGCAACTGCCGCTTTTGTGAAAAACCAGGGATTGGGGTTTGCAGTGCCTTATTTCCATAACGGCCAGAGCCATGATTATATTCCCGATTTCATAATAAGGTTGAACACTGACTCCGGCGAATCATATTTAGTCCTTGAAACTAAGGGATTCGATGAGCTTGAATCGGTCAAGACAGCCGCTGCAGAGCGCTGGATCAAGGCGGTCAACGTCGATCAGAGGTTTGGCTTTTGGCAGTACGCTGTAGCACGGAAACCCGAGGCAGTCAGGAAAAATATGGAACACGCGCTTGCCGCGGCTCAACATCATTGGCAGGCATTTTCTGTCGCATAACCCGGGAAAAAGATCGAAAACCTCTTCTGTCGTTCCTTACTTGTCCCTGATATACTCGTAGACGTTCAGGTAGTGCCGGCCGGGGTGGTTCCATGAGAAGTCGTAGCGCATGCCGTTTGCAATGAGCTCCCTGAAATAATGCGGATAGGAATACCACATGCCGATTGCGCGCCGCATGGCTGACTCAAGCCCCCGGAAATTGAAGTCGTTGAAGACGTAGCCGTTACGCTCGTGATAAGGCTTGTCGGCATAGTCCGCGTCGAAGACCGTGTCCTTCAGCCCGCCGGTGGCCCGCACGACCGGCACGGTGCCGTATTTCAGTGCGATCATCTGCGTCAGGCCGCAGGGCTCGAAGAGGCTCGGCAGGACGATCATGTCCGAGCCTGCATAGATGAGATGGGAGAGTTCCTCGTCGAATCCGATCTCGATATGACAATCAGGGTTGTCGTTCAGGTGGTGCTTGAGCTGCCAGAAGTACTGGTTGATCCCCCGGTCATGACTCGATCCGAGGAGTACGAACTGACAGCCGTTCGCCAGGGAATAGAATATCGCGTCCCTGATGAGCTCGACGCCTTTCTGATGGTCCAGTCTTCCGACATAAGACACGATCGGTTTATATACCTGTTGCAGCAGGAGCCGGTGTCTGAGGGCATCCTTGTTCCTGTACTTGTCCTGGATCGTCGCAATGCCGTACCGGCAGGCGATATGCCCGTCGATCTCGGGGTTCCAGACGTCGTAGTCAATCCCGTTCAGGATCCCGCCGAATTTTCCGCCGTGGACGTCGAGGGTATGGCCCAGGCCGTAAGAGAGGTCTGTATGCCGGATTTCCCCCGCATAGCTCGGAGACACGGTGGTGACGAAATTCGAATAGACGATCCCCGCCTTCATCAGGTTCACTGCCGGGCGGTTGAAATTGTCCTGCATACGGTCGGGATGGATATAATAGTCCGGCCTGTTCAGGCCGGCAGCGCGCAGTATGAACTCGCCTGTGACGCCCTGATGCTTGAGATTATGGAGGGTGTAGCAGACCCTGGGGTGGGTCATGCCGTATTGCTTGTATATATCGAAGAGAAGGGCCGGAACGATCCCGGTCTGCCAGTCGTGGCAGTGGATGACATCCGGGTGCTTGTTCGTTTTGAGCATGAACTCGAGCGCGGCCCTGCAGAAGAAGACGAAGCGCTCAGGGTCGTCATGATGGCCGTAAAATATGCCCCGGTTGAAAAAATTCTTCTCCGAATGCGGGTCAATGAAGAAGCATCTTCTGCCGTGAACGAACCCGAAGAAGACGGAGCAGTGTACCCAGCGGTCATAAAAAGGGACCCAGAGGTCGTTGTAGACCGGCTGAAGTCCGTAGATCTGGTCATAGCGCATACAGTCGTACTTCGGCAGAATGATCTCGACGTCGTTGCCCCGCATCTCGAGTTCGTGGCAGAGTCCGAAGACCACGTCGCCGAGTCCTCCCACCTTTGCCACCGGGGCGCATTCCGGCGTTATCATGACGATGAACATCTTTTCCTCTTTCCGCTACCGTTGACTGTGCAGGTTCCGAACCGGTGAAAGCTTCCGGTATGCCGTCAGAAACTGAGAGGTGCCGCGTTTAGGACTTTCCGGACCTTTGAACATTTTATCATGAGCGGCCGGCGAATTCCAGATGGCCGAAAAAGTGCCGCGAGAACGGCTTGTAAAAACCTTCTGAGGTGATATGATGAAAAAAAGGAGGCAGGGCCTTGAAGATACTGCTCGCTACCGACGGGTCGAAATGTTCAGAAGGCGCCGCAAGGTTTCTGACCTGTCTCGACCTCACCACTGACGACGAAATCACGGTTTTTCATGCAGTCAGCTGGGTCCCTTTTCTCTATGACAGGGAGTCCTATATCGAGACACTGAAAGAGATCAGGAAGGAGATCGCGCCGAAGATCCTCGATTCGGCGCTCGAGGCCCTCAGGCCCTGCGGTGCGAAGCTCAGTACCGCGATAGTCGACGGCGCGGCAGAGTATTACATCGTGGACGCCGCGGTGAAGTCCGGCATGGACCTGATCGTGATGGGTGCGAGGGGGGTGCAGGGCATCCAGTCACTCTTCATAGGGAGCGTGACAAAGTCGGTTTCCGCCTCTTCCCCGATGCCGGTACTTGTAACGAAGCTTCCGGTCTGCGGCAGGGCGAAGAAGATGAGCATCCTCGTCGCGGCCGACGGTTCCGATTATTCGATGGCGGCCGGGAAACTGCTGACGATGATCCCCTTCCCGTCCGGCGCAGAGGTGACCGTATTGAACGTCATATGGTCCGATTTCTCGGACATACCGCAGCGGTTTGTCCTGGAGGTGAACGACAGGATCAAGGAGGTCGTGGCCGAGACGGGGTCGGCAGAGTTACGCGAGGCCGAAAGGATCACCGACGAGGCGAGAAAGCTCCTCGCGGCCAAATTCGCCAACGTCGATGTCATGACAAAGGTCGGGGACCCTTCGGCGGAGATATTGAAAGCGGCCGAGAAGATTCAGTCGGATTTGATCGCCGTCGGATGCAGGGGGCTGAGGGGGATAAAGGGCATGCTGGGGAGCGTCTCGAGGAACATTGTCGCCCATTCCAAATGTGCTGTTCTCATCGGTAAGCAGTGCCCTCCCTAAAAAACGGCCTCCCGGAAACGGTATCCCTGATAGCTGAAGACCACCCCGTCCCGCGTGATCTGCTCGAGTTTCAATCCCGGGGCGACCGCCTGGCCTTCGTGAAGTGTGCGCCCTCCTATTATCACAACCCGGGACGACGGGATTGCATCGAAGAAATGGCCGGATATCGTCAAATCCGGCAGTGCCGTCCTCAGTGCCGGGGGGAGTTCGTTTATGCCTATGGTGCGCTGCCTTGGAGTGAGGTCGCGTTTCTGGAGTTGCCGGGTCTCAGGGGAATGCAGGTCGGCATCGCGGGCGGCCGCGGGCGGAGGTGTCTCATTTGCGACGCGTTCCTGGGCGGGCGGCATGGATATGCCGGATGAAGGCGCCGGCAAAGCCGCCCCGCTGTCTCTTCTGTCTTCCCGGCCGGGGAAGGCATCGGTGCGTGAATCTTCTTTTATCGTTTCGCGGGACTGAAGTGCTGCGCTCCTGCCGGACTGGGCCTGCGGCCAGGGACGGAGCCACCATAAAAGGAGCCCCGCGTTCAGGAGCAGGGCGAGGAAGAGCAAATAAGGCCAGAGCGGCCGCCGTTTCCGGGGAAGTGCCGCCGGATGCTGATCAGACAGCAGGTGGGTCCCCTCTTCACGCCGCCGCTTCTGCTCCAATTTCTTCAGTGCCTCGAGAATATATGACATGGCTAATCTCCGGTCCCGTGTGCCGCGGCATCAGGCTGCGGCACAGGCTTCTCGGAACTGTTCCGGGCAAGCCCTTCGCCCTCGGCCGTCCGCTTCTGAAAACGGCCCGAAATGGACCATCGATCAATATTTCCCCCGGCCTGTCTGTGCCCCTTCAGACTCTGACCCGGCAGGGACCGGTCATCGAGCCACCAGAGGGTATCGAGTCGGGGCCTGCCGGCCGACTCTTCCTCCGGCAGGTTTTTTTCGGCGGGACGGGGACGGTCGCTTGCATGCCCGGAACGGAGATGGTAGTACGCCGCCGGCAGCGCTGTGCAGAGTACAGCCAGCAGGAGGCCGGCGGCAACTATTGCATGTCTTTCCCTCAATGGACCTTTGTGGGCGGCTTCCCCCAGGACTTCCAGCGACGCATTGGTGAGGGTCGATCGGTCGACAGCATCCTTGCCCTCGACATAGGCGCCGAGCAGCGCCCTGTCACATACTACATTGATCAGCCTCGGGACACCTCCTGTCAGTCTGAAGATCTTAGGGGTCGTTGAGGAAGGGAACAGCCTGGCATGTCCGCCTGCAACAGACAGGCGGTGTGCTACGTACGACGAGACTTCTTCACGGGTCAGTGGGCCGAGATGATAGCGGGCAGTGATCCGCTGGGCCAGTTGTCTGAGTTCCGGCCTCGCAACCATGTCCCTGAGCTCAGGCTGGCCGATCATGATGATCTGGAGAAGCTTCGCCTGGTTTGTCTCGAGGTTGGTGAGCAGCCGCAACTGCTCGAGCACATCGAACCCCAGATTCTGCGCCTCCTCGATTATCAGTACCGTCTTGCGGCCCCGGACGCTGGCATCGAGAAGAAATTCGTTGATCCTGTCGACAAAAACCTTGATGCTTCGATTGCCTTCCGGATACCGGATCCCGAACTCGTCGCACACGGTCGCCAGCAGCTCTTCGGCCGTCACCTTGGGGTTCAGTATGAAGGCCACTTCAGAATCATCAGGAATTTTTTCAAGCAGGCATCTGCAGACGGTCGTCTTTCCCGTTCCCACCTCGCCGGTGAGCAGGACGAACCCGCCCCCCCCGCCGCGCATCCCGTACTCGAGATGGGCCAGCGCCTCCCGGTGGCCTTCACTCAAAAAAAGGTAGCGCGGATCAGGTGCTATCGAAAAGGGGGTCTCTTTCAGGCCGAAGTGTTCTTTATACATCGTGATACCGGTCTCTATAAATGTGAATTGTGATGACCTGCAGTCTACTCCGCAGGATTTTTTATGTTCTTTTAAAGATTAAACCAAAGACCGGGGAAAAAACAACCGCCTTGTGTCGCGCAAAAAAAACGCCCGGCCCTGAGGGCACTGCGGAAGACGGCAACGCCGTTCATGGTATTAGCATACGCGAATTTTCTTAAAGTATGGGTTAAGACACGATCAAGGAAGGAAAAGCTTGGCAAATTTCTGTAAAGATTTTTTTTACAATTCTTTACACCTCCGGCGGATACTATCAGGGTAGAATACTAATTACTAATAGGTGCATAGGTAAAAGATTGGATATAGAATCTCCCCGCACCCCTCTCCGGGATCATAACTCCCCTTTTACCCCCTCTTATCTTAAGAGGGGGAGAGGCGCCGTGCCTGCCGGCAGGCAGGGCACCTGGGGGCGTTACTCCAAAGGGTCCCGAAAGCTTTCGGGATTCAGCAAAGGGAGGTTAGGAGGGATTTTCTAATCTAATGTCTTCATACTTATGAACTTCTTAGTAATATGGCTCACGGAAGGGACTGCGATGAACCGTATGCTGGTGATTGACGACGACAGGGAGCTTTGCGAGCTGCTTTCGGATTACCTGAAACCCGAGGGATTCGATGTCGAAGCAGTTTTCGACGGAGCGCAGGGGGTCGTGCGGGCACTTTCCGGGGAACATAAACTCGTGGTGCTCGATGTGATGCTGCCGGGGATCGAGGATCCTCGCTATCGGCGGGAGTTGTCTGTTATTTCCTTGCCCGTTCCCTGACTGCGCCGATTCTTCAGCTGCAGAAAGCCGCCCGCCAGTTTGCGGCCGGCGCGCTGAGCACAAGGGTCGGTCCTCTTCTCGGCGGACGGAAGGACGAGATCGCAGACCTCGGACGGGACTTTGACATTATGGCGTCGCGTATCGGGACCCTCCTGGATGGCCAGCAGCGGCTGCTGCGGGACATATCCCATGAGCTGCGGTCGCCGCTCGCCCGCCTCAACGTCGCGCTGGAGCTGGCGCGGCAGCGTTCCGGCCCTGAAGCTGCCAAGCCCCTCGACCGTATCGAACGCGAGGCGGAGAGGCTCAATCAGCTTATTGGAGAACTGGTTACGCTTACCTTGCTTGAGAGCGGGGCCGAAAAAATCGAAAAGATGCGGGTCGATCTTTCACACCTGGTGCAGGATGTCGTGGACGATGCGAATTTCGAGGCACAGGACAGCAACCGTTCGGTGGAGATTGTGTCAAGTGAAAAAATCGCTGTCACCGGATCAGAAGAGTTGCTCCGCAGGGCCGTCGAGAATGTGGTCCGAAACGCGGTCCGCTATACTGATGAAGGTACTGCAGTGGAAGTGGGCCTGTTCTGTCGTCAAGAGCGCGGGCGGACGGCTGCGGTGATCAGGGTGCGCGACCACGGCCGCGGCGTTCCCGAGGCCGCGCTTACGCAGCTCTTCAGGCCATTTTACCGCGTTGCCGATGCACGAGACCGTCAAACGGGCGGGACCGGTATCGGCCTGGCTATCACCGAACGGGCGGTCAATCTGCACGGCGGGACTGTAAAGGCGTCAAATGATCCGGCCGGAGGCCTCGTTGTCGAGATAGAACTGCCCCTTGCCGGAGCTTCTTGCAAAGAACGATCCTGAATCCCGGGTCAGTACAGCAGATATTTCGAGCGCAGGGCGAGAAAGTGGTCGATGTCCTTTTTCCAGTGGAGCGCGATTGATCGTGGGGACATGTCGTCCCTAAGGTACTGCAGGGTCCTGCGTGATCCGATGACGCCGAGTGTGTCATCAAGACGGAATTTTTTTGGATATAGCTTATGGAGCGCCGCCGCGATTTCGATGCCCATGCGGGCTATGTCCAGCGTCTCCCTGTTCGTCATCGTCATCCTGACTCCATGACACTCTTTGTGCTTATATCTGTCACTGTTGGGCGTAAACACGGCCGGAGAAAAAAACACCCCTGCTATCTTCCGGTCCCTCAGATAGCGCGCGAGTTTCTGCCCATCGATCCATGGGGCCCCAAGGAGTTCGAACGGCGTGCCCGTTCCGCGCCCGACACTTACGTTTGCGCCCTCGACCATCGCAACGCCAGGGTAAAGAGTCGCCTCCGTGAGGCTGCGAAGGTTCGGTGAAGGGTTCGTCCACCGCAATCCTGTCTCGTCGAACCAATCGGAGCGCGCATATCCGGACATCCTGACCACGTGCAGGTCCGCGCCTATCCTGTTTTCACTGTTGAACATCTCTGCAAGCTCGCCGACTGTCATGCCGTACCGCACGGGCAAGGGGAAGTAACCGGTGAAAGACCTCAAGCCTTTGTCCATAACCGGTCCCTGGACCGATGTGGCATTTAGCAGGTCGGGCCTGTCAAGAACGTAGAACGCGATCCTGTTGCTGGCAGCGGCCTCCATCGCATATCCCAGAGTAGTGATGTAGGTGTAAAAGCGGACACCCGCATCCTGGATATCGAATACGAGCGCATCAAGACCGGTGAGCATTTCCCCGGTCGGTCTCCTGACCTTGCCGTAAAGGCTGTATACCGGCAGTCCGGTGCCGGGGTCTGTTCCGGATTTGATCTCCCTGTCGTATGTACCCGATAGGCCGTGTTCAGGACTGAAGATTGCCTTGAGATGTACGCCCGGCGCGTTAAAGAGGAGATCGAGAGTGCTGCGTCCCCCGGAATCGAGACCGGTATTATTGGTCACGAGTCCCACACGCAAGCCCTTCAGCGGCAGGAAATCTCCGGCGGACAGCACATCGATACCGGTCATCACCTTTTCGCCTGCCGGATCGCGCAGCGGCCCTTTTTTGGCGGAAGCATAAAAAGCCGCCGGAGAGTGCCCCTTCGCAGGAACCTGTCCGGCAGAGACGGACCTCAGTGCATCGGCAACGACCCTTTTGATCCCGGCCCGCAGTTCCTTTACGTCGCCTTTGCCGTCGGGATGGACGCGGTTAGTCAGGAGAATGATGTATGTTTCTGTCGCAGGGTCTATCCAGAGCGCTGTCCCCGTATAGCCGAGATGCCCGTATGCCCCGGAAGAAGAAGATCCTTCGCCGTCGGACCCGAGCGGTCGTTCAATCTCCCATCCGAAACCCCGCAGCTTTTTCCCGCCGGGAGGCGACTGTGGCATGGTCATCTCCTGGATTGACTTCGGGCTGAGGATCTTTTTTCCCTGGTAGCTCCCTTTGTTCAGGAGCATCCGTGCGAAGCGGGAGAGGTCGTCTGCCGTCGAAAAAAGCCCGGCATGCCCTGCCACACCGCCCATGCGAAAACACGAGGGATCATGTGCCTTTCCGCAGAGCATCTTGCCGAGGTAATACTGGGTGGGTGCAATGCGTCTCTGCAGGGAAACAGGAGGCAAAAAAACGGTGTCTCTCATCCCGAGAGGGCCGAAGATATATGTCGAACAGTATTTGTCGAGGGAAAGTCCCGAGACCCGCCGGACAAGTTCGCCGAGCACTTCAAAATTGATATCGCTGTAGATATACCCTGTCCCCGGGGGAATGACGGGCTTTTCGGCGACGATCTTCCGCATCGCATTTCTGTACCCCGACCACTGAGGCCTCAGGCTAAGGTCAGGGCGGAGTCCGGAATAATGCGTAAGGAGCTGTCTCACGGTGATCTTCCCCTTACCGTTTTTCCCGAACGCCCGCCAATAGCGGTCAACAGGGTACTCGATGTCCAGCTTTCCTTTTTCGGCCAGTTGCATGATCGCGGTAGTGGTTGCGACTACTTTGGTCAGCGATGCGAGGTCGAATACGGTGTCTTCGGTCATGGGCGCCTTCTCCGGCTCGAGTGAGCGGAAACCGAATGCCCGGCGATAAACCACCTCATCCCGATTACCGACCAGGACAACGGCCCCCGGTGTCTTCCGGTCGCGGACCGATGTTTCTACGATATCGGCTATGGCTGCAAGCCGCTCGGCATGCAGACTTTGCAGAGGTTGAGCGGCGGGCTCTGCGTGTGCACTGAAGGGGACGGCCAGCCCGCAGACAATGCATAAGATCGCAGACAGGAATGATCTCATCCGCTTCCGCGTTCCGCGTTCCTCGGCCCTCAGCCCTTCGGACCTTCAATACCCGCATATTTTTTGGGCGCAACTTCCCGTTTCAGGCCGGCATCCGTATACACGTTCCTCGGGTTCCAAAGCATCCAGCCGCCGGAGCCGAACCCTTCGGCGGCATTTATCTGCTCTCTTATCCCGGGGCCGTAGAAGTATCTCCTGTCGAATGCATAATCCCTGAACGCCTGAAGCCAGGGCCTGAATCGGACGGACGCAATCCCTGTCCGCTCCTGGGCCCTCTTCAGCGATAAGGAGACGATCTCCCGGGGGTGAGCAACCGGGTTCCGGTAGCCCGGTATGCCGAACTGAAACCCGGATGGGTATAACATCAGGGACAGGTAATCGACGCAGGGTGAGAGCTTTTCGATCTTCTGTCCGATCAGGGTATCATTGAGGTTCCACGAAACGTACCCGAATATGTCCGCAGATACGAAGACATTGTAGGGGGCAAGTCGCCGTCCAGCCTCCGAAAGAAAGCCCGAAATATATTTTACCCTGTTTTCTTCCGTGTTCGGAACGGCGAACTGCAGACCCTTCTTATCGGGGAAACGGACGTAATCGAACTGTATTTCGTCGAACCCCTGCCGGGCCGCCTCGATGGCGATATCGATGTTGTAATCCCATACCTCTTTTCTTGAAGGGTCGACCCAGATCAGGTTCTCCCTGTCATGGAATACTCCGCCGCCTTGTGTCCGCACGGTCAGGTCGGGGCGTGCGGCGCCGAGGAGGTTGTCTTTGAAGACAACTATGCGCGCAATGGTGTAAATGCCCTTTTCCCTCAGGGACCTGATCAATTTCCCCATGTCCTTTACGAGTATCGGTTTCTGCGCCCCGATTTCAGATGCAAGGGGGATGGAACTCCTGTAGGTGATGACTCCCCTGTCCCCCTTCACGTCGATGACGAGCGAATTGAGTTCGGTCTCCTTCAAAAGGTCAATCGCGGATTCCCGCAGTCTCCTGTCGCCTATTCCATAGGACGTCAAATAGAGGGCCTTCGACGTGAAGGGCAGAAGATACACATTTACCTGCCGTCTGACCGGAGGGAAAGGTAGTCTCTGCTCTCCCCGTGCATACCCGCAGGCCCGGACGCCGATTGTGGGACTAGGGTTCTTCAGGACAAACATGCCGCTGCCGTCTGTGCGGACGACCTCATTGTTCCCCGTAACAATGGCGCCTTCAATCGGCTTCAGGGTCGAATAATCGAAGACCCTTCCCGCTGCGTAATCGGACGCCGACGCGGCGCCCGCGAAGAAAAATACGACACAGAAAACCATAGAAGAGATGATCCTTATCCTGCCTTGCATGCTGCAATCTCCTTTCCTGAAAAACACGACTATCCTTTATGCGCCGGGGGCCGCCCCAGGAGGGTCTCGAAGGCCTTGCCCCGATCGGCATTGCGAATCAGATACCTGGGCAGCTTCATCACGTTGTCCCCGCCGGCCGCGTGCCTCCTCTTGATAGTGAACGCAGCGATGTACCCTGCGTCGGCCGCCTGTCTGACGAGTTCGTCGTCGCAGATCCCGAACGGCCAGGCAAGCATGTCAATCCTTCCCCCGAGTTCCTTCTCCAGCCGGTCTTTCGATTTCCGCAGCTGCATCCCGGTAAACCTTTCATATTCGGCCGGTGTAAGCCTTTTTTTCTCTTTCGTGAAATTGGGATGCCAGAACGTGTGACTCTGGATATCGAAGAGGCCGGTCTTTCTCACCTCCCTCAACTCATCCCACGTCATCGCATATGGGGCGTTGGATATCGCGGAAGGGTAAATAAAAAGTGTCACTGGGACGCGATATTTCTTCACCAGCGGCAGCATCTCGGAATACACGGATTTATGTCCGTCATCCGCAACGATCACCACCGACCCCGCGGGTGGCGGCGGCCCCTTTTTCAGGTAGTATTCGACCAGTTGCCTGAGGGGTATGACGGTAAAGCCGTTGGCCCTGAGGTAATCCAGGTGAGACTTAAATACCGCGGTCGTAACGGTCATGCTGTCCGGGACGGCAGGCCCGAAGCGGTGATAAAGGAGAATCGGGACTTGGACCTCTCCCTGGGAATAGACTCTCTGCCGGGGACTACATTCCACCAGGGACACCCTGAAGAAGGCGAGAAAAAGCGCGACAATCAACAGACACTTCAAAAAAGACCGCACCGCTTTATTCCCTTATTACTGCCAATTCTCTTATTTTATAACTTCTTTACCTGGGAGCGTGTGTCCCTGAAGGCACCGTGTTCCTGCCGTAACTTCCTGCCGTTCCCTGAGGATTATAACATTAACATTGCATGACCGGTGCCCGGCCCGGTCATGCATGCCGATCCCCGGTTTTCAGAAAGCCCCTAACTGCTGCAGGGTCTGCAGCCTGCTCGGGTGGCGGAGTTTTCGCATCGCCTGGAACTCTATCTGCCGCACCCGTTCCCGGGTTATCGAGAGCCGCCTGCCCACTTCTTCGAGCGTATGGTCACGCTCGGCACCTATTCCGAACCTCATCCTGATCACCTTTTCTTCGCGATAGGTCAGAGTCTTGAGCATCTTGAGCAGATGCTTCGAGATCTCCTTTCTCTCGACTCCGGCATCCGGCAGGGGTGAGCCGCGGTCGCCGATGAAATCACCGACCACCGAGTCTTCGACGCCTACCGGGGTCTCCAGCGCAATCGGCGTGCGGACCGCCTTGCAGACCTCTTCGACCTTCTTGAGCGGAACGCCCAGCCTCTTTGCGATTTCCCGGTTCTCGGGCTCTTGCCCCAGTTCCTGGGTCAATTCCCTGGCGGCCTTGGACACCCGGTTGTAAAATTCCACTATGTGCACCGGGATCCTTATCGTCTTGCCCTGCTCCATGATCGCCCGCGTGATCGCCTGCCGTATCCACCACGTCGCATACGTGCTGAACTTGAACCCCATCTCATACTTGAATCTGTCGACCGCCCTCATGAGCCCGATATTGCCTTCCTGGATAAGATCGAGAAGGGGGAGGCCCCTGCCCACATAATGCTTGGCGACCGTGATGACAAGCCTGAGATTTCTTATGATCAGCTCGTCTTTTGCCATCGTGATCGACCGCCTCGCATCCTTGATCTGCGCCCATTTTTTCTTCAGTGCGTCTATGTCGTTCACCATCCCGGCCCCGGTCCGCCGGGTGACGGTGCTGTCTGCTGTCCCGGCTTCTTCCATGATTCCGTCCAGGACCGTCAGGCACATTTCCAGTGCCTTCGATGCGGACTCTTCGTTGCGGTCATCGCCAAGGTCGGCCTCGATTTTCTTGTACACGGGGAGGGAGCAGACTATCTCGCGGATGAGCCTCTTGCCCTCCTCCACCTTTTTTGCGAGCTCTGTCTCCTCTTTTTTCGTCAGCACCGCTATGTCGCCCATGGAATGAAAATATGAGCGAACAAGGTCTTCCGTCCTCTCGCATCCCCCCGCGTCTTCATGTTCTTCCCCGATTTCCGGAAGTTCCGTGTCTATATCGAGAAGGTCGATATCATCCGGAAAGGCGTTTTTTTCTTCCGTGTTCCCGAATAGGACTTCCGGGGTGTCTTCGATATCGTCACACACCAGCGTGCTGGAATGTTCTCCCGGGGCCTGACTTTCGCCAAACATGTCGTTTCTTTTCATAGCGCTCCCTCTGTCTTTTTCTTTTTTCCCTGAGCCAAATTGCGACTTAGCTGTTATCTCTCCTCGCAAATTAGACCCGCCGTAGTAAAACCGGCTCCACAGAATTCGATTTGAGCTTATCTAAAAAAAAGGGAAAAGAATGTAATTCAGATCACATTAGGGTTTTTTGTTGAATAGCCGGGGGCATTTACATTCCATGCTGATTTGCGGTAACCTTTTGAAAAGTACTATGGAAAACATAAAAATCGAATTTCTCAAAAATATCGATCTATTTTCGTCGCTTACCGACGATGAGCTGCTCCAGATAAGCAACAAGGTCGTGATTAAAGAATTCGTGAAGAACGAGGTGATCCTGCATGAAGAAGAGACGAATGAATTCATGTACATAATACTGCTCGGGAAGGTAAAGGTGGCGCAGACGACGGAGCAGGGGAAAGAGATTATCCTGGCGATCCACCAGTCCCAGGAATTTTTCGGCGAGATATCCCTGATTGACGGAAAGACGTCTTCGGCGGCGGTCGCCGCGATGGAAGAGTCGCTGGTGGCGATCATATCGAAGACCAATTTTTATTCGCTTCTCTACAGTCAGCGAAAGGTGCTCGAAAACCTTCTCCGAATTCTCTGCTTCCGTCTGCGCGAGTCATGGAAGAGGATACACATCCTCAACTTCAAAGACGCCCCTCAGAGAATGAGGATGCTGCTGAAGATACTGGCGGGGGAGAACGGAGAGAAGACCCCTGCCGGGATGAAGATCAACCTCAGGCTCACCCACCAGGAGATTGCCGACATGGCGGGACTGACGCGGGAGACTGTGACAAGGGTCCTGAATCAGTGGCGCAAAGAAGGGTTGATCACCATCCCGCGCAGCAGGAACATACTTCTGAACGAAGTCTTTTTCGCAAAGGAATAGGACGAGTCTATCGGCCCCTTACATTTTTCGCAAGCGTTACACATGGGCGCGCGGGAATCGGTCCAGTCCATATCTGTGCATTTTCCGGACCATTCAGTTAACTATTCCGCTCCATTGCGGCCGGGTGCTCCGGCAAAGACGCAGTGTATGCCGGTCGGAACAGAGGGACGTTCCACGACAGTTTTCGACTTAGCGCGTCTCTGCGAGAACAATCTATATTGAGTGCGATCTTCCATGCTGCAATTGCATCTTCCTGCAATTTTCCCTTGACATGAAAAAAGTTCTATGGTTATATTGCTTCGGGGTTAGATTAAGTCTTGTCTGAAAAAGAGGATGTCCATGAAAAATTCTCTGCGAATTATTGTCTTCCTGTTTGTTGTCTTCATCTCCTTCTCGACTGCTTTTTCCGCCACTTGGAATGGTGGTGGTTCTGATGAACTTGCATCAACTCCGGAGAACTGGACCGGTACCGTTTTACCTTCACCTGGCGACAGTATTATTTTTAATAGCACATCATCAAAAGACTGCACATGGGATTTAGCCGAAACTTATACTGCCCTTGCCATCGACGGCGGATATGCCGGGACAGTAACCATAGATTCAACTTCAACTCTTACCCTTTCAGGCAGTTACGTTCCGCCTGCAGCGCCGTCCGGACTTAACGCTGTTGCAATTTCCTCAAGCAGCATAGATTTGTCATGGACAGATAATTCCAGCGGCGAGCAGTGCTTTAAGATTGAACGCAAAACGGGAGATACCGGAACTTATAGCCAGATAGGAACGGTAGGCGCAGAAGCAACGGCATATTCCGATACCGGTCCTTCTTTATTGCCTGGAACAATCTATTATTACCGAGTAAGGGCGTATGATATATTCTCGGATTCATCCTACAGCAATGAAGCCAACGCCACAACAGCAGCTGTTGCACCATCTGCCACAACGAATGCCGTCAGCAATAATGTCGGTACTTCCGCCACATTAAACGCAACAGTCAATCCCGGCGGGGCAGAGACTTCCGTTCATTTTGAATGGGGGACCACTACCTCCTATGGGAATACGACACCAACGCAGATAATACCTGCCGGAACAGGCGATGTTGCCGTTACAGCGAATATCATTGGACTCGCAGCAAACACCCCTTACCATGTTAGGATCGTTGCTACAAATTCCGTAGGGACGACTAATGGTTCCGATGTACCCTTCACAACGCCGATAATTGCCCCTTCTGCAACAACGAACGCCGTTAGCAATAATACGGCGGGCAATTCCGCCACATTCTCGGCTCAGTTGTTGCCAGCGGGGTACGATGACATTTCTGTAGCGGCAAATATTATAGGACTTTCTATAAACATGACATATCACTTCAGGGTCGTCGCCACTAATACAGATGGGACAAGTTATGGTCCTGATATGACGTTTACGACACCGCCTATTACGATAACGATTACTTCCCCTACAGATGGAAGCACCATCTATAGACCGGATATTATGGTTAAGGGAATCCTTGTTACGCCAGGCAACGAAACAGGGGTGACTGTCAATGGAAAGGTTGCAATGGTTTATAACAACCAGTTTGTGGCGAATCATGTGCCGCTTACGGATGGGGCGAATACAATATTCGTAACTGCAACAGATACCGCAGGTAATACAGCGACTACGGCGATTGCGATAACTGCAGATACTTCGTATCCATATGTGACTTTGACTGCTAATGTTGAATCCGGTGTGTCACCGCTGACGGTGAACTTCTCAGCGTCTACGGCTATACCGAACGCAGTGGAAACATATCAGGCTGATTTTGACGGCAATGCGACGATTGACTATTCCGGACCAACATTTGACAACGTGAGCAATCTGTATTCATCTCCGGGCATTTTCTTTGCAACTCTGGGTGTAGCAGATATTGCCCAGACTACTTATACGGATACGATTGCCATAGTCCCGGTAGACGGTAACAACTATGATGCAATGCTTAAAGGCATATGGAATTCCATGAAGGGACGGTTGCAGGTTCAAGATGTAGCAGGAGCATCAAACTATTACAGCGCGGTATCCAAGGCGAAATATAGTGGTATCTTTTCAGCACTCGTGAGCAACCTGCCAGAAATCGTCGCCAATATGCAGGACATAAGTCTGAATTACATCGGCAGTGACGTCGCAGAATACCGCATAATTAGAAACGAAACGGTAAACGGTAAACCGACCGACGTTATGTATTTTATCTATTTTGTGAAGGATGAGGATGGGCTATGGAAAATACAGGGGTTCTAATAGAGGTGGAGGATAAGAAGAGAAAATGAACTTTCTTAAGAATCAACCTGCATGGAAAAGATGCGGCTTCATCGCGGCGTTACTGTATTTGAGTCTGACGGGTTTATTATTGATAGGCAGCGCATCAGGAGTTGCTGGCAAGGGTGAAAACGACTTGTTCGGCTGGGCAATGCTGTTGCTAATGATACCTTCTTCATGGCTACTTCATTTGCTTGGTGTTAATCTTGTAATTTCCTCTTCCATTTTGCTGATTACGCTAATTAATGCAGTTGTTTTTTTTGGGGTAGGCAGTTTGATAGGGCATGTGGCAAGAAGGATGCGAAACAAAGCATAACATCCGAGGGGGATTAAGATGAAATTTAAATCATTAGCAATATGTATGTCCATGCTGATGGCATTTTGTCTTGCGGAAGCCAAGGCATTAGCATATGAGACAAATGTTCATTCAGCAATATCTAAGAATGCTTTCAATGCTTCCGTTCTAGGTTCAGGATTTCTTACTAATCTCGGCATTTCTAAAATAGATCAACTAGACAACAATATGACGGCACTTCAAGAGATTCAGGATGGAAGTATCAAGGAAGACGAAGATATAACCTTTAGATGGCTTAATCATTTCTACGACCCTACCACAGGTCAGGGTTTGAATGCAGCTGGCATTCCATATGGGCACCCATCATTGGAATGGGGGAAAAACTATATAAATAATGATTGGACGCTGGAAAAAATGCGCTACTATTACTATCTTGCTTTGACGAATACTGTAGCACCTGATAGGAAACTCGCATTCGCTCATCTTTTTAGGGGGTTAGGGCAAATAATCCATCTAATCCAAGATAAAGCGGTTCCAGCGCATACAAGAAATGACGCACATTTTCCATATTCCAATAAACAGCGGGATATGTATGAAAGATATACGCGAGATGCCGCTGATCTAACTTTTGCAGGATACGGTGCCGTTGAACTTTCAGTATTTAATAACTTTGATACCTTCTGGATTAACGGAGGCAAAGGTCTTGCCGAGTATACAAACAGCAACTTCCTGAGCCGCGACACGAATATTGATGACGCACGGTATGCTTTACCTGTCCCTATAGGAGACTGGAACACGACGGAAACCTCAGATGGGAATCAATATACAGTTAGATATTTGCAGGGTTATGCCACAGACAATTACCGTCCGGGGGAATCCAAGCCCATATCTCGCCTGTCTGTCTATTCCTATATGGATTTTGAAATGAACAAATATGGCTATTCACAGCGAGTATATTCATTGAATAACAAAATTCACAAAGAGTATGCGGATTTGCTCATCCCCCGAGCCGTAGGTTATTCTGCAGGTCTCCTGAATTACTTTTTCCGAGGCACCATAGACATATCCGTGCCAACCAACGGTCTTTATTCAATGATAGATGCAACACAGGAAGGCTTCACCCCAGCATTTACAGCCATAAAACTCAAGGCCACAAATACGACGACGACCGGCGAGAACATGACAAATGGCACGATACAGCTGGTGGTGAAATACAAGGTGGCCCACGCAGACCCATTTCAACCTGGCCCCATAGAAAAGGACGCCGATTTTTCCTATATCGTCGTGCCGGAGAAAAATAACGTTAGCGCCCTTTATAGCGCCAGCCCTACTGAGCTAAATTTTGACTTAAGCCAGAACCCGATACCCCTGTGGGCAACAGACGTATATCTACAGGTTGTCTTCAAGGGGACACTTGGCAACGAAGAAAATGCCGTGGCTGTCGGCTTTAAGGACATCAGCGAACCCACACCCATGGATCTCTTCAGCAATACCGACCAGATATGCATTAGCGGTAGCTGGTATGTGGCGGGCAGTCAGCAAGCTATTGAACAAGTAGATGCAAACCATAACGGGGTTGCAGATTATCCGAGCGAAGCGGACGTATATGGGCATGATCCACAGGATATATACATTCTGTTTTCTCCTTACTCCGAGACGACCTACAGAATAGCTTCGCCCACATTTTATGATATCAAGGTCTCTAATCTGGCACCTGCCAATCACAAACGCGTGATGTGTCTACTTAGCGATTACCAATTTGATGATACGAGTCACGTTCATTGGGTGAAGAGAGACGCTCCTGATAATTGGCCGATTACCGATGTGAAATATCTGCACATCAACTATGCCATAAAGAGGCAGGTGGACTATTCGGAGGACAGCGGACTTTGCGGAGGCAATCCTCCTTGCTATCTTGACTATTACCCCGGCGAAAGCACTTCCTTCCCAGCCTGGCAGACAACGAATTTTTTTACGTTCAGAGGCGCAAGGATGTGGTGGGGCAGCCCGCAAATATATACCAATCTCCCACCTGCGGGGTCACAATGCTCATTTGATTTGCTGCAATAGGTTACTTTTTAATAGAATGAATAAGGACGGCGAACCCTCCATGATTCCCCAAAGATCGCCGCTCTCAGGAGGGTGTCCCCAACCCCGATCCCCGGGGAACAGTGGATGACGCTATTTTGATTCCGCAAGCTTCTTCCTGGCCGTTGCGTTGCCGGGATCGATGATCAGTACCTTGCGGTATTCTTCCGCCGCCCTGTACGCTATCCCGGCCTTTTCATATGTCTCTGCGAGTGTCAACTTGATGCCTGCGTCAGCCGGGAATAATTCTTCGGCCCTCCTCATCGCCGACAGGGCGTCGTCCGGCATACCGGTTTGCATGAAGTAGCGGTAAGCCTGATAAAAGTATGCGGGTCCCGGCCCTGCATCGTTTTTCACAAGCCCTATGGCAAGACGGTATTCCTCCATGGCCATGGCCCTGTTCCCTGTATGGGCCAGATAGTCGGCGAAGAGCATGCGGGGCGCTGCCATATCGGGAAGAACGGACCCGATCGCGGCATCATCCCACCCGGAGAGTACGAGAAGCGTGATATAATCCCTTGTGTTGTCGGGCTCCAGGGCGATCGCGGACTTCAGATAGTCGAGCGCCTCTACCCTCTTCCCCTTTGCAAGAAGCCACAGCGCGTAACTCCGGTAACGCCGCGGGTTTTCCCTGTCGCACCTCAGCCCGCCCAGGAACAGGCGGTCGGCCCTGTTGTCCTCTCCGGCCTTTGACAGGACGGACCCGAGCGCCTGGAGGTACTTGCCGTCAGCAGGGGAGAGACTGACCGCTTTGCCGTAATTGTCCTGCGCACTTTTCTTGTCTGCCAAAAACCACCCGGCGTTCGCGAGCCGGTAACGATATTCCGCATAGAGTGGGTCGAAAAAAATTGCCCGGCGAAGTGCCTCCTTCGCCGTCCCGAGTTCCGTCTTCGATGTCCGCGCCGTGAGAGGTTTTACCCCGAGAGGGAAAAGAGCGGCCTTCGCCGCCAGAACGCCGCCGTTGAATACCGTGCCTGCCGTCAGGACCGCAAGCGCGGGCAGGAGCAGCAGCTGCGGACTGAAACGAGTCGCCTTCGCCAGTAATGTCTCCTCCAGGCTGTCCTGCATCCGCGTATGCGCCGCCGAGACCGCAAGCCCCAGAAGAAAGAAGAAGTAGAGTCCGTTTGCTCCGATGTGAAGATTGAAATCGGTAAGACTGTGGATAAGGATGGAAACGATGCCGGCGACTGCACCCATAAAGAGAGAAACCGAGTAGCGCTCCCGTCTCCTCAGGAAGACGGCGTATGTCCCGCCGAGGGCCGAATACAAAAACCAGCCGAAGAGTGCCGCGCCGATAAGGCCGCCATCGGAGAAGAGTTCGAGGTAATCATTATGGGCGTGATCGACAATCCCGTCCGCAGGGACGGACCGATATTTAGGATAGATGCTCATGTAGCTGCCGAGACCTGTCCCTGTAAGAGGGAAGTCCTTTATGATGCCGAGGCTGTCCTTCCATATCTGCAGTCGCATCTCGGTGATATTGCCCCGGGTGTCCCTGATGGAGTCGAATCTCTGAAACACTTTGTCCCAGCCGAACCATCCGACCGAATAGAAGACGACCAGTATAATAAGAACGCCGAATATCCACCCCCTGCCCTGCCTCCCCCTGTGCATTTTCATGCTGGCCAGAAAGAGCAGCGAAAGACAAAGACTTATGATGCCGCCCCGCGAGAGGCTCAGGAAGACCGATGTCCCGATCAGTACGACCGCAAACCCGATGAGTAAGTGGATGTTCGTCATCGGATGGCTCAGGAATTCGACTATCCTGTCCCTGCGGGATACATAGGCGTAGCGGGGCCGGTAATAGAGGAAGAGGCAGAGGACCAGAGGCAGGACCATCCCTGCGAGGCCTGCATAGTGGTTGCGGTTGACAAACGGACCGAAAGGGGTCCCCCCGAGCGTCAATTCCCTGATCCAATATATCTTCCCGTTCCAGAGAAAATGCTGGATCATGCCGAAAAAGGAGAGGCCGGCGATAAAGACCGCAACTATGCGGACGGTCTTTTTCAGCAAGTCCTTACGGGACAGCAGCTGCACGGTGAGTATATAGAAGGCGGCATACGAGGCGATCCTGAAGAATTCGCCCAGCGTCGCCCTTTTGTTGACGGAAAGGGAGCCCCATGAATCCGGTTCTGCAGCCCAAAGGGTTTCCGTATACAGGGCGTGGGTACCCGGCGAGGCCAGTTTTAACAGGAAGGGCGGAAGCGGAACGAGCTGCAGAAGGATATAGAACAGGAATACCGTGATCGGGACGACCCCCGGGACCCGGTAAAGGGGATGTTCCTTTCCCTCCCCGCTTTTGTACAAGAACAGCACGAGGGAGACAAAAGTGAGGCCTTCCATCACCGCATACGACCAATGTTCGACCGTGCCGAAGGCAAGGGGCGGGAAGACCAGCAGGAAAATAAAGATCAGGAATATCGTGCCTTTCATCCCTTCAGGTATTCCTCTTTCCGTTCCGGGGACAGGCTGCCCCGGTTTGATGTCGAACTACCGATCCCCGAAAAACTGCGTTGGAATCGCCGCTACTTTGAAGCGTCCTTTTCGCCCGAGCCGTAGTTGTAATACCGGTGATAATAATAATCGCTATGTCGCACGTCAAGCGCATTGATCACGACCCCGAGGAAATGCGCCTCGATGTCGTGGAGAGATTTCATCCCCCTGCCGACGTTCTCGTAGGTGGTCTCGCCCGCCTTCGTCACGATGATCGTGCCGTCGAGGATTTTGCTCAGGATGAGGCTGTCGGTGACGGTAAGAAGCGGGGCCGCGTCCCAGATGACAATATCGTAAAGCTCATTCAATCTCTTCAGAAGGTCGAACATCTTGCCGGAGCTGAGAAGCTCAGAGGGGTTCGGCGGAATGGGGCCCGAGGGGATGATGCTCAGGTTGGGGACTACGTCCCTGCCGATGATGTCCATGTCGGAGGCACCGGCGAGGTACGTGCTGAGCCCCCTGGAATTGTCCATTCCGAATATCTTGTGGATGCGCGGCTTCCTCAGGTCGCTGTCCACAAGCAAGACCTTGTGCTCGGACTGCGCGATCGTCATCGCAAGATTGACGGAAGTCACCGTCTTTCCCTCACCGGGCGATATGCTCGTGATCAGGATATTCTTCGGCGGATTGACGGCCGAGGAAAGGAGTATCGCCGTCCTCAGGACCTTGTAGCTCTCTGCAAAAGCTGATTGCGGCTCGTCCCGCACTATCTGGTCCATGCTTTTCCCCTTGTCCTTCAGGAGAGTCACGACCCCGAGTACGGGCACCCCTAGTTTAGCTTCAGTATCTTCGACGGATTTGATAGTATTGTCGAGGTACTCCACGAAAAAGGTGAGACCGATTCCTCCCAGTAGACCGACGATGAGTCCGAGCAGGATGTTGCGGGCCTTATTCGGTTTTGCAGGCGACTTGGGGACCTCCGCCTTTTCTACCACCCAGACATTGACCGTCTGGATGTCCTGGGTAATGTCCTGTTCCTTGATCTTTTTGATGATCGCGTCGAACAGCTGCTTGTTCGTCTCCGCCTCCCTCTTGAGGGCGCCGTACTGGATAAATTTCTCGTTCAGGTTGAGCGTATCGGCCTTTGTCTGGGAGGCCATCTTGCGGAAGTTCTCCTCGTTCGCCTTGGCGAGTTCATACTCGTTTTTGATCGACTCGATCACCCTTTTGATCTCCTGGTCCTTCTTGTCCTTCAGCCCCTTGAGGTCGTTCATGGCGGTGATCATGGCAGGGTGCTTCCGGCCGTATTTTTTTGACATGTCGCTGATGTTCTGCTCGGATTTGAATATCTGCAGCCGGAGGGACTGAATAGTGGGGTCAGAGCCGATTGCGGGTATGGTGTCAGCCTTCTCAGGGTTCCTGGAAAGGTCTTTTACCGAGTTGTAGAGAGATTCCATCTCCTTTCTCTTCGTCTCGGCCGCGGCGATCTTCGTCGCAACCTCAGAGAGCTTCTCCGGGACCATTGCGATCCTGTTTTCGAGGGTGACGATGTCCTTCTCCCGGGTATATTCCTGCAGCGCCTCTTCTGACTTTTCGAGTTTCACCCTTTCTTCCTCTGCCTTCTCGGTAAGCCACCGCATCGCATACCGGGATGAGGTCATCTTCATGTCGAGAAGGTCCTCGATATATGCCTTTGCCACGGAATTTACGATCAGCGCAGCAAATTCCGGGTTCGCCGACAGATAACTGATGTTGACGAGTTTGCTGTTTTTGATCGGCGTAACTATAATCGAGCCCGCGATCGTCTTTGCGATTCGGTCCGTCTTCGCCTGGAGTTCGGACTCGGCGTCCTTGCCGGCCGGGTCGGGCGGGGCCTGCCCGGTCATTCCCGCCACGTTCAAGATCGTCGAATAGACGTCCCTGAACCATGCAATCGTCCCGCCGACGATATTGAAACCTTCCCCTTTTTCCCTGAAATAAGAGCTGTAGGTTTTGTCGAGGTTGAGCACCTTGACCACCTTCTGCGCCACGGATGTGCTTTTGATGAGCTGGTACTGCGTCTCGTAAAACTCGGGGTCGTACGGAGTATAATACATGTTCATCATCGCGAGGTTGTTCGGCTCGGATTTTTCTATCAGGACCTTGGTTGTCGCCATGTAGAGGGGGGTCGACGACAGGGTCAGTATCAGCGACAGCGCGAAGACTACGCCAAAAAACGTGAAGGCGAGCTGTCTCCTCTTGACGATGATCTTCAGGTAATCCCTTAAGTGTATCTCCTTCTCTTCTTCCATGTCCTTATCCTGTCCGCTGCCGGGAACTCAGAAGAAGCTCTCCGGGATGACGATTATGTCGTCGGGCTGCACCGCCTGGTCCATTTCGGCGTTCTCTATCACCTTCTCCTTGCCCTGCACCTTCCGTATGATCTTCACCTTGCCGGTCGACGCCTTGTCCGTAAACCCGCCGGCCATCGTCACCGCCTTTATCACGGTCGTGTCTTCCTCGTATTTATACGCGTCGGGTTTTTTCACCTCGCCGGTGATATAGAAGACCCCCGCCTTTGCGACATATACGTTGTCGTTGTCCATCAGCGGGATGTCCGAACTCGTATCTCCTTCCTCGAGGAGCTTCTTCAGGTCGATCGTGATGATGCGCTCCGGCATGCCCTGAGAGGCGGACTTTCTCTTGATGATCGCCGTGTCCCCGGCATCCTTGGTGAGTCCGCCCGCCTTTGAAAGAAGCTCGAGAAAGGTGGTATTGCCGCTCAGCGTATAGACGCCCGGCTTGTTCACCTGTCCCATGATGATCGTCTTTCTGGCCCTGAACTCCTCGACGAACACGGTGACATGCGGGTCCACGATGTAGCCGTCGGCTAGGAGACCCGAAATTTTTTCGGCAATCCGGGTGACGGAAAGTCCGGAGACCTTGACGTCCCCTATGAGCGGAAGCCTGATCTCCCCGTCGCCGCTGACCCTCACGACAGTGGTGAGGTCGGGATGATCGTAGACGGTGACCCTTAATATATCCTCTTCACCAACGAGATAATCCTGGGCGAAGGTCATTTCGGCCCTGCAGAAAAAGACGACCGCAAGCAAGACGAAAAAGTATCTTTTCATTATTTCCGCTTATAGATTATAAATGAAAAACAACAGGAAATGAAACGGCGGCGGAGCAGCGGGGGTTACAGAGAACCAGTTATCCTGAAAAACCAGGTGTTCGACGAATAATCGAACTCGGGAAAGGTCGAGTCGTCCTTGGTGAACACATAGACGATTCCTGCCTTGAGCCATTTTCTGAACTCGTACTGAAAGCCGAGAGATGCCTGGTATATGTTGTCTCTCCTTTCGGCAGTGTTTTCCCCTATAGTGAGGTCGGCGCCGTATTTTTCGTTTGTATAGGAGAGCATTACGGAGCCAGTGATACGCGACGTGAGGAGCTGCTGATAATCGGCGCTCACGCCCTGGGCGAGCACGAAGAACGTGGAAGGGATATTGGTTTCGCCGGTCTTCCTGAATGCGGTCAGCCCCAGAGACGTTTTAGGGGTAAACCGGTGGTCTATCTTCGCCTCGAAGATAAGGCTGTCGTTCTTTGTCCCCGAATTCGAGAAGTCCTTGGTCCCGTAGCCGGCCTTGACGCTGCCTTTGGACTTGGCGGTGATGTCCCACTCGAGTCCTCCGTAGACGTCGTGTTCGGTGCTGTTCAGGCTTGCGTCCTCCACATACCCTACGTCGACAAACGAATACTGGACGAAAAGCGAGGTCTTCGCCTTCAGTTTGTAGTAGAGGTATCCGGAAAACGAATTGTCCGTCCGGTTCCTGGGGAAGTTCCTCTCCGCATCATATCTGATCAGAAAATTAGAGTAATCGAATCTCACGCGAAACCTGTTCCCCGTGTCGTATGAGATGAGCAGATAGAAGAGATTGCCTTTGTATCGGTCGACTTCTCCCGCCCCCGTCAGTGCCGCCGTGTCTACCGTCTCGTAGGAGCGGATGAAGGTGTCCCGCAGGTCGAGGGATACCCCGCTGGCAAGGTTATAGGTGAATCCCCCTTCTGCGGTGTGGACCGTCGTGTTGCCGGAAGGAGAGTTCTGCGAATGCTGCGGGATGTCGGCCTGATAATGGGCATATGCCTGATACCGTCTCGACATGTCGTAAGGCCCCCTTCCGATCAGGAGTCCGCCCGGCGACTGGGGAGATATGCTCCCGAGCCCCTCCGGCCTCTGGTTCAGACGCGGCACCGACACCCAGAATTCAGGGGAGTATATGGTGCTGAAGTCGCTTTTCTTGAACGTATTGCTGTTGAACGCATTGTCGGTATAAATCCCCTGTACGGCAAGCGCCGCATGGAAGTAGCTCGCCCTCCTCGCAAAGATGTCCTTCGGGACCCCTGATACGCCGATCGGTCTCTCCCCCAGAGGCGGTGCCCCGGAAACTGCTTCTTTGCCGGATTCCATAAGCGGTAACCTGACCCGCCCTCCCGGAGGTGCTTCGTGCACTATCACGAAAACCCCATAAACGGTCCGGCCCCCTTTTGCAGTGTATTCGCGCACCGTTGTCTCGAACCCGCCTGTTCTCACCTTCTCGGCGAGCTTTTCCGCCTCACCCTTTGTCGCGAATACCGAGATCTCGACCTCGCTTTGGGAACCCGCATGACCGGAATCGACAATTGGAGCGGGTGGGGACTTTTCCTCAGCGAAACAGTCGGCAATCGGCAAAAGAATGAAGAGGGTGACTACAATGAAAGAGAGAAAGTTTCTTTTCATAATTTAGCGTCGCTACCCGGATCCATGAAATCTTCCGATATTGTCAGGAAATGAGCATGTAATGTCAAGCAAAATAAGCATTTTCTGATACGTACCGGTGACTTTTTCCGGGTAGCTTTGCTATACTTAGCCAAGCCCTGCGGCATTGAGGTTGCATGTGAGGTATATTTACTACATAATTGCCATATTGCTCGCCGTGTCGGCTCTGATCGGCTATCTGCTGATGCCTGCGTCTGCCCCGAAACAGGGGGCCGCCCTGGTGATCAACGGCAAGGTGGTCACGGCCGATGAGTTCGACAGGCTCTACTTTGCCCGGACGCGGGGTCTTTCCGATAAAGGTTCCTTCATTAACTCTCTGATTACACGGGAACTGCTCATCCAGGAATCCGAGAGGGAAGGGATCGATAAGGAAGAGTCGTTCAGGCAGTCGATACGTAATTTTTACGAGCAGTCGCTGATCAAACTCCTTATGGACAGAAAGTATGCCTCTCTTCATCCCGTCATCACCGATGGCGAGGTCGACCGTTATCTCGCCCTTTGGGGAAAGAAACTGCGCCTCACGATATTCGGGTTCAGGGACCTGAAGGAGGCGGAAAAGGGAGATTTAAAAGACGGCGAGAGAAGGGCACTTTTCCTGAGCGACCTGTCGGGCGATCTGCGGGGTCCCGTCACCGCGCTTAAAGTGGGAGGGGCCACCCGACCGATAAGAAACGGAGAGGGTTACCTCATCGTAAGGCTCGACGGAATCGAGAGCGCCTCCCCGGCGCCGCCGGCCCCGGACAAGGGGGAAGTGAGGAAGATGCTTGCAGAGGGGAAAAAAGAGGAGATGATCAACGACTGGGTCGCGGGTCTAAGGAAGAAGGCGGCTGTACAAATCATGGTGAAAGAGTAGGGCGGGGGAGTCGAAATGAAAAGGACCTGGAGAAGAAGGAATTATTTTATCAAGAAGGACCTGCAGGGGAGATACATCTTCAGTTTCTTCATATTTGTGATTGCCGGCAGTTTTTTTTTTACGATCATCTTCAGCCTCCTTTCGGCAGATACGCTGACGATCGAGTATAGAAATTACGACCTCAGACTTGGCAAGACACCGATCATCCTCCTCCGGGAGATCCTGAGCGCCAACTGGATATTCATTCTCGCGGGGGGGCTCCTGGTTGTAATTGCATCGATGATGCTTACCCACCGGTTTGCCGGGCCTGTCTACCGCTTCGAAAGATCGCTCGAAGAGATGCTCAAGGGCAACCTCGATTTCGAGATACGCCTGCGGAGCGGGGATGAGGCCAAGGAACTCGCACTGCTGCTGAACGAGTTAACCGCCTCCCTTTCTTCCCGTCTCGGGGAAATCCGGGAGCTTGCCGAAGAAACGGGTTCTCATATTTCTAACGCCCGTGGGGCGGCCGGTGATGCGGCCGGCACGGAACTCGACAAGGCCGCCGCCGCGAACGGGAAGATCGGGGAGAAGCTCCGCTCTTTCAGGCTGAAGAATGATAAGTAGCCATGCACCGCGCCTCTTCCATTCTGCTTCTTGCGGGACTTCTCTTCTTTTCTTCGGTTGCGGTTTCCCCCGCGTATGAGCTGAAGACGCAATACGCGACCGTAGTCTACGACAATCAGGCACTGCTGCAGGAGTTCAACGACGCGATATCCCTCGGAAGCCTCTCCTATCTTCTCCGGAACAGGAAGAGCATCACCTCCGGGGACGAGGTGCGGAACAAGATAGACGTTGTGGTCGAACGGGTCGAGGCGGTCCTGGATATGTTCCCCGGAGGTCTGAAATTTACTATCGTCCTGCTCCCCCGCGATACCGACGTGCAAAAGGTCTACAGGGCAAAATACGGCGTGAACGTCGACTATGTCGCCTTCTATTCTCCGAAAGAAAAGACGGTGTATGTCTCGGTCGACGATATCCGGCTCGGGGTCCTTGCGCATGAACTGACGCACGTGGTCCTGGACCGCTATTTCGGCGTCTCTCCGCCCACGAAGATACATGAGGTGCTCGCCCAGTTCGTGGAGACCCATCTGAAGGACTAGGGAGGATTTTCGCGATGATAATGAGGATGAAGTAATAAGAAGTTATAGAATTTGAAGACGCGGCGTGGGCAGGCCTAAGCTCAGAAAGACGAGGGACTGACGAACCTCGTGCCGGCGTTCCTGCCGACCGTCGCGGTGTCCATAGGGACAAACTGATCTCCCGGTAGAGAATAGCCGAGTCCTTCCCCCATGCCCTGAAGGACTTCCGCTATCTTCGCCGGTTCAGCGCCTGCCTCAACGCAACACTTAGAGACAACGTCCGGGGTAGCGCCCGCTTCGACCGCGCCGGCAATGATTAGCTTCAGCTCTCCCCCTCCGTCGATGGCACAACGGACTACATAACAGACCTCGTTACCCAGCCGGATATTCGTCTTCGTGACCGCCTTTGCGCCGACACCCCGCTGCAGGTTGTCTTTGATGAGGCCGCAGACTTCCTTTTCTTTGCCGTTATGGCCTAAAAGGGTATCCTTCGGGGAGTCGGCCGCAGAGACGAATGTTGCTGCGGAGAAAAGAACGAGGATAAACGTGAAGGATATAAATAAGCGTTGTATCATTAGGAACCCTGAAGTTATTATTTCAAAATGGAGGAGACTTGTCAATGAAATTCGCTGCTGCGCCACTCTTTTCCTCAACTATTTTACGAGCGACGCCATGATGAAATTCACGGCGGATTCATCCGGGACGAACCCGAATTCGTAGCAGGGGATTCCAGAGGCGATGCGGGCGCAGAAATCCAGGGCGAACTGCATGCCCTCCTTGTGCCAGAAGGTAGGGAAGCACCTGACCATAAGCCTGTTAGCCGCCTCGATCGGCGAGAGCCTCTTCAATTCGTTCCGGTCGCTGTGCCTCAGCAAAAAAATCCTGTCTATGACCGCCCCTTTGTTCCTGTGGACCCCGGCGGTCCCGTGCCAGGGTGTGCCGAAGGCCCATAGCGCCGCGTCCTTTTCCCTGATGATGACCCTTTCGTCCGTAAGGACCTCGGCCTCCTTCTCAGCCTGCCAGAGTTCCGAGATCGTCGACTTGCCGGAACCTGAGGTGCCGGAAAAGAGATAGCCTCGCCCGTCCAGGGATACCATAGCGGAGTGGAGCAGCATCCCGATTCCGTTGATGTTCAGATGGCCGGATATGACGAGTTCGTCAAGCGGGTATTCGAGGGGGCTGATACTCTTCCGGCCGGCGTCAGGACTGAAGACCTCGATCTTCCGAATGGTGTTGTCGGCCACCGCGATACGGTAAGGGCTATTATCGGTCAGGACTTCGTGAAGCGAAAAGATATAAGATTCTTCGTCTGCCGATTTCCATGCCTTCCATAGGCCGCCCGGGAGCGAACTGAAGAGCTCACGATAAGAGCTGAAATCGATCGGATAAGGTTCCGTTACAGTGAAGGAGATGTCCGCAAGGTCGGAATCGGCGGCGGCAGAAAAGGCGTCGAGCGCAGAATCAAGAATGACCTGAAACCGCTCGGAAGGCCACTTGAGCTGTATTCGCAATTCGCCGATAGAAAATCTATATGTCTGCATTGCTTAGGAACTTGGGACAGAGCGGCAGGTCGGTATATATGTTTCTATCGGTCAACTCTGTAAGCTGGGGCACGATGCCCCGGTGATACATGTTCCCTGCCAAAAACCGTCTTTTGCAACAGAACCAGTCCACGTCTTGCATCCCCAGAGCACAGACTCCTCGGGCACCAGTTTTACCCGCGTGCATTCAGGCGTTGACCATTTCTTTTTTTCGCCGGTTTTCACAAAGTGAATTCCCCTCCTATTGCGGCCGTTCTGTCGTTTAACTCACAGCGACATTGCAAGAGTTGCCGGGAGCAGCTTGACAGTTATTCGTATTCTTACCACCGCTGGAGATAGTCTTACACCCTTGAACTAGCGTTTCCTCGGGCACCAGTTTGACCCGCGTGCACTCGGGCTTTGACCATTTCTTCAGCTTCATAACTCCGCTTCTTTATCTCCTCAGGAAATCGAATTCCTTCTCCTTTATTTTAGCTATCCTGCACAAATACTCAACCTCTTTTTCAGGCCCCCCGTTTTCTAGGATGCTCCATGCCGCGCACTGGCCGCAGAGATTTACCAGTCGGCAGTCATCGCAGGGGAGCGGAAAGTCTTTCCCCCGGTCGATTACCGACCGTATCCCTTCTTCCCAGATCCAGCCCAGCGAATGCTCACGCACTGAAAAACTGTTCCGTACCATCATGGAGCAGCCCGTCGCGAGACCACAGGGATTTACGTGGACTGATCCTACGCCTGCCCCGCAACGATAAAGCCTCCTGCTGCCAGCGGGCCCCTTGATGAACCTATCGCAGAACTTCCTGTATTCCTCCATTTTCTTCGGGAACGTCTTGTCCAGTTGGACCACCTCCTCGGGGGGTATCCGGCAGCTCTCAGGGGTGGAGTAATCGTTGCCGTCTATCCGTTTCTGGATGACCGGATCGAATCTGAATTCGCACCCCCATTCCCGCGCCATCCTGTCCATCTCGGCGATCTCATGTTGGTTGATGGTGAGCGCCATCGTCTTGAGTTTCAGCTGGATGCCCGCCTTTAGAATTTTCTCGATTCCGCTCAAACACTTCTTATACGATCCTTTGACGCGCGTGACCTTCTCATATGTCTCTTCGGCTGATCCGTAAAGGGTTATTTCGACGACGAACGGAGGATATTTTGCGAGAAGTGCGACGATCTCTTCATCGACCATCGTCCCGTTTGTAAAGAAGGTGATGAGAAACCCCTTCTTTTTTGCATGCATGTAAATCTCTTCAAAGTCTTCCCTGAGGAGCGGCTCTCCACCGGTGAGGAGAAGCCAGAGGCTGCCCATCGAAGCGAGGCCGTCGAAGAGCCTCTTTATCTCGGCGGTCGAAAGCTCCCCGGCGGCCGAAGGGTCATTCGCAGGGAGAGAACAATAACAGTGGACGCAGCGGTTGTTGCACCGGTACGTGAGTTCCAGCGTCGCATTGACCGGTATCCGTTTGCCGGCAGAAGCCTCGTGGAGCCTGCTGCTGAAGTCGGCATAGGACAGCGTCTTCATGTCAGTTCCAGGAGACTGCATTCTTGGAGGTCGTTGATGAAGGCATATACGTCTTTGCGGATTGTATCGGCGTCGGCATCATACTCTCTGCAGAGCTCGTCGATTATACCGGCGATGCTCTTGCCGCCGTCGACCTTTTCCCATATGACCGCGCCGATTTCGTTCAGGTTGAAGATGGATTCTGCTTCTTCGGTCGTGGACAACAGGGGGACGAGGATATACTCGTTTTCGATCTTTCTGAAGACGACCTTCGAGCTTCTTCTCGGGACGCTCTCCAAAGATAGGGGCATGAGATAGTATAATGCCCCGAAATAGGAAAAATAAACCCCCGGCCGCGAAAGCGGACTCATCCAAGCGCCCCGCAATTGACAGTTCCGCCAATAAAGGAATAAGATGGAGGCATGTTCCATATCGGGATGGACGATTTCCGCGGGATCGCCGAAGAGGTGCTCCGAAAGGGGAACAATCTCTCCTTTATCGCAGGCGGATCCAGCATGTCGCCCTTTATTAAAGACGGCGACACTGTCGTCGTGCAGCCCGCACAGTCCCTGCATATAGGCGATACCACCCTCTGCAAGGCACCCGAAGGCAGGCTCATTCTTCACCGCGTCGTAAAGGTGACGACCTCCGGCGTTGTCACGAGAGGCGACGCCTGTCTGACAGACGACGGCTTCACCTCCATCGAAAACACGCTCGGCAGGGTGGTCAGGGTGTCGGGCAGGGGATTCAACTTTCACCTCAGGTTCCCGTTCAGCATCCTCATCGCCAGGGGACTACTCCGGCCTTCGAGGTTCTCCCGGCATGTCTTTCTTTTCTCCCTCGCAAAACGTCTCGCCTCGTTGCTCGGCTGACGACGGCCTTTTCGTCCTAAGTTGTTGGAATAGTGACAACATTTTTTTATAAAATCCCTCCTGTCCTCCCTTTGCCAAAGGGAGGAATTATACCCCTCTGGAATAACGCCCTCGCCTTCGGCACCCCCTCTTTCCGCACTCAGGCGGATTCGCCGAGGAGAAAAGATAAGAGGGGGTAAAGGGGGAGTTATGATCCCGGAAAGGCCTGCCTGCCGGTAGGCAGGGGCGAGGGGAGATTTTCCGGTGAGGCAAATTCAATTTTGAGACGGTTAATAAGTACTGCGCTTGTTAGTTCGTTGCAGGGTCAATAGGGGCGGAAGAGCGGTTTGTGGATTTTGTCCTTCGGTTTTTTGTCCTTCTGCTTCTCGCCGCCCTTCGGCAGGCAGATGCTGCAGCGGGTCGGGCTGCAGCACTGGCAGAAAGAGCAGTCGGGACATGCGTTCTTCCTCAGCACCATTATCTTCTTCTCCATATTCAAGTATACCTTAACACGAGGAGGAGTAGGGGGCCAGGGGTAAGGGGTAAAAAACTTCCTCACTCCTTGCGCCTTACTCCCATGCACCATTAGCCTTTTCACCTCTTGCCCTGCCTGGTCTTTTCTCTACCTTTGCCTGTGTGTGGGGATCGCCATTGACTCGGAGGCACTAAATTTTTTAAACTTAATACCTCTGTCAGTTCAGACTCCTTCAGGGTATTAACCTTCGGACGTAGTTTGGCGAAGAGGACTTAAATTGACTGTGAGGTATTAAACCATGTCTGATGAAAATATCGAAAATCCTACTGAGGTAAATAATCCGGCCAGGGCCGACGTTGCGGTCGAGGCGAAAGAGGACTTCGCCGAGCTTCTCGAGAAGAGTTCGGGCCTGCAGGAAAGACTTGCACCGGGACAGAAGGTCAGGGCGAGTGTGGTCAGCATATCCGGCGACCTTGTCTACATCGATCTCGGCGGCAAGAGCGAAGGGGTGATCGACCTGGCCGAATTGACGAACGAGGACGGCAGCTGTTCGGTGAAGGCCGGAGATGAAATAGAGGCATACTACGTCAACGTCAGGGACGGGGTCAGGAGAATGACGACGCTTGTCAACGGATACTCTGCCGCCACCCTCGGCGCTCTCCGTGACGCCTTTGATGCGGGAGTGGCCGTAACCGGGACCGTCAAGCGCGAGGTAAAGGGCGGATTCGAGGTATCGGTAGGCGAGGTAAGGTGCTTCTGCCCCTTTTCGCAGATCGACCTGAAGGGCGGCCGCGAGGGTGGACTGTTCCTCGGCAGGTCCTTCCCGTTTAGGGTCCTCGAGTTCGAGGAGAACGGGAAGAACGTGATTCTGTCCCGGAGGGCATTGCTCGAGGAAGAGAGAAGGGCAAAAGTCGGCAAGCTAAGAGAGTCGCTGTCGGTGGGCATGGATATCAGCGCGACTGTGCGGTCGATACAGAATTTCGGGATCTTCGTGGACCTCGGAGGGGTCGACGGACTGATCCCGGCGAGCGAGGTTTCATGGGACCGTTCGAAGAGGCCGGAGGACGTGCTTTCGGTCGGGCAGGAAGTGACCGTTAGGATCATCGCCCTCGACTGGGAGAAGAACCGCCTGACCCTCAGCCTGAAGGCACTGGAGCCGGACCCCTGGGCCGGGGTTACGGAAAGATATCCCGTCGACACGAGGGTGAGCGGCACCATTGTGCGTCTTGCGCCTTTCGGCGTGTTCGTCAGACTCGAACCCGGTGTCGAAGGCCTTATCCATATATCCAACCTCGGCGCAGGCAGGCGGATCAACCACCCCAGGGAGGTGGTTGAGGCCGGCCGGGAGGTCGAGGTGTATGTGCTCGGCGTTGACCCCGAAAACCGCAAAATCTCGCTTTCGATGCAGCCTAAGCCGGTCCCCAAGGTCGTGGTGCTGCCGGAGGTCGGGACTCTGATGGAGGGCACTGTCGACAAGGTGATGCCGTTCGGGATCTTCGTGAAGCTGCAGGGCGGGCTCTCCGGCCTCATCCCCAACTCCGAAATAGGCGCCACCGACGGAGCAGACCCCAGGCGCATGTTCGCCTCAGGGACCGCAATACAGACGATCGTGGCCGATGTTGAGCAGCAGAGCGGCAAGATCAGACTCAGTCGCAAGGCGGTGCTGGACAAGAAAACCAAAGAGGAATACGCCGAGTACGTCGGGACAGTCAAGCAGGCGGACGGCGGGTCCTCGGGGCTCGGGAGCCTCGGCGATATCCTCAAGGCGAAACTCGAGGAAAAGAAACTCGCGGGATAAGAAGGTTTTAAGTTTTAGGTTTTAGGTTTTAAGCTTTAGGTATCGGGTCTTTATCCTAAAACCTAACACCTGAAACCTAAAACCTAAAACCTAAAACGTTACGCCTTCACCCCGACCTCAATCATCTTCTTCTTTATCTCCTTGATCCTGTCTCTGATCGCAGCTGCCCTCTCGAAGTCGAGCTCCTTCGCCGCTGCTTTCATTTCCCGTTCGAGCCGCTTCAGCGTCTCGTCGTCGAGGCTGTATTCCGCTGTTTCTTCTGCAGCAGCAGTAACCGTCCAATAATCGGATTCGTAGATCGAACTGACGATGTCCTTGATACTGCTCTTTATCGTCTCGGGAGTGATCTTCATCTTCCGGTTGTATGCCTCCTGTATCTCCCGCCGCCTGGTTGTCTCGCCGATCGCCTTTTTGAGCGAACCGGTCATGACGTCGGCATAGAAGATCACCTCGCCGTGTACGTTCCGGGCCGCCCTTCCGGTCGTCTGGATGAGCGAACGCTCGGAGCGTAGGAAGCCTTCCTTGTCCGCATCGAGGATCGCGACGAGCGATACCTCAGGCAGGTCGAGCCCCTCCCGCAGGAGGTTGACGCCGACCAGCACGTCGAATTTGCCGAGCCTCAGGTCCCTGATGATCTCTACCCGCTGAAGCGTGTCGATGTCAGAATGGAGATAACGCGCCCTGATGCCGAGTTCGGTATAGTAGTCGGTCAGGTCCTCGGCCATTTTTTTGGTGAGGGTGGTGACGAGCACCCGTTCCCCGTCTGCGACCCTCTTCCGTATCTCGGCGAGGAGGTCATCGACCTGGCCTGCTACCGGCCGCACTGTCGGCTTCGGGTCGGTCAACCCGGTGGGACGGATGATCTGTTCTACGACTTCACCGCCCGCCTTCCCGATCTCGTAGAAGTTCGGGGTCGCCGATACATATACGGCCTGTACCACTCTTCTCTCGAACTCTTCGAACCTCAGCGGCCGGTTGTCGAGCGCCGAAGGCAGTCTGAAGCCGAAGTCTATAAGTGTCTGTTTCCGCGAGCGGTCTCCTTCAAACATCCCCCTGATCTGGGGAACGGTCGCGTGGGACTCATCGATCACGACCAGAAAATCATCCGGGAAATAATCGATCAGCGTGTACGGAGGGTCGCCGGGTGCCCGGCCGCTCAGGTGCCTCGAATAATTCTCGATGCCGTGGCAGTAGCCGAACTCCTTCAGCATCTCCATGTCGAACCTTGTCCGCTCCTCGATCCTCCTCGCCTCTGCGATCTTGCCCTGCTGCAGGAACTTTTCGGCGCAGTCCTTCATCTCCTTCTCGATGCCGACCATCGCGGCTTCGAGCCTGTCCTTCGGCGTAAGCCAGTGGCTGTTCGGGAAGATGGCGGTCTTGTCGACCTTCCTCAGCCTGCGGCCTGTCAGCGGGTCGATCTCGCTGAGGGAGTCTATGGCGTCCCCGAAGAATTCGACCCGTACTACCTTGTCGAGAGAGAAGGACGGGAAGATATCTACGATGTCCCCCCTCACCCTGAAGCAGCCCCTCTTGAAGTCTGCATCCGCCCTGACAAACTGCATCTCGACCAGTCTTCCGAGTATCTCGTCCCGCTCCGCGGTCATCCCCTCTTCGAGTTGGAGGTGCATCTCCATGTAGTCCTGGGGGGAGCCGATGCCGTAGATGCAGGAGACCGAAGCCACGACCACCACGTCTCTTCGTTCGAGCACGGCCCTTGTCGCCGAATGCCTCAGCCTGTCGATGTCGTCGTTGATCATCGCGTCTTTTTCGATGTACGTGTCCGTTGTAGGGATATAGGCCTCGGGCTGGTAATAGTCGTAATAGCTGACGAAGAACTCCACCGCATTGTCCGGAAAGAGTTCCCTGAATTCGCCGTAGAGCTGTGCCGCAAGAGTCTTGTTGTGGGCGATGACAAGGGTCGGCCTCTTCACGTTCGCAATGACATTCGCGATCGTGAAGGTCTTCCCCGATCCGGTCACGCCGAGGAGGACCTGGTGCTTTTCTCCATTCAGGACCCCCCTGGTGAGTTCCTCTATCGCGCGGGGCTGGTCCCCCTTCGGGCTGAACTCTGAGTTGAGACGAAAATCAGACATATAATTAAAACGGTTTTAGGTTTCAGGTGTTAGGTTTTAGGATAAAGATTAATGCTTAAAACATAAAACCTAAAACTTAAAACTTTTTTCTATTCCTTTCATCCCATCAAAATCAGGGGGCTTTTGAAGAGCTCGTCCCGCTGTGCCGACCTGACCGTATTTTCGAGCAGCATCGCAATCGTGACGGGCCCGACGCCTCCGGGGACAGGCGTGATCATAGATGCTTTTTTCGACACCGACTTGAAATCGACATCTCCAGTGATCGAGCCGTTCTTGAGCACGTTTATCCCGATGTCCACGACGACCGCCCCTTTTTTCACCATCCCTGCCCTGACGAGTCCGACTCTTCCGGTTGCTGAACAGAGTATATCAGCCTGTCTCGTCATGGCGGCGAGGTCCGCGGTCTCCTTGTGGCAGACCGTCACCGTCGCCTCCTTTGCGAGGAACATCGAAGAGAGCGGCTTGCCGACGGCAAGGCTCTTGCCGATGATGACCGCATGCCTTCCCCTGATCTGGACCTTGTGGTGCTCGAGCAGCCTGATGACGCCGAAGGGCGTGCAGGGGAGAAAACTCCATATGGAGGGGATGAACCTCGACTGCTGATCAGAGTCGGTCGTGCGCTTCTTGAACAGCTGGAACGTCGATTCATCCGCGGCGAGTCTTCCGACAGAGATCGCGCCGAGACCGTCGATGTCCTTCTCCGGGACTATGTGGTTGATGATCCTCCGCGGGTTCATGTGTCTCGGGAGCGGCATGAGGACGAGAAGGCCGTGTATCCTTTCGTCCGTGTTGATCTTGTTGACGAGATTAAGGATCTCGTTCAGAGTCACTGTCGCCGGCAGCACGAATTCGTACGCCGTCACCCCGGCTTTCTTGCATGCGCTCAGCGTGGCCCGGAAATACTGGACCGATGCGGGGTTTTCACCCACCAGCAGGAGCGCGAGCCCCACGTCGACGCCGATCTTGTTCAGCGTCTCGACCTCTTTCCTTACGTCCGCCTTGATCTCCTCCGCCAGTTTCCTGCCGTCAAGGATAGTTGCCATGGATGCCTCCTCAGACTGTTGGAATGGTGCGACAGTGCTGCTCTTTTCATTATAACAAAGACAGGTAAAGGTAAAGGTAAAGGTAAAGGTAAAGGTAAAGGTAAAGGATGAGACAGGTTGAGAAAAGACCGGATAAAGACAAAGCAGGCAAAGCTAGAGAATAAGACAGATAGAGAAAAGGGGATTTTCTTTCTGTCCTTTACGCTTTTGTTTCTTTATCTCTACCTGCATTTACGGTCTTTACCTCTACCTCTATCTTGTCTTCATCGCCGCGATGAACGTGCCGGTATCGGAGAGGTCCTCGAAGACCAGGTCGGCGCCGGCGTCGCGGAGCGCCGCGGAAGAGTATGGGCCGGTCGCGACCGCCACCGCCTTCGCGCCGTAAGGCTTTGCGCAGTCGACGTCCCGGGGTGTGTCGCCTATGACGATACAGTCCTTAAAGTCCAGCCTGAGGGAGGCTGTCTTTTCAAGCTTCCCGACAGCGACGGGAAGCAGCTTGTTCCTGTCCTCGGAGTCATCGCCGAAGGCGCCGAGCCGGAAATAAGAATAGAGGTCATAGGTCTCGAGCTTGATGCGCGCGCCTTCGCTGATATTACCGGTAAGAAGGCCGAGTATGTTCTCCCTGCCCGATGACAGGGCATCGAGGGCGGCCCGTATCCCGGGTTTGACGTGGCCCTTCCGGTTTCGGACGTTCTCCGCAAGGTGTCTGATATAGGCCCTGAAGAATTCCGGGGTTTCGCCGTTTGTATGGGAGATGCCGTACAGGGCGAGACCCTCCTTCAATATCTGCACGTCGGTCTTTCCGGCCATGCTTACCGTGCGGAAGGCGTTCTTCACTGAAAAAATCTCTTCGAATGCGAGGTTGAGTGCGTTTGAGCCTGCGCCGCCGGAATCGATCAGTGTGCCGTCTATGTCGAAGAGGATGAACTTCATAATTTTAACGATAACCAGTGGGACTCTTCAAAGTCAACGTGTAGGGGGTAAGGGATAAAGCGTGAGGTTTGAGGAGTGAGGCGTAAGGCGTAAGGCGTAAGGCGTAAGGTGTGAGGAATGAAACGGGGTATTTCTTAACCTCGACCTCGGCCTTTATTTTCTTCTTTACCTTTACCTCACTCCTTACCTATTACCCTTGTCTTTATCGTTATCAGTGCCAGATGATGCTGCTTTCTGCGCCGGTGGGCTCTGCCTTTGCGATCGTCGCCGGCTCACTGAAGTTCCTCCATTTATTGAGGAGCACCTCTTTTCTGTCGCTTTCAGTAAGAAAAACCGTGGTGCCGACGGGCCGCATAAAAGGGAGCGGCTGAAGCGAGACCGCCCTCATCACCCCGCCTCCGTGGGCCCTGGCGAAGATGAAGGCATGGAATATTTCATGGATCAATACCTGTTTGTCCAGCGACTTTACGACTATATACCTCCGGTACGTGTCATCTATGGCGCCATGCCATACCGGGAGCGGGACGGTCACAAGAGACAATAATTTCAGGAGATAGTCCCCGGTTGAAAAAGAGGTGAATGCGATGGCGATATCGAAGTCGCTTCTTCTGGCAAATACCTTTTTGTATAACTGGTTGATCATGCCGTCCTGTCCCGATGTTTCGAAGGTCATATCGGCGGTCATGACCGTTTCGAGACGTATCCCCACCTGCTCGGCAAGGCTCAGAGAGACTTCCCTGAGCAGTCCGGCGACCGAGTCTTTTTTCCTTCCCGGATCGGTCACCACGCAGACCCTCAGGGTCCTGACAGGCAAATTCTGCATCTTGAACTGATCGTCTTCGAGCCGGGACTGGACGGTGCCTACTGAGGCACACGATGCCAGTACCAGGGCCGTAATTGCCGCGAGAAGACAAAAAAGGAACTTCTTGTTTTTCATGCTGAACCCTCACAAAACTCCATTATGGAGCCGCCTCATTTGCGTATGCCTCTTTGCTTTTTAAATCGGGAATCTCCTGGGAAAACTTTAGACGAAGGCATGACCGGCATCACCGGCGCCTGGAGGTCTATGCGGTGCAGGCTGGATGCGTCTCCAAATTGCGGCAAGATGGCGTTTCTAAACAGGACAGTTCTAATCTAAGTTGGCGTAACAAAATTGGACACTAAAACAGAGATAGAGAAATAAGATGGGAAGAAAAAAACCTTGTCGGCCGCTTCGAAAGCGAGTATAAAGGATAAGACACGACTCAAATCCTTTAACCGACAAGGTGAGAACATGATACGACAAACGGTGTTTGGGTTCAAGATTGAGAGGACCGAAGAAGAACTGACGGCGCATGGGGGATTGGCTCTTCTGGCGGAATACAACCATGGGATAGGGCTGCGAGACTTGGTTGACCGGTATTTGCCGGGCCCCGGCAGCAACCGTGGTTTTAAGCCGTCTGTTTTTGTAGATGCCCACAGAGACTCGGAGGCACAGAGTTGAAAAAAAAGAGAAAACTCCTGAATGTACCAATCACCTCGATGGTGCCCCGAAATTTTACGGCAAATTGTTGTTT
>JAJZPM010000088.1 GCA_021811105.1 Nitrospirota bacterium | reverse complement strand
ATAACCGTGGTGGGTGTTGCATTAGGCATCTTCTGCGGCGCAGCGGTCAGCATCGTATTGGGCTCGGTATTCGGCACAGCCCTTGCCTGGATAGTCGATGTGATCGGCAGCACCGGCAAGGTGAGAGGGTCCGAAGAAGTAAAGGCAAAGAGCTAAGACCTCAGCAATTAAATCCCATTGCCTCTTGTTACCTCCCCTAAGGAGATCCCGCCCTAAACGGGGTCTCCTCTTTTTTTGAATACCGGGGGAGTTGATGCTAACATATGAGCAGGAAAAAGCTGAGGAGGATGAGGAGATGGACAGAGAGACTGTTGCGGCGTTTTTTAAGGAGAAGACGGGCAAGCCCCTTTCCTTCAGGGAGGTCCTGTATCTTCTCGGCCTCAGCAAGTCCGAGGGTAGGGCGCTCAAGAGAATCCTTCGCGAACTGGTAAACAGCGGTGAGATCGTCCGTACGCGGAAGGGACTGTACGGGCCATCGGAAGACATGAGCTTGCTGACCGGTTATTACGAGGCGCACAGGGACGGTTTCGGCTTTGCCATTTCGGAGAAGCCGGGGGAGCGGGACATCTTTATTCCTCCCGGGCAGGCGATGGGGGCGATGAACGGCGACAGGGTTGTCGTCAGGGTGGAAAATTGGAAGCGGCGCGGCGGGAGGGTTATACGCGTACTCGAAAGGGCATATGCGAGGGTCGCCGGGAGACTCGATATCACGAAGTCCGCAATCTATGTGCGCCCGAAAAACAAGACGATCCCATTCGACATTTATATTGCGCCCAAGGACAAGGGAAAGGCAAAACACGGGGACCTCGTGATCGCCGAGATTGTCGATTATCCCACCGAAAAGCGTCCTCCCTCCGGCAGGGTGGTGAAGGTCGTCGAGCAGCCTGAAGACCCGAAATCCGAAATAGAAGCGATCATCGATGAGTTCAGCCTGCCGAGGAAGTTCCCCAGGCAGGCAACCGATGAAGCAAAACTTCTTGCCGCCGGCAGGGAGGAAGGAGGGGCAGAAAAAAGGAAAGACCTGACGAAACTGGCCACAGTCACGATCGATGGAGAACGCGCAAAGGACTTCGACGACGCGGTATCGATAAGCCGCCTTGAGCACGGTTACCGGCTGTGGGTGCATATCGCCGATGTCGGCTCGTATGTGCCCTGGGGGTCTGCGCTCGACATTGAGGCGAGGAAGCGGGGAACGAGCGTTTATTTTCCCGACAGGGTGATCCCCATGCTGCCGAAAGAACTCTCCGAGAACCTCTGCAGTCTCAGGCCTCAAGAGGAAAGACCGGCCTTTACGGCGGAGATGGAGTTTGACGAATCAGGGACAAGGAGGGAAGCGAAGTTCTATCCGAGCCTCATAAAGAGCGATGAGAGGATGACCTATACTTCTGTAAGGAAGATTCTCGTAGACCGGGACGAAGGGGAAAGCCGCAAGTATGAACGTCTCCTCGGCGACTTCGAACTGATGGGGGAACTCTGCGGAATATTGAGACAGAAGAGGCTTCAGCGGGGCAGCCTCGACTTCGACCTGCCGGAACCCGAGATCCTTCTCGACCTTCAGGGCAACCCTGAAGCGATAATGAAGGCCGAAAGAAACTTCGCGCATATGATCATCGAGGAATTTATGATTGCGGCAAACGAGGCGGTGGCAGAGCATCTCGAAGAACACCGGGTGCCGAGCCTTTACCGGATCCACGAAGAACCCGACCCGATGAAACTCGAAGAGGTCCTGAAAGTGGTTAAGCCTTTCTGGAGGATGCCCAGAAAGAATCTTCAGCCGAAGGACTTTTCCGACCTGCTCGCATCGATAAAGGGGACGGCGGAAGAAGAGGTCATCAACTATGTGGTGCTGCGAAGCCTCAAGCAGGCGAGGTACTCCCCGGTCAACGTCGGTCATTTCGGGCTCGCATCGAAGTCCTATACGCATTTTACTTCGCCGATACGGCGCTATCCGGACCTCGTCGTCCACAGGATACTGCGTGAGACGATTACCAGGAAGCGTATTTCAGACACGAGGGCAGAGGAGCTCGGGGCCATGCTCCCCGATATCGCCTACAGCTCTTCCCGCACTGAAAGGCTCTCAGACGACGCGGAACGAACGGTCGTCGGGGCGATGAGGGTCTGGTTTATGAAGGACAAGGTCGGGGACGAATTCGACGCGAATATCGTCGGCGTTACCCCCTTCGGCCTAAGGGTCAGGCTCAGGGACTTTTATGTCGAGGGGTTCCTTCATGTCTCCCATATTACGGACGATTTTTACCAGTTCAACGACAGGAATATGACGCTGTTCGGGAGGCACAAGAAAAGGACCTTCAGGATAGGCCAGGAACTGAGACTGCGGCTCGACCGGGTCGATATGGAGGAGAGGGAGATCGTATTCGGGCTGAAGGACTGAAGCGCAGACGGGGCAAATCTGCCTACTTCTGTTTTGACTGATAACCCGCAGGGATGCAAGGTCGAAACTCTTGAGGGTTTCCGTTACTAACATACCGTTACGTCGGCGACCAGCGGCTGCGGAAGCAAATAGTCCTTGCCTTTAACAGTCCTAACGTACTATCATTAATCACTTTTTCCACTATGAGGGGGCGGGTAGAACAGTGATAGCTCAAGCCGTTAATTTGCTGAACTTCCTTAAAGGACCGAAGCAGTTCATCATCCCCATTTATCAGCGAACTTATAGTTGGACACTGAAGGAATGTGGGCAGCTTTGGGATGACATCGTCAAGACGGGCGATAATGACAAGGTATCAGGTCATTTCGTCGGCTCTGTTCCCTCGCTTCCTCAGTCATTCGTCACTGGAGAGGCCGGAAAGAGAGCGTGGCAATGAAGAAACGGACCATTACCGTCAAGGGCTCCGAAATCTCTATCTACTCACGAAATCAGGAAGACTATATATCCTTGACCGACATGGTACGCAATTTTGAAGACGGTCCGGTCTTGATTGAAAGATGGCTCCGAAATAAAAATACCATAGAGTTTATCGGCATATGGGAACAGCTTAACAACCCCGCTTTTAATTCCCCCGAATTCGAGGGGATTAAAAATGAGGCTGGACTTAACCGCTTCACGCTGTCCGTTAAGAAATGGATTGAAAAAACAAATGCTGTCGGTCTATTGGCCAAAACCGGCAGGTACGGCGGCGGTACTTATGCCCACAAGGACATCGCCTTTGAGTTCGGCTCATGGCTGAGCCCGGAGTTCAAACTCTACCTCATCAAGGAATTTCAGCGGTTAAAGCAAGAGGAGTACCGAAAGCAATCACTGGAGTGGAATCTTCAGCGCACCCTGGCCAAGGTCAATTATAAAATCCATACGGATGCCATTAAGGACAAGCTGATTCCGCCACGCATTACCACGGCTCAGGCGAATTTTATTTACGCCAATGAAGCAGATCTGCTGAACGTGGCGCTGTTCGGCGTGACGGCGGGAGACTGGAGGCAAGGCAACCCGGGCAAGGCGGGCAACATGAGGGATTACGCCGCACTTGAACAACTGGTGGTGCTCTCAAATCTGGAAAGCATCAATGCTGTGCTGATCCACCAGGGTCTCGCACAACCGGAACGATTGCGGCAATTGAATGAGATCGCAATCAACCAAATGAAATCTCTGGTCGGCGCTGCCGGACTCAGGGGGATTGCAGGGCGGGGAAAGAGCAAAAAGGGAGAAGATTAATTCCAATGCGATCATCGGGGTTTGGGAAAGAAAGATGCACGAAAAGGACGTAGCCCCGCGAATGCTGTTTAAGTTGGCAACGTCCCGCAAATACGTTTTACAACGTCCCGCAAATACGTTTTAAGTCGCCACTTTGACCGAGAAGCAGGCAAGTGACAAAGCGAAAAAGACCTATGAGAGCTTCTGGTTCTCAGGTGAACAAGGGGAGCGCTGAGCATTATTTATACGAAACGCCCATGAATCTCCCATCTATTGACTTGCGCATTTCATACCGTACGGGCAGGGACGACCTGGTAAATGATTTCTTTATTCCTTGCCTGGAAGAAGCGGTTCTTTACAGGCGTGCGGCAGGATACTTCACCAGTGCCGGTTTAGCATTAGCCGCAAGAGGGGTAGCAAGTTTGGCATCAAGGGGTGGCAAAATGAAGCTGGTTGTTTCACCCTATCTGGATCCCGATGACGTCAAGACGCTGCAAATGGCCGTCGACAATCCGTCAGATGCTCTGCGAGCCATCGTTACCAAAGGTGTCTCCGATATTGAAGATGCTCTTATCAAGGACAGGCTCAACGCTCTTGCGTGGTTGGCTGCGGCAGGACTACTCGATATCAAGATAGCACTCCGTTTGGGGGCACACGGCGAATTTGCACGAGGTATTTTTCACGAAAAAACGGGCATCTTTACTGACAGCAGTGGTAACCACGTAGCCTTTGCAGGCTCATCCAATGAAACTGCTGGAGGATTGGTAGAGAATTTCGAAAGCATCAAGGTCTTCTGTTCCTGGCATGATAAGGAAGGGAGGGTTCAGGAGGAGATTGATAACTTTGAGGCCTTGTGGAATGATTCTACCCCTGGTCTCAGAGTAATGGATTTCAGCGCAGTCGGTAAAGAACTGCTTGAGCGCTTCCGTGATCCAGACAGGCCGCCGTCCGGATTATCACTCGACAGGGGGAAAGAGCCAGGACCACCTACAGAATTTCGATTGCCACGAAGCATTGAACTACGGCCTTACCAGATTGATGCTATCCGCGCCTGGAGTTCGGCAGGCGGAAAGGGCATACTCGCTATGGCAACAGGCTCTGGAAAAACTGTAACTGCTCTAACACTAGCCAGTAAGGTGGCCGAAAAGAACCGGCCACTCGTTCTTATTGTCGTCTGCCCTTACATTAATCTCTGCCGTCAATGGATCAGGGAAATGGCTATTTTCGGCCTTCAGGCTGTTTCCTGCTTTGAAGGTCGTGGTCGTTGGCAGGCTGAACTGGAAGAGGGGTACCAGCGACTCGCAGCAGGTCTCTCGCAGGTACATGCCATAGTCACTACTAATGCCACCTTCCAGAGCGAGAGTTTTCAGATCTGCATTCGGCCGCGAGTTACTTCTTCCTCAACCCACCACCTTCTTATTGCTGACGAGGTCCACAATCTCGGCGCTGAACATATCAAAGTAGCACTTCCTGACGAAATATCCATGCGTCTTGGCCTCTCGGCGACACCTGAGAGGCACTATGATGCTATTGGTACTTCAGCGGTCCTCAATTATTTCGGAGGCATTATTTACGAGTATACCCTTTCGCAGGCCATAGCTGAGGGCCGTCTCTGCAGATACCGTTACTATCCAATACCGGTTATGCTGACGGATGACGAAACTGATGCTTACGAGGAAATAACGACAAAGCTTGCTAAGTTCTTCCCTGGAAGCAGTCGCAATGAGGAGATTCAGCCGGCGGCCATGAAGCTCCTCATCCGACGTGCACGTTTGCTAGCCGGAGCCGCTAACCCATGTTCCGCAGTTGGACCGTACGATCTGCAAAAAAATGCCATAAGCGTGCGGCGACTCCGCGTCAGTACGTGATCGGCGAGCGCCTTATGCTGAAAAAGCAAATGTAGTGCAGAAAACCC
>JAJZPM010000046.1 GCA_021811105.1 Nitrospirota bacterium | reverse complement strand
GCGGCAATCAAGGAGTATCTGGAAAATCATAATCAGAATCCTCGGGTATTTTCATGGACCGCTCCAGCAGAAAAGATTCTGACCAAAATAGCTAAATGTAAAGAAGCGTTGGAGACACTACACTAGGATAGCGCTTAGAACAAATGCGCAGACAAGATAGGCGGGATAAGGGATTAAGGCCTTCCAGCCCCAGAATTTCCATGACTCTATTGTCAGATAAAGCCACATAACAGTCCAAAAGATATTTTTTGCAGGCTTTGCTCCGGTAGCATATGCCGCAACAACGTTAAGAATAGCAGCAATAATAAAGGCGATGAACCAAGATTTCCATGATTTTAATGAGAAGACATTCCAGGAAGGCACCTTATTGGGAATCCTCGCACTTACTTTTGAATCTTTTGTATTAAATGTTGTGCTTATGGCAGGCTTTCGAGTTCCAAACTCCTTACGTTGTAAATCAGTGGCGGTTTTCGGTTTTGGGGGTGCGCTGGCGCTATCGCGCCGATCACCCGTCACCCGCAATATCAGTTTTTCATAGGCTTCCTCAATTTCTCGCAACTCTGCTGATAAATATCCCTTCATATCATCATTCGACTGCGCATCATCTGGGGGTTCATAACGATAGAGACTTTTTTTATACTTGTAGGCTTTTTCAATTTCCTCTTTTGATGCACCGGGGACAAGTCCGAGCTTCCTGTAATAACTACGTATATTATTGTGTGACATGTCCCCTGTCGCCAGTTTTTCAGGCTTAGGTAACGTTGTTGAATCTTTTCGTTCGTCTGGCTTTGGAATATTAACGGCCTGTCGAGTGGACCCTTCAGGCTTAGCCAGCCACTCCTTGCAGTATCTGCACTTGAGCGCTTCTTCTTGAATCTGTTCCCCACAAAAAGGACATGCTTTCATAGTTCCTCCCCGTCTGCGGATTTATCTATAGTCGCGGATATCACTTTTGCTTATTATTTAGAATTCGTATGGCTTAGACTTCTTTCCGCCGTTGCCCCTCCCTGACCCTCCTCAACCTTGCCCCTGTCCTGTCCACAAATCACTTGATTCATGGACGCTAAACTGTTAAGCGGCAAAGCCGCATTCATCAAGCATCCCTGCACGGAAATCTAACAGGGTTTTATGGACAAGGGACTTCTTGAACCCAAGAGCCCTGGCGATCCCCCGGATTGAAAGGGAAGGGGCTTTCTTGTGCGCGTCGATGATCTTAGCTATCTCAACCGGAGGGACCGGCTTTCTCCCTAGTCGGTGTCCCTTCCTCTTTGCATTGTCGAGACCGGCCTTTACGCGATCTCTAGTAAGCTCTCTCTCGAATTCAGCCATAGCGCCGATAATATGAAACATAAGCCGTCCCTGAGGCGTCGTAAGGTCTATGTTGTCCTGGTAGGATATAAACCCTATCCCGAGGCCAGTAAGTTCGTCCAGGGCCGTCACAAGTTGTTTCAGGCTCCTGCCAAAGCGGTCCAGCTTCCAGACGAGGATGATATCGACCTGCCTCTTTCTGGCGGCGCTCATAAGGTTGTCCAGTTGCGGCCGTCGGTCCTTTGTCCCGGATACGCCGTTATCGACGTACTCCCCGGTGATCGTGAATCCTCTTCTTTGACAGTATTCCCGAAGTGGTTGAAGCTGCAGTTCGGGATCTTGTCCTTTCTCGTGGGTTGAACAGCGGGCGTACAGTGCGGCTCTGATACCTTCCGTTTTCATTTCCATTCCCTTTCTCCTTTTCCTGCTGTGCTACGTTATGTATATACATTAATGATATTCTTATCCGCTTCACTTGTCAATACAATTCTGCTATACTTTATGCAATACGGAAAGAGGATTCATGAAGACAACGAAAAAATACGCTCAGACCCCGAAAGACAGCCTCAATGTGCGAACTGAAGAGCAAGCCTATTACGGACCAGTCCGTAATGCAGAACGATTGAGAAAAATGGTCACCGGAAAATCAAAAACCCTCAGCCTGAGGATAACCCCCGATCTTCTCGCTCTCCTTGACGAGACCTTGAAGAATGACAATGAGTTCAGCAGCAGAAATGAGCTGATCGAAGTGCTGCTCCTCAGATACCTGGAATCGAAAGGGAAGATATAGCCTTATGCAGGATTATTCATCTGACCCTTCAATGAGTAGCGACAGCGCAGAGCACAGTATAATAAATACGAAGGAGCAACAAGACCATGAACGAGAAGTTCTTGAAAGAGTACATGGAGAGGGGCAAAGAAGCCTTATCGACGCGGCCGAAGCTCTCTCACGCAGAGAAGTTGAGGAGGGCGAAGGAGCAGATGGGCATTATTCCTCCAAGGAAATCCAGCAAAGAGAAATCCCGGCCTTAATAAAGTGGGCCAAGGGCAACGGCCTTCTAATCCCACCTGATAAATTCACCGCATTTTGGAAAGAAGAAAACGATGCACTGCAAGGGGCAGAGCATCAGGTCGTCTTCGACGCAGACGATACCGTCATTAAAAGAAAAATGATCTGGCCGCAGGAAACCTACAGTGGCTACCTGAGACGCCTGCAGATCCACAATAGCCTTTCCTATGCCAAGTTTGAGTTAATGGGCTTTTCTGAAGTCACCGACGCACAGGGAAACATTCGGGTTATGCCCGTTGTGCGACAGCCTTATATCCCCGGAAGACCGGCGATGTTCGATGAAATCAACGCATTCATGAACAAGGCGGGATTCGAGGGCGAGGGAGGTCTTTACAGGGATGATTTCAGCGGTATCGTTGTTTATGATGCAGGGGAGAACAACGCTATCATCGACCACATGGGGAACCTCGTGCCAATAGACTTCAAAATAGACAACGAAGCAGACTATAACCGAAAGTTCAGGGTCAGTCATTAAAAGGCTTCATCCTCAACACCTTATAATTGAACTGAAGATGCAAGCCGCGCTGCCTATTCAGTAACGAACAGGGGCCGCTGCATCGTGCGCGGATTAAACCGACCTGAAATCGGCTGCCATGTGATCCGCAGGGGAAGATATGTCTTCTGGTTGCATCGTGCCTGGCAAATCACCATCACCCAAAACACTTCTTCTTGCTTCTGATATTTGATGCCCTTTTTCTTACCCATAATAAAAGCTTACCCCGATTCCCTTTCTTCACCGTGCCCTACAATAGCGGGGTATCCTAATTGCCAGTTAGTTTGATGGGAAGAATGACCGTATTAGGATTTTCCGCCTGAAACACCTCAAGGACCCTCTCTATCTCTTAGTTAATAAGTTCTCCGAAATTCCTCGAAGTGAGAACCTCCCCGTTCTCGCCGATAATCTCTCCGATCACTTCGCTGGAGTGAAGTCGTTTGAAACAAACAGTTGCCTTGTTCTTCATGGTGTCCTATTAATCTCTTCCACGTTGTTGCTTGTCTCCGCATACAGATATTTCTGAAATCCAGCAAAGACCTGTCCTATTTCTTCAGGCTTTCCGAGGTCGGCCACGGCGTCTGAAATGGAATCCCTGTAGCGCAGGCGAAGCAGCGGCGTTAGCTTAGCCTGATCGAGTTCCTCGACGCCTTCTTTTACGTATTGATCCAAAACAAAATCCAGAAACGCCTGTTGCTTATCGTTGAACCTGGCATGAATTACGGACTTTGCCCTGGTTGCCCGCTCCTGCCGCGTCAGCGGCTGAAGCATAAAGGCAACATAGGCCAGCACATCGAAAATATCGCTCTTTTCGGCGTCTATTATCTTCTGCATCTCCTCAAGCGGTCCTTTCCCGAACCCTTTTTCGGCTAAGCACTCCAAAAGCTTTCTGCGTGTATCCGGCGCGCTCCAGATTGCCCGGAACTCCTCTTCATCGTGGAAAAATTCGGGCAGAGCGCCGAAGAGACTCTCGACGAACTGGGCAGCAGACAGGGGTTTGCCGTCAGGCCCCCAGAATGTTGTGACCATGATATGCCTGATATTTCTTTCCTTGCCGTCGGCAAGCTTCACTTTTGCCTTCTTTATACAGACACAGGGGCGCTGTCCGCATACGTAGCAGACCGGCTCTTCACGTATACATATGCAAGGCCGCCGGCCGCAGATTTCGCATGGCTGCGGGGGCGTCTTTTCACAGACGCATGGATATTCCTTACACTTTGGGCAGGGCTCCGGCTCAAGCGGTTCACCGTCCCATTCAGGATCATTAAAATGGTGGTGGGCCTGTACAAAATCGTAGATGGTGAAATAGTCCTTGCCGTCATACAGGCGTGTTCCCCTGCCTATGATCTGCTTGAACTCGATAATTGAATTTATCGGCCGCATCAATACGATATTGCGGATATTCCGAGCGTCTACGCCGGTAGAGAGTTTCTGAGAAGTGGTGAGAATTGTAGGTATCGTCTTTTCATTGTCCTGGAAGTCCCGTAGGTGCTGCTCGCCCAGTCCGCCATCGTTTGCTGTCACCCTGTGGCAATAGTTCGGGTCTTTGGATGTCTTCATCTGGTTTACTAGGTCCCTAACAGCCAGGGCATGAAGCTGGGTCGCACAAAAGACCAGGGTCTTTTCTTTTTGGTCGATCAGATCCATAAACAGCCTGACCCGATAGGCCTCGCGTTCCTTTATCTCGATTAGCTTATTGAAATCATTTTCCGTATAGAGCTTTCCGGTTTCTATCTCGCCTTCGATAAGTTTATCGTCTGATGTGTAAACATACTCATCCAGCGTTGTGGCTATCTGCTTTACCTTAAACGGCGTCAGAAAGCCGTCATTTATGCCGTCTTTAAGGGAATAGATATAGACCGGCTCGCCGAAATACCGGTATGTGTCGGCGTTGTCTTTCCGTTTAGGCGTGGCTGTGAGGCCGAGCTGTACGGCAGGCGAGAAGTACTCCATGATGTCGCGCCAGTTGCTCTCGTCATTTGCCCCGCCCCGGTGACATTCGTCAATGACGATGAAATCGAAGAAGTCCGGCGGATATTCACCAAAGTACGGACTTGGGCGGCCGTCTTTGGGAGGCCCGGACATGAAGGTCTGAAATATGGTGAAAAAGAGGCTCCCGTTTTTAGGCACCCTGCCCTTTTTGCGGATGTCGTCGGGCGCAATGCGCACCATAGCATCTTCAGGGAAGGCGGAAAAGGCGTTATATGCCTGGTCAGCGAGGATGTTGCGATCGGCAAGAAAGAGGATTCGCGGCCGCCGCGTGGCTTGGCGGCTCAGGTTCCAGCGGCTATGAAATAGCTTCCAGGCTATTTGGAAGGCAATAAAGGTCTTGCCGGTGCCGGTAGCCAGGGTAAGCAGGATGCGCGTTTTATTGTCGGCGATAGCCTCAAGTACGCGTTCAATTGCTATGTCCTGATAATAGCGTCCCTGAAAATAGCCGCCCCTGTCTTCGAAAGGAATGGCTGCAAAGCGGTCACGCCAGATGTTTTTTTCAGAAAATGTGAGCGCCCAGAGTTCGTCCGGTGAAGGAAAGCGGAGTATTTCTCCTTCAGGCGCATGGGAGGAAGGGAATCAGGGGACATATCGATCCGGTATATGCCCTGTCCGTTGGTTGCGTAGGCGAAGCGGACTGCGAGTTTTTCGGCGTAGTTTTTCGCCTGCGCAACGCCTTCGGTCAGCTCTTCCTCCCAGGCCTTTGTCTCAATAATCGCAAGCTTTGTGTTTCGATACTCAAGCAGATAATCGGCCGTCAGTGGTTTCCCGCGCCTGCCGGAGCCTTCCAGTCTGCCGAGGGTTATAGGATACTCCCGCCTGATGCGGCTGCCTTCGACCACGCCCCAGCCTGCGGCCCTCAAGGCAGGGTCAATATGCTCGGCTCTGGTTTCTGCTTCGTTCATAGCGCTATAGTTTACCTGTGAAAGCCTGATGGAGCATAGATTTTTTTAACTCATCCAGTGCGGCGAGCTTTTGCTTGTAGATGGCTTGGAGGCGTTGGGTTTCCTTGTGAAGATTTTCTAAATTGGATACAATGGCGCGTTGTTCGGAAACCGACGTAGGGAATGAAACAATAACATCCCCGATCTTCTTGGGGGAAGTGTGACACACCTTAACGCCTGAGGCGCCGTCGTGAATTTCCTTGCGTACGGCCTTTGTGTTGAAGACGTGGAAGAAAAATTCGTTTATCCAGGGAATCTCAGGCTTGCTTGTGACTAAGCCTAGTCTTTGGTTATGGAGAAACTTATCTGTCTCTGGAACGAGAATTGGACTTCCAAGCAAACCCGCAGCCTGCTCAGTCATGGCAACCAGTAAGTCGCCTTTATCCAAAATGAAGTTGCTCGGAAAATCACCTGAGTAATACTTTTGTTTCTCTCCGCGGTCTCTATATCCGCCTGCCTCATAGAAGTTGCCAGGTGTTAGGACGACGTATTTACCCGCCGTAGAGAAGAACTCACCCTTAAAGGCGAAGCCGTGTTTTATGTCGCAGAGTTCGTCAAACGGTTTTTCCACCCACCCTTCACCCCTCTGAGTAAAGACAGTCTGCAGTTTGCTTTCGAAGATGGCGTGGGCGTTTTGAAGGTTTTTTTCGGCATTGGCCTTGGCAGTGGCGATGCCGTCAAACGCTTCGTCGAGGATTCGGACGATGCGCTGTTGTTCAGCTTGCGACGAGGGGTATCCAAGCGAGAATTTGTCAGCCAAGACAGAACGTGCAAGCTCGGTTTGCCCGCCGCAACCTTCCCCAGCCTCCTTAATAGTCTCTTCAATAAAAACCATCATGTAGCCGAAAAAATCCGAGTAGAACTTCCCAGGCTGGGGCCGAACGATGGTGACGTGTGAATCAACTGTCGTTGGTTCAGGTGGAATTTTACGTATTTGAGCAACCCGTCCCAGAGTGCCTGTTCCCGTCGAATTGACCAGAACATCTCCGACTTGGATGAAACGCTCCACACTTATAGGCTTGGCGGTTTCATCATGCCGTCTTGCAAGATCGTAGTTGATTCTGTGATCTCGAACGCACTTTTGATTGAGCACACAGACGCCGCCCTGATTCAGGTACGTTGGAGAAATGCCGCGATTGAGGAAGCTACATACAGCTCCGAGTTTTTCTTTTTGCCACCCCACCTTCACATCTTCCGCCCTTCTCTCCGCTGCTCATCCCGCGCCTGCAACCGCGCGCGCGTCATGCGTTCGCGGAGTCCGCCGTCTTTGAGGAAATCCTTCTCAAGCCGTTTCATCTGCTGATCAAGCAGATAATTTGCCTGATGGATGAGGCAAATAGCGATATTCGCAATCACCTCAGCGGGGCGGGTATCCATATAATTTCTATAGGTCTCATAGGAGGCAGGCGATTTATGGCCGAGTTTTCTGACATAGAGGGCTTCTTTGGAATCTTTATCTCAGATGGGGAAGTCTCGTACTTTAAGATAATCCCGGTAATCCTCCAGCAGCTCCTCCAGGCTTGCCCTCGCCACGTTGGTCAGCTTGATCTCCATCTCTTTTGAGGTTGTTGCGGCCTTGCTCCCTTCAACGATGTTCTGTTTGCCCGAGCGGGCCGCCTGCACCATCTGGTCGATAGTGCGGTCGCCCTTTTTAAGAAAACGCTCACAAAACCTGTAGGTTATCTGATAGATCACCTCGGACTTCTGGTAGGAAAGCAGGTTTTTGTAGTCTCCGCGAGGGGGAATGACAGAAGGCTGGGAGTTATGAGAAGCATGGGAAGTATGGGATTCATTCACATTATTCCTATCGTTCCCATTACTCTCATTATTCCCATTGCTTTTTTTCTTCATAGCAGCGCCCGGATATTTGCCAGCACTTCTGCACTTTCTTTATCCAGCGCGGCGATTTCCTTTATAATCGCCTGCGGGCTGCGGTGCTGCACTTCCTCACCGCCGTTGGGGTTCTTCACCGATAGATCAAAAGTGGTCTGGTCGATGCTCTTGGCGTCCAGACTCCAACTCTTTGGTGAGTCGGCAAACGTCTTTTGCAGCTTCACGAACTCGGCGAGGTCGTCGTCGCTGAGTGGGTTTGTCTTGCCAAGATTACGGCCGGGGTCAAGCTGGTAGAACCATACCTTGCGTGTTGGCGCGCCTTTCTCGAAAAAAAGCACGACAGTTTTTACCCCTGCGCCCTGGAAGGTGCCGCCGGGGCAGTCGAGAACAGCATGCAGGTTGCAGCTTTCAAGAAGCAGCTTGCGAAGGCTCACCGAGGCGTTATCTGTATTGGAGAGAAAGGTATTCTTGATCACCACACCTGCCCTGCCCCCTGCCTTCAGCATCTTTATGAAGTGCTGCAGAAACAAAAAGGCGGTCTCACCCGTGCGGATCGGGAAGTTTTGTTGCACTTCCTTGCGCTCTTTGCCGCCGAAGGGCGGATTCGCAAGGATCACGTCGAAACGGTCCTTCTCCTGAATATCTGCGAGGTTTTCGGTAAGGGTATTGGTATGGATTATATTTGGTGCCTCGATGCCGTGAAGGATCATGTTCATGATCGCAATGACATAGGCAAGCGACTTCTTTTCCTTCCCGTAGAAGGTGCGGCCCTGGAGCGTGGACAGGTCCTTTGTGGTGAGGTTGCCCTTTGATTTCAGATAATCGAATGATTCACAAAGAAAGCCTGCGGAGCCATAGGCGCCGTCATAGATACGCTCCCCGATTTTGGGTTTTATGATCTTTACGATCGCCCGGATGAGCGGCCGGGGGGTGTAATATTCGCCACCGTTTCTGCCTGCGTTGCCCATTCGTTGAATCTTGGCCTCATATAAGGCGGAGAGTTCGTGTTTTTCGACCTGGGAACGGAAGCGCAGTTCGTCGATATGGTCGATGATCTCGCGGAGGTTGTAGCCGCTTTGGATCTTGCTTTTGATCTCGCCAAAGATCTCGCCGATCTTGTATTCGATGGTATTGGGACCGCTGGCCTTCTGTTTAAATCCGTGGAGGTAAGGGAAAAGCCTGCCGGTTACGAAGTCGCGTAGGTCATCCCCGGTAAGCGCCTTGTTATGGTCGAGCTTGCCGTCAGGGCCTTTCGGCGCTGCCCAGCTTTCCCAGCGGTAGTCTTTGTCGAGGATAAAGGCGTATTTCTTGCCCTGAAGCTCGGCCTCGGTCTTTTTGTCCTGCTCCAGATCATCGAGATATTTCAGGAAGAGGAGCCACGAGGTCTGCTCGGTATAATCCAGCTCCGTTGTGCAGCCGGCCTCTTTCCAAAGCACATCATCAATGTTTTTAAACGCCTGTTCGAACATGGCTATCTATCGAGCTTCTGATCCCACAACCGCAATAATAGCACATCGACTGTAACTTGGAAAAGAATTGCCTAGTCGATGACGTAGGCTTTTTGAGTCTGCTTGTTGAAGTGGCCGAGCTTGTTCTGAATCTCTTCGATCGCCCTTCTCTTGGCGTCTGCCATGATCTGTGACGCCATGCTGTGACGTGATGCCTGCTGCAGAGGGATATATTTAACCTTCGCGTCTTTACAAGCCTTCTTCCAGGCACGCGGCATACAGTTTAGGCCAAAGGGTGCGCCTTCCTCATGGACGAATATGAAATCGTCCGGCCTCTTTTCCTCCACGTGCTTCTGCAAATCATTCCAGAGGTCCAGAGGGATAGGATAGGTCACCTCGCCGCCTGACTTCCGGGAGAGCTTCAGAATGCTGTGTCCTCCCTCGTCCTTATGATCGCTGAAGGCCTTCCAGACCTTCAACGCGCCATCGATTATGTCATTAACTGGTCGTTAGCACAAAGACTGCATTCTCAGATACCTGGAATCAAAGGGGAAGATTTAACCAATACGCTCTCTACCGCAACCGGCACACTGCTGCCAAGACGTGTTTTTCGCTCCGCAAGTAGGGCAAACATAGAGAACAGACCCCCAGTTTACCGGCTCTGCTCTTACGCGTGAGAAACGATCAGGCCTCACATCTCGTATCAAAGAGTCAATTATTTTAACTGCATTTATGAGCGAGACCGAAAAGAATTCTTTCCCCGGCTGCCGGTACTTGGACAAGGCACTATGGGCTTCTACTTCAACTGCCTCTACGTCGCTTGTTAGGCAATAGTATTCAATTTCAAAGGCCGTGGGAACGCCCGTAGCGGCCGAAAGTTCCAGGGCACGATCTTTAACATCACGATTGGTGAAACCGATCTTCAATAGACCCGGCATAGTTGAATTTGATAGGACATAAATATAACCGACTGACATGGTTGGGATCAGTATCCCAGATTAAGGACAATCTGTCAATAAAGGGCAGGGGGCGGGAGTCTCAATTGCCTGTATGTTTCAGGGAGCGTATATGAGGCGTTTTCAGATGATACCTTTTTGTTGCAATATTGTCCTATATTCGGCAGCATCCATTGGGCACTCAAGCAATCGTTTAACTTGATTTGTCGAGTCTAATCTCAGTTGTATTTTCATAGCTTTTAGAAGATTGTCGCCATAGACCTTATATCCGCTGCCATGAGATATAAAAGTATATGCTCCGGTTCTTTTCCCCTCTACCTCATGATAGTAATATCTGTGATCCCCGCCCTCCTGAACAAACCCCTTCTTCCGGAGCGAAGTCTCAATCTGTTTCCGCTCTATCGGCACCGTTACCTGGTCTCAATAAAGAGGGTCTCATATATTTTCTTCAGCCTTAGGGCATCACCTGTTACTTTGTCCCATGATAGTCTCTTGTAATACTGATAAAAATGGATGATGTGCCTGCCTAAATCATCAATCGCTTCAGTCGGTGAACTGCCTGTACCTACCACCACAAGAGTCTCATTCTCAGCGAAAAAAACGTCGCCCTCAAAATAAATATGTACTTTAATCGGTTTAGAAACCTGCCGTTTCTTTGTCCTGTCAGTGACTGACCAGATCGGTGCGAACAGACTCTGGCCTCCGAATTCAGGAATGCGCTCTTGAGCCGTCCCTGCCGGGAAATGAGTTGACGACGCAAAGGCTGAAACTGCCTCTCTCGCAACGTCCCGAGCTTGGTGGCCGTGATAAGTTGCATAAGTCATAAGGTATCTCCCCTCAAGAATGCCCGATAGTCGTCAGTAATTAAGTCTTCAAATAGCTGGCGAGAAAAGCTATGGCTTTCTTCCAAATACTTGCTAACACCCCGAATGTTTATTCCCTTCTCTTTGGCGTAATCCAGATCAAGAAGAATAGCTTCGCCCTTTTGATCAGCAGACTTTACTGTTTCAACCCTTGCCGTTATAGAACCGTTTGCAGTTTTTGAAATTAATCCTAAGCTTATATTTTCATACTGCGGCGGTATCGACGGTGGCGTTTGAATCGACATTTTCAAAAATTTACTGAAAGGCAATATTCCATCCTCTCTGGTGAAAGGGATAATGTTGACATACCTAAAACCAGTTCTTGTGAGGGTATCTATTTTCGGATATGCTTTCCTGAATCCTTGAAGAAGCTTCATGAATTCTTTCTTGAATTCAGCAAACCCCGGATACTTTCGACAGTAAAAGGAAAATTTATTCATCGCCAACATGACGCCGGAAGACTTATCCTTTTTTTCAAAACGGTACGGCTCAAGGGCAACAAAACTCCCTTCTTTTATTTGGGGCACTAACACCTGTGAATATTCACGCCGCACTGATTCATAAAAAATGTCGCGTCTGCACTCGACCACCGGTTCCCCAGGAAATCTTATCTCAAAGATCACCTCAACAAGTGGTGAATTTGGGTACACCTCTGATGTTAGCTTCTTAGACAAGTATCCCTCTCATTTTTATTAAGTATTGGCTCTCGACCGTTAAAATTATATCAGAATTATTTTATAAATGCGTCAGTTATATTGGTGCCTGTCAATGCCTTGTTGTGACGGTGTTGTAGCCGGGCACAGAAACTGGGCCTAGTCCATGGATAGTGATAATGTTCGGTAGCGGTTCTGTAATCTAGAAAAAGATTCGCTTTGTCTTTATATTTCAGCAGCTTATTTTTAGGGCTAGACGTTCGAATCCTCTCGCCCCGACCAAACCTCTTTGGAAGAACGCGTTGTTTGAGGCCGGTCCTCTGAATCTGCCAAAGACCGCGGAAGCTTTACCAGCCCTGCATTTCCGGACTTTTTCCCCGCCGGATGTTTTTCAGAAATCACCGAAAATGGTATTATAAAAACAAAAAAGTCGCGGCCTTTTTCGCGCTGATACCGGGAATACAGAAGGGGGTCGCGGTGCATGATTTTATTATCCACCGGGGTTAGGACGATATGAGAGACGAGGACAAGACAAAAGAACAGCTCATCGGAGAACTTGCGGAAATACGCCGACAGGCGGACGCGCTCAGGGCTGAGCACAGCCGCATCGAAAAGGTCATGCGAATGGCGATCGAGATGACCAACGAAGAAAAGGCCAAGACCGACGCAATCATCGCCGCAATCGGAGACGGCATCAGCATCCAGGACAGAGACTTCAAGGTCCTGTACCAGAATGAGGTCCACAAAAATCTGATGGGAGACCGGAAAGGGGAATATTGCTACAAGGCGTATGCTGACAATGCTCATGTCTGTCCGGGGTGTCCGGTCGCCAGATCCTTTGCGGACGGAAGGATACATGTCCTTGAAAAGGCAGCCAGGAGGAAGGAAAGTGACTTCTGCGTCGAAATCAAGGCGTCGCCCCTCAGAGATTCGGACGGCAAGGTAGTCGCCGGGATCGAGGTGGTGCGGGACATAACCGAGCGCAAGAAGGCCGAGGCGGCCCTGTTTTCGGCCGAGTCAAAATTCAGAAATCTTGTCGAGCAGTCTCTTATCGGCATCTATATTGTCCGGGACGACCGGTTCGTCTATGTGAACCCGAAATTCGCCGAAATCGTAGGGTACACCCAGGAAGAGCTCTTGTCTTCTGTAAAAGTCATGGACCTCATCGTGGAGGAAGACCGGGAACTCGTGGCGGAAAATGTCAGCAAGCGCCTTCGGGGAGAGGTGCAGAGCATCCACTACACATTCAGGGGGATAAGGAAAGACGGGACGGTGGTGGACGTCGAAGTCCAGGGCACAGTAACGTCCTATGATGGAAAACGTGCCATAATCGGCAGTCTGCTCGACATAAGCATGAGGCGGAAGATGGAGTACGAACTCCAGAAAGCGCAGAAGCTCGAGTCCCTCGGCGTACTGGCGGGAGGGTTGGCGCACCAGTTCAACAACATCCTGACTGCCCTTACCGGCAACATCATGCTCGCAAAGATGTATGCCAAACCCGGCACCGAGGTGTCCGACATCCTCTCCGAAGCGGAAAAAGCCTCCCTCAAGGCCAGCGACCTCACCCGCCAGCTACTGACTTTTTCAAAGGGCGGTGCGCCGTTCACAAAGACCCTCTCCCTAAAAGAATTGATCAGAGACCTAACCGGATTTGTTGCGAAGGAGTCGGCCGTACGCTGCGAAGCCTTTGTCCCGCAGAACCTTTGGCCGGTCGAGGCTGATGAGGGACAGATACGGCAGGCTATCACAAACCTTCTTGCGAACGCATGCCAGGCGATGCCGCTGGGGGGTCTCGTCAAAATCAGCGCCGAAAACGTGATCGCCGACCCGGCGCTGATACCTTCGTTAAGAGAGGGTGCCTACGTGAAGCTGGCGATCACGGACCAGGGGGCGGGCATCGAAAAAAACCACATGGACAAGATCTTCGATCCCTTCTTCACCACGAAGCAGAAAGGAAGCGGTCTGGGCCTCGCAAGTGCCTTCTCGATAGTCAGGAGCCATAACGGGCGCATCACTGTCGAATCCGAAGTCGGGATCGGAACGACATTTACGATATATCTTCCCGCCGCCCTCGGTAAGACCCCTGAAGAGAAGGCCGGCGGGAAGGTCCTTCTTCCCGGCGACAAGCGGATACTTGTCATGGACGACGAAGATATGGTCAGAAACGTCATCGACAGGATGCTCGGCCAATGCGGATGCACGGCGAGCTTTGCCCGCGACGGGCGGGAGATGATAGAGCTCTACAGGAAGGGCATGGAGTCGGGTCGGCCTTTTGACGCGGTGATCATCGACCTGATCATCGCCGGCGGAATGGGCGGCAAAGAGGCGGTCCAGAAACTGCTCGAAGTTGATCCCCATGCCAGTGCGATTGTTTCGAGCGGATATTCCGAGGACCTGATCATGTCCAATTTCAGGGAGTTTGGATTCAAGGGGGTGTTGGCGAAACCCTACAACCTGTCCGAACTCGGCAAAGTGCTCAGCGAAGTGATCTCAGGGGACCGTTGACTGTCACGGCACCGCCTGTAAGAAACGGTGCAATCTTCGCGGCATCTTTGACGGTCTTTTCGTCTTTTCGCCGAAGACGGTCCTTTTCTGTTTCGTGCCTTTGTCCCCATCGTTTACTATGCCCTTGACGAGGCCGAGCAGCTTTATCTGATCGGCCAGGTTCATGCCCGCAATCTCGGCGCAAATACTGAATTCCTTTCCTCTAAAGAAGGCGATGCATTCATCCCTCAGGTTCTCGTTCCATAGATCCTCTATAGACTGTAATATGATTCCTTCCGCGAGTCCCTTCACACCCATGACCTGCCTCCTTCCTGTGATTGACGAGTTCCCTTTTCTCAAATACTCCGTCACAGATACCCTAAAAAAAGAAATAAATTCCAATCGCCTTCCCGAAGATGCCTCACGATGTCTTTAGATAATCGGAACAGACTCGCATGAGTCAACGTGCCTGTACAAAGGACACTTCTCATGCTGCGGACCATTGCAGTACTCATCAAGTTCGCAGATACTCGGCACATAAGGTTTATCGCCGGCCTTGCAGGAGGCGATGACCCAACACACCAGATGGGGACATTTCATCCCTGATTATCCCTTCCCTTCATGTTTTTCACGTAAATCTCGCATGCCCTGAAATGCCCGCCGCAAAAGTATATCGTTGCCTCGGCATAAAGGCTGCTCGTGCTGGTGCAATAACACTCGTCAAAAGGTTTCTGTATAAAAGGGCAAAGTGTGCTCTGAGTCTCACTGACCATCGCCACGGTACTTCCAACGTTCCCCTGTCCTTTGCCGGACACCGGCCTATAAGTGGTAACATCTCGCATCATATTTTCACCCTCTAACTCCTTCACTGTTATAAATGCGCCTTGGCCCTCGTTGCATTTTCCTGTATCCTGATACTTACAAGAAACATACCCGATGGCCGTCAAAAGGTCTGTTTCGGCTCCAGATTGCGACTTTCATGTTCAGCCGGACTGGAAGATAGTAATATTATTTCGAAAAAACGCTGTGTTACAAGATGCAGAATTTAATATAGGCAGGGAAAACTTTTCCAGACAATTCAAAAAACGGTTGCGTTAAAGACCAATGGAGCATATAAATGTTGGGGCATGCCACATACCTGAGCGCCACGTATATGTAGCAAACAACATCACTATGCCTCACTTTTTGGTAGGTTGTATTTCTCCATCTTCCTGTAAAGGGTCTTCCGGTCAAAACCAAGCAGTCTTGCCGCCTTCGCCTTGTTCCAGGCCGTTTTCTCCAGCGCACGAAGGATTTCCCCCTGTTCGTCCTTCTCCCGTTCCTGCGAAGACTTTGGTTCGCTTCGGACAAGGGTCTTGAGATGACCGGGAAGATGTTCCAGTGAGATCATATTCTGGCGGCAGAGGATAAACGCGTGTTCAAGGGTATGCTCAAGCTCCCGAATATTCCCCGGCCAGGGATACTCCATAAAGCGCTCCTGGACGTCCGTTGTCACGGCCGTAATCTGCTTGCCCATCTCCTTATTGAACTTTTCGATGAAATGATTCACAAGAAAAGGGATGTCCTCCGTTCTGTCCCTCAGCGGCGGGAGAGTTATTTCGACCACCTTCAGACGATAGTAAAGGTCCTCGCGAAACTCGCCCTTCTTCACCTTAGCCTCAAGATCACGGTTTGTGGCGGCTATGACCCGAACGTCAACCCGGATGGGGGTCGACTCCCCCACGCGTTCAAATTCCATCTCCTGCAGCACCCGCAACAGCCGCAACTGGATCCTGTGAGATATGTCGCCGATTTCATCGAGGAAGATCGTGCCCCCGTCAGCCCTCTGAAAACGGCCCACCTTATCTTTCACGGCCCCGGTAAAAGCCCCCTTGACATGGCCGAAGAGTTCGCTTTCGAGGAGGTTTTCGGAGAGGGCCGAGCAGTTCACTTTTACGAGCGGCCGCCGACTGCGAAGACCTTTGTAGTGCACCGCCTCCGCCGCCAGTTCCTTGCCTGTCCCGCTCTCGCCGGTAATCAGAACAGTGGTCTGGACGTCCGCAAGGTTCTCGATCAGGGTGTAGATCTCCTGCATCTTCTCGCTTGTGCCTATGATATTGTGAAACTGCCTGCGCTCCTTCAGGTCCCGCTCCAGATCGGATAGTCTCGTCTCATCTCTTATGACAAGCACCGCGCCCGAAAAACTGCCCAGGTGATCCAGGAGCGGGGAGGAGGACAACGTCACCACATGACCGGAGCGGTTTTTGGGATGACACTCGACGCGGTTCCTTTCCACGGGCCGCTTAGTGCCGATCGTCTCCACGAATACATTGAGACAGTTTTTCTCACACCCAAGAGGTACGGCACTGAAGACTTCTCCGATGGCATTCCTGCCGATGCCGCAGAGCCGCTGGGCCGCTTCATTGATCTCCACCACCCTCAGCGAATCGTCTACCGTCACGATGCCGTCCTTCACACTTCTGAATATCGCCTCGATATGCCGGCGGTATTTCTCTTTTTCGTCGCTCAAGGCCTTATGCCCGAAGGCCATTTTCGCCACGTGCAGCAGGGTGTCCTGATGCACCGGTTTCGGAATGTAATCGAAGGCGCCGAGCCTCACCGCCTCCGAAGCGCTTTCGACGTTGGGCGCACCCGTAACCATCACGATCGGACAGGTAAAGTTGCGCGCCCTCGCCTCCCTCATGACATCAATGCCGGTCTTTCCTCCGAGAATGATGTCCGCAAAGATGAGTTCGAAATCCGTCTTTTCAATCAGGGCGACCGCCTGATCATAGTCCGCAGCCGTTTGCACCGAATAACCCGCATCAGAGAGAAAAGTCTCGAAAGTAAACCGGATGCTCTCTTCATCGTCGATGACCAGGATTCTTCCCTTATGTTCCATCTCCCCTCCTTGACGGCAGGTCTATCCTCACCGTGGTGTAATCCCCTTCGACGCTCTCCAGCGAGAGTCTGCCCCCGTGGTTTCTGATGATCCCGTGGCTGATACTCAGCCCCAGACCCGTCCCCTGGCCGCCCGGCTTTGTCGAAAAGAACGGGTTCATCACCTTGTCCATGACTTCGGCCGGGATACCGGTACCGCTGTCATGGAATGTGGTCCTCACATGGGGAACGCCGTCGACAGAGATCTGCTCGCCGACAATCATGAATTTCTTGTCTTCGTGGGTCCCGGGATATTTCTGGTTCAGCGCATACCGTGCGTTGCTGATGATGTTCAGAAAGACCTGCTGGATCTGCTGCGGGTTGGCCAGGATTTCGGGCAGGCCGTCGGGGATATCGACCGTAAGGCCGATGCCGTCCTTGCGGATCTGCGTCTCGGTCAGCGTTATGGTGTCGCCCATGATTTTCTGGATCGTCGCGGGGACCTTTTCTTCCTTTCTCTCCCGCGCAAAGGAGAGAAGACCGCGGACGATGCCGGCGATGCGGTCGCCCTCTTTGATGATCCTGACGGCGATATCGTTTTCCTTCGTGCCGGCAGCGATCTTGTTGGCAAGGATCTGCGCATAATTTATTATGCCGTTGATAGGGTTGTTGATTTCATGCGCCACACCCGCGGCCAACTCCCCCAGCGACGCAAGATGGCTTGCGCGCATTGCTTCCGCCTGGAGTGCGGTCTTCTCCGTGATGTCGGAGAGGAAGATGATTACGCTGGGCACCCTTCCCTCTTCGTCCTTTATGGGAAAGGCCCTCGCCTCAAGCAGCTTGCCCGCCGGGGTAAGCAGTTGGGCCTGTTCTGCCTCCCCTGACCTGAAGCTCTTGAGCGCATAACATTCATCGCAGGGTACCGGGCGGTTGTACCATAGTGAATAACAGTGACGCCCCGTCAGCTCCTCCACCGTCTTTCCCATTGCCGATGCGGCGCTCTTGTTGGCCCACAGCACTTCGAGATCGGGTGAAAGCAGGATCAGCGTGTCCGGCATTGCGTCCAGGAGGGTATGAAACTCCCTGGAGAGCTCCCTGAACTTCGTCTCGTTCCGTTTGAGCGTCTCTTCCGCGACCTTGCGGACATTGATTTCGTTTGTGAGCAGCTGCACCGCGGTCTTCAGTTCCACCGTGCGCTCTTCCACCATCTCGACCAGGTGCCCGCGGTGCCGCTCCAGCTCTTCCTCGACCTTCTTGCGGCCGGTGATATCACGTCCAATGCCGGCCGTGCCGATCACCTCGCCTTCGTCGTTGTAGATAGGGGTCTTGATTGTCTCGATCCAATGCGTGTTCCCTTCCTTGTCCACTATCGTTTCTTCGACGCGTTTCCGTTTTCCGCTGCTCATGACCTCCCTGTCGTCCGCCAGATACCCTTCGGCAAGTTCCTTCGGCCATACGTCGAAATCGTTTTTGCCGACCAGTTCAGCCGGAGACGCGACCCCGCACGCAGCGGCCACCGGACCGTTCGCAGCGATGAACCTGCTCTCTTTGTCCTTTAACCAGGCAAGGTCCGGGATGTTATTCAGAATGGCCTCCTGCTGGCGGCTCACCTCCCTCAATGCGTCCTCCATCCGTCTCCGTTCGGTAATGTCTCGGTCGATCGCAAGAATGTAAGGCCTTCCGGACAGGTGGATGAGCTGCGCCGAGACCTCCACGGGAAAGACAGTCCCGTCCTTGCGCACGCGGCTCACCTCGAAGGTGACCGCGCCTCCCGTCATAATGCGTTTTATGATATGCGGCATGTATCTTGCGCTCTCCGGGACGTCCAGAAAGGCAACAGGTCTACCTATCATCTCCTCGCGTGAATATCCGTTTACCGTGCAAGCGGCCACATTGGCATCCACGATGGCGGGACCGACCGCCGCAGAGGGGTCCACCAGGAAGATGGAGTCGGAGGCAAGATCGAAGAGGGAGCGGAAACGCTCCTCGCTGTCACGCAAGGCCTCGTTCATGCTGTTCAGGCGCTCATTCGCGAGGGACAACTCGGAGGTGCGTTCCCTCACCATCTCCTCGAGCTGTTCATGGTATTTCCTCAGTTCCTCTTCCGCACGCTTTCGGTCCGTGATATTCCGGATCACGGCGACAAGACCGGTGACGTTACCGGCCTCATCGAGCACCCGTTGCTTCACAACATGCAGCCACATGTCACCGGCCCTTTCCTCTGCCGCATGGGGCCCTTCGGCCTGCAGCGCCGCCTCGTCCGATCTCCTGCATTCCCGTACCGCCTCATCGCCCATAAAGTCAAAGTCGGTCTTCCCGATAATATCGCGGATCGGGGCGCCGAAAAATTTCGCGCACTGCTCATTCACGACGAGGAATCGCAGGTCCGTGTCCTTCATGAGGATGATGTCGCTCGATGAATTGATGATCGTCTCGATCCTCTGAGAAAAACTCTTCAGTTCCTCTTCCGCACGTCTTCGTTCCGAGATCTCGAGCTGCAGAAATTCGTTGGAGCTGACCAGGTCCGCCGTCTGCTCCCTCACCAATTCCGAAAGGTGCTCGCGGTGCCTCTTCAGTTCCTCTTCGGTCAGCTTCCGCTCCACGATCTCCTGCTCGAGCCGCGCGTTCACCTCAGACAGCTCCGCGGTCCGTTCCCTGACCATTTCTTCAAGGTGCTCATGGTATCGGCGGAGCTCTTTTTCGGCCTCTTTCCGCTCGGTGACGTCCATGAATATCCCGACAAAGCTCCGGATGCTCCCGTCCGGATCGAGGATGGGATTGAGCACGGCGGTCCATTCCACCCGTCTGCCGTCGGGCCGCGCGTTCCCGGCGTCGAATTGCCGCTTTTTTCCCTGCAGGACATCGTCGACAATACCGTCCAGCCCGCCACCGGCCTCCGGCCAAAGCTCGCCGATATTTTTGCCGGCCAAGTCCTCTTCACGGCGGCCAAGCAGGTCGGCCCCCGATCTGTTGACCGTCACACACCTGCCCTCACCGTCAAAGAGGATGACGCAGTTCGGAGAGCCTTCGACGAGACTCCGATGCCGGCGTTCCGAAAGCGCGATCTGGGCCGCAGACTCGCGCGTAAAATGCAGGGCCCCGAAAAAACCGATGATAAGGCAGGAAAAGACAAAAGTCGCGAATATGGCAAATATCCGGTATATCTTTATCTCTTTGATCGGGGTCATCAGCACAAGCGACCAGTTATTGCTGCCGAGATGCCTTCGCGTCACAAGGACCCGCTCTCCCTTTATCGAGGCATACTGGCCGTCGCTCACCTCCCCAGGGAGAAAGGCGGTGAAAGGCCCGGCGCCGAACTGGCCGGAAGCTACGAGATCCTTGCGGGCCCGTTCACCGAGGGGCCAGAGGCCCGCCAGGAGCATGTCGCTGCGACTTGAGAGAAAAACTATCCCGTGAGGGTCTATCAGGAAGCAAAAAGGGTGCTTTGCGATGGCGGCCTCAAAATCTACAAGCGGCTCTCTGATCACGATGAAGCCTATAGAGCGTCTCTCTTCGTTCCTCACGGGAGTTACGACGTAATAACTCTGTGCAAGCAGATCGTTGTCGAGGAAATAATACCCCTTGACCCCCGATATCGAATCTATCAGCGGCGCTGACCCATTGCGGAACATCCCGCGTATGAAAGGAGATTCATGCTCATTGAGCCTCGCATTCATGCGGTTGCAGGAGGCGACGGTCCTGCCCGCCGGATCAATAAGGTAACAAAAGGGAAGGTCGGAATCGAGGAACCGGCTGTTCCTGCATGCCGACATGATCGGGTAAACCTTCTTCAAATCCCCCGGATTCCCAGACTGCAATGCCTTTATCACTTCCGGTGAAGAAGCCTTCTGGAGGGCCTCGTGTTGCGCGCCTTCCAGCATTCGCAAGAATTGAATGGAAAGCGAATTGACATAGAGATCCGCCTCTTTGCGAGTCTGATCCCGTGCAACATTGCCGGCAAACTCGGTCACCATCCATCCCGCGGCAATCACCACCAGCATAGCCGCAACGGGACGAAAGACGTGTTTTGGCTCTGAAACTACACCCCTCTCGGCTGATGGGATCCTGGAGAAGGCCCAGAGGGACGAGGCGGCGATGATCGCAATGGCACCCCTTACCATTGCAACAGGGAATCCGAAGACATGGGAAAAAACGTCACGGTTCAGCCATGACGAAGGCGGAAAAGAAACGGCGGGCACGCTGACCACAGTGGCAACCGCATAGAGAAAGATGGCGATACCGGCAAGAGAGAGCCAGCGACCCGACCGCGTGTCGGACTTCCGCGCCGCGAGGTAAAGGGCACTGGCCGCCCAGAGTCCGCCGACAAAACCAAGTGAATAACGCACCGAGACATCCAGACCGTTTAACCCGGCCAACCCTCCCAGGGAAGCCAAAAGGAGAAGCAGGGCATATACCCAGAGCCCCGGTCCCTTTCCGCGCAAACCCGCCAGCCCCGCGCGGCCGAACTCGATCAAGAACAGATACGAAAGAACGACGAAGGCGACGAGCAAGGTCTTCACCAACCCGCTGTCTCCGGTCGTCAGGAGGACAATATTAAGCCACTCATGTATCCCGTGAGAAAGACCGAACAGACCAAGCCATATCCAGGGAAGGACCTGCGATTTCTGCCGCATCATGACGTAGCAGACGGCCGCAAGCATTATGAAGGCAAGCCCGTAGGAGAAATAGATATAATCCATCTGTCCGGCAAAAAAGTCAGTCATTACACGAACGCCTTCAATACGATATTCCCTTATCCTATTAAAGCAAATTCCCCTACAAATTGTCTTCATTTCAGATTGTGCTTTGTGATGGTCCGCTCCGTAATGGTATGGTATTCTTAGAGGTGATGGGAAAATTCGTTTTTTTTACCGACCTCGACGGCACGCTTCTCGATCACGCCACCTATTCCTTCGAGAAGGCGCTGCCCGCACTCAAGCTCCTCAGGAATGGCGGGCTTCCCCTCATCATCTGCTCGAGCAAGACAAAGGCCGAGATCGAATATTACCGGAAGAAACTCGCCAACCGTCATCCCTTTGTCTCGGAAAATGGCGGCGGGATATTCATCCCAAAGGGCTACTTCGATTTCGACGTACGGGATGTGCACCCCGCAGTGACGGAAGAGCCCGATTACACGGTGATCAGGCTCGGGGCCCGGTATTCGGACCTGAGAGAGGCGGTAGGATCGTTGATGGCGGAGGGATTCGACCTCTGGGGCTTCGGGGACATGTCGGCCGGGGAGGTAGCGGAGATCTCCGGGCTGACCGTTTTCGAGGCGGAGCTTTCGAAAAAAAGGGACTTTGACGAACCCTTTCTTTTTCAGGGCAATGAAGAGGATGAAAAGGGACTTGTCGATGCGATAACGAGGAAGGGCTTCAACTGCACGAAGGGGAGGTTCTTTCATATACTCGGGGACAGCAATAAAGGGACAGCCATCTCTGTCTTGTCGGCCCTCTACCGGAGACAGATGGGCGATATCATCACCGTCGGCCTGGGTGACAGACCGAACGATTTCCCGATGCTGCAGGAGGTAGACATCCCTGTCCTGGTACAGCAACCTGAAGGAAATTACGCAGAAGGCCTGAACGTCCCCGGTCTCATCAGGGCCGGCGGCGTCGGCCCGGAAGGATGGACCAAAGCGGTCCTTGACATCCTCTCCGGCGTGATTTCCGCAGGCAGAGAAGACCGCCGCTGACGTGCGGCAGGATTTGCTTGTGATTCATGCCATCTCTTCGCCGATAACAGAAGCCGCCGCTTTTCCTCCTCCGGCAGCGGGAGGCTCTGCAGATCGTCATCCACATCCTGTCCTCCGGGAATAGATGTTTCCTGGCGCATTATTATACTCCGAACTGCCGACACATGCACTGTCATTTCCCACTTCTTCTGCGTCCCGTCGCGAGGAGCTATGGACGCCGACGCTTTTGCGGTATACTTGAATTATGAAAAAAACATATCTCAATGTCGAAAAGGAATTCTGCGGCGAGTGTTCACTGGCCCTGATGCACTTCATCGGGAACATGCGGGGCGTGGACTCGATCACAACCGAGGACGGAAAGGTCGCCATCACCTTCGACGAATCGGAGGTGCGCGAAGACGCTCTCCTTAAGCTCACGAGAGAGACTGTCGAAAAACTGGGCTACAAGATCGTCGCAGGGGAGGCGGCAGAATAGACGTGCTTGTTATGCGTGGCCCGGTCGACTGACCGCGTCTATGACTTTACGGCCACCAACACAACTCCGAGTTTCTTCTCCGTCTCTTGTACCGCAGCGAGTTCCTCTGGGGTGAGAGTTGCAGCCGCAACATCGTGGCAGCTGAACGCCAGCAGTGTCTTCCCCACCTTCTTCTCGGCAGACTTAACCCTAACGTTGCATAAAGTGTGTGTATTTAGGCCGTCATTCCCGCAGTCTTTAGGCGGGAATCCATTCTTAAGAAAACATGGATGCCCGACTGAGAACCTCGGGCATGACGGAAAAAAAACTATGACCTGGAGGTAACATTCGGTGAACTCCAGCATAAGGAGTGTCATCAGGCTCAAGAGCCCGTCAATCAAGCTTTTGTGGCTGTTAATTTACAATCTTTATGCAACTGGAAGGTTAATGGTCTCGATCTTTTCCCTGTCCAGTTTCGAAAAAGCGCACAACATGATCTTTTCCTCCTTGTCAAAACATTATCACGCGGGCCCGTGAGAATCATCTGCCTACAGGATATTCAAAAATACGTTCCGCTTTCCCGAAGAGCGCATTCCTCAGCTTAGGAAAGACCAGCTGCAGCTGTTCCGCTGACCGGGGAGGGTGATCGAGACAAACAAATTCACTACAGCGTGCCGGTTCCCGAAGGCGGCTGGTCTTCGCTCCCGGAGGGCCGGGGCGGCGTGGCCTTCTTCAGGGCCTCCTCGAGCTGCTTCACCTTCCTCTTCTGCTCCCGGACAGCCGAGCCTTTCCTGAGAATGGACGGGACCGACATGAGAACGCCTGCGAGAAAACCGGCGGCAAAAACTACGACGAGAATAAACGCGAGAGAACCCACAAAGTGGAAGGTAAGAAAACTCAACGTGACGACCGTCGCGTTCTGGACCGCAAAGAGCACGAGGACCGCCGCGATCAATAATGCAAGAAAAAGGAAAAATTGCATATAGCCCCCTTCGTCTGCGTAATGTAGAAACAATTATAGCATACGCGGTAAGGAGAGACCCGGCGCGGAGATTCCGTGATGCCTGTCACCGGGAGAAAACAAAAACGGGCATGTCCTGAGGCATGCCCGTTTTTGTGTGCATCAGCCGGCCCCGCATCGCGGGAGCGGTTTAATAAAGGTTATTACTTCTTGCCCGGATGCCAGTCGACCTCGATGCCGCAGAGAAGGGGCGAACCCTTGTCGATCTTCACCTGTATGCCGTACTTCTGATGGCACGACGCGCAGGCGGACACTGTCTCAACGATGTCGTCTGTCTTTCTGTCCATCACTACGAGCTTGCTGTCGTCGCCGTATGTCCTCGATGACAGGAAGGCGTACTTTCCGTCTTTCGTGAAGGCGAAGTCATGCGGCCTGATGTTATCCGGAAGGACCAGCCTCTTTACAATCTCGTCCGTCTTCGTGTCGATGATGATGACCTGGCTCTTATGCGTTCCCGGCTTCAGGCCCGGATCGAACTCGTTCGGAGCACTGACCCAGAGGTATTTCCCGTCCGGGGTCATCCGCGCCTGATGGATAAAGGTCATCTCGGGACTCGTGATCTCTTTGATCTTCTTCTTCGTCTTCCAGTCATATACGTAGACGATGCCGGTAGGCATATCGGTGATGTACGCCTTTTTAGCGCCCTTGGTCCACTGGATGCCGCAGACCGCCTTGCCGACAGGCATCTTGTCTACGGTCTTCAGCGTGTTGGAATCCCATACGTACACATTGCCGTCCGCCATGTCTTCAAAGTAGACCTTCCCGTCGGGACCGACAATGGCGCCGCAGAACTTCTCGCCGACCTTGAAGGGTCCTTCCTTCTTGCCGGTATTCAGGTCCACCTTGTAGACATCTCCGTTCAGCGTCCCGGCGACGAGGACCTTGTCACCTTTCTCGTGAATAAGCGCCTGGCCATGGGATCCGCCGGCCTTCTTTACTTCTTCGAAGGACATCCCGGCGATCTTGCCTTCCATCTCCGAGCCGGCCTCCGTCAGGACGATCCTGTCTTTTTCTATGTCCGTCGGCGACTTCATCGTCCTCATGTCGATAATGGCGAGATGGCCGCCGTGACCTGCGATATAGGCGATGCCGTTAAAGGTGGGAGCCGGTTTTGCATCTACGACTTTTACGTTGACCACCTTCTCACTCGATGCCATGACACTGCGGTCCTGCCCGTTGAATATCACAAAGCCGGCCGCAGCCAGCAGCAGCACCGCAAGAACAGTAATCCTGCTTATTTTTTTTCTCATGTTACCTCGTTTAACCTCTCTTGTCTTTTGTTAATATTTTTCTGACAACTGCTTCTCTCCCCTAAATCAACCGTTTCCCGTTAAACACCCCCTTTCTGCAAGGCATGCGTATCCTGGTTCTCCATAGCTCTATTATAAGAAAATCGACCCGGGAAATGCTGCATAACCTCCCGAAATCCTTTCCGGCCCCCATTGGCGGCCGGATGCGCCCTCTTTTTACGTCACCTTGACCTCTCTGCTGTTTTCCCATAGCCCGTGGATATTGCAGAAATTCATGGCGTGGATCGTGCCGGATTTCGACAGCGCGGCCGCCACCGTTACGCTGTGGTCCGTGTACACAGGCCCCTGGTTCGGCCCTGCCGCCGACTCGCCGTGGGCGGTGAACTCGCAGTTGGCGAGCTGATACGCATACTTCTCGCCCTCCGGATGGAAAAATACCTGGACCCACCTGATGTGGTGCTCGGTGGTATTCGGGTGCGGGACCTCCTTGCCGACCGTCACGGTGATCTGGAATTTCTCCCCGCTCTTCACCGAATCGGGGCATTCGATCACCGGCACGTGTTTTTCCTTCTTCCAATCCTGAGTCTGGAATAACTCTCCGAGTTTCATCATGTCTCCTCCCGTTCATTTCTTATTTTTTTACGGTGTGCCGTCCGCAAGTGGTTTTAGTTTAGCGCGAATACACGTCCTGTCAAGTCTTCATGAGGATGTGTGCGGCCTGGTGCCGCCGTCCGACAAAGATTGAAATGAAGTCCTATGAATGCTATCCTGAATTGGGAACGTAGTTCCCTTGTCGTAAGCTTTTGCATTCTAAATGGAGCCGGCGTGAATTTCAAGCACCTTGAAGACTACGGGATCATCGGGAACATGGAGACCTGCGCAATCATCGGCAAAGACGGCTCCATCGACTGGCTCTGCCTCCCCTCGCTCGGGTCCCCCTCGGTCTTCGCCGCCCTCCTTGACGTGGAGAGGGGCGGCCATTTCTGGATACGGCCGCAGACGAAATATCACTCCGTGCAGTCTTATATGGGCGACACCAACATACTCCAGACGGCCTTCACCACGCCCCTGGGCGATGTCGTCATCAGTGATTTCATGCCCGTGAAAGGCATGCAGAGTGTCCTGTCCATCTCCACAGTCTTCAGGAAAGTGGAATGTCTGAAGGGCATGGTGAGGATGGCGGTCAACTTCAGGGCCCGCTTTAATTACGCTGATGTGATCCCTGAGATCGAACCTGCGGAGAGCGGACTCACGGCCAGATGGCAGGACGAATTCCTTTTTTTTCAGTCGCCGGCCCCCTTGTTCCTCCATGACGGCGAAGCCAACGGCAGTGTGATGATGAAGACGGGCGATTCTCTTTGGTTCGCGCTCCAGTACAACCACATCAACCCCCTGCAGAACAAAGATTATGAAAAGCTCCTGACCGGGGTGAAAAACTACTGGCACGACTGGTCCGGGACCTCCGACCGTGAAACAAGCGTGATCGAAGAACCCTGGCATTACCTTGCTGTCCGTTCCGGACTGGTGCTGAAGCTTCTGTCGAATTCAGACACCGGCGCGATCGCCGCGGCAGCGACGACCTCGCTTCCGGAGAAGATCGGCGGGACGCGCAACTGGGACTACCGGTACTCCTGGGTACGCGACGCGTCTCTCACCGACCAGGCCCTTTTCCACCTCGGGCATGCGGACGAGGCGCGCAATTTCCGCAACTGGGTCATAAGAATCGCCGAGGAGGCAGGGGAACCTTCGAACATCAAAACGCTATACCCGCTGCACGGCGGAGAAGATCTTGAAGAGCGGGTGCTGGACCACCTCTCCGGATATGAGAATTCGAGGCCGGTGAGGGTCGGCAATGCTGCCTCGCAACAGAGGCAGCTCGACATATACGGCGAGCTGCTGAACGCCGTCTACGATACGAGCAGGCACGGCGAGGAGGTTTCGGAGGAGCGCTGGGACATCTTCAGAAAAATTGTCGATTACGTCTGCGCTGCCTGGCGGAGAGAGGATTCGGGCATATGGGAAGTGCGGGGTACCCACCGCCATTTCGTATATTCCAAGCTCATGTGCTGGGTGGCGATCGACCGAGGCTTAAAGATCGCCGTAGAGAAACAGTTTGATGCCCCCCTTGAAGAGTGGCGGAAAACAAGGGAAGAGATCAAGACGGAGATCCTCGAAAAGGGTTTCAGCAAGAAACTCGACAGCTTCGTGCAGTCCTTCGGCTCGGAGAACGTCGATGCAACCGGCCTGCTCATTGCGCCGATGGGACTTCTGCCCCATAACGACCCCATGGTCATCGGGACGATAAATGCCGTAATGAAACGGCTCATGACCAAAAACGGGCTGGTCTACCGTTATGAGGGAAGTGACGGACTGCCGGAGAGAGAAGGATGTTTCCTCCTCTGTTCGTTCTGGCTGATAAAGGCGCTGGTCCTTTCCGAGAGGATCGAGGAGGCCGAAAAGATATTCTCGAGCGTGCTCGGCTACGTCAGTCCCCTCGGCCTCCTCTCGGAGGAGGTCGAACCGGAAACCGGAAGGCTGATCGGCAATTTTCCCCAGGCCTTCAGCCACGTAGGCCTCATCAACAGCGCTTTGTACCTCGGCATCGCAAAGGGCAGAAAGCATGAAGGACCTAAACCGCTCGGTGTCGTGAAAGACAATATACCGCACCCGCCCGAATGAACCGTTAGCTTACGTGTTGTCCTCTTCCACCGCTTTCCGTATCTGCGAGAGGATGTCCGGTATTGCAGACGTGACCCTATCCCAGCTTGCGATCAGAGGCACTCCGAGCGGGTCTTCCATGATGATCTCGGCGGCCTTCTTGACGCCGTTAGTAAACGTGTCGACCGCAAGGCTCTCTTCGTGCCGGTCGAAGACAAGACCGTTGATCGCCGCGTCGTCCTCAAACCTCTTCAGCAGGTCCTGCGCGGTCCTCACATAGGTGGCGACCAGCGTCTTGAGCAGTCCTTGCGAGAATACGACGCCCTCGGACGCGAGCGTCCTGAAGATCGACTTGCAGATGTCCACGCACATCTTGTGAAGCCCCTTTGTCGCGTCTTCGGGAGAAAGCACCTGATGCTTGTGCTCGTAGTTTTCGGCGATGTCCACCTGACAGACCCTTCTCAGCGACGTGTTCCGGTAGACCTCGGCAAGGACACCGACCTCAAGTCCCCAGTCCCCGGGAATCTTGTTCACCCTCGCCATGTCGATGTCCATCGAGAACTCGCCTGCAAGCGGATACCGGAAGCTGTCGAAGAAGACGAGCAGAGGATGATAGCCTATGATCTTCTGGAGCGACCTGATCAGCGGCGTGACCAAAAGCCTCGTAGCCCTCCCGTGCAGCCTGTCGGTGACCCGGCTGTAATAACCCTTGCAGAAGTCATAGTCGAGGCTCGGGTTCGTCACAGGGTAGCACAATCTGGCGAGCATCTCCCTGCTGTAGGTGATGATATCGCAATCGTGCAGCGCGATGACATGAAACTCCTGCTGGGACAGGATATACCCGTAGGCCATCCATGCCGACCTCCCCTTGCCCTGCTCTCCGATCGGAAGACCGGCTGATTCTATCGCATCGTATATCTTTGTCAGTCTTGGTCCCGTGTTCCAGATGATCCTCGTCTTTTGGGGAAGGTCCGAGAAGAACCCTCTGGCTTTCCTGAATTCCTCCGCCGAGGCGGGCCCGAGCGTAACGACGATCTCCCGGACGTACTTGACCCCCTTCAGTTCCCTCACAATGCCCTTCAGCGCGTCGCCCCCGAGTTCCATGTAAAGAGACGGCAATACAAGCGCAATCGGCCTTTCATGGGAATACCAGGTGAGTTCAGACTCGATCTTCCCGCTGTCCGCCCTTCCGAGCCTGTGAAATGTGGCCACCACTCCGGTCTGATAAAAATCCGACACGTTTCACCTCCTGCGGGTTGTCTGAAGAAAAATCCGGGACACTGCTCTCACTAAAAATGTATCATCGGATGACGGATGTTACAAGCGGTCCTCCCCGCCTTCTCATTCCCTTCCGTCGGGTTCAATGCTATTATGTTCCTGTCGGCATCATAATTTTATGCGTGGAGGAGGAGAATGTTTTTTTCTGCCGGGGACACGCAGCTTGAGAAAATCTTCCGGGCGGCACTGCGGGCCGCCGATCCCTACGAATCGGTGAAGCGCCAGCTTGACAGAGTCAGGTCGGTTTTCTCCAGAGGAGGCTTCGGCAGCGTTTTTGTCGCGGGCTTCGGCAAGGCGTCGTGCCCGATGGCCTTGGCAGTCGAAGAAGGGATTTCGGATATTGTCGAAAAAGGGGTCGTGATCACCAGGTACGGCCACTGCGAAGGTTTCGATTTCCGAAAGACCGCAGTCCGTGAAGCAGGTCATCCCCTGCCGGACGAAAACGGCCGGAAAGCGGCCGGCGAGATCATCGGCCTTCTCCGCAGCGCAGACAAAGAAACCCTTGTGCTCTGCCTCATATCAGGGGGCGGCTCGGCACTTCTCGTCTCGCCCCGGGATGGGATCACTCTCTCCGACAAACAGGAGGTGACCGGACTGCTTTTAAAGGCAGGGGCCGGCATCCATGAACTTAATACGGTCAGGAAACACCTCTCCGGTGTGAAAGGCGGAAGGCTTGCCGAAGCGGCATATCCAGCCCAGGTGTTGTCTCTCATCATATCGGATGTGATCGGCGACGACCTAGACGTCATCGCCTCCGGCCCGACGTCTCCGGACGGGTCGACTTACGCCGATGCCCTTGTCGTCCTGGAGAAATACGGATTACGAATCAGGAGTCCGCGCAGCGTCATCGAAGTCCTCGAAAAGGGCGCCGCAGGGCTGATCCCCGAAACGCCCAAGGCGGGACAGCCGGTATTCGATAAAGTCGAGAACATCATCGTCGGCAGCAACAGAGACGCCCTTGTGGCGGGGAAGAAGATGGCCGAATCCCTCGGGTTCGATGCCGAAATTCTTTCTTCGGAGGTACAGGGCGAGGCTAGAGAGGTCGGGCAGGAGCTTGCGAAGAAAGCGATCGGGGTAAGAAACGTCAGACGTTCAGCAAGGCCGGTCTGTTTGATATCCGGGGGCGAAACGACCGTGACGGTCAGGGGTAGCGGGCTCGGGGGGAGGAATATGGAACTGGCCCTTGCATTTGCACTCGGCATCGAAGGGGTCGACGGAATTTCATTTCTGTCGGCCGGCACCGACGGCACCGACGGACCGACCGATGCAGCCGGTGCAATCGCAGACGGCAACACGGTAAAGCGGGGAGAAGAGAAGGGGATGAGCGCTGCGGAGTATCTTGCGAACAACGACTCCTACCATTATTTCAAAGAGGCGGGGGGCCTGCTGATCACCGGTCCGACCGGCACGAATGTGATGGACGTGCAGCTTATCGCGATAGAATGAGCGCGACGAAGGTGATGCGATATTGCACAAAAAAATAGAGACAGCAGTTTGATTAGTCAGGAATAGCCCAAAAGCATTTTTAGTGATAGAATCTTAATAAGACAGATAGCAATTTCTGTAATTGCGGCCCGGAAAGCCGCAGCTGAACTCGACGAAAGGATGATACCATGAAAAAAAACGTTGGGGGCATCGACAAAGTCATACGGTTTATCGTCGGTATCGCGCTGGCTCTCGTAGGCTACCTTGTACAGATGAGCACCGGTCTGAAGACAGTGACTTTTGTGGTTGCAGCCATAGCCCTCATCACCGCCTTTACCGGTTTTTGACCGCTCTGGGCGGTGCTCGGGATTAGCACCCACAAGGAAAAATAAGGCCAGCGGGTCTTCGTCATCTCGGAAAATGATGGATCTGTTTATGCCGCGCACCATAATGTGGTGCAGGGCGCCGGGAATATCTAAGCGGGCCTGGCGTGGCATTGGCAAGTTTTTATGATTTATCGATTAAGAGCAAAGCACTCTGAGAACCAACGTCCCCAAAACCCGCTCCTACGGCAGGTTAAGTATTTCCCAGTTGACCTTGGAGAGCGCCTGAATAAGCGCCCAGAGCTTCTTATACCGCTTGCTCATCTCCAGGGCATTAGGAACAATGTCCTTCCGGACATAGAGCGTAG